>NZ_ATGG01000025.1 GCF_000413855.1 Acinetobacter gyllenbergii CIP 110306 = MTCC 11365 | reverse complement strand
CGTGAAGACGTACAACGTGGTCAAGTACTTGCTAAACCAGGTACAATCAAGCCGCACACTAAATTCGACGCAGAAGTATACGTACTTTCTAAAGAGGAAGGTGGTCGTCATACTCCATTCCTTAACGGTTACCGTCCACAGTTCTACTTCCGTACAACTGACGTAACTGGCGCGATCAAATTACAAGATGGCGTTGAAATGGTTATGCCTGGTGACAACGTTGAAATGTCAGTAGAGTTAATCCACCCGATCGCAATGGACCCAGGTCTACGTTTTGCGATCCGTGAAGGTGGTCGTACTGTAGGTGCTGGTGTTGTTGCTAAAGTAACTGCATAAGCCCAAGACTGTGTTACACTCAAATCGGAAGCTTCGGCTTTCGATTTGCATAATAGGCTAGTAGTTCAATTGGTAGAGCGTCGGTCTCCAAAACCGAATGTTGGGGGTTCGAGTCCCTCCTGGCCTGCCACTTTTTTTTTATAAAAAAGCTTAATTCTGGCTGAGTTGTCATATAATAAGTCGCGAATTCTACGACGAGTAAAAAAATGTCGAATGATAAATCGCGTGACGCATTAAGCGACGCGCCAATCCCTCAAAGAAATAATGCCGCTGAAGTTGTAAACTCTGGCTCTCCACTTGATATTGTCTTGTGGTTGATTGCTATCGTTTTATTGATCGGCGCCGCATTGGTAAATCAGCATTTACCGGCCTATTGGGCACCTGCAAATGATATTTGGGTGCGCGTTGGGGTAATTTTGGCTTGTGTCGTCGTCGCTTTAGGTTTATTATACGCCACCCATCAAGGCAAAGGCTTTGTGCGTTTGTTGCAAGATGCGCGAATTGAACTGCGTCGAGTGACCTGGCCAACAAAACAAGAGACGATCACGACATCGTGGCAAGTGCTTTTGGTTGTACTCATTGCATCATTGGTTTTATGGTGTTTTGACTACGGGTTAGGTTGGTTTATTAAGTTAATTATCGGGTAAGAGTGCGATGAAACGTTGGTATATTATTCATGCCTATTCAGGTTTTGAAAAACAAGTGATGCGTTCACTTAATGACCGAATCCAGCGCAGCACTGTTGCTGATAGTTTTGGTGAAGTCCTCGTCCCTACTGAAGAAGTAGTGGAAATGAAGGATGGTAAGAAACGTAAGTCTGAACGTAAATTCTTTCCTGGCTATGTATTAGTCGAAATGGAAATGAATGATGATACTTGGCACATTGTTAAAGAGTGTCCAAAGGTTCTTGGTTTTATTGGTGGTACACCAGAAAAACCAGCGCCAATCTCACAACGTGAAGCTGATGCGATTCTTGCGCGTGTACGTAATACAGGTGAAGCACCGCGTCCTAAGACGATGTTTGAACCTGGTGAAGAATTGCTCGTTATTGATGGTCCGTTCACTGACTTTAAAGGGGTCGTGGAGGAAGTTCAATACGATAAGTCACGTTTAACGTTGACGATTAATGTATTTAATCGACCAACTCAGGTTGAACTCGAGTTTCGCCAAGTCGAAAAAACGATTTAATCTGCGTAGGTTGATAAGCGCCCGATCTGATCGGGCATTGTTGTTCTAACACTTCGGTGTTGTTTAATTTTTTGGGGAGCCTAACGGCGTCTGTACCCAGAGGTAATTTTCAATGGCTAAGAAGATTGACGGCTATATCAAGCTGCAAGTTCCAGCTGGTAAAGCAAATCCATCTCCACCAATTGGTCCTGCTTTAGGTCAACGTGGTGTAAACATCATGGCATTCTGTAAAGAATTCAATGCTGCTACACAAAAACTTGAAGTTGGTTTGCCAATTCCTGTCGTGATCACTGTGTACAACGATAAGTCGTTCACTTTCATCATGAAAACTCCACCTGCATCTATTCTTCTTAAGAAAGCTGCTGGTATTCAAAAGGGTTCTTCTGTACCTAACAAAACTAAAGTTGGTAAGTTGACTCGTGCTCAATTAGAAGAAATCGCGACTACTAAAGAACCAGACTTAACTGGTGCTGATTTAGACGCTCGTGTACGTACCATTGCTGGTTCTGCACGTTCTATGGGCTTGGAAGTGGAGCTATAAGACATGGCAAAGTTAACTAAACGTCAAAAAGCCATTGCTGCTGCTGTAGAAGCAAACAAAGTTTACACTTTGGAAGAAGCAGTACAAGTTCTTAACAGCCTTCCAGCTGCGAAGTTCAAAGAATCTTTAGATATCGCTGTAAACCTTGGCGTAGATCCACGTAAATCTGATCAGGTTGTTCGTGGTGCTACAACTTTACCTGCAGGTACTGGTAAAACTGTACGTGTTGCAGTATTTGCTCAAGGTGCTGCTGCAGAAGCTGCGAAAGCTGCTGGTGCTGATATCGTTGGTTTTGATGACCTTGCTGAAAGCATTCAAGGTGGAAACCTTGATTTCGACGTAGTGATTGCTGCTCCTGATGCAATGCGCGTTGTTGGTAAGTTAGGTACGATTCTTGGTCCACGTGGCTTAATGCCAAACCCTAAAGTGGGTACAGTAACTCCTGATGTTGCTAACGCGGTTAAGAATGCTAAATCTGGTCAAGCACGTTACCGTGTAGACAAAGCGGGTATCATCCACGCTGCGATCGGCCAACTTGGCTTTAGCGAAGAAGCTGTACGTCAAAACGTTGAAACTTTAATTGCAGACTTGAAAAAGTTAAAGCCTGCAACTTCTAAAGGTGTATACGTTAAAAAGATCACTTTGAGCTCAACTATGGGTCCTGGTTTGATCGTTGACGTAAGCAACGTTTCTAAGTAATTTGCAAGAATTTTAAAGCCCTGAAAAGCTCCCTCTCTTTATAGGAGAGGGTTGGGGAGAGGTTTTATACCCTCATCCCTACCTTCTCCCTGAGGGAGAAGGGGTTTTTAGGCAAACTTTGAATTGATAAATGAATATTTATCAGCGTCAAAGACCTCAGGCGAGAAATATTTTCGAATATTTTTCTTAATCATCCAGTCTGAGTAGACGCGGTGGTGTGATTTATTCCTCCTCCGCGTGTAAGCCTGAAAGGGTTTACGAATTGGGAGTGCATCCATCTGGGTGCATAAATCACCGTTAGGAGGTTTTACAATGGCTCTTCTTATCGAAGACAAAAAACAGATTGTTGCTGAAGTAAGCGAAGTTGCTTCTAAAGCATTTTCTGTTGTTGTGGCTAACTATCAAGGTTCAAGCGTAGAGCAATTAACACAACTTCGTGTTGAAGCTCGTAAGCTAGGTGTTACAACACGTATCGTGCGTAATACTTTAGCTAAGCGTTCATTTGAAGGTACTCAATTTGATATCTTGAATGACGACCTTGTTGGCCCAACCATTCTCGGTTTCTCAACTTCTGAAGATGACATGGGTGCAGCTGCACGCTTGTTCGAAGAATTTGCGAAAGCTAACAAAGCTTTTGAATTAAAAGCTGCTGCATTTGATGGCAAAGTTTATCAAGGTGCTGAAGTTAGTGTAATTGCAAATCTTCCGAACCAAGAAAAAGCGCTTACGATGCTTGCCTCTGTCCTTCAAGCTCCTATTTCGAAATTGGGTCGCCTTATTACGGCACTCAAAGAGAAAAACGAGTCAGAAGCGGCTTAATCCTACTTTCACACCATTCAATATCCATTTGGAGTTATTCTCATGGCTTTAACAAACGAAGAAATCTTAAACGCAGTTGCTGAAAAAACTGTTCTTGAACTTGTTGAATTAATCTCTGCTTTCGAAGAGAAATTTAACGTATCTGCTGCTGCTGTTGCTGTTGCTGCTGCTCCAGGTGCTGCTGCTGCTGAAGAACAAACTGAATTCAACGTAGAGTTGACTTCTTTCGGTGCTAACAAAGTTGCTGTAATTAAAGCAGTTCGTGAAGCTACTGGCCTTGGTCTTAAAGAAGCTAAAGATCTTGTTGAAGGCGCTCCTGCAGTTCTTAAAGAAGGCGTTTCTAAAGAAGAAGGCGAAGAACTTAAGAAGAAGCTTGAAGAAGCTGGTGCTACAGTTACACTTAAGTAATTCTGTAGGGAGTCGATTTTTTCAAAATCGGCTCCAAAAAATGGCTGATGGCTCTTGGGTCATCAGCCTTTTTGCGTTACAATAATCGGCTCGTTTTTTGTTAGTTTCGTGTGTGAAATGCGCGTTATTTAAACAAACAACACAAAATCAAACGCTTACCAATATTTTTTTGCTTATAAAAATATTGTTAAGCGTTTTAATACCACTAAAAATTGCAGCATTTGTAAACAGTGGTGGCCATATCGGCCTGCGTCATTCCTTCTAGACCCGTTCTGCAGGCGGGTTTAGTTTACTTTCCGAGGACTCCAGATGGCATACTCATATACCGAAAAGAAACGGATCCGTAAGAATTTTGGTAAATTGCCCCACGTAATGGAAGCACCGTACTTACTTTCGATTCAGGTCGATTCGTACCGTACATTCTTACAAGGCGGTAAAACTCCAAAAAATCGCGAAGATATCGGTCTCCAAGCCGCATTTCGTTCAGTTTTTCCTATTGAAAGTTATTCTGGCAATGCTGCTTTAGAATTTGTTGAGTATAGCCTTGGTAAGCCTGAGTTCGACGTACGTGAATGTATTTTACGTGGTTCAACTTATGCAGCACCAATGCGCGTAAAAATTCGTTTGATCATCAAAGATCGTGAAACGAAATCAATTAAAGACGTTCGTGAACAAGAAGTCTACATGGGTGAAATGCCACTCATGACCGATAACGGTACTTTCGTTATTAACGGTACTGAGCGTGTAATCGTATCTCAATTACACCGTTCACCAGGCGTATTCTTTGACCATGACAAGGGTAAAACCCACTCAAGCGGTAAAGTGTTGTATTCAGCACGTATTATCCCTTACCGTGGTTCATGGTTAGATTTTGAATTTGATGCCAAAGATTTAGTCTTTGTACGTATTGACCGTCGTCGTAAGTTGCTTGCAACGGTAGTTCTACGTGCCTTGAATTACAGCAATGAACAAATCTTGAATTTGTTCTACGAAAAAGTACCTGTATATCTTGATATGGGTAGCTATCAGATTGACCTCGTTCCAGACCGCTTACGTGGTGAAATGGCGCAATTTGATATCTTGGACAACGATGGTAAAGCGATCGTTGAACAAGGTAAACGTATTAATGCACGTCACGTACGTCAAATGGAAGCTGCGAACTTAGCGAAGCTTTCTGTACCTGATGAATATTTATATGAGCGTATTACAGCTGAAGATATCACTCTGAAAAGCGGTGATGTGATTCCTGCAAATACCGTGCTTAGCCATGAAACTTTGGTGAAGTTGGCAGAAGGTGGTGTTAAACAATTTAACATCCTATTCACTAACGACATTGATCGTGGTTCTTTCGTTGCAGATACATTACGTGCAGATACAACTACAGGCCGTGAAGAAGCGCTTGTTGAAATCTATAAAGTAATGCGTCCAGGCGAGCCGCCAACAAAAGAAGCTGCTGAAAACTTATTCAACAACTTGTTCTTCTCTTCTGAGCGCTATGACCTTTCTCCAGTAGGTCGTATGAAGTTCAACCGTCGTTTGGGTCGTCCTTACGAAGTGGGTACGGATCAGAAGTCACGCGAAGTTGAAGGTATTTTGTCGCACGAAGATATCATCGATGTACTGCGTACATTGGTTGAAATCCGTAACGGTAAAGGTGAAGTCGACGATATCGATCACTTGGGTAACCGTCGTGTACGTTCTGTTGGTGAAATGACTGAAAACCAATTCCGTGTTGGTTTAGTTCGTGTTGAACGTGCTGTTAAAGAGCGTTTAAGCCAAGCAGAAACTGATAACTTGTCTCCACAAGATTTAATCAACGCAAAACCAGTTGCTGCTGCAATCAAAGAATTCTTTGGTTCAAGCCAGTTGTCTCAGTTCATGGACCAAAACAATCCATTGTCTGAGATTACACACAAACGTCGTGTATCTGCGCTTGGTCCTGGTGGTTTGACACGTGAACGCGCAGGCTTCGAAGTACGTGACGTACATCAAACTCACTATGGTCGTGTTTGTCCAATTGAAACGCCTGAAGGTCCAAACATTGGTTTGATCAACTCGCTTTCTGTTTATGCAAAAGCGAATGACTTCGGTTTCTTGGAAACACCATACCGTAAAGTTGTTGATGGTCGTGTAACTGATGAAGTTGAATACTTATCTGCAATTGAAGAAGTAGGTACTGTCATTGCACAGGCCGATTCTGCAGTGGATAAAGATGGTACGTTAACTGAAGAAATGGTTTCTGTACGTCATCAAGGTGACTTCGTTCGTATGTCGCCTGAGCGCGTAACCCATATGGACGTTTCTGCGCAACAGGTTGTATCTGTCGCAGCGTCATTGATTCCATTCCTTGAACACGATGATGCGAACCGTGCATTGATGGGTTCAAACATGCAACGTCAGGCTGTTCCTACCTTACGTGCTGACAAGCCGCTTGTTGGTACGGGTATGGAAGCAAACGTAGCACGTGACTCAGGTGTATGTGTGATCGCTGACCGTGGTGGTGCGATTGAATATGTAGATGCATCTCGTATCGTGATTCGTGTCAACGAAGATGAAATGATTGCGGGTGAAGCAGGTGTAGATATCTATAACCTGATCAAATATACACGTTCAAACCAAAATACATGTATTAACCAAAATGTCATCGTGAACTTGGGCGACAAAGTTGCTCGTGGTGATATCTTGGCTGATGGTCCATCGACTGACATGGGTGAACTTGCGCTAGGTCAAAACATGCGCGTCGCGTTCATGACATGGAACGGTTATAACTACGAAGACTCGATCTTACTTTCTGAGCGTGTTCTTCAAGAAGACCGTTTAACGTCGATTCACATTCAAGAATTGTCATGTGTAGCGCGTGATACCAAGTTAGGTGCAGAAGAAATTACTGCCGATATTCCTAACGTAGGTGAAGCTGCACTGTCTAAATTGGATGAGTCAGGTATTGTTTATATCGGTGCTGAAGTGACTGCAGGTGACATCCTTGTTGGTAAGGTAACGCCTAAAGGTGAAACTCAGTTAACGCCTGAAGAAAAATTACTTCGCGCAATCTTTGGTGAAAAAGCGGCTGACGTAAAAGACTCGTCTTTACGTGTTCCGTCTGGTACTAAAGGTACGGTGATTGACGTTCAAGTCTTCACTCGTGATGGTTTGGAAAAAGATGAACGTGCTCAAGCAATTGAGAAAGCTCAGCTGGATGCATACCGTAAAGACTTGAAAGAAGAATACAAAATCTTCGAAGAAGCAGCACGTGAACGTATTGTTCGTTTGTTGAAAGGTCAAGAGTCTAACGGTGGTGGTTCAACCAAACGTGGTGATAAGCTTTCTGAAGACGTATTGTCCGGTTTAGAGCTGGTTGATTTACTAGAAATCCAACCGACTGATGAAGCAATCGCAGAGCGTTTAACTCAAATTCAAGTATTCTTGAAAGAGAAGAGCTACGAGATTGACGAGAAGTTTGCTGAGAAGAAACGCAAACTTTCTACAGGTGATGAATTAACAACGGGCGTATTGAAAGTTGTTAAGGTTTACCTTGCTGTTAAACGTCGTATCCAGCCTGGTGATAAGATGGCGGGTCGTCACGGTAACAAGGGTGTTGTATCTAACATCTTACCAGTTGAAGACATGCCGCATGATGCCAATGGTGTACCAGTCGACATCGTATTGAACCCATTGGGTGTACCGTCACGTATGAACGTGGGTCAGATTCTTGAGACTCACTTGGGTATGGCGGCCAAAGGTCTGGGTGACAAACTCGAAAAAATGTTGAAAGAACAGCGTACAGTGTTAGAACTACGTGACTTCTTAGACAAGATTTATAACAAGGTTGGTGGTGAGCAGGAAGAGCTTGATAGCTTGACTGACGCAGAAATCTTGGCACTTTCAGGCAACTTACGTGCTGGTGTTCCATTGGCAACACCTGTATTTGATGGCGCTGAAGAAAGCCAGATCAAAGACTTGCTTGAACTTGCTGACATCTCACGTACGGGTCAAACAGTATTGTTTGACGGACGTACAGGTGAACAGTTTGACCGTCCTGTAACTGTAGGTTACATGTACATGCTCAAATTGAACCACTTGGTTGATGACAAGATGCATGCGCGTTCAACGGGTTCTTACTCACTTGTGACTCAACAGCCGCTTGGTGGTAAAGCACAATTCGGTGGTCAGCGTTTCGGTGAGATGGAAGTATGGGCACTTGAAGCATACGGTGCAGCATATACTCTCCAAGAAATGCTTACTGTGAAGTCGGATGACGTCGAAGGCCGTACACGCATCTATAAGAACATTGTAGATGGTAACCATTATATGGATCCGGGTATGCCTGAATCGTTCAACGTATTGACCAAAGAGATCCGTTCTTTAGGTATCAACATTGAACTGAAAAATGGTGACTAAAAAATCTCCTCCAACCCCTCTTTGAGAAAGAGGGGGGAGGTCCCCCTTGAAAGGGGGATTCGAGATTCCCAAATTTCAGTAAAAACAATATTTGTGACCCAGTCGGGTGAGCTTAGCTCCTCGACACACGGAGAAAAAAATTGAAAGACTTGCTCGATATCATGCGTAAGAAAACGGATTCAGAAGGTCATGCACCTATTGAATTTGACCGTATCCGTATTGGTCTTGCGTCACCAGAGATGATTAAGTCATGGTCTCACGGTGAAGTTAAAAAGCCTGAAACCATTAACTACCGTACTTTTAAACCTGAACGTGACGGTTTGTTCTGTGCCAAAATCTTTGGTCCAGTAAAAGATTACGAATGCTTGTGTGGTAAATACAAGCGTATGAAATACAAAGGCGTCATTTGTGAAAAATGTGGCGTTGAAGTAACAACTGCGAAAGTTCGTCGTGAACGTATGGGTCACATCGAGCTTGCGTCTCCAGTTGCACACATCTGGTTCTTGAAATCATTACCGAGCCGTATCGGTTTACTTCTTGATATGACATTACGTGATATCGAGCGCGTATTGTATTTCGAATCTTATGTTGTTACTGATCCTGGTATGACTCCGTTTGAAAAGTATCAGCTTTTAACAGACGAAGAATACTACAATGCACTTGAAGAACACGGTGATGAATTCACTGCGAAAATGGGTGCAGAAGCTGTTCAGGATTTATTAAAAGATATCGATCTTGAAGCCGAGATTGCACGTTTACGTGAAGAAATTCCACAAACAACCTCTGAGACGAAACTTAAAAAAGCGTCTAAGCGTTTGAAATTGATGGAAGCTTTCAAAGATTCGAACAACAAGCCTGAATGGATGGTGATGAATGTACTGCCAGTACTTCCACCAGACTTACGTCCGCTTGTACCACTTGAAGGTGGTCGTTTCGCGACTTCAGACTTGAACGATTTATATCGTCGTGTGATCAACCGTAACAACCGTTTGAAGCGTCTTCTTGACCTTGCTGCGCCAGACATCATCGTACGTAACGAAAAACGTATGTTACAAGAGTCTGTTGATGCGTTGCTTGATAACGGTCGTCGTGGTCGTGCGATTACAGGTTCGAACAAACGTCCATTGAAATCTTTGGCAGATATGATCAAAGGTAAACAAGGTCGTTTCCGTCAAAACTTGCTCGGTAAGCGTGTTGACTATTCTGGTCGTTCGGTTATTACCGTTGGTCCTACTTTACGTCTTCACCAATGTGGTCTTCCGAAGAAAATGGCACTTGAATTGTTCAAGCCATTCATTTTCGCGAAACTACAAGCCTCTGGCCAAGCAACAACCATTAAAGCTGCGAAGAAAATGGTTGAGCGCGAGACGCCGGAAGTTTGGGACGTTCTTGCTTCTGTGATTCGTCAACATCCAGTGATGTTGAACCGTGCGCCAACACTTCACCGTCTAGGTCTTCAAGCATTTGAACCTATTCTGATCGAAGGTAAGGCGATCCGTCTTCACCCACTCGTCTGTGCTGCGTTTAACGCCGACTTCGATGGTGACCAAATGGCGGTACACGTTCCATTGACATTGGAAGCACAGCTTGAAGCGCGTGCGTTGATGATGTCGACCAACAACATCTTGTCACCTGCAAACGGTGAGCCAATCATCGTTCCTTCTCAGGACGTGGTCTTGGGTCTTTACTACATCACGCGTGATGCGGTAAATGCCAAAGGTGAAGGCATGGTGTTTGCAGATACTCACGAAGTTAACCGTGCTTTAGCAACGGGTAAAGTTGCAATTCATGCACGCGTGAAAGTACGTGTACACCAAACAGTGATTGATGAAAATGGTCAACGCGAAAAGCAAACCATTATTGTTGATACAACACCAGGTCGCTGCTTGTTGTGGGAAGTTGTTCCACAAGGTTTAAGCTTTGAATCGATCAACCTTGAGATGACCAAGAAAAACATTTCGAAGTTAATCAACTCTTGCTACCGTAAACTTGGTTTGAAAGATACGGTTATCTTCGCTGACCAATTGATGTATTTGGGCTTCCGTCAAGCGACGCGTTCAGGTGTATCTGTTGGTATGGAAGACATGTTGATTCCACCAACCAAGCATACGATTATCGATAAAGCTGAAACCGAAGTTCGTGAAATCGAACAACAGTTTGAGCAAGGTTTCGTAACTGCGGGCGAACGTTATAACAAAGTTGTCGATATTTGGGCGCGTACCAACGACCAAGTTGCGAAAGCGATGATGGACAACTTGTCTTATACCCTTGTGAAAAACAAACAAGGTGAAGACGAGAAGCAGAAATCATTCAACTCGATTTACATGATGTCTGACTCGGGTGCCCGTGGTAGTGCGGCGCAGATTCGTCAGCTTGCGGGTATGCGTGGTTTGATGGCGAAGCCGGATGGCTCGATCATTGAGACCCCAATTAAAGCGAACTTCCGTGAAGGTTTGACGGTACTTCAGTACTTCATCTCGACACACGGTGCGCGTAAAGGTTTGGCCGATACCGCATTGAAAACTGCGAACTCGGGTTACTTAACACGTCGTCTTGTAGACGTAGCACAAGATTTAGTGATTACTGAGTCTGACTGTGGTACAGCTGGCGGCTTGGTGATGACTCCATTCATTCAAGGTGGTGACGTAATCGAACCATTACGCGATCGCGTATTGGGTCGTGTAACTGCTGAAGACGTACGTCGTGCATCTGATGATGAAGTGGTTCTTCCACGTGGTACCTTAATTGACGAGAAAATTGCTGCTCAGCTTGAAGAAGCGGGTGTCGATGAAGTTAAAGTCCGTTCAGTTATCGCATGTGAATCTGCATTCGGCGTTTGTGCGAAATGTTACGGTCGTGACCTTGCACGTGGTCACTTGGTGAACCCAGGTGAATCTGTTGGTGTAATGGCTGCACAGTCAATTGGTGAACCGGGTACACAGTTAACAATGCGTACCTTCCACGTCGGTGGTGCTGCGAGCCGAACGTCTGCTGCAAACAGTGTTCAAGTCCGTAACAAAGGTACTGTACGTTTCCACAACGTGAAAACTGTACAACATGCTAAAGGTCACTTGGTTTCTGTTTCACGTTCAGGTGAAATTGGTATTGCGGATGACTTAGGTCGTGAGCGTGAGCGTTATAAACTTCCTTATGGTGCAAGCATCTTGTTGAAAGATGGTGAAGCTGTAGAAGCTGGCGGTATCGTAGCGACTTGGGATCCACATACACATCCATTGGTTACAGAAGTTGCTGGTAAAGCGCGTTTCAGTCAGATCGCTGATGGCGTAACTGCAACATCAAAAACTGATGATGCAACAGGTATGACCACTGTTGAAATCTTGCCTGTAACAGCGCGTCCTGCTTCTGGTAAAGATTTACGTCCTGCAATCGTGTTGGATACAACCGATGGCGGCGAACAGTTCTACTTCTTGCCACAAAACACAATTGTGACTGTCCGTGATGGCGAAACGATTGGTGTGGGTGACGTCATTGGTCGTGTACCACAAGAAACTTCACGTACTCGTGATATTACCGGTGGTCTTCCGCGTGTAGCTGACTTGTTCGAAGCACGTAAGCCGAAAGAACATGCGATTCTTGCAGAAGTATCAGGTGTTGTTAGCTTTGGTAAAGAGACCAAAGGTAAGAACCGTTTAGTAATCAGTCCAGATGACGGTTCTGAGATTTACGAAGAATTGATTCCAAAATGGCGTCAAATCAACGTGTTCGAAGGTGAGCATGTGAACCGTGGCGAGACGATTTCTGATGGTCCACAAAACCCACATGACATCTTGCGTTTGAAAGGTGAAGTTGCGTTAACTAACTATATCGTGAACGAAGTTCAAGACGTTTACCGTCTCCAAGGTGTAAAAATCAACGATAAGCACATTGAAGTTGTTGTACGTCAAATGTTGCGTAAAGTTGATATCACCGATGGCGGTGACACAAGCTTCATCAAAGGTGAGCAAGTGGATTACATCCGCGTTGTTCAAGAGAACCAAGCTGTCTTGGCTCAGAACAAGTTCCCTGCGAAGTTTGAACGTCAATTGATGGGTATTACCAAAGCATCGCTTTCTACTGACTCGTTCATCTCTGCGGCATCGTTCCAGGAAACCACACGTGTGTTAACTGAAGCGGCTGTAACAGGTAAAGAAGATGATTTACGTGGCTTGAAAGAAAACGTTGTTGTGGGTCGCTTGATCCCAGCCGGTACAGGTCTTGCTTACCACTTGGAGCGTCGTCGCCAAGAAGCAGAAGCTGCTGAATTTGAACTTCATAACGATTTCAGTGAAGTTGACCAAGCATTTAGTCAAGCGTTGAACTCAGACCAGTTCTAAGTTCTAGCGAATAGAAAAGGCACCTTCGGGTGCCTTTTTTTGTGGAAAAATGAAGCAGTTGTTACAAAAACACATTAGAGCTTCAGTATTTGATTACTTAATCAAAGTAAACAGTTCATTAAACAATACTATCCTATGCACATCTGAGGAGAGGAAGAGTTCTAATGAAAAAAATGATGATGGTTGCAGGTGTTGCTTTAATGTCTAGCACGCTATTTGTTGGTTGCCAAAATGCGAGTCCTGAAAGTAAGCGTATTGGTGCTGCTGCGATTGGTGGTGGTGCAGGTGGTGCTGTCGGTAAGCATGTCGGCGGTAATTTAGGCGCAGGTCTAGGTGCTGCACTTGGTGCTGGTGTTGCTGCGAATGCCAAAGGCTCGAATAGTAAAAATACCAGAAACAGTGCCATCGGTGCTGGTTTAGGTGCCGTGATTGGTGGTGCCGTATTGGGTGGAGACTCAGGTGCTGCAGTGGGTGGTGCGCTGGGTGGTAGTGCTGGTTCTGCTTATGGCGAGAAAAAAGGCAAGTACTAAGCTGTTTATGAGTTTGATTCAAAACTAAAGTCAGGGACGCTATCTGATGATTAGTATCTGTATCATCTCATTATATAAATGGGCTTTTCTCAGTAAAAAATACCGCTGAGAAAAGCTTTATTGCTAAACTTATAAATGACGATTTTTATTCAGCTAAAGTTGGTTCTGGTATCGCCGTAGTCGCAGGGAGTAGCTTAGGATTTTTTGGATAACGTTTACATCCACCCGATAATCCCCATTTACTTACGATATTCCGCTCTATTAAAAACTTTTGTACACAATAATTGGTATAGAAGCTGTAAGTGCCGCCTTTCCTATACGTATCCCATGAGGATTCATAGACGATAAGATGAGACCCATTCGATAATTTGGATTGATTAGAGGGTGGTCCCCATGAGGTAATCAGCTCATCAGATGATGCACCTACCCATGATTGCATGCGATCTCGCATTGTTTCATTACGTTGATTTGTTATAAGGTTTCCAACTGGAGAACCGGCACAGCCCGACAGAAATGAGATAAATACAAAAAGAAAAACTATCTTTTTCATAAATTATCCTTGGTTTATCGTGACTAAAAATATTAACAGACTGCTTATGAGAAAAATAAACAAAGAAATCATGAAGATTTATCTAAATGGGAAATTCTAGAATTCCTTATTATTTTTTTTATGTTGTTACCCCAAAAAAATACCCTTTACAAAATATCAATCGATTAGGACATTGTGATAACACAATGTGATCAAATTCCGCATAAAAGAAGACTATGCTTTTGTTAGAACATAAGAGTAGTGAGTATAGTCATGAAAAAAACAATCGGTTTAGTTTCCACTTTGCTGTTATCGGCGGTGATGTTTACGGGCTGTCAAAATATGAGTGCATCTGATCAACGTATCGGTGCCGCAGCACTGGGTGGTGCTGTGGGCGGTGGCGTTGGTAACCATGTCGGTGGTGGCCTCGGTGCTGGTGTTGGTGCAGCAGCAGGTGCTGGTGTCGGTGCGAATGCTAAAGGTGGAAATAGTAGTTCAACCACAAGCAGCGCAGTGGGTGCAGGTATTGGCTCAGTTGTCGGGAAAGCCATCTTTGGTGGTGACTCAGGCGCTGCAATCGGTGGTGCAATTGGCGGCGGTGCTGGTGCAGCCATTCAAGAGAAGAAACGATAATTTCTTCAGATCTGATTCAAGAATGCCTGTAATTGATTGCAGGCATTTTTATTGAAATAAGTTTTTAAGAACTGGCTTTAGGTTTTTTGCGACGGATATACAGTACCTTTTCAACTTCGGCGATGCGCGTTCCTGCATCATCCACAATATTCAAGCTGTAATGCCTTAAAACTGGTTCATGATTTTCTGCTAGTTTTTTAATTTCAGTGATTTCATCCGCATTCAGCCTGATCTCGGCATAAACGGTGTTACGACCAGGGGAAAGAAAGTTAATCGTGGCACTTTTGTCCCAAACAATATATTTATGCCCCAAATGATGGATCAAAATCAGCATATAAAAGGGATCAACCATTGAATATAGGCTACCGCCAAAATGCGTTCCCACCAAATTACGATTACGTCGAGTCAGGGGCATTTTGACACGAATGTAATAATCATCCAGATCGATGGTTTCAATTGCGATTCCTGCACCACGATAAGGGGAATAGTGATTCAGCATAAATTTGGAAATCGCAGGAATGGTGCGAATTTTTTTGAAAAAGTCTTTCATGGTCAATTTTTTTTCTTGCAACTCTATTCATACTTCATAAGTATCATTTTTATTGCATCGCTGGCAATGGCTGTTTTATGAACAGCCGATAGAAAACAAAATGGGAAAAAATTATGCAAGCACAAATCAAAACAGTCACAACATCGGATCAGCAAACACTGTGTGTCAAAACATGGGGAGATGAGCAAAAAACGCCTTTGGTTTTAGTCCATGGCTATCCAGATAATCAGGAAGTCTGGGAGCCGATCATTGAAAAACTGGTCAATGATTATTACGTGGTGACTTATGATGTGCGCGGAGCAGGACTTTCTTCGATTCCTAAGCGTATTAAGGATTACCGCTTGCCGCGTTTATCATTAGACTTGCAAGAAGTGGTGGATCAAGTTTTACCTAACCGTAATTTCCATATGGCAGCCCATGATTGGGGGTCTTTGCAGTCGTGGGAATCTGCAACTGAGCCTAAGTTAAAAGGCCGTTTATTGTCTTATACCACTATTTCAGGACCATGCTTAGACCATGCATCTTTGTATTTACGTGAAAAATTTAAATCGGCTCCAAGCAATGTATTGAAGATGCTGACCAAATCTTGGTATATCGGTGCATTTCATTTACCGCTTGTTGCACCAACGGTATGGACGTTCTTTAGTCCTGAAAAATGGGGCAAGATTTTAAGTGGTTTAGAGAAGAAGAAAGATTTGCCATTGAATGCCAATATTGTGGCAGATGGTAAATATGGGATTAACCTGTATCGTGCCAATTTTATTCCGTCATTGACTCAACCACGTCAACGTTATGCACAATGCCCTGTACAGGCAATTGTGTTAAAACGCGATGCTTTTGTCAGTCCAGAGTACATTACTGAATCGATGCCAAAATGGGTAGAAAAATTTGAATATGTTGAACTCGATGCCAACCATTGGGCGGTATTGAGTCAGCCAGAAAAAATTGCTGAACTGATCCGTCAGTTCGTACAACGTCAGGCTGCTTAAGGCTTTAGTGGATTTATTAAGCTAAAAATCACTTGAGATGCGGCACAATTCGGCGATATTTTCAGCTAGGTTTTAATGAATCTGCTAGAATGTCGCCTTTTTATTGCTCCTGAATTTATTCATGAATGCTGTCGTAATTGCGATTGCCGTGATGTTTATCCTATCACTGGCACGTGTTTCTGTTGTTCTCACTTTGGTGATTTCCGCCATTATTGGGGGCTTGGTCGCTGGTTTAAGTCTTTCTCAAACAGTAGAGGCATTTAATGCTGGCTTGGGGGATGGTGCTGAAGTGGCACTGGCCTATGCGGTATTAGGTGCTTTTGCATTAGCCTTGTCTAAGTCTGGTTTACCTGATTTGCTTGCACATAAACTGATTGGTTTGTTGGGGATGGAAGCCGGTAAAAATCAGCAAAAAAAGGTGAAATATCTGTTATTAACCATTTTACTGATTGCTGCCATTTTCTCTCAAAACCTGATTCCCGTGCATATTGCCTTTATTCCTGTTCTGGTTCCACCTTTATTGAAAGTCATGAACCATTTAAAGCTAGATCGACGTGCGGCAGCCTGTGTCATGACCCTCGGCTTGGTGGGAACCTATATTTTCCTGCCAGTTGGCTTTGGTGCGATCTTCCTTGAACAGATTTTGATGGGTAATATCAACAAAATTGGTGCAGCCTATGGTTTGCATGTGGAACGTGGCATGATGCCACTGGGCATGGCGATTCCTGTCTTGGGGATGGTGATTGGTACGTTGGTGGCCGTATTTATTAGCTATCGTAAGCCACGTATTTATGTAGATCGTTCGATTACGCCAGTCAAAACGATTGATCTGGACAAGCCACTGAAAGTCACTTCACAAGCAGAATATGACTTGAAAAGCGATGCTGAAGAACTGAAACAAGAAGCAGAGAATGTTCCGTATATCTCGAAGAAAACCATGTTTATGGCAGTACTTGCGATTGCATTAACCTTGGTAGCGCAGTTGTACTCGGGTTCAATGATTCTCGGTGGTTTGGTCGGTTTTGCGGTGTTATCTGCATCAGGGATCTTTAAATGGCAAGATGCCGATGATGTATTTGTACAAGGGATGCGCATGATGGCTCTGGTGGGCTTTATCATGATCTCTGCCGCAGGTTTTGCCTCAGTGATGACGCATACCGGTGATATTACCCATCTGGTCAATGGCGTGGTGCATATCATTGGCGATAACCATGCGCTTGCTGCATTTCTAATGTTATTTATCGGCTTATTTGTCACGATTGGGATTGGTTCATCATTCTCAAGTGTGCCTGTACTGGCGGTAATTTACGTCCCTTTATGCGTACAATTTGGTTTCTCTCCTTTAGCTACGATTGCACTCATCGGAACTGCGGCGGCGCTAGGGGATGCTGGTTCACCGGCTTCGGATTCTACCTTGGGACCTACGGCTGGTTTGGGGGTGGATGGTCAACATGATCACATTTGGGATACCGTTGTGCCGACCTTTATACATTTTAATATCCCGCTACTTATTTTTGGCTGGATTGCAGCGATGATTTTATAATAAAAATGGCTCATTAAGAGCCATTTTTTTTTGCTTATTTTTTTGGAGTTAAAATATAAAAAATATCATTAAATGACATTTTTTGTCTCTTTTTTAATCTAATTTTATAATATGGTTTTAATATTAAGTTTTATGTGATGATATTTTTAAATTCAGCTTAATTTAATTTTTTTAAAAACTTTAAGTGAATTTTAAATACATGTAATCCGATAAAAATACTAGGTTTTATAGTAATTTAAGTAGACTAAAATAGTCTGAATTTATAAATATTACATATTTTAACAATTATATATTATTAATATTCAAGGTATTACAAAATAGATTTAAAAGGTCGGAATTAATAAGTATTGCATAATGTAAAAACCCGTGTTTATTATGTTGAACAAGAACATAAATTGTTAAAGAGGTTGATTTAATGTTAAAGAAAGTATTGGTTGTTGCATTATTGGGGTTGTCTTCAACTGCATTTGCAGGGGGCTTTCAAGTTAAAGTGGGTGCGAGTGTCATTAATCCAACTGCAGATACAACGTTGGCTCCAGGAGCAACGGTCAAAGGCGATGATGAGTTTGCATTTACACCTTCTGTTGAATATTTCTTTGGTGAAACACCATTCTCAGCTGAAATTTTATTGGCGACACCAGTGAAACATGATGTGCTATTAAATGGTGAGTCAGTTGCGAGTGTTCGTCATTTGCCACCGACCATTACCGCGAAATATAACTTTAAAAATTCAACACGTTTTACCCCTTATATCGGTATCGGTGGTACTGCCTTCATTCCTTGGCATGAAAAAGGTGTAGCGAAAGATGTGAAAGAAGACTTTGGTTTTGCAGGTCAGTTGGGCTTTAACTTCCAGCCTGCGGATGCTAAAAACTGGGGTGTTTATGTTGATGTCCGTTATGCAGACATTAGCCCAGAAGTGACATTGGTGGATGGGACTAAATTCGATTTAGATCTCAATCCAGTGGTCTATACTTTAGGTTATAGCTACAAGTTCTAAGCCGAAGCTCTACTGAAAAAGCCTCACCCTGTGGGGCTTTTTTATTTTTGCAATTCCCATATAAAACAGATACAGCGGCTACACAGAGAGTTTTGTATGCTGAGACATCATCACGAATAAAAGTGAGCCATTGATAATGAAAAAATTAGTCGCCTTGATCCTCATAGCTGTGCCCGTGCTGTTTCTATCTCAAGTGCATGCAGCGAGTTACTCTTGTAAGGCAGCAAAATTAAAAGCGGAGCAACAGATTTGTAATGATCGTGGCTTAAATGATGCCGATGTTAAACTCGCGACCACCTATCAAATTATTTTGCGTGCTCTGCCGATGGGTGGCCGTGATGCAGAAAAGGACCAGCAGTTCCAGTGGTTGAAACAGCGTAATTCTTGTGGCGCCAATACCCCATGTCTTCGTCGTGCTTATGCACAGAGACAGCAACAGCTTGATCAACTTCTACAAACACGCGTCTTGAGTCAAGGACCGTTCTAATTGTGATTTTTGTGCGATTTTTAACTGAAAAATAAATCCCAAGGATTGAAAAATTCAAGATATGCACCATTCATAAATCATTCCAAAGAGATAAGCACAGATAAGGAGTGATTTATGAGTGAACAAGTGACCCAGAATTATAGTTTCCAAGCAGAAGTTGCTCAGTTATTACATTTAGTGACGCACTCGCTATATTCAAATCCTGAAATTTTCTTACGTGAATTGATTTCAAATGCATCGGACGCTTGCGATAAGCTACGTTTTGAAGGGATTAATCACCCTGAATATTATGAAAATGATCCAGATTTACGGGTTCGCGTCAGTTTAGATAAAGACCATAAAACCTTAACTATTTCAGACAACGGGATTGGTCTAAGCCAACAAGAAGCGATTGATAACTTAGGGACCATTGCAAAATCAGGTACCAAAGACTTTATGTCTAAACTGACAGGTGACCAAAAATCAGATGCCCAGTTGATTGGTCAGTTTGGTGTGGGTTTCTATTCAGGTTTTATTGTTGCTGACAAAATTACGGTGGAATCACGCCGTGCAGGTTTGGACGCAGCAGAGGGTGTACGCTGGATTAGTGGTGGAACAGGCGAGTTCGAAGTGCAAAGCATTGATAAAGCCACCCGTGGTACAGATATCATTTTGCATTTACGTGATGATGCACTGGATTATTTAGAGTCGTGGAAAGTTAAACAAATCATCAATAAGTATTCTGACCACATCAGCTTGCCAATCGAAATGCAAAAAGAAGTATGGCAAGAGGAGGAGGTCGCTGAAGGTGAAGAACCTAAAGGCGGTCAAATGGTCAAGACCGATGAGTGGGAAGCGATTAACTCTGCGAGTGCATTATGGACACGCAGCAAGAACGAAATCACCGATGAGCAATACATCGAATTCTATAAAAATCTGAGTCATGACTTTGCTGAGCCTTTGGCTTGGGCGCATAACCGCGTAGAAGGCAGCACAGAATATACGCAGTTACTGTATATCCCAAGTCAGGCCAAACAGGATCTGTTTACCCGTGAAGCGAAGGCGGGCATTAAGCTGTATGTAAAACGTGTATTTATCTTGGATGAAGCAGATAACCTAATTCCAAACTATTTACGTTTTGTTCAAGGCGTAGTAGACAGTGCTGATTTGCCGTTGAATGTTAGTCGTGAGTTACTCCAAGAAAGCCGTGATGTAAAAACTATTCGTGAAGGTAATGCACGCCGTGTATTGACTTTAATTGATGGCTTGGCCAAATCGGACGATGAGAAGGACCAAGAAAAATTCAAAACCTTCTATACTGAATTTGGTTCAGTCCTTAAAGAAGGATTAGGTGAAGACACAGGTAACCGTGAACGTATTCTCAAATTATTACGCTATGCGACTTCAAATAATGATGAGATCAGTACTTCTTTTGCGGACTATAAAGCACGCATGAAAGAAGGCCAGAAAGCCATTTATTATGTGACTGCAGATAGTTTAAGTGCTGCGAAAAACTCGCCACAACTTGAAGTATTCAAGAAAAAAGGCATTGAAGTCCTGCTCATGGCAGACCGTGTGGATGAGTGGGCCATGAACTTTGTATTTGAGTTCGATGGAACGCCGCTGCAGAATGTGTCTAAAGGTGCAGTTGACCTAGGTGATCTGCAAGATGCGGAAGAGAAAAAAGCTTTAGAACAGGCCGCAGAACAGTTTAAACCAGTGGTTGATCGTTTAAGCACATCGTTAAAAGATAAAACCAAAGAAGTGCGTGTGACGACACGCTTGGTGGATTCTCCTGCATGTTTAGTGACTAGTGAAGGGGAGCTTTCGCCACAACTGATTCGTATGTTGAAACAGGCAGGTCAGGCAGTACCTGAAATTAAGCCCACTTTGGAAATTAACCCAGAGCATCCTTTGGTGAAAAAATTAGAGAACTCAGCGCAGTTCGATGATTTGGCCAATGTGATCTTTGATCAAGCAGTGATTGCAGAAGGTGGCTTACCTGAAGATCCTGCGGCCTATGTAAAACGAATTAATAGTTTGTTATTGAAATAAGTGCTTTGATCAAAAACCTCTGCTTCGGCAGAGGTTTTTTTATGGATAACTTAAAACTTATCCACAGTTGTGTGGTTATTTTCATCAGAAGTGAGCTTCAAAGCTCATTTGATAGCTGAAATGATTGTCCTGTTTATCTGCTGGAATATTTAAATAATTCAGATCGTTTTGCATATATAACCAATTACGCCAAATCGGACGTTTCCAGGAGAAATAGGGCCCCCATTGATTCACCCGAAGTTCTTTATTTTCATAATCACCCTCACTGATGATGCCATAGCTGAGATTGTCTTTGGAGAGTAAATGCAATTTCTGGAAGGTACGATTACGCCAAGTGTAGTCTTCATCTTGGGTCTTAGACAGGTTGAATTGGGTCGAGAACAGCGCTTGTTGTTGAAACTTCTGGGTTAAATTGAAATTGGTTTCTGCATAATTCTTACTGGTGGAACCATAACGAAAGATTTGTGCCGTATCGAGATCCAGTCCTGAATGTAGGTTCCATTGCTTCTTGGCAAGGAACTGCACATAGATGTCGGTATTGGAGTTAGAACCTAAGTCCAGATCATTGTTAAAGGGTAACCAACTTGAGATGGTGCTCCAACTGGCGCTAACAGGGTTGGGCATGCTGAGGTGTTTATGTGAGTGTTGCTTCGTGATTTTGCCTAGTTTTTGGCTTGTTTGTGTGAGTTGGGCACGTTGCCACAGGGAATCATCACCAAAAACAGCCATTAACTCCTGACTCAGTTCTATATCACTGCGTGGATCAATAGATGTTTCTAATGGAAGATTACAAGCCCTTATTTTTGCCCCCTGTCGTTGTAGAGGATGCGGATTGGAGAATTGCACTGGCGTACGTACCAAATGCCTGTTTAAAGGCAAGAACATAGGGAAAAAAGGACTGAGTAGCTCACCTAGACAGAGATGACCTACAATCAATAAATACACAAGTGCAGCGTATCGTTGATCCATGTTAAAGCGAAGAAAAATAAAAGAAAATTAGTTTAACAGTTTTAGCTTAAGCATTTATTTACTGGACTTCATTTTTAAAATAAAAATGCCCAATCTAGATTTTGATTGGGCATTTTGTGCATCCATTTAGCACTAGAATAAGGTTTCTAACCGAACAAAAGTACTGATGAAATGATCACGGTTTTCGCGATGATCATTAAGATAGCTAAGATCACCTTGTACATAGAACCATTCACGCCACAGAGGTTGCCGCCACGACACGAAAGGCCCCCAGTTATTTAAGCGCAGTTGGTTATTGTTATAGTAGCCACCCGTATAAATACCATAGTTGAAGTTGTTATGGGCAAAGAACTGATGTTGGCGGAAAAGACGGTTATCCCACCATAGATCATCATCCTGCTTATCGGCATAGGTCAGGCTGAATTGGTTCGATAAAAAAGGTTGATTTGGACGTGCATGAATCAATTCTAAATTGGTTCTTAAATAATTTTCACTTTTGCTGCCATAGCGATAGATTTGTTCTGCATTAAAGCGGAAGTCATTACGCAAGTCCCAATGTTTTTCTGCTCTTAAGCGGGCATAAATATCACTGCCTGAACGAATACCTAAGTCAGCATCAGTCTCGAAAGGGAGTTTTTTAGAAAAGTCTGACCAACGTAAGGCCAAAGAGCCGTTACTGTCGCGGGTTTGTTTGGAGTCGAATTTTTTATCGGGGTCTTGATTGGGTTGATTATTGGTATTGGCGACGTTGTTCTTAAACTCATCATCAAGGGAGTCGTCACCAAACACCACACTGACTTTTCTTTCTAACGTGGGTAGTTTAATTTTACCGCGAATACGAGGTTTAACCTCGAAGTTATCATATTCATTCCAGGAATTATCCAGCATGACCCGAATGGTGGCAGAGGCTGGTTTGTCTGGATCAACATCACCAAACCAGTCATCAATTTTGATTGAAGTTCGGTCAGCCCACTCACGAATACTGCGCTGCTTTTTATCAGCCCAAGTTTTGTTTTCAGTTTCGGTGGTGGGTGGCACATTAGATTGGTCAGATTGCCCAGGAAAGATCGTGGGTGCAGCATCGACCCAACGTGGAATATAGTCTAAGGCATTTTCAGTGTTATTTGCTGCTGTTGAGTTTGGTACATTTTTTGTTTGCTGATTTTGGGCATTGGTTTCTGCATTTGCAACACTTAAAGAGCCAATTGACAACGTTAGCAAAGCAAAAAAGATACGCGATGGCACCATTTGCTGTAAATTATTCATAATAAAGACTTATATATTGTTCTTATATTAACTTTTGATGATTAGGGGAATAAAATCAAGCATCAGAAACAAAAAGCAGCAATTTAACTGTGTAAAAAAAATAGAGTGATCATAAGGGTTTAGCGTTATCTGTTATGCAGCAGATTGATCGGGAGCAAATCACTCGTCCTTGAGTTAAAGTGTCCAGAAAATTTACTTTTTCGGGTTGTTATATGGACTCAGGCGCGGCGCTGTTTTCTAAAGCCTGATATAGATCGTGCACAGAAATTGGTTGTGGTAAACGGCTGATCACTTGTCGAATTAGTTGCCAAGTATATCCATCGGTGCGATCGAGTAATAGATAGGGATAGGCTTGATCTTCACTGGATAGCTTGACCCGTTCTAGGCCATGAATGACACGGATTTTCTGACGTTCTCTGAGTAAAATGACAGGCGTAAAAAAGGTCGCAGAGGTTTCATCAAAGGCAATAAATTTTTGCGTGTTGATAAATGATGCTGGGATGTAGGGATAGACGCGTTGATCCCGTTGCCAGACTAAGGTGCCATTCATAATACATTCATTAAACAAGTGCTCATGTAGGTGATAGTGTTGTTTAAAGTTATTCCAGCTGGTTTGATGAATGGAACTGGTTCGGGTGTGACGTTGATCGGTATAGGCTTGTAAAATGGTGGTCGCATATTCAACGCTATGTGTTCCAACCAGCACCACATAATGGGAAAATTGACCTTGGGCATAGAGTTGCTCAGCAATAAAAATCTGTGCTGATCCCCACAGGGGTTGTGCTTCGTTCTCGGCTTTGAGATAGAGCCAATCAATTTTAATATTTTGATCAATCTCGTCGTGTAGATCGACTCGATATAGGGATGGAAAGGTTCGTGCATCGATCCGTTCCAAGCGACAGAGCAGACCATCTAAACTAAAATCATTCAAAGCCAAGGGTTTGGCCTTGTTGAGATTTGCAGCAGGACTCAGGTTTTGTCTAAAACCAGGTTTTACACGCGGAGTGGCCTGAGATGCAGTTGTTACTGTCGCGGGCTGAATTTTTTCTTGAATAATGGCATCTAGCTGCGACTGAAAGTTAGCAGTCTGTTGCTGTATGATTGATCGACTGTCTAAGCTCGAATTTTTCTCAGTATCTTCTGCCTGAATAGGCTCTAAAACTGGAATCAGGTTGTGTAGCACATCATCAGTTTTCACATAATCCTGAGCATGCTTTTGTAACCAGCGCAATGCATCTTGTGATGAACTGAACCAAGGGCTTTTCAGGAAGGAGAGCGCAGGGCGAATCACCCAGACCTGCCAATGCTGGCCCTGACGTAATGCAGCCCAGCCCATATCGGCTGAAGCAAACAAGGCATTTTCGACACGGCCCATAAAATTATAGGTGCCGCGGTAGGTCATGGCATAACCATAGTCGGCTAAGTCTGCGGCAGAAAACTCTTCATTCAAAATAAATTCTTTAAATGGCGTCAATTGATCTTGAAAGGTCGGATCGTCGCAAGATGCGCAAATATCTTTGATACGTTGTTTTGATTTGGCAATTTCAAAAAGTGATGTTTTGTCATCATTCAGCCCGTCAACAAGCGTTTTAAGCTCATCAACCAAGAGTGCTTTCTCTAATACGTCCATCAATTGTTTCCTTAGAGATAGGCGAGAGCCTGTTTTAAATCATGAATCCGAAAAAGTGGCAGCAGTTCTCACACGTTGTAATCAGTTATAGTCGATAAAGTATGCTGTTTTATCCATGTGACAGTTACTGTTTTGCGCTGCATACACTGCATTTATACGAGGTATTTTGATCACAAAAGATTGTCACTTTATGACGATTATAGAAGAAAAAGAGGCAAAATCTATAGTGGTCAAGTTAGTAAAAAATCTCATTTAAGTATTCTAAATCGAGATATATATCTCGGTTTGTCTTTGAAAATAAAAACATTTTAAAAGAATGAATCGGATTAATAGATCATTAGATAAAAAATCATCTATAAATTTTTGAATGAATTGTGATCACTTTCACATATCTGCTGGTGAAAAGCTCAGCAAATAAAAAACCAATACGATTGAAGTCATCATTAACAGCGATAAACGGTATTTTTTTAAAGATAAAAGACTGAAACCAAAGGGGAATATACAAATTTAAAGATTTAAAAAAACCGCTTCCATATACAGATGAAAGCAGTCTTAGGATTAACCTGGCTTAAGGTTTAATTTCGCATTGATCATCATTACATTGAGCGGCCTCGGTTTGCTCAATTTCGGCATTTGATGAGCTTTGTGCTTGCTGTAAGGCTTGCAAGAAAACTTCACGTGGTTGCGCACCTGAAAGCGCCAGCTTTTGCTCAAAGACAAAGAACGGAACACCCGTTACTTTCAGTTGTTCATGTGCGATCTGCTCATCATGGCGTACAAAATCAGCCAATTCGTCCGAGTCCAGTACATATTCAACTTCGGCATTGTCTAAGCCAATACGAGAGGCAATTTCTTCAACCACTTCACGTTCACCAATGGCAAGACCTTCGGTCATATAAGCATGGAAGAAAGCTTCTTCTGCTTCATTGCCCAAACCTTTGCTCTGGGCAAGATGAATAATACGATGTGCATTAAAACTATTGCCTGAGTTGGCTTTTTGCCATTGGAAATCGATGCCTTCCGTTGCCGCCATGGCTGCTACATTGCGCTCCATGTCTTCCATCTCGGCATAGCTACGACCATATTTCTTTGCGAGTCGTTCGGTGTTTGAAGTCTCATGTTTGGCTGGCGCATCTGGGTCTAGTTCGAAACTATGCCAGTGAATTTCCAGTTCAATACCTGCTTCTTCAGCCACATGTTCAAGACGTTTTTTACCGATATAACAAAACGGACAGACCACATCTGACCAAATATCTACACGCATGGTGGATCTCTTCAATTCTCGTTAAACAGATAATAGGGGCGAACACGATCAATTTAAAGCGATGAAAATGTAATGCTCCGTTACGAGAAGTGAAATAAAAAGGGCTATAACTGCATGTGTTTTATCGATTAAACTGAGTTCAGAACATAAAAAAATATAATGAAATTTGGAGGCTCTATGCGCCGTTTTTTAATCTTTGTGACAGTTGTGGTGCTTTGTATTGGTTCTTTTTTCTTTTATCAGCATACTTTGAAACAGCGTGCCATCAATAATCAGCAGATGTTTGAGGTGGTCATGTCTGAAAAAATGCGTGAACTCTATGATCAAGCACAAGACTGGTCGACTCCAGTGCAACTGGATATCCATGATGATCGTTTGGCTGGTGATTATAAGTTGATGTCCGAGTTTTTATTGAGCTATTGGATGCAAAATGTAGAAGCGCGTAATCGTTATTTACGTGAACTCAAAGCTGCCAATTGGGATACTTTTTTAGATGTTGTGCGTTTGGATCAGGACCGCAAGCAGAACTATAAGGATACTGAGCAGATGTTTGTAGAGGTGCGTAAAGCATCAGCCGAATATGAGCAAGCACGGCAACACATTCAGGCCAATGCTATGCAGCAGGCAAAAAGTTTGGCGATTCATAATGAAATGAGAAGCTCGCTACAAGCAAAATTAGAACATAATCTAAAAGCGGATAAGGCTCATGATATTTTTCCGATTGAGCAGCAAATCATTGAAAAGGCACAAGCCATGTTCGATATGCTGAAGAAATATCAGTGGCAAAGAAAAGACAAAATGATTTTGTTCCGCGAAACGGCTCAAGTGAAGAAATTCAACGCCCTTTATCAAGATGTATTAAAGCTGAATACCAAAATGGAGAAGATTAAACAAAATAATGCTGAGGCTTTAGAAGAGGAACTGTAATCAAGAGCGATCCTTCAACATGCATGAAATACAAGAACAGGTAGATATCGAAGCATATGAATTTATGGCAGCTGTTTCATAAAGTAAAACCATTTGTGCTCCCCTACAAGTGGCTGGTTGCAGTGACTTTGGTGCTGACCTTGATTGGTGCCTTAACCGCACAAGTCAATGCGCTGACCTTGCAATATGCAGTCGATCAAATCAATGCCGTGGTTGAATCAGGGCAGGGCTTAAATGCCGGCTGGCATATTCTGCTCACCATCAGCGTGATTTTATTGAGTAAAGAAGTACTGAATATTTTTCTTCAGTTTGGACAAAAGTTTTTTGGCGAAAAATTGCGGATTTTGATTTCACAGGATGTGGCGCAGTCGATCATTGTGAAGTTTCTACAATACCGTCTGGCCTTCTTTACCCAAGATGATAACCAAGCAGGAAAGTTACAGACTCGGATTGATCGAGGCATTGGTTCGATTACCCGACTGGTGCAAATCTTCTTTATTGATATTTTCCCTTTGTTTAGCAGCGCCATCATTGCCCTGTGTCTGATGTTCTATGCCAATTTCTGGATTGGCTTGGTGGCGCTGAGTATTGTACCGATTTATTTCTGGATTACCTTTAAACAAGCACAAAAACTCAGTGGCACACGACGTAATTTACGTGATGGTCGAGAGCGTAAAAGTCAGGGCACCTTAAGTATTATTCAGTCGATCACGGTGATTAAGTCATTTAACCGTGAGCAAATAGAGGCAGAAAAACAACTGACCTTACAAAAACAACTGACCGATGACCAGATGCGAACCCGCCAACTCAGTTTTCTGTTTGATGGCTTAAAAACCTTTATTGAACAGATCGGCGTCGTATTTATTATCATTTTAACAGCTTATTTTGTTCTGGTCGGTGATATGAGCATTGGCATGATCATGTTTCATATTCTGTTATTTAATAATGTCTCAGCACCGATTCGCTCCTTACATCGTATCTATGATGAAGTGAATGATGCGATGATTTATGCAGAAAGCTTTTTCAAAATTTTAGAGGCTGATGATGAAATAGAAACCTCAGGCCAACTGAAACCACAACCTCTGACCGGTAAGTTTGAATTAAAACAGGTGAACTTTTTCTATCCCAATGGTTTTCATGCGCTGAAAGATATCAATCTCACCATACAACCTAATAAAATCACGGCGTTGGTGGGCTTGTCAGGTGCGGGTAAATCGACTTTGATCAGTCTGCTGGACAAATTCTATTTACCACAGACCGGTGAGATTCTGCTGAATGGGTCTTCGTTAACGGAAATTGATACCCAATATCTACGTGATCATATTGGTTTAGTTCTGCAAAAGAATCATATTTTTCAGGGTACGATTGAGGAAAATATCCGTTATGGCAAGATGGATGCGACACAGGATGAAATCATCCTGGCTGCAAAGAAAGCCTCGATTCATGAGCAGATTCTCAAATTACCATTGGCCTATCAATCCGATGCGCTACTATTGTCAGGCGGACAGCAACAGCGTATTGCGATTGCTCGCATGTTCCTGAAAAATCCACCAATTATTTTTCTGGATGAGCCAACGGCAAGTCTGGATGCGATTGCAACTGAGCAGATCAAGCACAGTCTGGATGAGATTAAGCAGGGGCGGACGGTGATTATCATTTCACATAGCTTGTCACAGATTATTGATGCCGATTATACCTATGTGATGCAGGATGGCAGGATCGTAGAACATGGTGAGCACCATCAGCTTTATCAGCAACAAGGTGTATATAAAAATATTTTTGATGCGATGGCCAAGAGTCTCAATATCGAAAAAATTTCCAAGACTTTTGAGGGGGATGATGAAGAGGAAACTCATAGTTAGCTACTCTTCATCATGCGATTTGAAATGGTTTTAACTCAGGATTAATCAAATATCTTATCTGCGGCTTGGAAGGGGAGGCTCACCACATCAATCGCGACTGCAAACGGTAGCAGCACCAGTTTTTCGAGAGGATTTAAGCCTGATTTGGATTTATAGCTTTCCTCTTTCTGAGTATAAATGGTGACTTGATAGGGTTTACTTAACGCCTTTAACGAGCAGAGATTATTCGCCACAGGATAGACCACACCTGCCAGCTTGATATCAAAACAGAAGCGTTGTGCCTGCATACGCTCATCACTTGATGTAGAACATTCTTTGGCACCATTTTCAATAAAGAATTCTAGGTCTTTCTTGCTTAGATCTTCTTTGAGTTTCACATAGGAAAGTGGCAAAGTACCTAAAAAATGACCATCATTTTTTTCTGAATAGAAATTAAGATCACGGGTGATTTGAATGTTTTTAGGATCAAGCTTACTGATCAGCGTAACAAACTGAGTCCCGCCCTGAGTGAGGATATAACTTTTTTGTTGGCCTGCAATCACGATGCTATCTTTAGGCAAGTTGGTAGCAGTTTGCGCAGGTCGGCCAAAAGCCACCACGTTGTCTTCAACCAAGGTGACTTTTGTGGTTCGCGTATAACTACGATTGTCTTTCTTGATCAGGGTTGAGGTGGCACAACCTGTTGCGAGTACCGTGATTGCGCATAGGCTGATGAGGGTTTTAATCGGTGGTGTTAACATCCGTGTACTCCTGTCATTTTAAAGCTCAGATCTGTGTCTTTGGTTTGATTTGTCGTGTCATTATTCTAGGCTGAGGATTGATCCTGTTAAGGCTGATAAATAATACCCAGAACTTTAGAAGGCAAGACAATTGCATCTAGCGTTAAAGTAAAGGGAAGCAGCGGTAAATGAGCCAGTTTTTCTTTAGTCGATAACTGAACTTTAGCACTTTTATAGTCAAGATATTGAATTTTAACTCGGTAAGGCTTGGAGAGTGGCTGTAGTGATCTAAGGTTACTCACTGCAGGATACACAGTGCCTTCAAGGCCGAGTTCAAAGCTATGCGGTTTTTGCGTGTCAATACAGTTACAGGGAGCAATCCCATATTGCTTAAATAGTGCTTGCTCTTTTTCACTGAGATTTCCATTTGGTGGCGCATACGTAAATCTAAATTGGCCTCTAAAACGATTGCTATCGGGCGCGGGTGCAATAAAATCTAAATCACGACTGATCTGAATATACTGAGGATTAAGCTGGTTAAGCAATTGCACAAATTCGGCTCCCCCTTTGTGAATCACATAGCTATATTGTTTCCCTGCAATGATAATGCTATCCGTCGGCTCATTGGGCAAGGCAATAGCGGGTTTACCAAAGGCAATCACATCATCTTCGATTAATGTTGTCCATTGATGACCAGATTCATATTTAGTGAATAAATCCCGTGTGGTTTCACCAATGACTCGATTACTTGAACAGCCTGTAAGAACTAATCCAGATAATAAACAGCAAACAAAAATTTTATGATTCAATATTTTAAAATTCATTCTTTCTTTTAGGAACTGGTTGGACAAGAAAAACGACTATAAACAAAAATCTAGGGAATATGAACTACATGCTTAAATTTGTCTGACTGGTAAAATATTCGACGGGCTCAATCCAGATTTGGATGATCTTGACCGTTTATCTGACCTCTACTGAATCAAATCACACTTTGTTGTAGCCTATTAGATAACTGCTTTTATTTAACTCATTATCTTCTTATGGATGAGGGATGTTTGGAGCAAACGATGAATTTTCTAAAACGATCCGCCCTGATCACTGTATTGGCTTTTATGGGCATCCCTGTGGTTCAGGCAAATGATGAAGTGACCTCTTTGCCGACTATTCGTGTCATGGCAGAATCTGAACTTCGTGAAGAAGTGGGATTTGTGCCCTTTCAAGAAGACAAGCAGGTTCGTCAGTCATTGCAACATTATGTTTATAAAGTTCATAATGATATGCAGAATGCGGGTATTCCTGAGATGAGAACGGTTGTTGACTATCAGCCAATGGCAGCACCGCCCGATTTATCTCAATTTTCACCGATATTACAGCAATATATTCTCGCCGTTGCTTCGGGTTTTCAATCTTCTGATCCGACCAATGGTCTATTTAAAATGTTAGAACCACTGAATCTTAATCGTAATAGTGCTGAAGGGATTCGAAATGGCACGATTAAAATCAATGTGGATGATATTTTGAGATTGCGTCAACAATTTCAAGACGGCTTAAGAGGTTTTTGATAGCCGATAAATTGCTGATCCTGAATGAAATTAAAAATCCCCGCAATGTGCGGGGATTTTTTATTATTGCTTCAGATAGCGTTCAAAAATAGCCGAAAAATCATAGTCTTCAATTTGTTTACGTCGCTCGGTAAATTTGTTCTCAACCTGAAGAGTAGTCTGCGAAATAATATCTGGTAAATTCAATAATACCTGCTCTGGCAGTTCACGCAGCGAGAACATACCATTTACGGCTTGCTGGGTTTGAACCAATGTGGTGTATTGGCGCTCGATTTCTTTACATGCTTCGCCAATACTAAACAAGGCTTTATATAAGTCGCGTACTTTTTCGATTTGTGCTTTCTCAATATCAATTGAATAAGCCGCACCACCCAATTGGAATTTGATTTCGACATCGCGATCAATGGTTCCGGCGGTTTCAAGCAGTACGCGGCTAATTTGGTAGTGTTTATAAGGATAACGATTTAGGGTTCTTTTCTTACTCACTGCACTGGTACCATCAAGGTGGATAAATGCCGTGTTGGTAAAGCAGTATTCATCTGTTTTTGCTTTGATTAAGAAGAAGATTTTTTCATTGTCTTCATGGAAAATATAGTCATCAATATCAGTTTTATCATAATCTTGAGGTTCAATAATCTTACCGATATCACTGGTTCCCATTAGATCGGCTGCCATATTTTTAAACATTGTTAGAACCTTATTATTTGTTGGAACTGCGATCATAATTTGCCGTGTATTGTTCTGTCTACAGTGGGCATTTGTATTTTAAGAATTTGATACAACGATGAAACGAATTTCTATCACATAAAAAAATCCCCGCTTAGCACGGGGATTTTCTTTTTATCTCAGTGTCGATTAAACACGTTCGATAATGGTCGCGATACCTTGACCAAGACCGATACACATGGTCGCAAGACCGATTTGTGTATCTTGTTGTTCCATCACGTTCAACAAAGTTGTTGTGATACGCGCACCAGAACAGCCCAATGGGTGACCCAATGCAATCGCGCCACCATTCAAGTTGATGATGTCTTGCTTGTCATAAACGCCTAGGCCTTTCATCACTGATAAGCCTTGAGCAGCAAATGCTTCGTTTAATTCGATAGTCTGGATATCCGCCATCGTTAAACCCGCACGTTTAAGCGCTTTTTGAGTTGCAGGTACTGGACCATAACCCATGATTGCAGCATCACAACCCGCAATCGCCATTGAACGAATCACGGCACGTGGTTTTAAACCCAATGCTTGAGCACGTTCAGCAGACATAAGCAACATTGCAGATGCGCCGTCAGAAAGCGCAGAAGAAGTCGCTGCTGTGACTGAACCACCTTTTGGATCGAAAACTGGTTTCAATGCTTTGAATGCTTCAAGGTTAGCATCAGCACGAATGACTTCGTCGATGTCGCAAAGGATTTTGAAGCCATTAGCATCATGACCTTCAACACCCACGATTTCATTTTTGAAACGACCTTCTTGAGTTGCAGCCCAAGCACGACGGTGAGATTCAACACCAAACGCATCTTGTTCTTCACGAGAGATGCCATTCATACGACCTAACATTTCAGCGGTTAAGCCCATCATGTTTGATGCTTTGGCATAGTGTTTAGATGCTTCTGGGTTAAGGTCGATGCCGTGCATCATACCTACATGGCCCATATGCTCTACACCACCGATGATGAACACATCACCTTGGTTGGTTGCAATCTGTGCAGCAGCCGTGTGGATTGCTTGCATAGAAGAACCACAAAGACGGTTGACTGTTTGGCCACCAGCAGTTTTTGGAATGTCAGCCAATAAACCAATGTTACGAGCAATGTTCATCCCTTGCTCTAAAGTTTGGTTGACACAACCCCAGATTACATCTTCAACTTCGTTGGTATCAAACTGGTTACGAGCAACAAGTGCACGTACTAATTCAGCAGATAAACTGTCGGCACGTACATTGCGGAACATACCGTTACGTGATTTGCCCATGGCAGAACGAACGCCATCAACAATCACAACGTCACGTGGATTTAAAGTAGCCATTCACGTCGCTCCTTAACCGTAGAATTTTGTGTTGTTAGCAGCCATGTCACGCAACATTTGTGGCGCTTCATAAGCCTTACCTAAGTGTGCATATTTGTCGCAAAGTGCAACGTATTCAGCAACACCTGTTTGGTCGATGTAACGGCATGGACCACCACGGAATGGAGGGAAACCTACACCCATGATCATCGCCATATCTGCTTCAGAAGCAGTTGCTACGATCTTGTCTTCTAAGCAACGAACAGTTTCGTTACAGAAAGCAAGCATCATACGGTCAATGATTTCTTGGCTATCAAACTCGCGTTTTTCGCCAGTTACGAATGGTGCAATGATTTCGTATGCTGTTGGATCAACAGTTTTCGCTTTCTTACCTTTCTTGTCTAACACGTATTTGTAGAAACCAACGTCATTCTTTTGACCAAGACGTTTTGCTTCATACATCGCTTCGATCGAACCTTTGTAATCTGGCTTCATGCGGTCAGGGAAACCTTCTGCCATCACTTCTGCGCCATGAACACCTGTATCGATACCAACAACATCGATCAGGTATGCAGGGCCCATCGGCCAGCCGAATTTCGCCATCACATTGTCCACTTGTTGGAAATCCGCACCATCTTTTACAAGCAGGTCAAATGCACCAAAGTAAGGGAACAATACACGGTTAACCAAGAAACCTGGGCAGTCGTTAACAACGATTGGTGTTTTACCCATTTTTTGAGCAAGCACTACAGTTGTTGCGATTGCTTCTTCAGAAGTCTTCTCACCACGAATCACCTCAACCAATGGCATCATGTGTACTGGGTTAAAGAAGTGCATACCAACGAAGTTTTCAGGACGTTGTAATGCTTTCGCTAAACGAGTGATTGAAATCGTAGAGGTGTTAGATGCAATGATCGTGTTTTCACGAACATGCTTTTCAGTATCAGCGAGTACGATTTCTTTAACTTTTGGATTTTCAGTCACCGCTTCGATCACGATATCCACTTCTTTAAACTCGTCATAGCTTAAAGTTGGACGGATGCGAGCCAGTGTTTCACCCATTTGTGCAGGTTTCATTTTCTTGCGTTCAACTTGCTTGGTCAGTAAGCCATTCGCTTCTGCCATACCCAATGCAAGTTGTGGGTTACCAATGTCTTTCATGATGATTGGTGTGCCTTTGCTTGCCGCTTGGTAAGCAATACCACCACCCATGATACCCGCGCCTAGAACAGCGGCTTGGTTCACTGGATGAGCACCTTTCTCATATTTCTTCGCAGTTTTCTTCACCACTTGGTCATTGATGAATAAACCAATCAATGCACCTGCTTGTGGTGTAATTGCTGCTTTAGCAAAACCTTGTGCTTCAGCTTTTAATGCATCATCACGGGTTAAGCTTGCGCCTGCTTGTAAAGAATCAAGCAATAGCTTTGGAGCAGGGTATTGTGCAGGATTTGCTTTTGCAAGAACCGCACCTTTTGCCGTATTGAACGCCATCATTTGTTCAAGTGGGTTCAATTTGATTGCGTCTAATTTTTCTTGACGTTTTGCTTTCCAGTTTAAACGGCCAGCAATCGCTTGTTTAACGAGATCAACCGCAGCTTCTTGTAATTTGTCAGCAGCAACAACCGCATCTACCGCGCCATCTTTCAATGCAGCAGCAGGTTTTTTCGGGTTCGCCATAGCCATCCATTCAACGGCATTGTCGATACCGATTAAACGGCTTAAACGCACGCTACCACCGAAACCAGGATAGATCCCGAGTTTGATTTCTGGTAAGCCCACTTGTGCTTGCTCTGACATCACACGATAGTCACATACCAAGCACATTTCAAAACCACCACCAAGCGCTGTACCATTGATAGCAGCAACTTTAGGTAGATCTAAATCTTCAAAGCTGTTGAAGACATCATGTACAGGCATAAGCCAATCAACAATCGCTTGCTCACCTGCAGCGAAGTTATCGCCAAATTCAGTGATATCAGCACCAACGATGAAAGTTGATTTGCCAGAGGTAACAACTAAGCCTTTAATATCGTTATTGGCTTTCACTGCAGCAATCGCTGCTTGGAAGTCTTCGATGGTTGCACGGTTAAACTTATTAACCGACTCACCTTGTAAGTCAAAGCGGAATTCTGCAATTCCGTCCGCAAGCATTTGGACGGTAATGGCATTGCCAGCGTGGATCATGCCTGATCTCCCTTGTTGTGGAGGATTCTGAGTTGATGTCATAAAGCGTGTGTGCGCTTAGGCACACAAAAAATGCTTCGCTAATCTTACGATAACTATATCCAAAAAGGACATAACAAGTTGTATCAAGCCGTGACGCTAGGGTCATCAATTGTTTGTAAATAATTTTTTTAGTCTTATCTATATGAAAAATATCTATTTAATATGGTTTTTTTTGCTTGCTGGAGAATTGTGCAAGATCAAGTTGGAGGAGATATCCGCTCGTTGGGCTGATAGCTAAAGAAACAGCGAAATACTAAGTGAGTGGGAGTAAATCTCATCCATGTTAAATAATAAAGATAGCGGTTAATCCCATTTTTTAAACAAGTCATAAAAAGTAGAATTATTTGTGAAATGTTAGACAGAAAGTATTGTCTATTTTTTATTTTTGGATAAACTTCATGTTATAAAAATGTTTAAGAAAGTAATATTATGTTAAAAAATAAATTTATAGTTTTGGCAATCCTTCCTTTTATGTTGAGTGCATGTGGAGGGGGTGGTGGTAGTTCTGGTGATAATAATCAAAGTAGTACATCACAAGACTCTACAGCAAATGGTACTCGCTATTATTTTATGGATTACAATGCTGACGAAAAAGATGAGCTAAATATTGCTTATTTCGAAATATTCAATAAAAAAACAACAGATGGCTCCGCTAATCAAGCTCTAGGTGAGTATTTGTTAACAGAGAAAAAACTCTATTTCCCAACTGATAAAGCAATTAATGTGATGAATATTAATTCGCTGACAGATTGGAGACTAGACATCATTGGAGATGTCAAAGAGGATTGGAAATTCCAACGAGTTGATCTATCTGGTCGGAATATGTTTGATACAGTTTTACCTGGTTATCGAGCAGTAGGCTTTCCTGTGAGTGATGAGAGTACAACCAATGGGCGTATCTTTCTTAACACTTATGGTCAGAATAAATTCCCTCAAGGAAGTAGTTGTTATCGCTTAGTTTCAAAAAAATCGAATCAAGTGACATTTGCATTTAATGCTGATCCTGATCATGAAATTAATCAAAGTTTTGAGGACTTTGATGCTGAAAATGCACCGTTTCTTGAATATTTAAATCGAACGAATCCATTCGGCTTTACTTATAAAGCAGCTAAGGGATCATGGCAAAATGTTTTGTGGACAACGATTTATAATACGAGTTTGGGCTTTGCTGAAGACGATGCTGTTGCGGTGCAATATCAAGGTAGAACATATACTGCAGATTATTCAAGCAATATTGGTTGGACAGCTGATCAAGAAATTAAGCATTGGGAAATAGCCTTAAAAAATGCAGATACACCTGAGCGCGTCCATTTTGCTCAGTTAAGAATTGCACAATTGAAATCAGGTTGCTATAGCTACAATGAAACCGCTGCAAAAGCGCTTGTTTCATTAACGGGCTTGAATTGGAAACCATACCAAGACTAATTTACAACCTAAGTTTGAGAAATCTCAAGAATGAATATTCTTGAGATTTCTATTTATTAAAATAATCGTTGCTGATCTAGGTCTGAATTTTCTTCGAGAGTTTGTTATTATTCCCTCAATTTCAAATATCTTCGAAGTATCTTTAAAGATCTTAAATGCGAGTAACTATATGATTAAGTGGATCATATTGGCGATTTTTATCATTTCGGCTTTGTATATTCAGCGCCGTGGGAAAGTAAAGCATTCGTTTTATCGTCAGTTTTTTGACCATTCTACGATTCTTGCACCCATTAACTTTTTGATGTACATGTTTTCTAGAGTGCCGAATCAGCCGTATATCGACACCCAGCATTTTCAGGACTTAAAAGTTCTGGATGAAAATTGGGAAATGATTCGTGATGAAGCCAAAGCGCTGTACGAGAAAGGTGGCATTAAAGCATCTAGCAGCTATGATGACTTGGGCTTTAACTCATTCTTTAAAACAGGTTGGAAGCGATTCTATCTGAAATGGTACGACTCAGCACATCCATCAGCAGCTGAACTTTGTCCAAAAACAACCGCATTGTTAAAGACCTTGCCAACGATTAAAGCGGCCATGTTTACTGAACTTGCGCCAGATAGTCGTTTGGTTCGCCACCGTGACCCTTATGCAGGTTCTTTGCGTTATCACTTAGGTTTAATTACACCAAATGATGATCGTTGTTTCATTGATGTCGATGGCGAGCGTTATTCTTGGCGTGATGGTGAAAGTGTCGTATTTGATGAAACCTATATTCACTATGCTGAAAACACGACTGACCAAAACCGTATTATTTTCTTCGCAGATGTAGAGCGCCCATTAAAAACACGTTTTATGGAGAAATTTAATCACTGGTTTGGTAAAAGTGTGATGACGGCTGCGAGTTCACCCAATGAAGCGGGTGACCAAACAGGTGGTTTGAATAAAGCCTTTGGTTATATTTACCAGATTCGGATTAAAGCCAAAGCGTTGAAGAAATCGAACCGTTCACTGTATTACTTCTTGAAATGGTTCATCATGCTTGGGCTATTTTTCCTGATTTTTGTGCGTCCGTATGTTTTTTAAGTTTGAATAAGATCAACGCCCGAAAGGGCGTTTTTTTATAATAAGGAAGAATGATGCAACAATTAAGTGACTTACAGTTTTTACAATATTTTATCAGCGATGCGCTATACCCGCGTTGCAATCAAGATGATCAGCCATTAAAAGATTTTTATAGCCAGCATTGGCAACGTTTTGCGGAACTTTCGGTAAAAGCCGATAAGATTTTGAATCAAGAAGAATTGATCCAGTTATATAGCGTTGTTCTACACCTCAAATGTTCGATAAAATTAAAAGCTCAAAATTATTCGATTTTTATTGAAGCCTATCGGCAATATTTAAGCGATTTCGGGTCGGTATTGAATGTATACGATGTGAGAGAGCCTTTATTTCTTTACGGATTCGATCAATTTAATCCTCTTGCTCAAGGCCACTCGTTTGAGCAATATGAAAAACTCAGAAAACTGTATACCCGTATAGAGAGCTATACCTCTATCCGTGGTCATTTAAAAAAAATGGACTTTTTTAAACAACAACAAGGATTCGCCGAGTACGCCTTGCAATGCTTAGAGCATATGAGCCAGTACGATTTCTATTGTGAAGACAATCAGTTGGTACTGGGTTTAAAAATTCGTGCAATGGCATTATTGGCTTTGTTTAACCCACAGTATCAAGCTATTTTTCTAGAAAAATTTTTACACGGTGATTATGCTGTCTTCGGGCCTGATAACTTTAGAATTCTTTGTTTATACTGCGAAAAAATGCTGCAACAATATGGTGATGATATTTTCACTGCTGATGCCTTTCCATATGTACAGCAACTGATCGAATTGGAAAATGTGAAACGGCGGGCAAGCGAAACTTTTATTTGGAAAACGAAACTTGGGCTGGATTTACCTTTAAAGGATTGGGGTGTCAGTATTTGGATTGACCTTAAACACAATCATGGCTATGTTTTTCTGGAGCTACAAGATGATAGTGCGTTTAACTGGCATGTAAAATTATTTGTAAGCCCATTAAATCAAAGTTATTCGCAACACCATTTTAGTGATTCTTATCAGAATGAATTAGAAATGCCTGCTTTTTCTGAATATGGGGTATTTGGCTTTCCAGAATGGTTGAAAACACTGAAACAAGATTATCAGTTTGATTGGGAAAGTGTAAAAATCAGTGGTCTAAAGAAAAGAGCAGACAAGCAGAAACTAATGCAATGGCTAGTCTCTCCCTTTCAGCATGAAAATTGACGGATGAACACTTGAAAAGCGATGGGTTTGCCAACATCATCCAAATATTACTTATGATTAAAGTCGACTTGTGAACCCAAACGCTCGAGAACACATTGAAAAAATACTGGCGCATATGACTCAGTTACCTGGCGTTTATAAAATGCTGGGTAAAGATGGGGAGTTATTGTATGTCGGTAAAGCCAAAAATCTAAAGAATCGTGTGTCGAGCTATTTTGTAAAAACCATTGAGCATCCGAAGACACAGGCCTTAGTTGCCCGTATTTATGATATTGAAAGCTTGGTGGTGCGTTCCGAAACCGAAGCTTTATTGCTTGAGCAAAACCTGATTAAGCTGCATCGCCCGCCTTATAACATTATGTTGCGGGATGATAAATCCTACGTTTATATTTTTGTCTCATCAGACAAACCCTATCCGCGGATTGCCAGTGGACGGGGCAAAGGCAAGCATCAAATTGGTAAATTTTTTGGGCCTTACCCAAGTGCTTATAGCGCGCGGGATACGTTATTGGTGTTACAGAAACTGTTTAATGTACGCCAATGCGAAAACAGCTATTTTTCACAGCGTAAGCGTCCTTGTTTGCAATACCAAATTAAACGTTGTACAGCACCTTGTGTGGGACTGATTAGCCCAGCCGACTATAAAGAAGATGTCGATAACTCCATTCGTTTTTTGCAAGGCGATACCAAAGAGCTGAATCAAGAGCTGATCGGGAAAATGGAGCAGGCAGCAGAAGCACTGGAATTCGAGAAGGCGGTGTTTTATCGCGATCGGCTTGGCTTATTACGTGAAGTACAGGCTCAGCAAGCGGTGTTTAAAATCAAAGGTGAGGCAGATATTCTGGCAATTGCCTACCAAGCAGGGGTGACCTGCGTCCAGATTATGTATGTGCGTAATGGACGGATGCTGGGAGGAAAAAGCTATTTCCCAGATATGTTGGGCGATGATTTGGGGCAAATGCTTAGTGATTTCATGGCCAATTTTTATTTCCAAGTGGCAGATGAAGTACCGACAGAACTCATTGTCAATGTTGATGTACCAGATCGGCAGCAGTTAGAAGATGGCTTGCAGCAGACCTTTAATAAAAAAGTACAGATTAAACACAAAGTACGAGAGACCCGTGCTGAATGGTTAGAGCTGGCGCAGATGAATGTGCAACACGCAATTAAAGGCAAACTCAGTAATCATCTAGAACTGAATGAACGTTTCCATCAACTTGAACAGGTGGTAGGACGTCCAGTTGATCGGATTGAATGCTTTGATATTAGTCATACCATGGGCGAAGCGCCAATTGCATCCTGTGTCGTGTTTGATCAGGGCGGGGCAAGAAAGCGTGATTATCGCCAATTTGCGATTCAGGATATTACTGGGGGGGATGACTATGCTGCGATGCGTCAAGCACTCATCCGCCGCTATAAAAAGAATATGTTGCCAGATTTATTGCTGATTGATGGTGGCAAAGGACAACTGCATATGGCGATGGAAGTGATGCAGGAACTTGAACTGGATGCCTTTATGATTGGGGTATCTAAAGGGGAAGGACGTAAACCTGGACTAGAGACACTGCATTTTACCGATGGCACCAAGATTCAATTGCCAGAAGATCATAAAGCCTTACATTTGATTCAGCAGGTTCGTGATGAGGCACATCGTTTTGCCATTACCAAACATCGTGCCAAGCGTGATAAACGCCGTAGTAGTTCGGTTCTGGAGGCTATTCCAGGCTTGGGGCCGAAACGCCGTCGTGATTTATTGACCCATTTTGGCGGTATACAAGGGGTATTAAAGGCATCGGAAAATGAGCTGACCTTGGTTCCGGGGCTGGGTGAGGTTCTGGCCAGAACCATTTATAAAATTTTGCATGAATAATTTGACCGATTGACATAATCTTCCCAATATTGCCGTGTAAACGATCATTCACAAATGCTTAAAAACGTTCAAAGATAGTGGGTTTCGATGATGAAGGAAAAATGATGGCCTTGCTTCCGCTCTATCAACAGGTTGAACAACAAGAATGGATTGATATTCCATCCGGTTGGTTACAGGGCCGTACCGTATTTGGTGGTTTGATTGCAGGATTGCTGATTCAGAAAGCACTCAGTGTGGTACAAGATGCAGCAAAGCAACTGTTAAGCTGTAATGTCACTTTTGTTGGCCCAGTACAGCAAGGCCAAGCGCGACTGAGTGCTGAGGTATTAAGGGAAGGAAAATCTGTCACGACGCTGGAAGTCCGACTTTGGCAGGATGATGCTGTTCAAAGTATCTTAATTGCCAGTTTTGGCACGCAGCGAGATTCCCGTATTCATGTGCAAAACTTGCCACAAGTGCCAGATTATCCAAGCCCTGAGCAATTGGATAAGACCTTTTACCTTGAAGGGTTAATGCCTGAATGTTTGCAGCATTTTGAACTATGTTGGGCCGAAGGAAGTTATCCAATGGCGGGCAGTAAAGTGCCAGACTTTGGGGGCTGGGGCCGTTTTGCGCCAAATCTGCATTCAAATCGTGAGATGCAATTGGCTGACCTATTTGCCTTGATGGATGTCTGGCCACCTGGGGTATTGCCGATGTTTAAGACCCCTGCACCAGCCAGCTCATTGACTTGGCAAATTACCTATTTGCAACCGATTACGGGTCAAATTCAGAATTGGTTGAAATATAAAGTGGTGACTGAATATGCAGAACATGGCTATTCAACCGAATATGCCTATGTATGGGATGCTGAAAACCGTTTAATTGCGGTGCTTAGACAGACAGTTGCTGTTTTTGCCTAGTCGACACTGCGATACATTTCGTATAAAGTTGCCTACACGTGGATACAATCTCGGCACATCCTTTGTGCGACATGCATATTTGATGCGAACAACATGGCGGTGTTTATGAGTACAGGGCAAATCCTGAACATTCCAAATATTTTAACTTTGGCACGTATAGCCCTCATTCCAGTATTTTTGGCGATTGCATATTGGCCGCCAGCGATTGGAATTGCTGAGCATCATGGGGGAATGATGCGCCATATGGTGCTGACTGCAATTTTTGTACTTGCAGCAGTGACCGATTGGTTCGATGGCTATTTGGCAAGAACATTGAATCAAACCTCTGCTTTTGGGCGGTTTCTAGATCCAGTGGCAGATAAATTAATGGTTGCAGCTGCATTAATTGTATTGGTGCAATGGCAACCGACCATTTCAATGGCCTTTGCCGCGATTGTGATTATTTCGCGTGAAATTACAGTTTCTGCACTTCGTGAGTGGATGGCCGAATTAGGTGCGCGTACCAGTGTTGCGGTGTCAACCGTTGGTAAATATAAAACCGCTTTTCAAATGATTGCGATCAGCGTGTTCTTATTGAACTGGAAACCGCTAGAAATCTGGGCTTATGCTTTGCTGTATGCAGCCGTGATACTAACGCTTTGGTCGATGTTTATTTATATGAAAGCTGCGTGGCCTTATTTGAAACAGCCTTAGAATTTCAGTCATCATATATTTTATTCAAATTTAAATAAAAAGATTAGAAAATAACAGCACTCACAAGGGCCGATTGAGCAGTGTGAGTGCTTAAAACGATAAGTTGGGAACACACATCAATGTCATCAATATTGTATTTATCAGATCAAGCCTTACATCAATTGCACGACCAAAAAGTTCAAACAGTTGACTGTCATGCAGTGAGCCAGTACAAGAAAAACTTACAAGAGATCAAGCAACGCAAGCAGTGGAAAACCTCGGGTACGGGGGCACAATTCATGGGCGTCGCGAATCATAGTGAGCAAGATGAGTTGGCGCATGTTTATCCTGTTGACGCGGTATTGATGGATGAACAGCATTTGATTTATGCCGCGCAATTGCAGGATGGTTGTGCGATTTATATCAAATCACTCCTAGATCCGCAGCAACCTGAAGCGTTGGTATTAAGAAATAACGAGTTCATTATTCATCATATGGATTATGATGCACAGCATAAAAGGCTGATTTTATCAGCCAGTCAAGGCTATGCTTTTGAGCAACATCTATGTGTATTAGGCTTGGATTCCAATCGGATTCAATATATTACAGAAGGCGATTGTCAGGATCAGCATCCATGTTTTGATCCACAAAACCCAGATCTTATTTATTATGATAGCTGTGGCTTTGCTTATGACCAACAAGGGGGAGTTAGCATTGGCCCGAAAGAAATTTGTCGTTTAAATCTGAAAACCGGCGAACTTGAAACACTATTTTCTGATCCTGCCTATGATTTCTACAAACCACAAATGGATGGTACTGGGCAGTTATATTTTCTTAAACGGCCCTATAAAAATAAGTATGCAAATGGCAACTCACTCAAAGATATCGTATTAGCGCCCTTTAAAATTATTCGCGCCGTGTTTGGTTGGTTGGATTTCTTTACACAACGGTATACAGGCGAATCATTGAAATCAACCTCTGGCAGTAATCCTGCGAAGTCGAGACAAAAGTCTGAAGAAGAACTTTTTGTGGAAGGCAACTTAATTAAGGCGCAAAAGACCTTGCAGCAGAATCAAAGTGCCGGGGAAAAATTTGCAGGTGTCATTCCGCGGAGTTGGGAACTGATTCAATGTTCACAGACGGGAGAGCAACAAGTACTCAAGCGGGGGGTGCTGGGCTATGCGTTGAATACTGAGGGTTCAGTTCTTTATTCGAATGGAAAGCACTTGGTGTCTATCGCTGCTGATCAGACTGAGCAAATGTTAGTAGAAGCCAAGTTAATCCAAAAAATCATGTGTTGATATATTTTTAACTGTAAAAGCCTTCTATTTAGAGGGCTTTTTTATTGTTTGATGAATGACCAGACAAGAAAAAAGCCCATACAACGATGAGCTTAGTTCTCTGAGGAAAGTCATGCTCTTTTGGGAGAGTATGCTGAAGAACATAATCATCATATGAGAATTTATTGATATTTACAACCGTGTAAAATGTAAATGTTTTTTAATATTCTCAAATCGGGTTGCCTTGGCTTTCAGGCAGTGTTGCAAATTTATGTTCAATTTGAGTCGCATTATTTTGCAAGATTTCAATTAATTTTTGAATGTTGATGAAGTCAAAACGATTCTTTGATGCCACTAATGTGAGCGCAATTGGCGCTTCTTTGTTGGAGAAGCGGATCGGTACAGACAAACTGCAAAGTTGAGGGTCGATTTCACCTTGGGATAAGTAGAATCCTTGTTTTTTGATTTTGCGCATCTGTTGGATGAATTCATCCTGCGTTTGTGCAAATCCGACTTGTGCCAATTCTTTTGAAAACTGCTGATAATAGGCTTGAATACGCTGCTTGCTTAAGTGTGCAATGACAATTTTAGGTGAAGCACCGACATAAACAGGTCGTGGGCAACCTCGACCAAAAGAGAGTAATTCAGCATCTTTAAAGGTCTCATGATGTAGGTCGATACAATAATCATGATTTAAATAGGTTAATAAGCAGCACAGTTCAGTGCGTTCCACGATATCGCGCATAAAGGGGATGCTGATTTGAATCAGGGGGTCAGTGCTGTGGGAAATATAATCTAAAACCGCAATTTTAGAGCCAAGCGTATAGTCACCCGATGTGCCACTAATCCGTTTTAAGATGTCCGTCGAAACCAGTTCTTTGAGATAACGATAGGCGGTAGGTTTGGATAGCGCAAGCTCATCACAAATGATATCGACATTGATAATCGGACGTGAAACTGAAAATAAATCCAGCACAGTAAGAATTTTACCAAAACTCGAAATGGCCATGATGGGACGCCTACTCCTTACAAAATAACGTGAAAACCGAACTTTTATTGCTTTATAACAGAAAAGCGAAAGGTCGTGTATGTACTTTTAAATCTGATCATCCAAGATCAATCGTTTAGGGTGAATACTGAGAAAAATGATAAATTTTATAGCGATTATTTTAGATAAAAATGAAAAATTATCAAATGGTGATAATTTATATTGACTAATTTACTCGATTTTGAAAAAATAAGCTACGCAATGTCTTATGTGGATAATTATTTTTAGGAGAAAACACCTAAAAATACGAAGTATTGCAGATCACTCCTTATATCCAGTTTCACTCATCGTATTTGCCCTGATTTGAATGCTTTCAAATCAGTCTGGACAGCTTGTCACTTTTTTAGTGATGGCATGCGTGATTAAACTGATGCTGAACTGAGACCTACTCATGCTATTTAAACAGTTGTTGGCTTTTAGACCGAGTCGACTTGACCTGATCTTTGCGTGCAAAACATTTGTAGCAGGTATGCTGGCACTGTTTATTTCGTTTGAATTGGATTTGATTAATCCGATGTGGTCGATTGGTACCGTATTGATTATTGCCAGCCCTTATTCGGGTATGGTGTCTTCAAAATGTGTCTATCGCTTGGTGGGAACAGTCGCAGGAGCAATCATTGCTTTGTTGCTGACCCCTCATTTTATTAATACACCGTGGTTATTTACCATTATTTTATCTTTATGGGTAGGTTTTGCTTTATATGTCTCATTGCTAGATCGTACGGCAAGGAGTTATGTCTTTATGTTGGCGGGTTATTCCACTGCGATGATCGTTTACAACGCCATTACCTATATCGATACCTATAATATTTTTGATATTGCTTTGGCCCGTGTGCTTGAGATTTCTGTGGGTGTAATTTCAACTGCTGTGGTTTCTGCAACCTTCTTTCCTGTGCATGTTGGGGCAATGATCAAACAACGGGTTAATAAAACCTTGAATGATCTGGAAAGTACCTTTGAAAAGTTGATTACCGTTCAAGATAGTCCTGAAAACTATACTCAGATTTTGTCTGTGATTACCCGTGATACGGCAGATATTCATGCCTTGGCAGTGCATTTGGCTTATGAGAAAGGCGAGCTCAAGGGCATGACCAAAACCTTGCAGGAAATGCTGCATCAGGTGTCATTGGTGGTGGCCAATCTGGTGGCCTTATCGCAACGGGTGAAACAATTGGAACAAATGCAACTAAGTAATCTTCGGCCGCATTTAAATCGCATTCGTCAAGATACCTTGGCTTTTTTAAAGCAAGAGCGCATTGTTCAACCCAGCGATTTGCAAAGCTTGCCTCTAAGATTTGAAGAAGATTTTGCTGAGCTGATTGGGCAAGCCACAGCCGAACAACAAATTGTATTGGGTGCTTTGAAGATGGATGTTCGTCATTTTATTGCCAATATGTTGGCGGTGAAATTGATTTGGCAGCAAATTCAGCAAGGCAATAAAGAGATTCCAACTGAAATTACCGCAATCACCACTAAATATCCGAGTTTGCATCGGGATCATGGTATCGCTGTTCGTGGTGGAATCAGTGCGGTGTTAATTACCTTTATTGTGACCGCGGCTTGGATTCTTTCAGGCTGGAAAGCTGGCTTTATGATGGCGCAAATGGGCGCAATTACCGCCTGTATCTTAACGGCTTTGGATAATCCAGTACCTGTATTACGTATTTTTATCTGGGGCAGTATTGTCTCGGCAGGTCTAGTCTTTATCTATGCTTTCGGGATCTTTCCGCATGTGACGCATTTCTGGCAATTGGCCTTGGTGTTATTTCCTGTCTTTCTGGTTGCAGTCACCATGATGGCCAATCAAATGTTGATGCCAGTGGGGATGGTATTGGGGATTAATACTATGATGGGTTTAAATCTGCATAACAAATATACCATGGATGCAGTTTCTTATCTGGACAGTTCTTTTGCGATGGTCTTGGGCGTATTGGTGTCATTGATTGTGATTGATTTGGTACGTGCAGTTTCACCTGATACCAGTGCAACCCGAATCCTCGCTTTGCATTATCAGGCGATGCGCCAAGCCTTACATTTGTCTTATGGCAGTGATTTTAAAATTCATTTACGTAGTATGTTGGACCGTGTCGGGGTGTTAAATACCAAGATGGTGCAGAACCCTGAAGTGAAAACAGCGATTCAAAATGCATTGGTTGAAAGTAGTTCAATTGTTGATTTGGTTCGTTTACAGGAAATTAGTCAGAAATTACCGCAATTACAGCAACTACAACATGAATTGGGACAGTTACAGCAACAGCTTGCAGCCTATTTTCAGGCGCAGGAAAAGCAACTGTCCATTCATCATTTTCCAACACAAATTGTGCAACAAATTAAAGCTTTGCAAGACATCTCCCAACAGATTGAAGATGTGCAGTTACGGCAGCGGTTGTGCATTTCACTGAATAATATTTGTGAAAGCATTGGGCATGTCTCTATACAAGAGATAGATGCAAATAGATCTGGTTTAGGGGTATCTCATGGGTGAAATGAATCTGTATGGGATTTATATCCCAATCCTTTTGGTACAAGCCATTATTGCCTATGTGCTGTTTAAGTTGCTCAGTCCCTTGATTGATCGCTTAGTCATCAAAGGCTGGATTGCGCTACCCAGCATTTTTAACCTGTGTTTTTACTTGGGACTGATGTTGCTGGTGCATTGCCTCTTTGTTTGGCTATGGGGCTGAGGTCTAGGGCAAGATGCTGATGCTGAAATTTAATAATGTAAAGAAATGTGGTCGAGGTCATAAACATGAATGCATTTGATGTGCGAAAAGTCATACGTCCTATGGTATTGCTGGTTGCGGTTTTGATTGCCGTTTATACCATTGTGCATTTATGGAATTACTACAATGCTGCACCATGGACACGCGATGGACGCATCCGAGGCGATGTGATTCAAGTTGCTTCCGATGTTAATGGTTTGGTGACAGAGGTTTTGGTGCAAGACAACCAAACTGTGAAGAAAGGGCAGGTGTTGTTCAAGATTGATGTCGCGCGTCAAGCCTTGGATGTTGAGCAAGCCAAATCTGATCTTGCTAAAGCCAAAGCTGGTTTGGCACAAGCGCATGCCAATTTGGCAGGTTCAAAAGCGAGTTTGGTGAAAACTGAAGCCAATATGAAGTTGGCTGAGAAAAATGCAGCGCGTTATGCCAGTCTGATGGATGGTGCAATTTCTAAGCAAGAGCAAGATCAAGTCTTTGCGACCCGTGATCAAGCTGTTGCTGAGCGTGAGCAGCTCACCGCCAGTATTGAGCAAGCCAATGCCGCCATTCAACAACAGCAAGCTTTAATTGATGTAGCGACCAGTAATCTGCATTTGGCTGAGTTAAATTTGAATCGTTCTGAAGTGGTTGCACCTGCGGATGGAACTTTATCGAATTTTGATTTGCGGGTTGGTAATTATGTGAAGGTGGGGCAAGCGGTTGCTGCTTTATTAGACCGTCATCAGCTCTATGTGGTGGGTTATTTTGAAGAAACTAAACTGAACCGTATTCATGTCGGTGATGCAGCAACTGTCCAGTTGATGGGAGATAAACAGCGCATTCGAGGCCATGTACAAGGTATCGCAACGGGGATTGAAGATCGTGAGCGTTCTGGGAGCTCGAATCTATTGGCCAATGTGAATCCAACCTTTAGTTGGGTGCGTTTGGCGCAACGTGTGCCTGTGAAAATTGTACTGGATGAGCAACCGCAAAATCCATTGGCCTTTGTTTCTGGACGTACGGCTACCGTAAGAATTATTGAAAAATGATGCTACTAGGCGGCACGGATGCCGCAATACTGAAAAATTGTCATGAGATTGAGTTAAGGTGTAATCCCTGCAGGATCACGATACCAACTCTGAATTAATAATCCTGCTGCAAAGCTATCTGCCGATAAGCGTTTTGCCTGTCCTTTGCTTTGATAAGACTCGAGTTCTTCTCTGGCTTCACGTGTAGTCAAACGTTCATCCACCATCCAGGTTTCAATATTGGTTTGATGACGTAAACGACGGGCGAATTTTCTTGCCCGAGCAGAGAGCTCAGATTCACTATCATCCATATTCAGCGGTAAACCTACAATAAATAGATTCGGTTGCCATTCTTTGACAATCTTTAATAATTTATCCCAGTCTGGAATACCTTCTTTCATCGGGAATAATGGCAGGGGCGTACTACTTTCAATACTGGATTGGCCGATAGCCATCCCCATTTTTTGGGTGCCAAAATCAAAAGCCATAATCGATTGAGCGTTTTGCATATCAGGCATGGCCAATCTCAGAAGCAAACCAAGTCCGGTCAACCCCAATCTTTTTGTAAGCAGCATCCCAACGATCGTGATAAGGCAGATTAAAAATCAAATCCATATCTGATTCACAGATCAGCCAATCACCACGTGCAATCTCTTCTTCGAGTTGGTTCTTGCTCCAACTGGCATAGCCCAAGGCGATTTGATAACGTCCGACACCTTCGTTATGCGCAATTGCATCCAAGATATCTTTACTGGTGGTGATACAGACATTTTCACCGACTGCAATGGATGAATGCCAAGTCGGTTGACCTGTATGCAATACAAAGCCTGCTTCTGGACGTAATGGACCACCTTGCAACACTGCATGGGGGTGGACATTGTCGGCATCAATTTCTAAATCATTGAGTAATTCTTTGATTTGTAAATCTGAAGGTCGGTTGATAATAATGCCTTGAGCACCATCTTCGTCATGGCGAGCAATATAGATGACTGTATTGGCAAAAAAGTCATCTGCCATGTCTGGTGGAGCGATGAGACAACGGTGAGTTAAGTATTGTTTCGTCACCTAGGCGATTCTCCATCAATATATTGTGCTGATCTAGTTAGATAGGTTCTTTTTATCAACATACAAGAGTTAATCGGATTTCGCCAATCTTTTTCTGAAATTTTATCGCTTTAATTAGGCCGTTTGGAACTTAAGCTGACGCAGTTGCCGAGCATGCTGCAAAGTCGTTTCACTAATTTCGACCCCACCAGACATACGTGCTAATTCTAAAATGCGTTGTTCTTCATCCAGTTCGATGATGGTACTGCTGGCAGGATCGGTCTGCTGTTTTTTGACCAATAAATGTTGGTCTGATTGTCCTGCAACTTGGGCTTGGTGGGTAATACAGAGCAGTTGCACATGTTGAGCCAGATCGGCCAGTAATCGGCCTACCACTTCAGCAGTGCCACCACTGATGCCGACATCAATTTCATCGAACACCAAAACTTCAGATTCAGTTTTCTCGGCATTCATCACTTGCATTACCAGCGCAATACGGGATAACTCACCACCCGAGGCAACGCGTGCCAGGGGTTGCGGTGGAATGCCTTTATTGGCGGTAAATAATAGCTGAATAAAGCTCAGTCCTTCGGCATTGGGTTCCTGTGGCTCAAATTTAAACTCAAAATGTGCTTCAGGGAGGGCCAGTGGTTTGACTTGCTCGGTTAGTTGTTTTGCCAAAGGTATTGCGGCGGCACGACGGATGTCATCCAAGTGTTGTGCTGCTTGTAAAAAGGACTGATAGGAAACTTCAACTTGCTCAGCTAAGGTTTCGGGATCCTCCAACTGATGCAGTTGTTCTAATTCCTGCTGCCAAGTTTCATAGTCTTGCTTGAGTAATTCAGGTTGGGTGCGATGTTTACGTGCCAGACGATGGAACACTTCGAGGGTGGCATTCAGTTGTTCCATCCGTTCAGGATCAAAGCTTTGACGATCAATAAACTGACGTAAACTTGCAGTTGCATCATCAATCTCACTTTGCGCATTTAACAGTGAATTATAAATGTTGGCGAGTTGTTCGCTACGACCTGCATGAGATTCTAAGCGACGAATGATTGAGGCAACTTCTTGAGTGATATTTTGCTCGGCTTCATCCAAGACATTTAGACTATAACTACAGTCTTGCATGATATGTTCATGATGACTGAGACGATCAAATTCTTGTTCTGTTTCGCGATAATCAGTTTGAACAACCTCTTCAAGCTCTTCTATTTGAGACTCTAAGCGTTGTATTTTTTGAATGCGTGTCGCCTGTGCATCCAGGGCGGCTTGATGTTGGCGAATATTTCGTTGCCATGTGCTATAAGCATCGCGTACTGCTTGCGAAGGTTCGGCAAAATTATGATAACGATCCAGCCAATGCTTAGGGTAAGGCGGTTCGAGTAATTGTTGCTGACTGTGTTGGCTATACAGTTGAACCAGTAAGCGGCCAATTTCTTTGAGTTCGGCCAAGCTGCTTGGGCGGCCATTGATCCATGCCTTACTGCGACCTGTTGCAAAAATCACACGTCTTAAATGGATTTCACCTGAATCATCATCCAGTTCATGTTCAGTCAGCCAGTGCGCTTCAGCACTTTCGGTTTGATAACTAAACACGGCGGTGACATCGGCTTTATCTGCACCATAACGCACATAATTGGTATCGGTTCGTTCACCTAAGCAGGCAGAAAGCGCATCTAACAATAATGATTTGCCCGCGCCAGTTTCACCAGTCAGTACATTGAAGCCTTGTTCAATATCTAAAGCCAAATGGTCAGCGAGTGCAAAATTAATTAAAGTTAAATGGGTGAGCATAAACGCATCCAATGCACGGAATCTTTTGCTTAAAGATAGAGAAGTTTTAAAGTGACGACAAGAGCGGAATACAGGATTTTCCTGATTTACTGAGGAATTGCTGATAGTTTGTAAGCTTCAGAGAACATTTCGCTTTGTATTTCTTGATCGTGAATAGAAAACGGTTGGTGTAGTACTTAGGTAAGGTCTTGCGCCCGAACCTTACGAAGCGATGCTTCTTATGCTTTGTTAATCCTCGTAACTCGCAGCATATGAGCCATATATGGCGCAAGGTCTTGCGCTCAGGCAAAGTTTCACTTTGCTTTTCCTCGCCACTCACAGCATAGCTGCTCGACTTGCGCCCAGACAAAGCGTTGGGTTGCTCCTTTACTCACAGCAAAGCTGTTCGTCTTGCGCCCAGACAAAGCGTTGCTTTGTTAATCTGGGCTCAGGTATGAAAATTGCTATGTTTAGCCTAGAAAATGGATTGATTAGTTGTCACGGCACAATTAAACTACGTCCAGCATAACCTAATATAAATGCGGCATTATTTGGAGAGTACGCATGAGTTCAGTGCAATTTGATCATGTAACGGTCATTAAGAAATCGAATGTGTATTTTGGTGGGGCATGTATTAGCCATACAGTACAATTTGAAGATGGTACAAAAAAGACTTTAGGGGTTATTTTACCTACTGAACAGCCTTTAACTTTCGAAACACATGTTCCAGAGCGTATGGAAATTATTTCTGGTGAATGTCGCGTCAAAATTGCAGATAGCACTGAAAGTGAATTATTCCGTGCGGGTCAATCTTTCTATGTGCCTGGAAATAGTACCTTTCATATTGAAGCAGATGAAGTCCTAGATTATGTCTGCCATTTAGAAGGCTAACTTATTCTGGTCCAAATCGAGTACACTAGATTTAATGGAAATCCTGTAAAAGTCATTTTGCAGGATTTTTTATTAAATTCCCTTGCGGAGCTATAACAGCTCCTCACCTGTAAAGTTCCTTTGCAGGATTTTTATTTTTTAAAATCCCCCTAATTCTCCTTCTTTATATCTGAGGGAATACAGCAAGAGGTCGTTCATGGCAAAACCTGAATATTATTATGGCGTTCATTCAGTGGAGTCATTGTTGGAGTTAGAGCCTGAACGCGTTTTGACTTTATTTACCTTGAAAGGACGCGATGATCAGCGTTTGCAGAAAATTTTGCAGCTTGCTGAACCGTTTGGGATTAGTGTTCAAAAAGCCAGCCGTGACAGCTTGGAAAAGCTTGCAGGATTACCCTTCCATCAAGGAGTCGTGGCTGCCGTACGCCCACATCCGACTCTCAATGAAAAAGATTTAGATGAATTGATGCAGCAATCGCCAGATGCATTGTTGTTGGCACTTGATCAGGTCACAGACCCGCATAATCTGGGTGCATGTATTCGTACTGCGGCTGCGATGGGCGTTCAAGCTGTGATTGTACCGCGTGATCGTTCTGCGAGTTTAACTCCGACCGCACGCAAGGTGGCTGCTGGTGGCGCTGAAAAAGTCAAATTTATTCAGGTGACCAATCTTGCTCGAACACTTGCACATTTAAAAGACACCACCCATACACGTGTTATTGGAACCATGTTGGATGAGAAGGCTTTGCCGATTCATCAATGTGATTTCAATGGGCCTGTGGTGATTGTGATGGGTGCAGAAGATACGGGTTTAAGACCGATTACCCAGTCACAATGTGATCATACCGTTTATATTCCAATGTCTGGTGATTTACAAAGCTTGAATGTCAGCGTGGCAACAGGCATGGCATTGTATGAAGCTTGTCGTCAGCGTGGTGTATAATCTAATCCTCACGGTTCATGTGATTTAAAATGACGGCGCGTACGCAAGGCTATTTTTTTGTCTTTATAACCATGTGTATTTGGGGTGGATTTACCATTTTTTCCCGTCTCAATGCACATTGGCATGTCAGTGTCTGGGATCTGGTGGCAATGCGCTTTGCGATCGCTTCTTTGATTTTATTACCTGTCTTGATTTATAAAAAAGATTTTGCCTTCTTATGGCATCCACGGCCTGTGATTTTGGCGCTGATCGGTGGTCTGGTTTACTGTTTGACGGTCTATACTGCCTTTTTACATGCACCTGCGGCACACGCTGCTATTTTTCTCAATGGCTGTATACCTTTGTGTACTGCTGTAGCGGCCTATTTATTATTTAGGCAGCCTTTTGATAAACACACTTGGTTCAGTCTATTGATCATGATGGCTGCTTTGATGCTGATGAGCTATTTGATGCTGCATCAGCAAGCTTCGGCATTGGGTGTTGGAGATCTACTGCTTTTTATCAGTGCGATATGGTGGGGGATTTTCACGGTACTGTTAAAGCAGTGGAAGCTATCTGCGTGGCATGCAACCGCTGGCGTGGTGATTTGGTCTGCAATCATTTATTTACCGATTTATCTTTTATTTATTCCCAAGCATTTTCAAGATGCTGCACCGATCCATCTGCTGATTCAAGGGCTTTTTCATGGCATCTTGGTGGTGATCGTGGCTACTTTAAGCTATGTGGCAGCGATTGAGCGTTTGGGGGCATTTAAGACGGGGAGTATTGTGACCTTGGCACCGTTTATTGCCGCAGTGGTAGCAGTCCCTTTATTAAATGAGCCGCTCAATGCTGCAATAGTTTGTGGTTTGATTGGGATGGGAGTTGGTGCTTTGCAGCCATGGCGATGGCTACGTAAAGACAGCTTGAGCGTACAATTAGAAAAACAGAAACAAGGTTAAGCGCTGTGTTCTGCACGTTGTAAGTAGCTGAAATGCAGCGGTTTGAGCTGCTGGTGCAAATGTTCTAACAGACCATCATTCAGTACAATATCATTGGCTAATTGCTGTTTTTGAGCGCGAGACATTTGTGCTGCAATAATTTTTCGGATCTGCGCTTCGCTTTGCCCATCACGTTGGCTGGCACGTTCTAGTTGTGTTTGCTCATCAGCATCGACCAGTAAGGTATGTTGAACCAGTTCATGCTGATTAGTTTCAAACAGTAGGGGCGAAACCAAGATCACATATGGGCTTTTAGCGTGTTGTAGTTGCTGAACAATCGACTGACGGATGGCAGGGTGGGTAATTTTTTCTAAACGTTGGCGTGCTTCTGGAAATTGGAAGATATGTTCACGCAGGGCACGGCGATCAAGGTTGCCATCGGCTAATAATACCCAGTCACCAAAAGCCTCTTGGATCGACTTCAACGCGGGTTGGCCAGGTTCAACCACTTCTCGCGCTACCACATCAGCATCGACCACGGTAATACCTTGGGACTCAAACCATTGGGTCGCAGCAGATTTACCACTTCCAATACCACCTGTAATTCCCAAGATAAAACGCATATTAACCACCTAGATACACTTTCATAATTTGATCACCCCATAAAAAGGCAATCCAGCCTGCAATGGCGATATATGGACCAAATGCAAAAGGCTGATTTTCACCGCGCGCTTTTATCAAAATAATACCAATGATTGCACCCACTACAGAAGAGAGTAACACAATTAATGGTAGCATGAGGGGCCCCATCCAAGCGCCTAAGGCCGCAAGGAGTTTGAAGTCACCATAGCCCATCCCTTCTTTGCCTGTGATCAGTTTGAAAATGTAATACACAATCCACAAGCATAGAAAACCGATTAAATAACCCCAAATCGCAGCACTAGCTGTCGTATAGATCGCATAGCTATTTATTCCCAAACCTAAAGCCGCCAAAGGCAGTGTAAAGCGATCAGGCAGCAGTTGGGTATCAAAATCAATAAAGGTTAAGGCAATCAGTGTCCACGTGAGTAACAGGCCAAACAGCATTTGAAGGGTTGGGCCGAATACCGCAACCACAACCAGTGAGCAGAACATGGTGAGTAATTCAATCAGTGGATAACGGATACTGATCGGATTCTGGCAAGTCCCACATTTACCGCGAAGAGCTAACCAACTGAGCACTGGAATATTTTGATACCAGCGAATGCTTGAATTACATTTCGGGCAGGTTGAGGCTGGTTGGCTTAGGCTGAGTTTAGCCTGATCAATAATCGGCTGTTCAGGATGGAGTAGCATTTGGCATTCTTGTTGCCATTCCTGTTCCATCATCCGAGGTGTGCGAAAAATGACAACATTCAGGAAGCTGCCAATACATAAACTAAAAAGCCCAACTGCAAGATAAAGTGCAGTTGGGTTTTCAATAAAATAAGAGAGAAAAGATTGCATCAAAACACCAGATTATCCGACAACTGAGCCCATTTGGAAGATTGGTAAGTACATCGCAATGACCAGACCACCGACCAGTACCCCAAGAATCGCCATAATTAAAGGTTCCATCATCGAGGTTAAGCCATCGACCGCATTATCCACTTCATTTTCATAATGCGTTGCGACTTTATCCAGCATACTATCTAAAGCACCAGATTCCTCGCCAATCGCAACCATCTGAATTGCCATAGAGGGGAAGCGGTTTGAAACCCGCATCGCAAATTGCAGTTGTTGACCAGTTGCGACATCTTCACGAATTTTCATCACAGCTTCTTCATAAATAACGTTATTGGTTGCTCCAGCCGTTGATTCCAGAGCATCAATCAGCGGAACACCAGCTGCAAAGGTTGTGGCTAGGGTACGACTATAACGGGCAATAATCGCTTTGTAGACCAGATCCCCGAAAATAGGTGATTTGAGTACTATCCTGTCTAATAAATCACGGAATTTTTTGCTGCGTTTTTTTGCTTCGAGAAAGGCAGCGATGATCGCACCAATTACAATAATCAGAATAAACCAGTATTCTTGCATCCACTTCGACATATTGACCACCATCTTGGTAAATGCAGGTAGGTCTGCACCAAAAGAGCTAAATAGATCTTGGAAGACAGGAACCACTTTCACCATCAAAATAATCGTCACAATAACTGCGACTACGATCACTGAGATGGGGTATTTCATGGCCTTTTTAATTTTTTGCTTTAATAATTCGCTCTTTTCTTTATAAATTGCAACACGATCAAGCATGGTTTCAAGTGCACCAGACTGTTCACCAGATTCAACTAAAGAGCAAAATAGGTTGTCAAAATATTGTGGATATTTTTTGAGTGCGCCTGCAAAGGTATTACCCCCTTCGACTTCGCCTTTAATGCCCAGTACCACTTCACGCATGGATGGGTTTTCAAGTCCTTCAGCCACAATTTCAAAACCTTGAACCAAAGGTACGCCTGCTTTCATCATGGTCGCTAATTGGCGGGTGAAGATGGTGATATCCAGTGTGGTGACTTTTTTCTTCATCAAACCTTCAAGAATATTTTTACGCTTTTCTCGTATGTTCTTGATGGTTACGCCTTGTTTACGCAGGGTAACTTTAGCCAAAGCCATATTACGTGCTGGTAATTCCCCTTTAATTTTTGCCCCTTTCCGGTCGACCCCTTCATAAGCAAAAGTTGGCATCATTTGCGCTTTTTTAGCTGCCATGATTATTAATCCTTTTTATTGATTTTATTCACTTGTTACTCGGTTGACTTCTTGCAAAGAGGTAATTCCCTGCATGACTTTTTTCAAACCCGAACGACGTAGATTATTAAATCCTGCTTGTTCTGATGCTGCTGCAATTTGTAAGGCATTGCCATCTTCCATAATGAGTTTGGAAATCTCTGGTGTAACCTTCATGACTTCGTAAATCCCCACACGACCTTTATAGCCTTCACGGCATTCTGCACAACCGACAGGTTGAAAAATTTTGAATTCAGGGTCATTTAAATCTTGTTCGGTAAACCCGAGTTCCAGCAAGCTTTGCTTAGGGATCTCAATCTCTTCTTTGCATTGACCGCAGAGGCGACGTGCCAAACGTTGTGCAATCACCAAATTGACGGAGGTTGCGATATTGAAAGAGGGCACGCCCATATTGCGTAAACGAGTCAGTGTCTCAGGTGCACTGTTGGTATGTAGTGTTGACATCACCATATGACCTGTCTGTGCAGCTTTAATGGCAATTTCAGCAGTCTCCAGATCACGAATCTCCCCGACCATAATCACATCAGGATCTTGACGTAAGAACGCTTTCAGTGCGGCAGAGAAGGTGAGTCCTGTTTTGGGATTGACGTTGACCTGATTAATCCCTTCTAAGTTAATTTCGACAGGGTCTTCGGCTGTAGAAATGTTGGTATCTTCAGTGTTGAGGATGTTTAAACCAGTATACAGAGACACGGTTTTACCTGAACCTGTTGGGCCTGTAATCAGTAACATGCCTTGTGGTTTATCCAACGCATCCATGAATAAGGCTTTTTGCTCATCTTCGTAACCGAGTGCTTCAATCCCTAACATGGCACTTGATGGATCGAGAATACGCAGTACTAACTTTTCACCAAATAATGTTGGCAGAGAGTTGACACGGAAATCAATCGCTTTGGTTTTGGAGAGTTTGAGTTTAATCCGTCCATCCTGAGGCATTCGTTTTTCAGAAATGTCCATTTGTGACATGACTTTTAAACGCGAGGCGAGGCGAGTGGCCATTTGTAAAGGCGGATTGGCAATTTGACGGAGTACACCATCAACACGGTAACGCACCCGATACATTTTTTCGTAAGGTTCAAAATGCAAGTCGGATGCCCCCATACGGATCGCATCAATCAATAGTTTGTTAATATATTTGACAATTGGAGACTCATCACCTTGTGGTGCTTCATCCTCTTCGTTACTTGGATCTTGACTCACATCAATGTCGAGATCAAAGTCTTCACTTTCTCCAAAATCAAAACTGCCAGAATCGCCAAACTGTTGTTCAATCAGTTTTTCAAGTTTAGTGTGTTCAACAATAATCGGTTCAATATTCAGTTTAGTATTGAAGCGAATCGCATCCAATGCTTCGATATTAGTGGGATTACTGGTCGCAACATATAGAATTTGTCCACGTTGTAGCAGTGGCGCAACTTTGTGTTTCTGAATGAGTTTGTTATCCGCCAGATCACGAGGCAGTAGAGCAGTATCATATACGGCCAGATCGAAAAGTGGTTCACCGAATTCGATGGCGATGGTTTCCGCAATGGTCAGAGGAGATAAGCGATGCTGTTCAATCAAATGTGCAACGATATCTTGTTGTGACTTTTTAGCTGCATCAATTGCGGTCTGCATGATTGTCGTGGACATGTGTCCATCTTCAACTAACCGTCGAATAAACCCCGAAAACTTTGGAGACGTATGTAATCCTGACATCTGTCCGCCTTATGACAATAAATGTTTATAATATGTATTCTAAAAATTATACTTTTGTTATGCAAAAATACTACTACAGAAAGTGTTGTTTTTGCCTTGGTTCCTAGCTAAAACTTTGAACTGATCGAGTTTTTTGTCAATTAATTTTCTTTGATTGAAATAAATCCTGCAAAGAATCAAATAAATTCAGTTGAAACTACCTTTTAATTTGAATGTGAAGCACCATCATATCATCAAGGCAGCAAAGAGACTTTTACGGATCATGATGATTTTTGGGTCATTTATAGCTCAGTAAAAGAAAAAACTGAATTTTATAAAAATCCGTGTAAAATATGCAGCATTTTTGAGAAATTAACAGTAGGCGGGCGAAGTATGTCGAACTCGAGCATTACTCCTTGGGTTGTTGGCAATTGGAAAATGAATCCAATGCATGCGAATGCTTTCCAATTAGTAGAAGAATTTAAACAGTTATTACAACAGGAAAATATTGCAGCAGAGCAATGTCATATTGGAGTTGCGCCGACTGCAATCGCGTTAAGCGGCATTCAGACACAATTTAAAGATGCAGCGAGAACGATTTACACCGTTGCTCAAGATGTTTCACGTGTCGCAGGTACTGGTGCCTATACGGGTGAGGTGAGCGCTGAATTGTTGAAAGACAGTGGCATTGAGTTTGTTTTAATTGGACATTCTGAGCGCCGTGAGTTATTCGGTGACAATGTCGAAATCTTAAAAGCGAAATTACAAAATGCTTTAAGTGCTGGCCTCAAGATTATTTATTGCGTAGGTGAGAGTTTAGAGCAGCGTGAGCAGGGTGCAGCAGAGCAAGTGGTATTACAACAAATTTGTGATATTGCAGCCGTGGTCAGGGCTGAACAATGGCAAAATATTGTGATCGCCTATGAGCCGATTTGGGCAATTGGAACAGGTAAGACGGCTTCACCAGCTGATGCTCAAGCGATGCATGCAAAAATTCGTGAAGGTTTAAAACAGATTACAGCATTTGGTGCAAATATGGCTATTCTCTATGGGGGTAGCGTAAAAGCTGAAAATGCAGTTGAATTAGCGGCATGTCCAGATATTAATGGCGCTTTGGTCGGTGGAGCATCTTTAAATGCGCAATCGTTTTACCAAATCGCAAAAGCATTTGCACAAAGCAAATAACGAGGAATTGAGATGTATAGTTTTATACTCGTTGTACACATTATTTTGGCAATCTTAATTATTGCTTTGGTTTTGGTACAACAAGGTAAAGGTGCAGAAGCCGGCGCATCATTTGGTGGTGGCGGTGCTGCAACCGTATTTGGTGCTTCGGGTGCGGGTAACTTTTTGACTCGTTTAACTGCGATTTTTACTGCATTGTTTTTTGTCACCAGTTTGACTTTGGCTGTTTTTGCCAAAAAGCAAACGACAGATGCATATAGTTTGAAAACTGTTCAAACAACCACATCTGCACCAGCAACATCGCCTGAAACTTCATCAAACGCACCAAAAACAACTGAATAAGTTGAATTAGTTCTTTCCTTTTTGTACTTTAAGGACTAGAATGCGTCCCACAAACTGCGGTGGTGGTGGAATTGGTAGACACGCTACCTTGAGGTGGTAGTGCTTTCGGGCGTGGGGGTTCAAGTCCCCCCTTCCGCACCAAACTTAATAACCAGTTAAGTTCGGTGTATGCAGTGTTTGTGTTGATGCGGGATGGAGCAGTCTGGTAGCTCGTCGGGCTCATAACCCGAAGGTCGTTGGTTCAAATCCAGCTCCCGCTACCATTTGATTAAGGTGCAACTTAATCAAGCAAATTTGATGAAAGCTTAAATTGACTTTTTTTCATATTTGTATATAATTTTTGCACGTTGATGCGGGATGGAGCAGTCTGGTAGCTCGTCGGGCTCATAACCCGAAGGTCGTTGGTTCAAATCCAGCTCCCGCTACCAAGTTTCTAAAAAGAGGCTCACAATAAGGTGGGCCTTTTTGCACAGTGGGCATTGCTTTTCTGTGTAACATAGGGGCGATTTACGCCCTTTTTTATTGGTTGTTTAGCTATCGTGTAGTTGTTCGACATCAATTGGTCAAATAGTCGTGCTTCACTATACGGTTAAGATTGATTGGCTCGTATAAGAGCGACGAGAGTAAATGAAATTATCAAATAAATCTCAAGCATTGCATGATCTAATCGCCCCAGCAGTAGCTGCGTGTGGTGTAGATCTGTGGGGGATTGAATTCCTGCCACAAGGTAAACGTTCTCTATTACGTATTTATATTGATAAAGCGATAGATGAGAATGCTGAACCTGTCTTAAATGAAGATGGTGAAGTTGAACTCGGGCGTGGTATTGGCGTTCAAGATTGTGTTCTTGTGACACAACAGGTGGGTGCAATGCTTGATGTTCATGATCCAATTTCAGGTGAATATGCTTTGGAAGTGTCTTCGCCGGGTTGGGATCGTCCATTTTTCCAATTGAACCAACTGCCTGCCTACATTGGGCATCAAGTGGCTTTACGATTAATTGCTGCTGTCGAGAACCGTCGTAAATTCCAAGCCAAATTACTGTCTGTAGACTTAGAGAACGAACTGATTCAGGTCGAAGTTGAGGGTAATCATGTGCTTGAAATTGATAGTAATAATATTGATAAAGCAAATTTAATCTATCAAGACTAATATTAACTTAATTTTATAAGAAATCGGTAGGTGACTTATGGGCCGCGAAATTCTTACCGTTGCAGAAACGGTTAGTAATGAAAAAGGTGTTAGTCGTGAAGCGATCTTCCAAGCGTTAGAGCAAGCACTGGTTGCGGCAACGAAGAAAAAGTTTTACGAAGGCACACGTTCAGAAGAAGCTCAACTTCGTGTTGAGATTGATCGTAAAACAGGTGATTACCGTACCTTCCGTCAGTGGACTGTGGTGGCGGATGAAGATCATGAAATGCCAGCATGCCAAGACGCAATTTCTGATGTAGATCCATCACAATGGTCAATTGGTGATGTGCGTGAGTTGGAAGTCGAGTCGATTGAATTCGGTCGTATTGCTGCACAAATCGCAAAACAAGTCATCGTACAAAAGATTCGTGAAGCTGAGCGCGCATTAGTGGCTGATGCTTATGAATCTAAAGTGGGTGAGTTGATTTACGGTGAAGTGAAAAAGCAAACTAAAGATGGCTTTATCATTGATCTCGGCGACAACGCTGAAGCGTATTTAGCACGTGAAGAAACCATTCATAAAGAAATTTTACGCCCTAAACAGCGTATCAATGCAATCTTGTATAACGTCAACCGTGAAGGTCGTGGTGCACAATTATTATTGTCGCGTGCGCGTCCTGAGATGTTAATTGCATTGATGAAAAAAGAAATTCCAGAAATTTCTGAAGAAATCATCGAAATTAAAGCAGCTGCTCGTCAACCAGGTGTTCGTGCTAAAATTGCAGTGAAAACCAATGACCATCGTATTGACCCAGTGGGTGCATGTATTGGTATGCGTGGTACACGTATCCAAGCGGTACAGCAAGAGTTAAACGGTGAGCGTATTGATGTTGTGGTGTGGTCTGATGATCCAGCACAATATATTGCAAGCGCATTAGAGCCAGCTGATGTATCAGGTATTGTTTTAGATGAAGATGCACGCAGTGCCGATATCATCTTCGCAACCAATGATCAGTTAGCACGTGCGATTGGTTCGCAAGGACAAAATGTTCGTTTAGCATCGGAATTGACGGGTTATAAACTCGACATGATGTTAGAAGAAGAGTATCGTGCTCGTCAGCAAAATGAAGCGCAACAGTATTTAGACATGTTTATTACACGTCTTGATATTGAAGAAGACTTGGCAATGGCTTTAGTCGAAATGGGCTTCACTTCGTTAGAAGAGATTGCATATGTACCAGCTGAAACATTTGACGAAATCGAGCTTGAGGCAGATTTAGTTGAATTGCTTCAAAGTCGTGCGAAAGAAGCTGCTTTAACAGATGCATTGAAACAGCAAGAAAATATTCAAGAGCCAAGTGCAGAACTTCTCGGTATGGAAGGTATGACGACTGAGATTGCGTATGCATTGGCGGCGCGTGGTGTGGTTACTGTTGATGATTTGGCAGACCAAGCAACTGATGATATTTCTGATATCGACGGTTTAGGTCATGACAAAGCGGGTCAGTTAATCATGAAAGCACGTGAATCATGGTTTAACTAGGAGATAATAGATGACGGACAAGTCGATTCAAGAGTTAGCGCTCAGCGTAGAACGTCCTGTAGAGAAACTCCTAGAGCAGGTTCGCGAAGCAGGTCTACCACAGCGTAAAGCAGATGACATTATTACCACTGAACAGCAAGATACTTTGGTCAATCACTTGAAAAAAGTACATGGTCAGGAAAGTGGTAACACAGGAAAGATTGCGTTGAAACGTAAAACAACGAGTACTGCTAAAGTAACAAGTACTTCAGGTAAAGCGAAAAGCATTAATGTTGAAGTTCGCAAGAAACAAGTTTTTGCTAAGCCAAATCCAGAGTTACTTGCTGCAGAAGCAAAAGCGCGTGTAGAAGCTGATGCAAAAGTCCGTGCTGAACAAAAAGTACGTGATGAAGCAGATCAAAAAGCTCGTCACAGCGCTGAACAAAAAGCCAATGCAACTTTAGAAGCGATGCGTGCTGCGCATACTTCTGATAGTTCAGGTCAAGCACCTGCAAAAGCAGCAGTTGTGGTGAAAAAGCGTAATAGCGATAAGGTGATTAAAGCCCCAGTTATTCGTCCAACAGAAACACCAGAACAAAAACGCGCACGTGAAGAGCAAACTGCTCAGTTGAAAGCGACTGAAGAAGCAGTACGTCGTAAGGCGGCTGAAGAAGCACAGCAACGTACACTTGAACAAATGCGTAAAATGGCATCAAAATATTCAAGTGATGATGCGACGACAACCATTCGTGTGATTGATGATTCACCTTTAGCCGCAGGTCTTGTTGGCCAAGCGTATGAAGATTCCTTTAATAAGGAAGACCGTGAAATCAAACGTGGTGGTGCAACAGCAAACCCACGCGCTGGTAAGAAAGGCGGTCGTGGTGGTGATGCGCAAGCAGAACAAAGCTTCAGCAAAAGCCACCATAAGCGCGGTTTAAAAACCAGCCAAGCAAATAAACATGGTTTTGAAAAACCAGTTAAAAAGCAAATTTATGATGTTGAGATCGGTGAGAAAATCATCGTTGCTGATCTTGCACAAAAAATGGCAGTTAAAGTTCGTGAAGTAATCAAGACCCTGATGAAAATGGGTGAGCTTGTAACTCAGAACCAAGCCATTGATCAAGATACTGCAGTCCTTGTGGTTGAAGAACTTGGTCATAACCCTGTTTTAGTTTCAGATACGCAAGCAGAAGATAACTTATTGGTTGCTGCTGAAGAAGCACGTGGTGAGCAAACCACTCGTCCACCAGTGGTAACGATCATGGGTCACGTTGACCATGGTAAAACGTCATTACTGGATCGTATCCGTCGCTCTAAAGTGGCTGCGGGTGAAGCGGGTGGTATTACCCAGCATATCGGTGCTTATCACGTTGAAACTGAGAAAGGAATTATTACTTTCCTAGATACACCGGGACACGCAGCGTTTACCTCTATGCGTGCACGTGGTGCAAAAGCGACTGATATCGTGGTCCTTGTTGTTGCGGCTGATGATGGTGTAATGCCACAAACTGCAGAAGCAATTGACCATGCACGTGCTGCGGGTACGCCAATCATTGTTGCCATCAACAAGATGGACAAAGAGTCGGCTGATGTAGACCGTGTCTTAAATGAATTGACCACGAAAGGGATCGTACCTGAAGAGTGGGGCGGTGATGTGCCAATTGCCAAAGTATCAGCACACTCTGGTGCAGGTATTGACGGTTTACTAGATTTGATCTTGATCCAAGCTGAATTGATGGAGCTTAAAGCTTCAGCAGAAGGCGCGGCGCAAGGTGTGGTCATTGAAGCACGTGTCGACAAAGGTCGTGGTGCGGTGACTTCGATTCTGGTACAAAACGGTACCTTGAACATTGGTGACTTGGTTCTTGCGGGTTCATCTTATGGTCGTGTTCGTGCGATGTCGGATGAAAATGGTCAACGTATTACTTCTGCTGGTCCATCAATTCCAGTTGAAATCTTAGGTTTACCAGAAGCGCCAATGGCGGGTGACGAAGTTCTTGTTGTGAATGATGAGAAGAAAGCGCGTGAAGTTGCTGATGCTCGTGCAGATCGCGAACGTCAAAAGCGTCTTGAGCGTGCAAGCTCGATGCGTCTTGAAAACATCATGGCATCAATGGGCAAGAAAGATGTTCCTACAGTAAACGTGGTACTCAAAACTGACGTACGCGGTACTTTAGAAGCCTTACATGTTGCACTTGATGAGCTTGCAACTGATGAAGTTAAAGTCCGTGTAATTGGTTCTGGTGTCGGTGCGATCACTGAGTCAGATGTGACTTTAGCTGAATCATCAGAAGCAGTATTGTTAGGCTTCAACGTACGTGCAGACAATACTGCACGTCAAAAAGCAGACCAAGATAGTATCGATATTCGTTACTACAGCATCATTTATCAATTGATTGATGATGTTAAAGCGGCAATGAGCGGTAAGCTTGCACCTGAACACCGTGAAACCATCTTGGGTGTTGCGGAAGTGCGTGAAGTGTTCCACTCAAGCAAGTTTGGTGCAGCAGCAGGCTGTATGGTGCTTGAGGGTGTATTACACCGTAACAAACCAATTCGCGTATTACGTGATGACGTGGTTGTGTTCCAAGGCGAGCTTGAATCTCTTCGTCGCTATAAAGAAGTGGTTGAAGAAGTTCGTGCTGGTATGGAATGTGGTCTTGCAGTCAAAGGCTATAAAGACATCAAAGCACAAGATAAGATCGAAGTGTATGATGTTCAATTGATTAAACGGAGTCTTTAATGGCGGGTAGCCAACGCTTAAAGCGCATGGCGGATTCAGTACAACGTGAGTTGTCTGAGCTTATCCGTCAGGAGCTTAAAGATCCACGTCTGGGTGGTCTGGTGACCATCTCAGCCGTGAAAGTCAGTGCTGATATGGGTTATGCCGAAGTTTATGTCACAGTAATGGGGCGTGAACTTGGTGATGATCAAAGTGAAGCTGCGAACAAAGAAACTTTAGATGTATTGAATAAAGCATCTGGCTTCTTGCGCCATGAGTTGAGTCGTCGTATTAAAACTCGCGTGACGCCTCGTTTACGCTTCCACTATGACAAAACCAATGCCTACGGTAATTATATGTTTGGTCTGATTGCTGAAGCTGTGAAGGATTTACCTGAACAAGAGCAAGATGAACAAAAGTAAATGCATATAAAAAAGCCACCTTCGGGTGGCTTTTTTATGCTTTGAATAAAAGAGTTAATCTTTCTTCAATGGATGGCGACGATAACGTTGCCAAGGCAATGGACGATTGAGTGCTTCTGGTACATCACCACTGGTTGAGCGTAAGCGTAAATGAATGGCTGCTTGTGCCATCAAATTTGCTGATACAGGCGCAGTGATAAAGGCAAACAAGGTAATCAGTAATTCAGCAAAACCAAAACGACCATGCATCGCAGCAAAAATCATAGCTGCGATCAGAAAGCTACCGAGGCCCAAGGTACTTGATTTGGTGGGTGCATGCAGGCGCATAAATAAGTCAGGGAGACGGATCATGCCAATCGAACCGATCAGCATGAAGAACGCACCAAACACCACAAAAAATGAAACCACAATCTCAAGAATCAGTTGCATGGTATAGCTCCTTAATCAATTACATGACCTGTAGTGAAGTAACGAGCAAGCGCGGCAGTAGAAACAAAGCCGAGCATTGCAACCAAGAGTGCACCTTCGAATAGATTGGTGCTGACCCAATAAATACCTAAGACCACGATCAGACAGGTGGCATTTAAGAATAAAGTATCGAGTGCCAAGAGTCGATCAATCACTGAAGGGCCTGCAATCAAGCGAATCAAGCACAGAAACATAGAGATGGTAATGGCAATTAAACCAATACCCAATGCATAAGGCAAAATGGTCATTTATTTGCTCCTTCTGTAATCTTGACATCAAAGATTTCGATTAAAGGCCTTTCATAGCGGTTTTTAATGTCTTGAATATCCAGTTCGGTATTGTCTGAGCTGAGTGCATGTACCAGAATATCTCCACGTTCCTGATCGATTCCAGCTGAAACCGTACCTGGTGTGGTGGTGATAATCATCGCGAGTAAAGTATTCACTTGCTCGTGCTCAGTTTCCAACGGAACCCGATACCATTTAGGATGTAATTGATCCATAGGACCAAGTACCATTTTGGCAACACGGAAGTTGGAAATGACAATATCCCAAAGTACCACAAACACCAGTTTAATCGCAGGAAGCCAATGAATATGCGGCGTTCTTGCAATAAATGGACTCACTAAACGAGCAATTGCGACAGCTAAAATCAGTGCCATTAAAATGTCAGTCAGATCCAGACTATGTGCCAGCATTAGCCAGCTCAAGAAAATCAGCACCGACACAAATGGATGTGGGAACCAACGCTCAAGCAAAGATAATTTTTGCATCAGTGATCCTCCATTGGCTTTAACTGTGTGTTATTTGGAATGGTCGGCGCTTCGAGGACTTGCTCCGCAATTTGACGCTGCTTATATTCAGAAATATGTTCGCCTTGTAGGGTTGGCTTGGAAATAATATCTGGAATCAGCAAGGCATTCGGATCTTCAACTTCACCGCCATATTTGGTTTCAGGTAAATAGCTTGGATCATAAGGCTGTACGCTGATCGGGCGACCTTGTGCATCATGTTTCAGAATGGTTTGGTTATAAAGCGCGTGATTCTGAATTTGCTGTGCTGTTGCAAGCGTGTAGTTCTGAATCGGCGCCGCGCAAACCACATAAAGCATTAATGCGCCAAGTAAAATATAGATCGCAGTATCATTACGCTTCGGCGCAAGCTCAGGCAGAGCTTGATACTCAGCATAAGCCGCTTCTTTCTGATCTTCTTCCGGTGGGGTTGCACGCCAGAACAGGATAAAGCCAACGCGTGTCATGGCAATGATGCTGAGCAAGCTCACGATCAGAATCACTGCGATGATCCAGCCTTGATAAGGTGTCTCAGCAGTGGCTTGCAAGATGAAGACTTTACCCAAAAATCCGCTGAATGGGGGTAAACCTGCCATCATCAAGGCGATGGTAAAGTAAGTAAAAGCCGCCGCCTTTTCCTGTTTGATTCGTGGTGCAACTTTTAAATGATCTTTAAACGCGCCACGTTGCGAGGTCATCCAGCCACAGAACAAATAGAAAGCTGCTGCGATCAAGGTACTGTGAACTAAATAATATAGTGCTGCGGCCCATGCCTGTGTATTGAACATGGCAATCGAAATTAGCAAAGTACCAATCGATGACAACACCATAAAGCCAACAAAACGGCGTAGGCGTTCAGCACCAATTGCACCAATCACGCCATAGAAAGAGGTGATTAGACCAATGATCAATAAGCAGTTCTTGAAAATGCTTTGAGCCATGGCATCATCAAACACAGTGCCATTCACACGTAAAATGGCATAAATACCCACTTTGGTCATAATGGTGAAAATTGCAGCGACAGGTGTGCTTGCAACCGCATAGGTCTTCGGCAACCAGAAGCCAACAGGCAACATCGCGGCTTTAATACCAAACACCACAAACAGCAGGAGTCCACCGGCAACGGCAAGCTTGTGCTGATCGCCATCTAAGCTTGATACTAGACGGCCAACATCAGCCATATTCAAGCTACCGACACTGCCGTAAATCATGCCTAGACCAATCAGGAACAGGGCAGAGGCCAGCAAGTTAATGGTGACGTAATGCACGCCAAGCTGGAAACGTGGACGACCTTGACCGTGTAATAACAGTACATAGGAAGCCATCAACAGGATTTCGAAGAAGACGAATAAGTTGAATAAGTCGCCTGTCAGGAATGCACCGGTGATTCCCATGAGTAGGAAATGCACCATGGTATGGAAATAACGCCCACGCGTATCCCAGTTCTCACTGGCATACCAAATCACAGGCACTGCAAGAATATAGGTCAGTACCAGCATAAAAGCGGAGAGGCGATCAAGGACTAACACAATCCCAAATGGCGCCGACCATTCACTGAGCTGATAAACCGTAATTTGGCCTGTGCTGGCAATACTCAGATAACTGATTGCCGTGATTAAGCCCAAAACTGCCGAAGCAATACTAATCCCGCGACGCCAAGGTTGACGCCAATCTTGCTTTAAAGAACCTGAACCTGGATTGCCCAATAACACCAGAATAAAACTGGTGAATGCTGGAATTAAGATGCTGATAATTGGAGCGTGAGCGTGCCAGAAACTGTAAAAATCAAACATTATGGCTCATCCTCACGTGGGTCATAAGTCAAAGTGGGTTCTTCTTTCGAGTCGACATGGTCTGTACCAGATTCATAACGACTGCGTAAGGCAAGTTGCACGATAAAGGCAGTGGTGGCAAAACCAATCACAATCGCCGTTAATACCAGTGCTTGAGGGAGTGGGTCGGTCACTTTGGTGGCCTGAGTCAACACCGCAGGTGCATTGATTTGCAGGCGGCCCATGGCAAACAGGAACAAGTTCACGGCATAGCCAATCATGGCTAAACCAAGGACCACTGGAAATGTTCTGGCACGCAGAATCAAATAAATGCCTGTTGCCGTGAGTAAGCCAATCCCTGACGCGAGTAAAAATTCAATACTAATCATTTTGATTATCTCCACCTGGGATTGGACCAGCCATACTAGAGTGACGCGAGTCTCCGAGTACGGAGATCAACAACATGGCAGCACCCACAACGGTAATGTAGACCCCTGTATCAAATGCGACTGCAGAGGCAAGATGCATTTTTCCAAGCAATGGTGCTTCTACATAGATATGTGCACTGGTGAGGAAGGGGCGAGCCCAGAGCCATGCGAGAATACCAGTGAGACCAGCAATGGTTAAACCTGCCCCAATCCATAATTCATAGAGACGACCTGATTTGGCTTTGATCATTTGTTCGGTTTGGTCTTGACCCAATACGATGTACTGAATAATCAGTGCCATTGAGGTGATCAAACCTGCGATAAAGCCACCGCCCGGAAGATTATGTCCACGCATGAAGATGTAGACACTAACCACCAAGGCCAGAGGCAAGATCCATGACGCCGTGATGCGGAACATCAGTGGGGAAGGGTTAAAGCGGTAAGTTAAGCCTTGGGTCATGGTGGTTCCATGTGCACGCATACCATCCATCAGACACAGCGCACCAATTGCGGCAATGCCGAGTACGGTAATTTCACCGAAGGTATCGAAACCACGGAAGTCAACCAAGATCACATTGACGACGTTTGAACCACCGCCCAGTGGAATCGCCTGTTGCATAAAGAACCATGAAATTGAATTGTGGTCGCGTGTTAACAGCAACCAAGCAATCCAACCAATACCTAAACCACCTGCAATGGCCAGGCTGGCATCTCGCCAGCGACGTGAACGGCTTGATTCGTAAGGCGTGAGTTGTGGAAGTAAAGATAAACTCATCAAGAGTAAAACAGTGGTGACGACATCAACTGTAATCTGAGTCAAGGCCAAGTCAGGTGCTGAGAGCGTAACAAACACCATGGTAACGACGAGACCGACTGCACCGCTGATCAGGACGGCTTTGATACGTTCATGATGGAACCACAGCATCATCCAGCAACCTGAGAACAGGGTTAGCCAGAGTACAATCGCCACCCACGGTGCATGCGTGAGTTCACGTGTGCCTGTGGTTAAGCCTTGGTTGAACAGGGGTAAGCCCACCATCACAATGCTGAATAACACAATCCAGAGGATATAGCTTTGCAAAGAACCATTTTCGGTCTTTTGTTTAATCTTGCGACTGGTGAGTAATAAATGTTTCAAGAACAGATCAAACAGGATCTTGCCTTGGAATTTTCCAAGATAAGGATCGAGGTCGATTTTACGAATACGTCCCTCTTTTGCTAGGGTAAAGTAGAAGATTGATCCACCAATTAAAGCAATTAGACTCATGATCAAAGGGGCATTGATACCATGCCAAATCGCAAGATGAACGCCTTCAAATTCAGGCTGCGCCAAACTTGCACGAGTGACACTGTTGACCATTGTTCCTGCCAGTAGGGCAGGGAGGATACCCACTAAAATACATAAGGTAGCTAAAATAATGGCAGGTAAGCGCATGCCTAAATGTGGTTCGTGTGCATCTTTATTCGGTACGTGTTTACCAATAGGACCATCAAAGAACACCCCATGAACGAGGCGAATTGAATAACTGACTGCGAAAATACCCGCTAAAGTAGCCACAATGGCTGAAATCACCATCACTGGACCCGATAAGTTGGCCAATAGCTCGGTAAAGAACATTTCTTTCGAGATAAAGCCATTGGTCAGTGGTACACCCGCCATTGAGGCAGCGGTGATCATGGTGAGAGTGCCTGTAAATGGAAGCAGTTGCCAGATGCCACTGAGCTTGCGTAAATCACGTGTGCCAGTTTCATGGTCAATAATCCCTGCAATCATGAACAATGCCGCTTTAAAGGTGGCATGGTTGATGATGTGGAAAATTGCGGCAGCCACCGCCAATGGCGAGCCAATACCGAGTAAACATACGATTAAACCCAAATGACTAATGGTTGAATAGGCCAAAAGTCCTTTCAGGTCTTCTTTGAAAATTGCAAAACCTGCGGCCATACACAAGGTGAATAGACCGACAAAAGTCACGATATTGTGATACAGCGCAGCACCAATAAAAATAGGAGCTAAACGCGCCAACAAGAAAATCCCTGCTTTGACCATCGTTGCCGAATGTAGGTAGGCGGACACAGGGGTCGGCGCTGCCATCGCATTCGGTAACCAAAAATGGAAGGGGAACTGGGCACTTTTGGTAAATGCACCTAACAAGATCAGCAATAATGCTGGAACAAATAGCGCATGTTGTTGGATGGTATCTTTCATCAATACCAATTCATCAATCTGATAGGTACCGGTGATCTGTCCAATCAGTACAAAGCCACCGAGCATGGCTAAACCACCCATGCCTGTGATGGTGAGAGCCATACGGGCGCCACGTTGCGCTGCCTCGTATTGGCTCCAGTAACCTACCAATAGGAAAGAGGAAATACTGGTCAGCTCCCAGAACACCAATAAGATAATCAGGTTGTTTGAGAGTGAAATCCCCAGCATGGCTGCCATAAACAGCATTAACAGCTGGTAGAGTTTACTGAGAGAATTTTTAGGACTGAGATAGTAATAGGCATAAATATAAATCAGCGTGCCGATACCGCTAATCAGCAGACCAAACAATAAACCTAATGCATCTAGGCGAAAACTCAGATTAATTCCAAGCTGTGGAAGCCAGTCCCAGCTTTGTTGCAGGGTATTACCCTGAAGAACCGTTTCTGCCTGAGTTAAAAGTAAAATAAAACAACTAAGGCTGATGCCAATCGCCCCAAGTGCCGTCACGCCACGCGAAATACGCTGTAATTGTGAGACAAGGGTGGTGCCGAGTATGAGCGGTAATAAGATAATAATCGGTAGCACACTGGTATCCATGTCGATGATTTAGGTCGAAGACCTAAGGGGTGAATTTTCTTTCAAGACTTACAGGCACTCAAAGAGAATACCAAAAACTTTAAATCTTGAAGCCCAATCAAGTTAACGGAGGCAGCAAGTTGTATTGCACAACTTGAAAATAAAAAATGAGATTTATTTTACTATAAAATAGCAGTAAAAATCTGATGTTATTACATGAAATAAACAACATCATTTGATTGAAAACATTTCAATTTCTGTTTTTTGATACGCCGTTATAACGGGGTTTCTTGCGGTGTATCATCTATCTTGAGCAGGTTGAGTAAATTGTTCTTTTCTTGTTCGTTTAAATCCTGAATTTGTTGGAATAAATCATCGACTTTGCTGGTCAATGGATCGGCTTGCAGCAAGGTGTGGGCTTGCACGGAAGGTGCTGTTTCGGTCTGGGTGAGGCCTTGATATAAATTTGAAAGCTGTTGTTGCGATGCTTCTAGATTAAGTTGATACACCCCTGTTGGGTCCAGTTTTAAACATTGGTAATGTAAGGCATGTTCAAGCAAGGCATCTCGATTGCCTGAGACGATGATTTGCAGGCAAGGAAAAGCTTGATGGAGACGCTCCAAAATTTCCGCACAATTATTTTGATCGAGTTGATGGTCAATGTGATCAATCATCAAAATCCCTTCACCTTCTAAGCAAGGATTAAAGCAGTGTTGATTCAGTAAGCAAAGCCGACGGCTAACATCCCCAACCAGTGCTATCCAAGTTTTGAGTGAGGCGGACAGCTGTTGAAAAGGAATCAACTGATCGTGATAGCGCACCATCAATTGTAGTTTTGGCACATATTGAATATAAAGATCACTTAATTCAGGAAAAACCGTGTGCAAGCTGTTTTTCAAGGCATAAAGATTGGGTGCAGAGAGTTGCTTTGGATGATTAATCAGTTCTTGTTGTAATTCTTGCAATATTTCAGATTGATTTTGCTGATTAAAATCGTTGCCCATTAGGCGCCTAACGATATGTGCTGAATGTGCATTTTCGACATCGCTAATCTCGCGTAGCCACTCAAAAAAACGCGTAAAGGTGGTATAGGGGATGGCGGTCAAATCGTAGGCCGAGATTTCTTGCAGGGTTCCAGGGGTATTTTTGCTTTGTAAATTGACGTCTTGCACGAAGCGTTCAGCAGGATAGTAGGCGATCAAAGGCAAGCCGAATAATGGGTCTTGTAGCCCCGTCTTTTGATACAGCGTCACCATTTGGTCAAGTTGTTGGGTCTCCACTTGGCTAATCCCAACCCCTTGACTATTAAATGTTTTATAGAGTTTCCATGCGCAGCTTTGGGTATTGGTCTGTTGGGCGGAGCTACTTTCGGTGAGAGTCCCTGTAAGTTCGTTGCTCATACGGACTTGAATTTGAATTTTGGCTTGCAGACGATTCAGCATAATATCTTGGTCGGCAATCACCACACCTGCGGTACGAATATCTTTGTAACGTGCAGAAAACCAAGTCAGGCTCTGGTAGATATTTTTTAAAATGCTGCTTTTGCCTGTGGCTTGGTCGCCAAGGATCAAGGTGATGGGGCGTTGTTCGGGATCAAATTTGAGATTTAAATCCCGAAAAATGCCAATGTGTTTGAATTGAACCGATTCAAGTTGCATGAGCTGACCTCGATCAAGAGCGCTTTAACCTGCGGACTGACGAAGACTTGAGGGAGCGCACCGTTTTAATTGTTGTATTAAGTCATATAAATGGTGAATATTTAAACTTACTTTAGCACGCGTGCAGGCCACGTAAAGTAATCTTAGCTCTTCATCTGTAATTTTATGTTCTAGCCCATTTATTTTAAATTGGTAATCATCTTCGATATGCACCCGATTCCATTCCAGACCTTTGGCTTTATGCGCGGTTGAAATCACATAATCTGCGTGTTCAATCGGGGTGATTTTCGCCAGTGCTTTTTTCAGAGGATCGGTACCATGATCATCAACTAGTTTGACCAAGGGTTTGATGTCACTACCATCATTGGTTTCACAATATTCATGGACATCATGCCAAGAGTTAAACCAAGCCAGTTCTGGCACATCGGTAATGCGTTTGCCTTGTTTGAGTAAACTGGCGGCATCGACAAAGCGGCTGAGTTTTTGGTGATCGGCTTGCAGACTGACCTTATCGCCATGCACTAAACCAGAGAGCAGTAACTCCATCGCACGTGCATTGGTTCGACACAGAATCGCATCGCGCATTTTGGTATGCGGTTTATTGACCACGCTGGATTTTTGGTTTGGATTACCGAGTAGGGGCACAGTTTCATTCAGTGCACCGAGTAAACTGTTGGCAACATCGGCAATCGCTTCACCAAAACGGAAAGAGGTAGTTAAGCGACTTTCAGGCAGTGGCATTTGCTGCATGGCATTGATGGCACCACGCCATGCATAAATTTGCTGATGTGCGTCACCGACATAAATCACTTGGGTGCTTTTTTGACGCAGTAAAATACCCAGCATCAATGGATCGGCATCTTGTGCTTCATCAAACAGTACATAGTCGGCAGGGATATTCGGTTCAGATAAGGCCCAAAGTTTAAGGTAAATATCATGGCCGATACCCGCTTGATGATTCGGATCAATCGACTCTAGCCAACGTCGTTCTACCGCAGGGTAGAGATGTTGTTGTAAGGATTCAATATCGTCTAGATGCAACCAACTGGGTGCCTGAATATGACGAGGGGCTGGGTATTGTGAACTGGTTGAACAGAAATAGCTGACCGCATTGGCAACTAGGCTGGCCAAGCGACTAGGCATCAACACATATTTTTCATAACGCCCGCCCATGAGACGACGGAGTGTAATCGGTTCTAGTCGATATTCTTTGGCAATAAAGCTGGGGCTAAGACGCGGTAAACGTAATTTATCGGTTACGCCACGTGGTGCACTGCGAAAAGCGAGTGAGTGAAAGGTACGACAGTTCACATTGCCATGAAACTTGTTCTGAGCTTCAGCAGCAATCGCTTTGTTAAATGCCAAGTACATACCCCGCCGTTCTGGCATGGCATCACTGATCATTTGCAAGGTTGTGGTTTTACCTGTGCCAGCATAGGCAATCACTTTAAAGGATTGACCGAGACGAGCATTGTCTATGGCAATGGCTTGCTCATAGGTGGCTTTGGGTTTCTCTATATTTGACACAGGCTCTGATTACGCTTCTTGACTACGGTTGGCTTTTTCAACTAAACCCGATAAACCTTGGCGACGAGCTAGCTCATCCAGCACCACTTGCGGGTCAAGATCGAAATAACCCAACATTACAATGCTGTGGAACCATAGATCAGCCACTTCATAAATCAGGTCGTGTTTATTTTCCAGTGAAGCAAGCACGGCATAATCTTTCGCAGCGATGATAGTTTCGACACTTTCTTCGCCGACTTTTTCTAAAATTTTATTGATGCCTTTTTTATATAGGCTGGCAATATAAGAGCTATCCGCTTCCGCAGTCTTACGCTGTTGCATTAAACGACCTAAATAGCCCAACACATCCACTTGCTCTGTTTGGCCATGATCGTGTGCTTCAACTTTGGCAGATGCACCATAAATAGCGGTTGGATCTTTCAGTTGGGCATCAACAATTTCCCAACCTTGTGGAGTGAGTTTGCGGTAGAAGCAAGACTCGCGCCCCGTATGGCAGGCAATGCCACCATGTTGTTCAATCTGCAAAATAATCACGTCTGCATCGCAATCGAGACGAATTTCGTGCACAGTTTGAAAATGCCCTGACTCTTCGCCTTTATGCCAGAGTTTTTGACGCGAGCGTGAGTAATATACGGCCTGATTTTTTTCAGCCGTCAGTTGTAAAGCCTCACGATTCATCCACGCAACCATTAACACTCGACCAGTTTGATGATGTTGTGCAATGGCAGGAACAAGACCATTGGAATCAAATTTAACTTCATCTAACCAGTTTGACATGAGTGAAAATCCATTGAGTGGAAAGCCGTTAGTGTAGCGTTTGTGACATGGGTTGGCTATGCTTGTTGGGTAAAAACATTTAACAACGCGGACGAATATAGGTATTCATCAGCTGATTTTGTTCTTGTTTTAAAGAGGCTAAAGAGAGTGCAAAAAGTAGAATTGTGCTGTAGGGATAGCTGGCCCAAAACCAAGCATTAATCAAGAAAACACACACTGCAACAAATAACCAAATTTTGAGTAATTGAAGCAAGTATTTTTGCCTGACGGTTGCCAATAAAAGAAATGGGATACAGTCGAATAAAATGACCCACCAAAAATGGGGTCCTGATATTAATTTTCCGACTGAAGATTTAGGATTGACCTGCCATTGAATGAGTTGATAGTGAAAATTTAGAAAACAAAACAGGTTAACTAGGCTAGGGAGTAAGAACCAGCATCCTTTTCGAATCGCCTTGCCTTTATTCTGTCGATACAAAGCCCATAGAAAACTAAATTTCATGTTTTAACCTTATTTTTATTGATGAATTTATATTTTTAAGTATCGAGATAGTTCGAAATTTCAATCAAGTTTTGATCGGGGTCCCGTAAATAGACCGATAAAATTTTACCCATTGCGCCTGTTCTTTCGATTGGACCTTCAACGATGTCAATGTTCTGCGTTTGAAGATGGGCAATAACCTGATCTAATGGGGTTTCGGCAATAAAACATAAATCTGCTGAACCCGCTGTTGGCTGTAGAGCTTTGGGTTCAAACTCTTTACCGACTTGATGCAGGTTAATTTTTTGAGTGCCAAATTGCAGCGCTTTACGGTTTTCAGCAAAAGTAATCACTTCAAAATTTAGGGCCGATTGATAAAACCGACAGGTGATTTCAATATCGGCGACAGTTAACACCAAATGATCTAAATGACGAATTTTCATATTTAACGTAGCTCTTTTTAATATTATTCATATTCAGGTAAAGATTTCGTTTTACTATCAAATGTATGATCTTTTTCAGCATATTGCGCCACCTGTTGATAATCAAGTTGTTGAAACAGACCTGTTTTTAGACCTGAAATAGTGATTGCCATTTCTTTACGGAAATAGGGAATTTGATACATCCATGGAAAGGTCAGGTCACGTATACCACCCGCCCACCAATGATTGGATTGATACAGTGGCGTGAGTAAACGACTGAGGAACTGATAGAACTGGGTCGAAGAACGACGCTGTTGATGATAATGTTGCCATAACATGGTCCAGTCAATCTGCTGGTTTTTTTGTGCGATTTGCACTGACTGTGAAAAGGCCCAAGCATCCAACAAGGCCATATTGGCCCCTTGTCCCAACTGTGGACTCATGGCATGAGCAGCATCACCGATGACCCCGATTCGTCCTTGTCCAAACTGAGACATCACCACATCCCGATATTGCGCAGATAACCATTGTGGTTGATGTTGTTGATTCGACAACAATTGTTTGAGCCATTCTGCCACATCAGGCCAGCGATCTGACACTTGCTTTAACCATTGCTGTGTTGCTGATTCATCTTTTAAGAATGATTGTAGTTGTGAGCTTGGTAAGCTCCAGAACACACTCGACAGCCGTTGCTGAGGTGCTGTCGGTATAGCACCCGTAGGCAACACGCCCATCATGATTTTGGAACGATCATAAAACTGATGCAAAATTTCAGGATCGAGTGTTGGACATTCAGGCACAATACTCCATGCCGCACCCCATGGATAAGCCTGATCGACTTTCACCCATGCCTGAGGGCGGAGTTGACTGCGCGCACCATTGGCAATCAAAACGGCATCGAAACTTGCATCAAACTTGTGTTGTTGATCAGTACCAAAGAGCCGAACTTCATTTTGCTGTTCTTGAATGCGTTCAATACTATGACCCATCCGCCATGTCACTTGATTGGCATATTCAGCCAGTTTGTGGGTCAGCACATGACATAAGGTGGCTCGATGAATACCGAGGCCATAGAGATTGCTGCCTGCTTGATGATAGTGACTATTCACCAGTAGACATTTATTGGGAAGTTGACCTTCTAATCCTGTGACTTTGGCACCCAACTTTAAAGCATGTTCAAGTACACCGAGATGTTCAAATACGGCTAAGCCGGCAGGCTGTAACAACAGACCTGCACCGACAGGGGAGAGTTGATCTGCTTGTTCAAAAATAGTGACACGCTTGCCTGCACGTGCAAGCAGGATTGCAGTTGCTAATCCTGCTGTGCCAGCGCCAACAATGGCGAAATGAGGTGTTTTCATTCTTTGTTCTTTTAAGGCGTTTATAAGATCAGTCAGCTTTGATCTTAACTGATCTCAGGGATTTTTTTAAATGAAATTTATCCTGCGATAAGGCCCATGATAATCCAACGCAGATCGGATTATTTCAATTCATCTTTACCCGTGGTCATCTTGATCAAGGTACGATCTTTTTTAACATAGTGATGATAAAGTGCCGCACCTGCATGCCCTAAAATCAGGATCCAGATCAGCCATTTTCCAAGAATCTGCTTATGAATGAAATCAATCGGTTTCTCGAACTGTTCAAAACTTAGGCCCATCCCTTGTGCCACCCAGCTCTGGAACAGGGCAGTATGTTCAAATTTTGGAATTTCAAACAAGAACAAAAACTCAGTATTGACGCCTGTGCCTAAGTAGCCTGTGAGCGGGGCAATGATCATGATGGCATACAGGGCAAAATGTCCTGCATGTGCCGCAAAGTTTGCTAAGGGGCTGGCAGGTTCTAATCGCGGCTGTGGATTGCTCAAACGCCAGATAATGCGCAGGCTAATCATCACGGCAATGCTAATCCCGACGGAAAGATGAAGTTGTAAAGCTGTCCAGTTCTCAGGTGTGCCTTTTTCGGTAAACCATTGGCGATAATAAACGCTGCAATAGGCGAGTAGAAAAAGTAAGGCGGTTGTCCAATGTAGCCATTTTGCAATCGAGCCATAGTTATGGATGCTATTTTTTAAACTCACGCTTCTCTTCCTTTAAAATCTGTGTTGATGCACCTTAATATCGAGCCGATGATCGTCTATCTATGTAAGGATGAAAAGTCTTTGTGGAAAGATGGCCTGATGTAGAGGTAAGTCTTGCCTAAAATGTATGTGTTGGTTGAGATTCCAGAATGTGTCTGAGTATTTAAAGTTAAAATTTTCAGTTGCATAAAAGCAAAGGCCGTATCGATGGATACGGCCTTTGCTGTGTGTAGGGGCTTATTTGGCGATACGCCATAGTGCAATCAAGCTACTCAGCACAATCAGAATCACGGAGATAAACCATGGGCTAATAATCGCAATGGTCAACAAAATCAGCATCGTGCTACCAAACATCCAGCTACGACGCTGTTGTTGTTGCATTTGCAAACGCATTTGTTGAATTTCACGCAGTTGTTTGTCATGCCATGCTGACTGATTTTTTAAGCCATTTAAGCTATCAATCAATAGGCTTGGAATATCTTGAGCACCAAGTAATAAGTCAGGAATTTGTTGTCCCAGTTCTTTGACATTCTTGACTGGGTTCATATTGGCTTTGACCCATTCAGTTAGAATCGGTTTCGCCAGTTTCCAAATGTCCAATTGCGGATAAAGATCGGTACCGAGGCCTTCCACATGCACCAGTGTTTTGAGTAACAACATGAGTTGCGGTGGAATTTCCAAATGGAAACGACGGGCAATATCCATCACTTGAATCAAAATTCCTGCGAAATCAAGTTGATCCATTGGTTTGGAAACCATCGGGCCAACGGTACGGCGCATTTCACGGGATAGAGCATCTTGATCTGTGCCCGGTGGAATCCAGCCGGCTTGATGTACAATCTGAATCAATTGCATAAAGTTGCTGTTCATTACAGCAAGCAGCATACGTGCAACTGTCATTTGGTCATGCTTAGACAACTCACCCATGATGGCGCAGTCCAAGGCAATAAAGCGTGGATTGCTTGGATTAATGGTCTCGACAAAGACATTGCCTGGATGCATATCGGCATGGAAGAAGTTGTCACGGAACACTTGGGTGAAGAAGATGGTTAAACCCTTTTCAGCCAGATCCGCACGATCCATACCTAAACGATCAAAAGTGGCCGTATCAGAAATAGGGACCCCAGTAATACGCTCAGCCACCATCACATCTTTACTGTCCATATAGACTTCAGGCACATACATCATGCTTGAACCCGTAAAGTAGTGGCGCATACGGCGGGTATTATCCGCTTCTAGGCTGAGATCAAGTTCATTTAAAATGATTTGACGATAGTCTTGAATAATTTCAGTCAGATGCAGCGCACGCGCTGCTTCTAAACGATTCTCTAGCCAATCCCCTAGCCACGCCAAGATTTCAAAATCTTGCAAAATTTGACTGCGAATATCGGGACGAGTGACTTTTACCACCACTTCACGGCCATCATGTAAAGCGGCGGTATGTACTTGGGCAATTGAAGCCGCGGCAAGTGGTTGCTCATCAAAACGAGAAAATAGGGTTGCTACATCTGCTTTTAATGATTCCTGAATGCGCTGTTTTGCAAGTTGGGTGTCATAGGGTTTGACGCGATCTTGCAGTAACACCAGTTGTGTTAAGACTTCTGGTGGAATCAAGTCACGACGTGTAGACAGTAATTGTCCCAGCTTAATCGCTAACGGTCCCATATCCTCTAAAGCTTCTTTCAGCTTTAGCGGATTTTTCTTCTCACGACTTGACCAAGCTGCAGGATGCATTTTAATGATATTCAATGCATGGCGTGCTTTTACTGGTAGTTCTTCCGCAGGGAACAAGGTGTCAAGGCGATAGTGTGCTGCAATACGCCAGAGTTCGAGTAACCGTGTAACATGCGGAATCATATAAAGTCTTACCTAGTCTTGTGTGGATTGTGCTGATGGGGCGAGTTGAGCCTGTAACTGTTGAAGCTTGGCTTCCAAACGGTCTACTTCTTGGTTGAGTTGACGCGTCTCTCGATTGAGGTCATCCATTTGCCAACGCGGGGCAAATAAACCGCTATCTTCTTTTAAGGCATCTTCAACAAAAAATAAATGGCTTTGTAGTGAACGTTTCAGTTGCGTTGGCGCAAGCTGAATTTTGCCAAGCTCATGTGCCAGCTGTGGACCAATCCAAGGCGATAAATGCGCTGCTAGATCAGGCTCAGCTTGTTGCATAATTCTTTGAATATCTTGCAATAAATGATAGTCACCTTGCAGTGGGATATTACCGATCTGATCCATATCACTGAGCAATAATTTAACCAGCTCAACGCCATTTTCAACATGGAGTGTTGCGGTTGCATCCGTGATTTTAGTTTGGGAATCAAATGGGCGCTGTTCAAAGAGAGAAGCGCTTTGACTTTGTCCAGTCACGGTTGGTTCGAGACGAACTCTATTTTCATCAAAAAACACATCAACTGAGAGTTGTGGGCTGTCGATCACAACACGTAATAATTGACCCTGTAATTGATTGAGCTGAATGCGAGTAATCGCATCCAAATCAATCACATGATGAATGATACGTTCGACTGCACCGAGTGCTAAAATCGACCACATATCTTAAGCCTTAAAGTTTGAATCCACGGTGAACGGCCACAATACCACCGGTTAAGTTGTGGTAATCACAGCTTTGGAAGCCCGCATTTTCCATCATGCCTTTGAGGGTACGTTGGTCTGGATGCATACGAATCGATTCAGCAAGATATTTATAGCTTTCCGAATCATTGGCAACCAATTTACCCATGATCGGCAATGCCGTGAATGAATAAAGGTCATATAGTTTTGAGAATGGCTCAAATACTGGCTTAGAAAATTCAAGAATCAATAAGCGGCCGCCTGGCTTAAGCACACGATACATCGCTTGGAGCGCCGCATCTTTATCGGTCACGTTACGCAGACCAAAACTGATGGTGACTAAGTCAAAACTATTATCGGCAAATGGTTCTAAGGTTTCAGCATTGGCCAACACGAAATCGACATTGGTGCAGCCTGCATCAATCAGACGATCACGACCGACATTCAACATAGATTCGTTGATGTCTGAAAGAACCACATATCCTTGAGGACCGACTTCACGGCTAAATACTTTAGCAAGGTCACCTGTACCACCTGCAATATCAAGTACATGTTGACCACGACGAACGCCTGACATATTGATCGCAAAACGTTTCCAGAGACGGTGAATACCAAATGACATCAAGTCATTCATGATGTCGTATTTGCTGGCAACCGAGTGGAACACTTCTGCAACTTTCTGTGCTTTATCATCACTGCTGACGGTTTGATAGCCGAAGTGAGTGGTTTCACCGACGTTACCTGTATTGGCACCACGAGGCAGGTTGTATTTTGGAATCGCGCCTGTTGGAGCAGAAGCGTGGCCCTGTTGTAATGATTGTTGTTGACCTTGAGGCGCGCCTTGCGGAAGCGGTGAGCTAAGGAAAGGGCTGACTTTGTCTGAACTTGGGTTTTGCTCAACGTCTGGGGTAGGCTGTTGGTTTTCGTTAGACATAGTTTTCTCCTAAACTTTCGCTCTAGCGGCACGAATCAGCAAGCATGATGACAGATTTTGTATTTTTTAACAGGCTTTCGCCTGCAATTGTTATGAATAATATACAGAAAGTCACTTTCTCAAAAGTGTTTTTAATCGATGTGCTGAATTGCAAAAATATATAGCCCTGAGTGGCTTGAAAGTCACTCAGGAATTTACAGTTGTCTTAGTTGCGGAAAGGATCGGGATGGCCAGCATGGACCTTTTCAATAATTTCCCGCTCTTTTTCGGTAAAGGTTTGAATAAAGGTAGCCGCAGATTTCATTGGCTTCATTGCCGCAAAGCCTTCTTGAATAAATTGATACATTTGTTCGAATTGATATTTATGTGCAATCCCTTTACACATTTTAAAAGCAGCAAACATCATGGTAGAACGCATATATTTGTCGAGCGTTAGGCCTAACTCATCTAGCAGTTGTAGCTGTTCATAACGTGCATCGCCTTGATCAAGCTTGATCAGGGTTTGACGCATAATCTCATCGGTTAGCGGTGTTTCGAGCGGATAGTCTTCTAGCAGTTGAATCGCGACCTGTTCATCCAATTGAGTGGCCAAGACTGCTAGGCTGACGGATTTTGTTCCTGTCTTAATCGCATTTTCTGGAAGCAGACTTTCCGCTTTGTGCGCATATTTCAGCAGACGTTCAATTTGTTGTGCCATCGCATCAAAATCTGGGCCACCATATAAGCGATTTAAGAAATATGCGGCCATCAGCTGATTGTTAGGTTGCGCAAAAAACTCAGCATGGGTTTGTGCAATACGTTGTTTCATCCATGCTTGTACTTCATGCAAGCGCTGTGCAATCGCTGGATTCTGATGGTAACTCAAAGTTTGATATTGTAATAAAAGCTGATCAAAGGCCGCGAGTTTTGACATGTTCGAACTCAAAGAAAAATAAAATCATAAAAGCATAGGCTGCATCATAACGGAGAACCATGACAGCATAAACTCTAAATGGATAATAATTGGTCACTATGACTGTATCGCTCAAGCGATCTACAGAAATTGTACACGGGTTTTTCTGCGATGAAAGCAGTTTTGACTATACTGATTTTAATATAAAGAATGAGCCACTTAGAGCAGCAAATGAGTAAACAACAACCCATATTTGAATTACGAGATGAAAATGAGCTTTCATTAGAACTGATTGAAGCACAATATGCATTAAAACAAAGTCGCGATAAGAAAAACGCCAAAAGTGTATTGGTGCTGGTCAGTGGCATTGAACTGGCAGGCAAGGGCGAAGCGGTTAAACAGTTACGTGAGTGGTTAGACCCCCGTTATTTAAGGGTCAAGGCGGATGCTCCGCAACTGCTCTGCAATAATCAAACTTTCTGGCAGTCCTATACCCGTTTTATTCCTGCAGAAGGGCAAATTGTGGTGATGTTTGGCAACTGGTATAGCGATCTGTTAACCACCGCGATGCATGTGTCCAAACCTTTGGATGAAAACCTGTTTGATGCTTATGTGGAGCAGATGCGCGCATTTGAACATGATCTGCAAAATAACCATGTTCATATTGTTAAAGTCTGGTTTGATTTATCTTGGAAATCGTTGCAAAAGCGTTTGGATCAGATTGATGCCTCTGAGCAGCGTTGGCATAAGTTACATGGTTTAGATTGGCGAAATAAAAAACAGTACGATACCTTGCAAGGCTTGAGCCAACGTTTTACCGACGACTGGTATATTGTGGATGGCGAAGATGAAAAACACCGTGATCAATGTTTTGCACAATATCTATTACAGACATTGCAAGAGCTACCTGAGCATCAAACCAAAGTTACACAGAAATGGCAGCAGGCCAAAATACCTCAAGCGCTGCTTGAACCGGAGAAAGCCAGCCTAGAAAAGCAAGACTATAAGGATGAGTTAAGTAAGCTGACCAAGAAAGTGGCCGATACCTTACGCTACGATGAGCGTAAAGTGGTGATCGCCTTTGAAGGCATGGATGCGGCGGGTAAAGGTGGCGCGATTAAGCGCATCGTGAAAAAACTTGACCCAAGAGAGTATGAGATTCATACCATTGCAGCACCTGAGCGTTATGAATTACGCCGTCCTTATTTGTGGCGTTTCTGGAGCAAGCTGAATGATGGTGGCAAGATCACCATTTTTGATCGGACTTGGTATGGTCGAGTGCTGGTTGAGCGGATTGAAGGTTTTGCTTCAACGGTTGAATGGCAACGTGCGTATAGCGAAATCAATCGTTTTGAAGAAAATCTGATCGATAGCCAAACTGTGATTGTGAAAATTTGGTTGGCAATTAGCAAGGATGAACAAGCGCTACGTTTTAAAGCACGGGAACAAACGCCACATAAGCGTTTTAAGATTACTGAAGAAGATTGGCGTAACCGTGATAAATGGGATGATTATCTCAATGCTGCTGCGGATATGTTTAAACGAACAGATACCGATTATGCACCGTGGTATGTGATTGCAACGGATGATAAATATTCAGCACGAATTGAAGTCTTAAAAGCGATTTTAAAACAATTGAAGGCGGATTAATCAGCCTTCAATGGCTGGTCATATGTATTAAGTGTTATTTGCCAATTGTGGGGCTGTACTGCGCTGTTGGCGGAAAACAATTAAGGTGGCAACTAAACTGGTGATTGCAGCAAACATCAACCAAAAGGCAGGCATGCTCTTATTGCCTGATGTTTGTACCAGATAAGTCGCAATCATTGGGGTCAGTCCACCAAAAATGGAGGTGGCAAAGCTATAGGCAACCGAGAATCCTGCAATTCGCACTGAACTTGGCATCATTTCGGCCAGCGAAACTACCAAAGCACCATTATAGAAGCTATAGAGCAGTGAGAACCACAATAACACCATCAACATATGGGATAGGCTAATGGTATGGGTCAGCCATGTGAGCAGTGGATAAGCACTGATAAAAATCAATACAGTCGTGGCGATCAATAGCGGTTTACGTCCAAATTTATCCGAGAGATGCCCACCAATCGGTAACAAAATAAAGTTGCTCAGCCCGACCAGAATGGTGGCAATTAAACTTTCGCTACGGCTTAAATTTAGAACCTCTTTGCCATAGGTTGGGGTATACACTGTAATGAAGTAAAACATGGTCGTGGTGGTGGCAACCATACACACGCCAGCCAATACAATTTTCCAGTTGGCCGCTAAGGTGCTCAGAATCTGTCGTGTGGTTGGATGTTCTTTGCGTGAGGCAAAGGCTTCTGTTTCAGCCAGTGATTTACGCAACCAGAAAATAAAGGGAATGATGGCACAGCCGATAAAAAATGGAATCCGCCATGCCCAAGCATCAACTTGAGCTTTGGTAAACACTACACTGACGATATAACCCAATACGGCTGCAAAAATGACGGCAACTTGCTGACTGGCCGATTGCCAACTGGTAATAAAACCACGGTTATGTGGCTCTGCAATTTCAGCTAAATAAACAGATACACCGCCCAGCTCAACTCCTGCGGAAAAGCCTTGGGCCAAACGACCCACGAAAATCAGCACGGTTGCGGCAAATCCAATACTGGCATAACTAGGCGTGAAGGCAATAATTAATGAACCGAAGGCCATGATGCTCAGGGTTATCATCAGACCACGACGACGACCGATGCGATCAACATAAGGCCCAAGTACCAAGGCACCGATTGGCCGCATCAGAAAACTGACAGCAAATACGAGGAAGGTTTTCATCAGTGCGGCATAGCTGCTGTCTGAATGGAAAAAGGTTTCACCTATGGCTTGTGCATAGAGTCCGAACAGAAAGAAGTCGTATTGTTCAAGGAAGTTCCCGCTGGTCACGTTAAAAATTGAACGGACCCGAGAAGGAGATTGGCTAGTTTGCACAACGACGCTCCATCATCTATTTATCATCGAGATGTGGAGATTAAAAATACAATCTTGATTGAAACTTAAAAAATTAAGTGAATATTAACGTATTTGTGTGGTTTTTTTATTGATCTGTTACATCACTGTAAACACCAACATCTTACAGTGATGTGCAGAGGTAGTCTAAATTGTATCAAGCCACAATGGTACTGCGACTTTTTTGCTGAATACGTTTGGCAAGGTTATAGCAATCTTGCACATGCGCTTCAGTGATTTTACGCATCATGAAATAACCAAGGCTGGCTGCGACAATTTGTCCGCCCAAGGGGATAAACTTGGTTACTTGCTTGGTGGCAATTTTCGTGAAAAAGCCATTAAAAGAGGCTTTCATTGCGGTACGTGCCACCACAAAACCCGAGAACTCAAAGCCACGTTTACGTAACTCGTCCCAATGAATTTTTTTGGTTTCAGGATCATAGACACTGATATGCTCAGGGGCGAGACCAAAACGTGCATTAATGTAGGGAATCACTTGTGTCAGCATACCCAAGTCCACTACAACATCAAAAAATGGAATTGGTACAATCGCTGCACCCGCTGACCAATAGGCTCGTTTTTTGGCGAGTTCCAGACACTCTTCACGGATCTGCTCCAAGTTTAAACTTGGATCAATCGAATCAGGAATTTTTTCAATTTTCATAAAGTTATACCTAAAGTCTATTCCTTGATAGTACATTCAATCGCATGCAATGGTGAATTTCAAAACAATTTATTTATTTCCTTGTGTGTTTAGCGTGACATAGTGATTTGAAGTTGTATAGTGATGAATATGTACGATTTTGTGCAACTAAATGATCGTTTTGTGATGAGGTTATATTAACGCATGGGGATTCATGTTATTCAAAGTCAACGCCTTGAAGTGTTATTACAAGGTGTGATGGCATCAATTACCCAACCGAGTACGACACCCTTTCAGGTGTTTAAAACCCAGCATTTTATTGTTCCCAGTCCTGCCCAAGAACAATGGCTCACACAAAAAATTGCTGAACAACAAGGCATGACCGCCAACTATCAATTTCATCAGCGCATTCGTGGTTTTCAGTGGTATGCCTACCAACAAGTATTAGACAATAAAGAACAAGTGCGTAAAGCCAATATTCCGCGTTTGATTTTAAAGTGGCGTATTCATCAAGCCTTACAGCCTTTTATTCAATCTGAACAGAATAGCCTTGCACAAGAGCACCCTTTATATTCGATTGTGCAACGGATTTATGCCAGTGCCGATCAGTTGCAGCAAGGCACGGAAAAACAACTTAAAAAACAAAGTATGTTGTATTGGGTGGCGGAACAGGTTTCACAACTGTTTAATAACTACATGATTTATCGCGGTCATTGTCAACGCGGCTGCCAAAGCAATTGTACTTGTGCGGGGAATTGGCTATCGACGTGGGGACAGAATAAAGCCTTAAATATCGAACAACTGATTGCGCATACGGATCAACAAACTTCAGCCTTTAGCTTACAGCAAACCGAACAGTTGGAAGCATGGCAGCGTTGGTTGTGGCAACACTATTTTCACGATGATTTTGTTGAAATACAAAGTATTGATGCTGATTTCTGGCAACTTTTAGACAATCAGCAGACACGATCCCGAGCTTTGGCACAACTACCGAATCAGGTGATTGTATTTACGATTCTAGATTTACCACCGAGCCAACTGCAATTTTTACGTCGTTTGGGACAGTATCTAGATGTGGTGATTCTGCACTATAACCCATCGCAGGAATATTGGGCCGACAGTGTTGATCCCCTCTGGAAAAAGCGTTATGACCTCGGCGTGAAAGAGCGTTATATTGCGAAACATCCCCATGCTAGTGATGCAGACATTGCTGCATTCTTTGACAGTTTTAGTTTGGGTTTTAATGCCTTAAATCGAGAATCTCGGCATCCCTTACTGACACGGTTAGGTAAGCAAGCGCGGGACCACTTTTCGCTGTTGTCACAACTGGCAACAGGAGAAGAGGGTAAATGGGTGGATGCTTTTGAGGATTATTTCCCTGAAACGTTACTCGGTAAAATTCAGTCGGACATTTTCTATTTGGCAGAACCTCAGCCCCAGCAATATGAACTTGCACCTGAGGATGAATCGATTCAGATCCATGTTTGCCACTCCAGTGTGCGACAACTCGAAGTCTTAAAAGAACAGTTACTGCATTGGCTGTCTCAAGCAGATAGCAATCCACGCCGTCCGAGTGATGTGTTGATTTTGACTCCGAACCTAGCTGAACTTGAGCCCTTGATTCGCAGTGTTTTTCCTGCGCTGGCCCATGAGCATGAGGTATTCTTACCTGTAAAAATTGCAGGGGTGGCGCAGCTAGATGCGTTAAATGCATGGCGTGCTGTACTTGGGCGCTTGCAATTGACACAGGGTCGTTTTACGCAGGATGACTTTGCCGATTGGCTCAATCTGTCTGCGACGCAACAACGTTATGGGCTGGATTATACGCAGGCACAACGGATTCTGAATTTACTCGACGATGCTGGCTTTAAACGTGGTTTGGATGCTGAGCATTTAAAACAAACGCTCAGTGATGATGATCAAGACTATCGTTATAGTTTTAAATTTGCTCTCGATCGTTTGGCGCTTGGGATTGCCGTGCCTGCCCATGTGATGGTGCAGGAGATGCTCAGTTATGCCTTGGTACAGCCAAGTGATTTTGAACTAATTGGGATTGTGATTCAGATCTATCGCGATTTAGCGCTACGACGTGATTGGTTGCTGGCACATGAACAAGGCCAACGTTTGCCAGTCGAGTTTTGGCTACAGCGAATCAAAGCGGATGTGCAGGAGTTTGAACAAGCTGATGTGGTGGCTTTGAAAGCAATTCGTGAAATTATTCAGAAACAAGAGCGGATGCTGACTTTGGCCAGCTACTACGAAGATGCTGAAACACAGTTGCGCCAAATTTCTTTGCCATTGCCTTATATCATCGAAGAAATTCAACGTGCTTTAGAAAGTCAGTCCGCACAAGTGGAGCCGACAGGACAAATTACCTTTAGTCAGATTGGACAGATTCGCCCGATTCCTTATCGGCTGATTGTGTTGTTGAACTTGGATACAGGCAAATTTCCAAATCGGGACAGTCATATTCCGTTTGATTTGATGGATGCACTGCGTCAGCAATTGGGTGATCGTTCTCGTTTGGAAGACGATCAAGGCGCATTTTTAGATGCCGTGTTGTTGGCACAAGAACAGGTTTGGCTGTTTTATAATGGCTTTGATCTCAATGATGGCGAAGTCAGAGAGCCATCCAGTGTGTTGCAGGGCTTCCGTGATCATTTGGCTTTGATTGTCAAACCAGCGCCCTCTAAATCTCTCCTAGAAGGGGAGACTTCATTTGAAGACAGTCTTCCTTTATCCGAAGCGGACTTGGCTGGATTGGAGGCATTACAAGTCCCTACGCAGCTTTATCCTTTGTATCATTTACATCGTCTACAACCGTTCGATCCACTCGGCTTTGTTTCGGATCGACCTGTACGCTTTCAAGACCAATGGTTTAAGGTCGCGTCACAGATTCAGCAAGTCAAAGGTGAGCGGCAGGCGTGGGCCAATACTGCCTATCCCGTTGAACAAAATGAAATGATTATTTTGGAGAGTCAGCAATGGATTCAGGATGTTACTTTCCCTGCGCGGCTGTATTTAAAGACCTTAGGTGTGGAAAATTTAACTGCACAAACATTGCTTGATCAAGCTGAACCATTATTACTCGATGGTCTCGGTAAATATGCCATTCGGCATTTTTTACAGCAGCAGGATGAGCAGCTTTCTCCAAGTCTGTTGCAAGATCAGCTGCCCGTTGGCAAAGTTCAGCACAGTGCTTGGCAGCAAAGTCGCTTAGAGCAGCAACGCTTGTTGGAGCGCTTGCAGCAATATGCCCCAGCACCGACTGAAACCACGCAACGGGTTTGGCGCGTCTCGAAACAATTACAAATCGCCTGTGTGACCCCGAAACAACTGAGCCAAGATTGGGTCAGTTTGGATGCTTCCAGTGCACGTGCCAAGCGCTTTGCCAAAGTCTGGCTGGAATATCTGCTTTGGCTGGCGCTAATCAAGAGTGACACTGCCACAGCGAAGCGCCGAATTGTGGTGTTTAGCGACCAGACGGTGATTTGTGAAGGCTTAAGTTCACAACAGGCACAGCATTATTTAAATGCATGGTTAAAGCTTTGGCGCGATGCACAGCAGCAGCCTGTGGTCTTGCCTGCTGCCTTAGTGTTAAAGCCTTTGGAAAAAGGCAAACAATATGAGTGGATTGAGCTGGATTCAACTCAGGTTTTAACTGAAGAGAGTCAAAAGCAAGTATTGAAGGACTGGAATGATACGGGGGATTTCTCGGGTTTTGATATGACTCAGAATGAAGCCTGTAAATTGCACCGCGATTGGCAGTTCATTCTGCAAGAGCAAGATGCAACCGCTTTATTGCAATATGCCTGTGATCATTATTCCTATGTGTTGTATCAACCGATTTTTGAATTTTTACGGGTGGCGTAAGACATGAACTCAAAGTATCCAGTGTCTTATCAGCCGATTGGCGATATTCAATTTGAAGGCTTGCATCTGATTGAAGCCTCAGCGGGGACAGGTAAAACCTATACGCTATCCAGTTTGATGGTACGGATTTTTTTAGAAAAATATCTGCCCAATCAGGTGATTGCCACCACCTTTACCCGTGCTGCAGCCGCAGAACTTAAAACGCGTATCCGTCTACGTCTGGTTGAAATACTGGCGTACTTAGAACCTTTGCGCGATGTATTGGAACAAGATATTCAAGCACAGGCAGTACAGGAGGCTGATCCGTTAAAACAACAGGTCTTACAAAACTTTGCACCGCGGATTGCCTATGCCTGTGAACGGCTCAAATTGGTCATCGATCAATTGGATGAATTGTTTGTTGGAACCTTGGACAGTTTTAGCCAAAAGCTATTGCGTGAGTTTGCCTTTGAGAGTGGCAAAATCGAACGCGCTGAAATCACTGAAGATGCCAAAAGCTATACCCGTCAATTGATTCATGATGTGTTGCGGGAATGGATTCAGACCCAACCCCAGCAAGTGATCAATGCGCTGTATAGTGTGGGGGGGCTGAAAAGTGTCGATCATTTTGTTGGGATGGTCGAAAGTTCGCTGAATTTTAGTTCGGCACAATTTAAACTGCCTGCTATGCCTGAAATTGAGTTAGCTCAGTTGCAGCAGTGGCAACAGCAAGCACAGCAGATTGACTTGAGCAGCTTGGCGGAATACTTCCAGTTAGAGGGTGCCTATTATGGGCATATTAATGGTGCTTCTTTCCGCAATAACGCCTTTCATAAACTGTTTACAGCATCCTTGCCACCATTATTAACTGCACTCAACAGTCCTGAGAATATACAGATCTTTGATAGTTACTTTGCCGATGCCCGAGATGCGGTATTTAAGTTTTTAGACAAACTCGAAGCACAAAAAATTTTTAAGAAATGTCCTGCTGAAATTGCCGAAGGCTTCTATCAACATCCATGCGTGTTGCAACTGCAAAAGCTGTTTCAAGCTGTGCAGCAGACTCAGCAAGAATTTGAGCAATTACAGGTCTATTTAAAAGCCTATTTATGTATTGAAGTCAAAAAACGCCTACCGCAAGTGTTGCAACAAAAGGGCGAGACTACCTTTGCTCAACAAATCAAGACCTTGTCTGAAGCTTTAAAAGGCGAGCAAGGACAATCTTTCGCGGTATTTGTACAGTCACGCTACCCATTGATTCTGGTCGATGAGTTTCAGGATACCAACCAAGACCAAGATGATATGTTGGCCAGTATCTGGCGTCATCCACAGCGTTACCAAAAAGGTTGCATGATCATGGTCGGCGACCGTAAGCAGGCGATTTATGGTTTCCGTGGTGGAGATATGCTGACCTTCCTGAATGCCTATCAGGATATTATGGCCAAACAGGGGCGTGAGTATAAGTTGATTCATAACCACCGTTCGGTGAAAGAGCTGGTGGAAGTGGTGGATCTGCTGTTTCAGCGCCAGATCGATTTTGGTGAGCAGGTCAGCTATGACCCGATTCAAGCGGGTTCACGTCCACACCCCGCATTGATTGAAAATGCCCAACCCAATCTAATGCCTTTACGTTGGTTGCACTTGCAAGAAGGCAATGAACAGGCCACACAGGTGGCGTGGCAGATTCAGCACTTACTCAACCAAGCCTATTTAAAGCAATTGTACTTAGAGGGTGATGTTCCGACTGCGATTGATGAAGATGATATTGCCATTCTTTCACGTAGCCATCGCCAACTGGATGAAGTGCAATATGTATTGGAACGTATGGGGATTCGGGTCAACCGACCTTCGAAACGCAGTGTGTTTGATTCCAGCATTGCACAGGATGTGGGAGCCCTGCTCACGGCGTTGCTTCATCCTTATGATGAAGCCAAGCTCAAACGAGCTTTGCTCAGCCGTTTATTTGGCTTTGATCTTGCTCGATTATTGGCCTTAGAACAAAGTGCAGAAGGTTTGAGTACATATATTCAGCAGTTTGATGACATACGCGAAATGTGGCTGAATCAGGGCTTTTTATCGGCATGGCAGCGTTGCCTAAATCAGTTTGGTCTTTGGCAACAACTGGTGGCAACACAAAGTAAAGACAATGAACGTGCCGTGGTGAATCTACGCCACCTCACTGATCTCTTGAGCCAGCACAGTGAACATGTACAAGGGATGCAAAACCTGTATCACTGGTATTTAAAACAATTAAATTCACCAAGTGATCGTGATTGGGAGCTTGAACACAAGCTGTCCAGTGAAGCGGGCGTGCAACTGATGACCATTCATCAGTCCAAAGGCTTGGAGTTTAAAATCGTATTTTTACTGGGGGCGAATAAGGCCTTTGCTGAAGTGCAGAAAACACTGAATTTTTCTACCACTGAAATCCAGTTGCCCGAGACAGGTCAGACGCGTACTCAACGTGTCGTGGCTGTGGCGGATAAAAACTTTTTACAGCAGATTGAGCTGGATCAACATCAGCAACGTGCTTTAGCAGAACAAAACCGGTTGTGGTATGTGGCGCTGACACGTGCCAGCCATCGGGTCTATGCGGTGTTTGAACCAGAAAAAGGCGATAAAAATAAATTTTCAGGTTTAGCTTTTTGGAAGAATCAAGGCGATCACTTTCAACATCCCTATAGTACCGATGCTGCGCTGATCTTAGAGCGACCACAAGCCTTACAGATGCAGCAAAACCAACAACAAATTGCACTGTTGGCTCAAGCGTTGCCGACACAACGTTTTTATGCACGCGGAAAAACTAGCTTTAGTTATTTGGCACAGCATCTAAAGCATAAGGCCACTCGGGCGGATCGTTTGGCCAATATCGATACCAATTTTGAGCAAGCAGAAGATGAATTAAATTTTGCTGAAACGGAAAAAATCGCCACGGCTCAGCCAATCGCTTGGATTAAACAATATTTCCCGAAAGGGACTTTGGCTGGTAATTTCCTACATGAGATTTTTGAGCAGATTGATTTTCAGCAACCCCAAACCTGGGTAGAAGACATTCGCCGTCGTTTTAAAAATACCTATCAAGGCTTATGGTTAGAGCTGTTGCAACAGTATCAACTGCATTTTCCTGAACAAGAAAATAGCGAGCAGCAACTGTATCAATGGATTGCTGATTGGCTCAATGAAGTATTACACACGCCACTCAATCAGGGCTTTCAGTTAAAACAATTAGCTGCAGGACAATACTTGTCGGAATGTCCATTCTATCTGGCTTTATCGGATCGAGTGCTGGCGATGCAGCGTGTACAGCAGCTATTTGAGGAATATAGTATCGAAATGCCTGAGTTACTTGAGGCGAAATCTGCTCGCTATCTCAATGGTTCGATTGACTTGGTTTATTTTGATGGTCAACGCTACCATATTGCCGATTATAAGAGTAATTATCTAGGGGCAGAGCAACTGGATTATCAGCCTGCTCAGATTGCAGAAAGTATGTCGCTGTCAAGTTATTGGCTGCAAGCGGCATTGTATCTGGTGGCATTGCATCGTTATCTGTCAGTCAAATTGCAGGATTATGAGATGCAGCAGCATTTGGGTGGTGCATCTTATCTGTATTTACGCGGCATGAATGGGCAGGCGCAGCAAGGCTGTTTCTACTGGAAGCCTGAGGATGAGTTTATCTTACGTCTGGATGCAATACTTGGATATTTTTCTGAGGATAAAGCTGGAAAAATGGTGTAGATAAAGTGTGTGATTTTAAATTAAACAAAAGCTTAGCTTGTGAATAACTCTGTTTATAACCTTGTGGACAAGCGTGTGGGTAAGTTTGAGGATAACTCTGTGGACAAACAAGTTGATGATCAGTCAACGCAAATGACGTGGTTAAATATGTGGAGTGACTATCTCTCACAAGCACCATTTTCTCAATCTGCTCAAGCAGTTAGCGCTGCACAACTATTACAACAATTGGTTGAAGCCAGTTTACAAGGCGACAGTTGTATTGAGGTTGAGCCAAGTCAGATTGCGGCATTGGCGGATTTGGCTGTTTCCAGTGAAATCGCGAGCACGCAGGTTGCCCCATGTGTCTATGATCAGCAGGGCTTGGCATTATACCGATATTGGCATCTAGAGCAACGCCTTGCACAACAGATTTGTCGATTAAAGCGACAAACGATTCAGGTTGTTGATGCCGAACATTATCAAGACTTGCTCAGTGATGAACACCAGCAGACTGCATTGAAAATGGTGTTGCAACAAGGCCTGAGCATTATTACCGGCGGGCCAGGGACAGGGAAAACCTATACCTTGGCGCGTATTATTGCAGCCCTCAACCAAACCATTCCCGATATTCGTATTGCCATGGCCGCACCGACAGGCAAAGCCGCACAGCGTATGCAGGAAGCATTACAAAACTCTTTTAATGATCCAAAATTATTACAATCAGGGCTCGTCACTGATGAGTTACGCAATCAAACCACGCAGACCTTGCACCGTTTACTGGGCATGGGCAATCGACAAATACCACGCTTTCATCCCAAACAGCCTCTACCCTATGACGTGATTGTGGTGGATGAAGCCTCAATGCTGGATTTGAATTTGGCAACCCTGTTATTTGAAGCTGTCCCAGATCAATGTCGACTTATTTTGCTCGGTGATGCCAATCAATTGGCTTCGGTTGATGTCGGCTCGGTTTTGGCTGATTTACAGCAAGTCCAGGCATTGACTGAAAATCGTGTCCAGCTACAGACCAGCCGGCGTTTCTCTGGTGAGGCCAAGATTGGTCAATTCGCACGGTTTATTCAGGCACAGCAAGGTGTAAGTAATCCCGATTTAGTCTTATCAAAACTAGAGGCAGAAATTGTTCAGGCTGCACCTTTGCAAGCGATTTCCTTGAGCAAGGATATGCCAGACCTGATTCAGCTGGAATATTTACCCAAGCAACAGCAGGTTGATATTGAGCCTTATCAGCAGAAGCTCATGGCAGGATTTCAAGCCTATATTGAAGCTTTAAAACATTATATACAGGCAGATGAACCTACTGAGCACATCCAGAACGTGATTCAAGCCTTTGATGATTATCGAATCTTAACGGCAGTTCGACATGGGCCGTTGGGAATCGAGCAACTGAATCGTTATGCGGGGCATTGGCTCAATCAGCAACTCAAACAAATCGCTGTTGGAGATTGGTATATCGGACGTCCTGTAATGATGACCTATAATGACTATCAGCTTGGGATTTCTAATGGTGATATCGGGATCTGTTTTAAGCATCGCACCCAGTCACAGCAATTCGAAGTCTTTTTCCCGAGCTTAAATAAATGGATTGCAGCGCATCGACTGCCACGCAGTATGCAAACCGCCTTTGCTTTAACCATTCATAAATCACAAGGTTCGGAATTTACCCATACTGCGATTGTTTTAGATGCGCATGCCGAGAAGCTGTTGAGTCAGGAATTGATCTATACCGCAGTCACCCGTGCTAAAAAAGTGGTGAGTATTTTGGCTGACGCACCTGCATTACAGCAGGCCTTAACGATACGGACTGTTCGACGCAGTGGTTTAGTGCAAAAGATCAATTTGAACAGATTGTGAACTTATTCTTCAGAATTCACCATTTTGTAAGTAAAAGCTTACAAGGATTCGAGATATTGTCGCTAGAGCAAGCGCAAGGTTTTTGAGATTATGTACACACAAAGAGCCTAGCATGGAAAGCTAGGTAAATCGCAAAAATATAATAATAACGTCGTATGACAGCGAACTTACAGTGAAGTAAGTGATAAAAGAGGAAACTTACAGCCGCTAAGCCTTGTAGTTTTGGGAGAGACTACAGGGCTTTTTTATTTTTACCGCAAAATTCACTATAAAATCAACATAATCCATATCATATTTAGGGTTTTTGAAAATAGGTGAAAATTCACGTTTTAACAAATCTGCATTCTTTTACTTCATTTATATCTTCAAATAAAAGGAAGAAATAGAAATCTTCTTGTCTGACAATTTTTTGTTATTATTAAGTTAAATGTTATACAGACTTGTACGTTTTTTCTTACGCAGAGATAAGAGAAATGCTATTTCTCTCCACAATTGATTCTGACAGAATAGTCGGTATAGAGAAAGCGAATATGTGTTAAAAAATAATAAAGAAAAGGATGGGTGATGAGCATTCAGAGGGTTTGAATGGTGTAAGAAAAAAGAATAAAAAACAACAAAAAAGAACAATGATAAATCTAAGCGCAAAAGCCCAAGTTTAACTTGGGCTTTTTTGTGCGCGGACTTCTAGTGGCTGATGCTTAAACGAGATCAGCTTCAGTACGATCTGTTGCAAACAGCGAACGGCGTTGATTCTTCGCAATTTTCGGACAATTTGTGGAGATCTGGTACAGCGTTTTTACCAGTGCAGGCAAGTGCGTTCCCACCACGGATTTTCCAGTCGTCAATAGCGATACACTAATATCCCGCTCTGGATCAGCCCAACACAGAATATTAGAGAAGCCAATATGGCCAAAAGCCTGTCCGGTCATTGGACCAAATAGACCCACAGGGTTGCTGCCAAGCATTGGACCCAATGCATAACGCATCGGTGCCAATAAGGTTCGGTCTAAGCTAATCCCAGAAGTTGGCAGGGTGGAGCGGAATACCGTTTGAGGACTCATAATTTGTTTGCCCTGATACTCACCACCACTGAGCAGCATTTCAAAAAACCGCCCTGCCTGCTCAGCACTGGTATAGATATTGCCAGCGGGGCAAATGGTGTCCATAAAGCGGCTATCATTGGTGACATCCACTGCAAGCTGTAGACCGCCACCCAGTACATGATTGAGATAATGATCTGTGCCTAAACTTGGATGAATCCCCGTCGCATAGTTCAAGGCAACATCGGCACGATATTCAGGTTTTAAACCATAGTTGAAATAATCCAAGCCCATTGGTTTTTCAATATTTTCAGCCAAGAACTCACGAACGCTTTGCCCTGTTACCCGTTGCACAATTTCGCCCAGAATATAACCTGCGGTTACCGCATGGTAGGCAAGATGAGTTCCTGAAGGAGAAACCGGTTTGGCGGCACAGAGCAGTTTTAGAATATCATCTTGGTTAAATAGAAGTTCTGGTGTGACTTCAGTGTCGATACGTGGAATACCACCACGATGGGAGAGCAGATGGAAAATGGTCGCCCGACGTTTACCATTCACGCCATATTCAGGAATGTAATAACTAATCGGATCAAGTAAATTGAGCTCACCACGTTCATCCAGCAGATGAATCAACATCGCCGTGACCATTTTGGAGGCAGAGAACAGGCAGACAGGAGTATCTGGTGTCCCAATCTTGGCATCGGTGGCTAAGCCATCTGGAGAGTTACCTTGCGCATAACCGATACTTCGATTGAGAAGAATCTGCCCCTGACGACGTAGGCATAAGCTAATAAGTGGATAATTCCCCGTTTTATATAGATTTTCAACACTGTTCCATATCTTTTGAATCTGTCTTTCGGTCATGCCGCCTAATTCAGCCGAGACTTCATCTTTGCTGCGAATCACTTGATTTAGGTCATGCGGCACATAACAGGTATTGGTTGATAAAATTTTCACGATTCCCTCGCAATATTTTCGTTTTCTTTCTTCTCTGTCATAAATTGAAACCAGAATCAGGCTAGTGTGCCTATTTTGTACAGCGCTGTCAGCTGCCGAATTGCCAGCGGATATAAAACAATTTTGCAATATAGCGATAGATCACTTAAAATAAGCGCCTTGCTGTAGTGATGCACGGCAGTCGGTTGGTTTCAACTGATCATTATCATTTTATTTTTGTAAGCATCTCGGAGAAATCGAATGGCTTTAACTAACACTGATCGCGCAGAGATCATCGCTAAATTTGCTCGTGCTGAAAACGACACTGGTTCACCTGAAGTACAAGTTGCTTTATTGACTGCTCAAATCAATGATTTGCAAGGTCACTTTAAAGAACACAAACACGACCATCACAGCCGTCGTGGTTTGATCCGTATGGTTAACCAACGTCGTAAATTACTTGACTACTTAAACGGTAAAGATCACGGTCGTTATGTTGCTTTGATCGGCGCATTAGGTTTACGTCGTTAATTCGATTTTACTTTGTTTTCGCTATTTCGCATGTTGCTATGCTTTATCGCTGAAAAGAGAGTTTCATCTAATTTATCTTAGATGACTTTAGAAGGGGCGCTTGTTCGCTCCTTCTTTGTGTTTAAATTTATTTAAAATTTTGATCTAGTGCGATGGCTTCTAAGCTTTGTCATTTATCTACACAGCAGTTGTAGTCTGAATGCCAAACCTTAGGGGTCTCACTAGAATAAAACTAGGAAAATATAATACATGTCAATGTTTAATATCGTTCGTAAAGAATTCCAATTTGGTCAACACCAAGTTGTTTTAGAAACGGGTCGTGTTGCACGTCAAGCAAATACAGTTTTAGTTACCATGGGTGGCGTGACTGTTCTCGTTGCGGTTGTGGCTCAGCCTAAAGCAAAAGCGGGTCAAGACTTTTTCCCGTTAACTGTTAACTATCAAGAAAAACAATATGCAGCTGGTCGTATCCCTGGTGGTTATGGCAAGCGCGAAGGCCGTGCGTCTGAAGCTGAAACGTTGATTTCACGTCTGATTGACCGTCCAATCCGTCCATTGTTCCCAGAAGGTTATTTCAACGAAATCCAAGTAACAGCAACTGTTGTTTCTTCGGATAAGACGATGGATGCTGATATTGCAGCTATGCTCGGTGCTTCAGCGGCATTGTCGATTGCAGGTACGCCGTTCCGTGGTCCAATTGCAGGTGCACGTGTTGGTTTAATCAACGGTGAATACGTTCTTAACCCGAATTTTGAACAACTGGCTCAGTCTGATCTTGACCTTGTGGTTGCAGGTACAGAGTCAGCTGTGCTTATGGTTGAATCTGAAGCGAAAGAACTTTCAGAAGATCAAATGTTGGGTGCGGTGCTTTTCGGTCATGACGAAATGCAAATTGCGGTTCAAGCGATTAAAGAATTTGCAGCAGCGGCAGGTGCAGTTGAATCAACTTGGGTTGCGCCAAGCAAAAATGAAGTGCTTCTTGAGCAATTAAAAGCGGCTTTTGAAGCAAAAATCTCTGAAGCATATACCATTGCGGTTAAACAAGACCGCTATGCGGCACTTGATGCACTTTATGCAGAAGCCGTTGCTCAGTTCGTTCCTGAAAATGACGAAACGGGTATTGCGGATGAAGTAAACGAATTATTTGAAGACCTTAAATACCGTACTGTACGTGACAACATTTTGTCAGGTAAGCCACGTATTGATGGCCGTGATACTAAAACTGTACGTGGTATCGACGTACAAGTTGGTGTATTAGATCGTGCACACGGTTCTGCATTATTCACACGTGGTGAAACTCAAGCGTTAGTGACAACCACTTTGGGTAATACCCGTGATGCGTTAATGGTTGATACTTTAGCGGGTACAAAAACTGACAACTTCATGTTGCACTACAACTTCCCAGCTTACTCTGTTGGTGAAACGGGTCGTGAATCAGGTCCTAAACGTCGTGAAATCGGTCATGGTCGTTTGGCTCGTCGTGGTGTTCAAGCAGTTCTTCCTGCAGCTGACCGCTTCCCGTACGTGATCCGTATCGTATCTGATATCACTGAATCTAATGGTTCATCTTCTATGGCTTCTGTATGTGGCGCTTCATTGTCACTGATGGATGCTGGTGTACCATTGAAAGCACCAGTTGCGGGTATCGCAATGGGCTTGGTTAAAGAAGGCGAGCGTTTCGCAGTTCTTTCTGACATCTTGGGTGATGAAGATCACTTGGGCGATATGGACTTTAAAGTTGCGGGTTCTGCCAACGGTATTACTGCACTTCAAATGGACATCAAGATCGAAGGGATCACTGAAGAGATCATGGAAGTGGCATTAAACCAAGCATTTGCTGGTCGTATGCACATCCTGAATGAAATGAACAAAGTCATTTCACGTGCACGTTCAGAAATCAATGCACATGCACCAACCTTCGAAGTAATCAACATCAACCCTGACAAGATCCGTGACGTGATTGGTAAAGGTGGTGCGACCATCCGTGCGATTACGGAAGAAACTAAAGCAGCGATTGATATCGAAGATAACGGTACTGTACGCGTGTTTGGTGAAACTAAAGCAGCTGCGAAAGCTGCGATTGCGAAAATCCAAGCGCTTACTGCAGAAGTTGAGCCAGGTACCATCTATGCGGGTAAAGTTATTCGTATCGTTGAATTTGGTGCATTCGTGAATATCATGCCAGGTACTGATGGTTTGCTTCACATTTCACAAATCTCAAATGAGCGTATTGCGAATGTGACTGACGTATTAAAAGAAGGTCAGGACGTTAAAGTACAAGTTGCTGATGTCGACAACCGTGGTCGTATCAAGTTGACAATGAAAGACATTGAACAAGCTTAATGCTAGCAAGCATTTTGCTTAAAAAAAGCGCATTGTTTTAACAATGCGCTTTTTTATTAAGTGAATGATTGTTAAGAACATAAAAAACTGAAACTATAAACATAAAATTTCTTGATATTAGACATTAGTCTAATGCTTTAATTGTGCGCCTCACAATTAACGTAGAATTCCCCAAATTTCCGTGCCTGCCTGCGTTTATGTGGTTTTAGATAGACAGTCGGAAGTCTATTTGTTCATCCCAATATGAAGGAATATCGCACATGCTTGTCGATCATGTCGCCACAGGTCAAGATGACCAACAGCCTCCCAAGAAACCAAAGTTTTATCAGATTCTTTATGTGCAAGTGATCTTCGCCATTGCCGCGGGGATATTGTTAGGTCATTTCTTCCCAGAATTGGGTGAAAGCTTAAAGCCACTGGGCGAAGCCTTCATTAAATTAGTTAAAATGATTATTGCTCCCGTGATTTTCCTGACCGTTGTGACAGGGATTGCGGGAATGAAAAACCTCGGCAGCGTAGGTCGGGTGACCGCGAAGGCCATGATCTATTTCTTGACCTTCTCCACTCTAGCTTTGATCGTGGGTTTGATTGTCGGAAATGTGATTGAGCCAGGTCATGGTTTGAATATTGATCCAAGTAGCTTGCACAGTACCAAAGTTGATGAATATGCTGCCAAAGCACATGAGTCGACCATTACCGGCTTCTTGATGAATATCATTCCAGATACTTTGGTCAGTCCATTTGTATCCGGCCAAATTCTTCAAGTTCTGTTTGTTGCGGTATTGTTTGGTTTGGCATTGGCAAAATCAGGTGATTTAGGTCGTCCAGTCACTGATTTTTTACAGCAGCTCACCACGCCAGTATTCACCTTGGTGGGTATGTTGATGAAGTTTGCGCCGATTGGTGCATTTGGTGCCATGGCCTTTACCATTGGTGCTTATGGGATTAGCTCAATCGGTAATTTGATGTTGTTGATTGCGACCTTCTACATTACTGCTTTGCTGTTCGTGATTATTATTCTGGGCGCAGTGGCACGTTATAACGGCTTCTCGATCATTGACCTGATTCGTTATATTAAAGACGAACTTTGGTTAGTCCTCGGAACAAGTTCATCAGAAGCGGCATTACCGTCATTGATGGCGAAGATGGAAAAAGCGGGCTGCGAAAAGTCGGTGGTGGGTTTAGTGATTCCAACCGGTTATTCATTTAATTTGGATGGTACCAATATTTATATGACTTTGGCGGCATTGTTCATTGCCCAAGCCTGTAATATTGAATTAACCCTCACCCAACAAATCACCATTCTATTGGTGGCGATGTTGAGCTCTAAAGGTGCAGCAGGGATTACTGGTGCGGGCTTTATTACCTTGGCTGCAACCCTGTCCGTTGTTCCTGCAATTCCAGTGGCGGGTATGGCATTGATCCTTGGTATTGACCGTTTCATGTCAGAATGCCGTGCATTAACCAACTTAGTCGGTAATGCTTGTGCCACAATCGTGGTGGCAAAATGGGATAATGCGTTGGATAAAGAGCAACTTGACCAAGCCCTTAAATATGGTGTGGTTGAGAAGAAAGAAGTGTAATCTTCCTAATATTCGGAAAAGCCTCCATGCTGTGCATGTGGGGCTTTTTTATTGGATGTCGTTTCAGTCCTGTAATAGCCTAGCTTTTTATCTGGCTTCGTGGCAGCATTTCTATCGCCCTTCTAATGTCTATTGTCCTATGCAACTTTATTATTTTTATCGTCATAACAGTGAAAATACGATTTTTATCAGTGCGGAACAACAACCAGAACATACGCTTGAATTTTTATGGGTGGATAGTCTTAGACAAGATCTGGTGAATCATACTGAGGTTTGGCAGAAGAATATTTATGAGCATACGGGATTGGTACTGAATGAATTCCATTTGCGGGATCTACTGAATATTGAGCATCCTTGTGCATTTGATACGGTGGAGGAATATGACCTACTGGTGTTCCGTAAACTGATTAGCCCAGATGACCAGATTTTGGCAAATGAGAGTACTTCAGAATCACATGAAAGTGTTTTTGGTTTGGCGACCACACCCATGAGTTTTATCTTAACGCCCACCGTTTTGGTGAGTGTGAGAGAGCAGGGCAATCAGGCAGTAGAGAGTTATATTCAACGCATTCAGACCATTATGGGGCGACCAATTGCAGAGCAGAATAAACCACGTAAATTAGCCAGCACCCCCGCAGATTTATGCTTACGCCTATTGAATAGCATGATTGATGGTTATCTGAATTTACGCACGCCCTTAACCCGTCGGGTCGAGTATTGGCAACAACAACTGTTACAGGGTAATCGTCGTTTTAAGCAGTGGCATCAATTGTTTCATGAAGATATGGCCTTTCAGCAAATCGAAAATCTCTGTGAGGAGCAGATCGAAACCTTACAGGAGTTCAGAGACGAGCTGGTCGATAATTATCATCATGTGGTGGGTGAGCATAAGCATAAAGCACATGATATTCTGTTGGTACGCCTGAACGACTTAATGAGTCATGTAGAACGGGTGCAAAAGCATACGCTACGTTTAAGAAATGCGATTCAATCGGCCATCGATTTACACTTCTCTGCGATTGCCAACCAAACCAATGAAAACATGCGCATCTTGGCAATTATTACCGCCATCTTTGCACCACTGACCTTGCTGACTGGGGTCTATGGGATGAACTTTAAGTTTATTCCAGGGTTGAAATCACCGGTTGGCTTCTGGATCATGCTTGGGGTCATGCTGATGAGTACAGTCATGCTACTGTATTATTTTTATCGTCAACATCTGGTTGGACGAGGAGAGCGTAGTGTGATTGATTTACTGGCTCAGCAACATCGACAACGTAATTTTAATTTGTTGTGGTTTCTGGACTACGAACCGATTAAGCAAACGCTGAAAGAAGTGGAGAAAATGACCAAGCTAAAATAGGATGGGCTTGGTCATTTGCAGGATGGCTTAATGAAAATGTTTGAGCTGTTTACGCAGCTGTTGCACTTCATCGATTAAATCCAACATCACTGCGACGGCAGACAGGCTGGCATCAAAGTCGCGTTGCAGACGATAGGCCCGTCTGGCTCGGCTGACATCTTCACCAATAAACTGATAGCTTTGTGGTTCAACAGAGATTTGCAAAATATCATAATCAATCAGCTTGAGTACCCAATCGGTACTTTGACCACATGCTTCGGCGAAGTGCTCAAGATCAAGTGCCAATTGTTCATCAATGATTTCAACTTGGCTATGACCGTCATATTGAATTTCTTTGTATTGAATGGTTGTCATGATCTTACTCCTTATGAGGCACGGGGTTTGAATGCAGCAAAGGCATCGGCAAATTGTTGGTAGGCCTGTTGCTCTTGCTCACTGTGCGCTGGCGGTAAAACAATATTAATAATCAGGTATAACTGCCCAGCAGTTTTGTTGGGAATGCCTTTGTCTTTTAAGCGTAACTGTTGCCCATTCTTAGCATTTTTCGGTAAGTTCACTTTGAGCTGCCCAGCAGGAGTGCTTAGTTCGATGCTTTGGCCCAAACCAGCTTCCCAAGGGCTAACATCAATAGTCTGATAGACATCAGCACCTTCAACACGAATTCGATCCGTGTCTTTGTATTGGATTTCAATATAAAGATCACCGTTTTCACCGCCATTGATCCCCGTTTGGCCTTGACCATTGAGGCGGATTTGCTGACCTTCCTTCATGCCTTTTGGAATCTTAACCTCTAGGGTTTTCCGTTGCACTTCAGGTTCACCATACACATTGTAGGTTGGGATTTGCAAGGTGATCTGTTGAGTTGCGCCATGGTAGGCAATGTCTACATCGACCTGAATACTGGCGTGCTGATCTTCACCACGATAACTGCGTTGCTGGCGTTGAGAGCGCTGTTGCCCGCCACCAAAGCCTGAGCCAAAGCGACCAAATAAGTCTTCAAAGCCACTAAAGTCAGCGCCATCACCTGAGCTTTGACGATAGAATTGTGAACCGTCAAAACCACTATGCTGGCCTTGGCCCGCATTAGAAAAGCCCTGAGGATGATCCAGCATTTGGTCATATTCTGCTTTTTTAGTACTGTCACTCAAAGTGTCGTAGGCGACGTTAATCGCCTGCATTTTAGCTTCAGCATCAGTTTCTTTGCTAATGTCAGGATGGTATTTACGTGCCAGTTTCCGATAGGCTTTTTTGATTTCATCTGCTGTGGCGTCTCTTGAAACACCGAGCTCTTCATAATAATTTTTTGCCATGATTTTAATAAAGATAATAATGTGTTTCTTTCATTATGAAACGAATCCAAGAGATTTCAATGGATTCGATTGTATAAGACTTGTTCCGCTGCGCTTCAAGCATAGTGGATAAAGAATTTAGACGGGTATTGCGGTGATTGACTAGAGAAAAGTATCAACCAGACCATAGAATGCAATCAATACCAGCAGGACACCACACAGGCCTAGAATCTTAGGATAAATACTACTTTGAGAAAGGCTGCGGAAGAACAGATAGACCAAAGACAGGGTGAGGAAGTCCAAAATAATCCAAGTCACTGTCAGTAGGCTTAAACTGAAATTGATGTTCGGTGAGATGTGAATAAACTGCGGGAAAAATGCCGAAAAGAAGATAATATCTTTCGGATTGGAAATTCCCACCAGAAAGCCTTTTTTAAAGCCACCGCTTTGTGCAGATACGGTTTGAATGGCAGTTGGATGTGGTGCCTGAAGCACTTCTTTAATGATGCTATAACCCAGATAGGCGATATACAGGCAGCCCAATACCCGAATGGCTTTGAGGTAATTCTCATCAATAGTAAGAAAACCTTTGAGAATGAGTACGGAAATAAAAATCAGGATTAAAGAGGCGAAGTTGGTTCCAAAAATCGTCTCTAGTGCCTTTTTATAGCCACCCTTAAGACCAGCACTGGCAACTAAAATCATCACAGGACCAGGGGTCGCAATCAGCACAACCACACTGATGATAAACAGTAAATATTCGAAGTAATTCATAAGGCAAAGTTAGAGTCTATGTTATTGGGAGATTTGAGCATTGTTTTATCGCATAGACCTTAATACAAAATAAAAAAAGACGGAAGCCCGTCTTTTTTTATTTTTTAACATTTGGTCAATTAACTTAAATGTTCACCGAACAAACCTAAGGCTTCTTCTGCGGTAAATTCATAACGGGTATTACAGAACTGACAATCCATCTGGATTGGGTTTTGAGCTTCCAGTGTTTCATGAACTGCAGTCACACCGATTTGAATCAAGGCATTGGCACAGCGTTCTTTAGAGCAGGTACAGCCAAACTTTAATTGTTCAACTTCAGGTAAACGCACTTCTTCCTCGTTATACAAACGATAAAGAATTTCATTGGCTGAAAGATCTGTCAGTTCTTCTGGTTTTAAGGTTTCAGTCAACATGGTCAAACGAGGCCATAGATCTTCGTCTACCATTTTTTGCTCTTCTTCATCGTTACGAGGAAGGAGCTGAATCAATAAACCACCTGAACGTTGCTGATTGGTTGCCAGAACGATATGTGTCGGAATCTGTGCCGATAAATCGTAGTATTGGGTCAAGCAACCTGCCAAGGTTGGTTGATCAAGCGGTACGATCCCCTGATAACGTTCGCCGTGTTCAGGCTCAATATTGATGAACAATACTGGATTGCTAAGCGCAGCAAGCACAGTACGGCTGTCTGTACCTTCGACAAAGCGAGGATCTTCTTCGTAATCAGCCAAGGCACGAACTTCACCTAAATGGTTGCATTCGGCCATGGCCCATTTGAAGGTACCTGTCGCTTGAATCTGTAAGCTAATACGGCCATGAATCTTGAGTGTGCTGGCAAGTAAGGCCGTTGCACTGAGCATTTCACCCAAGAGGCTTTGTACCGCAGGCATATATTCACGTTGCGCCAAAATGGTTTGAAGCGCTTCTTCCAAATGAACCACTTCACCGCGAACAGGACAGTCTTCGATAAAAAAGCGTTGGCGTAAATCAGACATATTTTTCTCCAGTACCCCTCTAGGGGGAAACAAAGCAATAGCTTGCTTTGAAAAGCACTTCGGGCTTTATAAAAAGGTGCATGTATGCAGTCAATAATGGTGTCAGTTTGCTAAAACTCAAGATGCTTCATTGGGTGAATTTGCATCACTTTGTGTGTTTTGATCATTGCTCACACGATCTATATGCAAAGTTTTTGTATGTGCAAATAAATACTCTAGTTCGGCTATAGCATTTGGATAGCTTTCAATCATGTCTTGTTGATCGTGTGTCCAGTGTTGCTGTATCAGCAGTCGTTGATCTTCCTGTTTGAATTGCGTCATCTGCATTTCTGCTTCATCGCTGGAAAGACCCGTTTCAATCAAGGCCTGCTGCGCCATATTTAACGATGAAGCATAAGTTTCACGCCAAATCTGTGAGATGCCTAAGCCATGCAGTAAATGGGCATGGTGACGGTCACGAGCACGGACTAAAAGCGTTAAATCTGGGTAGTTTAAACGCAGGTGCCGCGCCAGATTCATACTGTCTTCAACATCATCAATCGCAACGATCAGTAATTTACAATATTCGATTCCTGCAGCACGTAGGTTTTCGACTTGAGTCACATCGGCATCAATAAAACGATGCCCGTATTGTTCAATAAAATCAGCATCAGGTTGGTTGCTATCGATCACATTAAAGTGTTTACCCTGTGCATGTAAAGCGCGTGCGATGACTTGTCCAAAACGACCAAATCCAATGATGAGAATTGGATGTTGTGGAACATCGGCATCAACCACCGCGATTTTACTCTTTTGTAGCATGGGCAAAATTTTTCGATCAAATAATTCGTATAGGAGCGGAGTGAAAAGCATCGACCCGAATATAATGAGAAAGGCTGGTTCTAATAAGTCTTTGCCGAGTAAATTTTCGCTTTCTGCCAGCTTGAGTAGAATAAAACTAAATTCACCACTTTGTGCCAAGGTGATTGCAAAGCGAGTACTGAGTTTGGCATGGCGTTGTTGGTAATAGCTGATCGCGCCAATCACAGCGGCTTTGATCAAGACCAAAGTAAAGATTGAAGCCAGAATCAGCAGTGGTGTTTGAGTTAAAGGCGCCAATGAAAGGCCCAAGCCAATCGCCAGAAAAAATAAGCCTGTTGCTGCATCTTTAAAAGGGTCGAGAATACGTTCAACTTCAGTTTTAAATTCGGTTTCTGCGAGTAGCAAGCCTGCTAAAAATGCAGCAATCAAGACATGAATATTGAGAATATCCATGATCAGGATCACAGCAAGCAGTACCAATAAGCTGAGCGCAGGAATGAGATGAATACTATTTTTATGTGCTAAAAAACGGAATGCAGGTCGAACCAAATAACGGCTGGCGAGGAACAAGCCTGAAATAGTGGCAATGATCGCAGCAAAATAAGCAATCCCATGACGGGTTGAGGCCGTGTCTTCCAATAAAGGAAAAAGTGCAATCAGAATGACGGCAATAAACGCTTGGAACTGTAAAGTCGCCAGGCTTACTTGACCTAATTTATAATTGAGCTGTTGTTTTTGTTGGAGTAGTTGTTGTGGGAGAATGACCGCAGAGAGCGCTAAAGCAGATCCAAGTATCAGACTAATCAGCAGCTGATGAAACAGGATGAAGCATGCTCCAACCAGCAAGATAGTGGTGACCAGATATTGTAAACCACTATTTTTTAAGATGCCTCTGCGCTCTGCCCAGAGTTGTAGAGGGCGAAAAGCAAACCCAATAAAGAACATCACCGCAATCATACCAACATGCAGTAATTGCTGGATCAGGTGCGGGTCTTCAATCAAACCAGAAACACTGGAACCAAGTAAAAGCCCTGTAATGAGATAACCCAAAACAGTGGTGGAGGCATAGCGTTTTGTCAAAGGAACAAAAATTAAAGCCGCAGCCAGTAAAAAAATAATCGGGAGCAGTAAAGACATTGAATGCCTCAATTTTTCTATTCTGTCTAGACTAACTCAAATGAGGCACCTATAAAAATATGATCTGCAAAGATGATATTCTGAAATGCTACTGGTCATTTGAATCAGTGTACGCTTAGCTTTTAACTAAACTCTTGTGGATCAACATCAATCGAAAGTCTGAGTAGATGCTGACGTGGTAAATGTACCACTTGTTGCCACCATTGACGTAAATAAAAATGCAGTTTGGCGCGATCAGGCGACAAAATCACCATATGCGCACGATAACGTCCTGCTTTACGTTCCATCGGTGCAGGAATGGGACCCCATATATCCACGGTATCGCCCGCCATTGCTCTCAGCTGTTGGGCAATATCAGCTAAGAATTGTTGGCTATAGTCGCGATCTTTAGATTCAACCCGAACCAATACCGCATAGCGATAGGGTGGAAGGAGTGCGATTTTGCGATCAGCCAGCATTTGTTTGGCAACAGTGCGGTAGTCATGCTCAATTAGGGTAGTCAGCATCGGGTGATCCGGGCGCAGACTTTGTAAATAAACACTGCCTTTATGCTCACCACGACCAGCACGGCCAGCGACCTGCACAATCAGCTGTGCGGTTCGCTCAGGCGCACGTGGGTCAACACTGAGTAAGCCAGCATCAATATCTAAAATCGCGACGAGGGTCACATGCGGGAAATGATGACCTTTGGCCAGCATTTGGGTACCCAACAAAATGCTCGGCTTATTTTGCTGAATGCGATCATAGATCTTTTGCCAGCTACCGACTCGGCTGGTACTGTCACGATCGACCCGAATCACTTCATTATGTGGGAACAGTTCTTGTAAATGTTCTTCAAGTTTTGCTGTTCCTGCTCCAAGGGTTTTTAAGCTTTGTTTCTGACAGGCAGGACAATGATCAGGCAGGCGATTGATGGTGCCGCAATGATGACAATGCAAATAATGGTAGGGCTGTGAATGCAAAGTAAAATGTGCATCGCAATGTGGGCAGTTGGCTTGCCAACCACAACTTTCACACATCAGGATCGGCGCATAACCGCGTCGATTTAAAAAGATCAGCACCTGTTCTTTACGTTCTAAAGTATGTTTGATCTGTTCGATGAGTGTTTGGCTGAGACCATGCTTCTTTTTTGCGACTTTTAAATCCACCACATACATTTTCGGCAGTACAGCGATGCCTGCACGCTGATTCAACTCAAGCAGATGTAATTTGCCCGATTCCACCAAGTGATAACTGTCAATACTTGGGGTGGCGGAGCCGAGAATGACAGGGCAATTCTGCAAATGTCCACGATATAAGGCCACATCGCGGGTATGGTAGCGAAAACCTTCTTGCTGCTTAAAGGAGAGATCATGTTCCTCATCTAGAATGATTAAGCCTAGATGCGGCAGTGGGGTATAGATTGCTGAGCGTGTACCAATAATAATCGATGCTTTGCCCGTTTGTGCATGCTGCCATGCCTGTAAACGTTTTGAGTCATTTAAGCCTGAGTGCAGTAAGGCCACATCACAATGAAAACGTGACTTAAAACGAGCAACCGTTTGCGGGGTTAGACCAATTTCAGGCACCAGTACCAATACTTGTTTGCCTTGTTTTAACACCTCATGCATGACTTGCAAATAAACTTCAGTTTTGCCACTACCGGTCAAACCATCGAGTAAAAATGCCTGATAGTGATGCTGTGCTTTGAGGATCTGTTGAATTGCTTTCTTTTGATCTTCGTTGGGTGTCAAAGGGACTTGTGCCAGTTGCACAGGCGTTGGGGTGAAATCATGCGGTTCTAAACAGCATTCAACCAAGCCCTTTTTTTCTAATGCCTTTAAAGTTGAGGTTTCTACACCACTGAGATTGAGCACATTCTCTGTAGCACCGTGTGGATGAAGCTTTAAAACCTGATAAGCATCATATTGTTTTTGTGAACGTTTTAATAAGGCATTGGGGTCATCATGCGGAGTGATTTTCCATAGATGAAACAGGATATCCAAGGCACGCCCTTGTCTTAATAAGGTGGGCAAGGCACTTTGCATCACCTCACCAATCGGGAATTGGTAATATTGTGCAGACCATGTCAACAAAGTTAAAACTTGTTGATCTAGAATGGCTTCTTCATCGAGCAGTTCAGTAATCGCTTTAAGTTTGAATTGGCCTGTAAATGCTTCGTTAGGATCTACTTTTTCAGTAATGATTCCTACGAGGTTTTGCCGCCCAAAAGAAATCGCAACGCGTGCACCGATTTGCGCCTGCGCATATTGCTCAGCACTGACCGTGTAGTCAAAGGTGTCATACACATAGACGGGTATCGCGACTCGAATACGGTAGAGAATAGCGTTAGAATTTTGGCTAGGCATATCGGCTTCATTCATGTGTAAAATGGCATGACTGTATGTCATATAATTATGCTAAAGTGCTGTGCAATATGTCGATGAATTTCTTGCGGAACAAGGTTCCTCATCCCATACACGGATGCAACTTAACGACTACTATTTTGGGACAATTAGAACAGAACCATGCCTGCTTATCAATTTACAGCTATTGATGCTTCTGGAAAGCAACATAAAGGTGTGCTGGAAGGGGATTCCGCACGCCAAATTCGCCAACAGTTACGTGATAAAGCATGGACACCGATTGCGGTCGATGCGGTTGAGCAAAAAGACAAACAACAACAGCGTTCATGGTTTAAAAAAAGCTTTAGTGCCTATGATCTGGCTTTGATGACCCGTCAGCTTTCAGTTTTGGTCGCTGCGGGAATTCCACTTGAAGAAGCACTGCGTGCAGTGAGTAAACAAAGTGAAAAATCACATGTCCAAAACTTATTAATCGCCGTACGATCCAAGGTTTTGGAAGGACACTCACTGGCGAAAAGTATGCAGCAGTCAGGGCGATTTCCCGAACTGTATATTGCAACTGTTGCTGCGGGTGAGCGTTCAGGCCATCTTGATCTGATTCTAGATCAACTGTCCGACTACACCGAGAACCGTTTTGCTATGCAGAAGAAAGTGCAGGGCGCGATGATCTATCCGATTGTACTGATGCTGATGTCTTTCGGGATTGTGATGGGGCTGATGACCTACGTCGTGCCTGAAATTGTCAAAACCTTTGAACAAAGCAAAGAAGCCTTGCCTTGGATTACAGTTGCTTTGATGAAAGCCAGTGCCTTTATTCGACATACTTGGTTGGGCATGCTCATTCTGGCTTTTATCGCGGTGATCTTGTTTACCCGTTTTTTAAGAACCACAGCAGGACATTATGCATTTGACCGATTAACACTCAGATTGCCACTATTTGGTAAACTTTCGCGTGGTATAAATGCGGCACGTTTTGCCAGCACCTTGTCGATTCTGACCCGTTCTGGCGTACCTTTGGTTGAAGCCTTGCGAATTGGGGCGGAAGTCAGTAATAACTGGGTAATCCGTGATGCCATTGAAGTGGCGATGGAGCGTGTAACAGAAGGTGGTAATTTGGCAACACAGTTGGAGCGTTGCGGTTATTTCCCCCCAATGATGGTACAAATGATTCGAAGCGGTGAAGCATCAGGCGAGCTAGATCGTATGTTGGATCGTGCATCCACCATGCAAGATCGTGAGGTGACCACCTTTATTTCCACATTACTGGCTTTACTTGAACCTTTGATGCTGATTTTTATGGCAGCAATTGTATTGGTGATTGTGATTGCGGTAATGTTGCCAATTATTAATATGAACAATATGATTTGATGAGTGACATGAAAGAGATGAATATGAATAACTCAATGAATAAGCACAATGTTGAACAAAGCTTGAATCCTTGCACTCGAAGCATAGCCTCTTATCTTGCGGCACGTTCGAGCGTTGCTCGAATGAATCGTGCCTCAGGATTTACACTCATTGAAGTGATGGTTGTTATTGTAATTTTAGGTGTTCTGGCTGCATTGATCGTTCCAAACGTGATGGGGCGTGGTGAAAAGGCCAAAGTTGATACCACCAGTATTACTTTAAAAGGTGTTGCGGGTGCGTTGGATCAGTATAAGCTAGACAATGGTCGTTACCCATCGATGCAGGATGGTGGTTTGGATGCGTTGGTGAATCAACCTGCTTCTGCGAAAAACTGGTTGCCAGGTGGTTATGTCAAAGGTGGTTATCCAAAAGACAGTTGGGAAAATGATTTACAGTATGTGATCCCAGGGCGTGAAGGTCGTGCATTTGATTTATATTCGTTTGGTGCGGATGGTAAAGAAGGTGGCGAAGGCAATGATGCCGATATTTATTATCAGCCATAATGATGAAATAAAATATCACTTCACTTTTTGAATTAAATAAATCTAGAGTGAAGTGATAATGTTTCTTAATTATAAATAACAAGCTAAAATTTTGAAAAATATAAAATAAATAAAATATTGAATATGTGAGAGTTATAATAAGAATTATTCCCATATTTAATAGTTACAAGAAAAAGAAATTATGCAGAAAAATAGACTTCTTCTTTAGATCAAAGCTTTGCATAATAAATTCAGACCATTGAAATAAGATGTGGAGATCAGATGAAAGCATTTTTTGTGTTGGATGAACTGAATCAGTTTCATTGGGCAATGCTTAAATCTGTATTGCTCATCTTAAGTTTATTGCCTTTTAGTGAAGGTGCATTAAGTTTGTGGCAAGCTTCAGAAGGAAGCAGCCAAATCATGATTGGTTTTTTTGCATTGAGTATGTTGAGTGCATGGTTTGTATTGTGTTTTCTCAGTGCCTTAAAAACCAGTGTCTGGCATAACCACGAGCTAATTTCTAAATATGAGCAGCTTGTGTTTAAAGCCTATCGCTATATTCCGATGCTATTTTTATCCAGTCTGGTGGCGTATTTATCGGTGCAATTGTCGATTAATTTCTAAGCCTATATTGTGAATAAAAACGTAGACCAAAGATCTACGTTTTTTTATGGTCTGCAGTTAAACTGGTCGAACCAAGAGCAGGGTTAACTTGCGCACGACAGGCAAGACCAAGAGCAGCACAGGGAAAGCAATTAGCCATGAAATTCCCCACGCTGACATCCACGTTGCGAAAGAGAACTGCTCAAAACCCATACTTCTCAGTGTACTTATACAAGACACGATGAAAGTCATAATAATGGATAAAAAGAAGGGTAAAACAATGGATGCGTAACGATTTGGAATTTTCTGAAAATTAAAAGTAGAAGATTTTGAATTCTGCATTTTTGACTCCGTAAACCAACAAACGCCAGTGCCTTATCCAAGATGAAAATATCTAGATAAAATAGCTCCAAGCCTTGTTGGAGATATGTTGGCACGTTGATTGACGTAAACGTTTACGGCTTTATAATCAGCACAATTAATTTAGCATGAAGTCGCTAAATAGAAAATAAAAATAAGCGTATTTATTGAGTTGGATAGATTCGCTATGCTGCAACTGGGCTTAAAAGAGCAAAAAGGAAAAAGCATGCAACAGATCGAATGGAATGATTTTACTAAGGTTGAATTACGTGTGGGTAGAATCATTCAAGCGGAAGTGTTTCAACAAGCGCGAAAGCCCGCTTATATTTTGCAGGTAGATTTTGGTGAAGAACTGGGGATCAGAAAATCCAGTGCGCAAATTACCAAGCTATATCAACCTGAAGATTTGCTTGGAAAACTGGTGGTTGCTGTGGTGAATTTCCCGAAAAAGCAGATTGGGCCGATTCAGTCTGAATGTCTGGTGACAGGTTTTCATAATGCAGACGGAGATGTCGCGCTTTGTGTCCCAGAGTTTGATGTTCCTCTGGGCACAAAGTTACTGTAATTTATCGACGGGATTTGAAGCTAATATCAACTTTACGCGGACGATAGATCCAGCCTACGATCAATAAAAGCAATGATAAAATTAAGATCGGGTAATCGCTTAGGCGGTTATACAGCGTTTGCCCTTGCATGGCAGGTAATTCGCCACGTAATACGGCTTCTTGATCTATTGGTGCTTGTTTTACGATATGACCATGCTGATCAATAAATGCAGTCACACCTGTATTGGTGGCGCGAATAAACCAACGACCATTTTCCTTGGCTCGCATCTGTACCATTTGCAGATGTTGCCAAGGTCCAGCCGTCCCCGTGAACCATGCATCATTCGACACAGTAATTAAGAAGTCACTATTTGATGCATTGCGACGGGTCAGGTTGGGATAAGCCACTTCATAGCAAATGGCTGCAGCCAATGCATGGCCTTTCACCATTAAAGGTTTCTGATTGGCCTCACCACGTGAAAAACCACTCATGCTGACATCATTTTGAAGGGCAGGTAATACCCATTTCAGTGCACCTGATAACGGAATATATTCACCAAAAGGCACTAAACGTTGCTTCTTATACAAACCCGATGAATCACTACCCGATGCCATAATACTGTTGTAATACAGCGGCTCGCCGACTTGTTGTGATTTAGGTAGATCCCAATAAGGAATACCTGTGACCCAAGCGGTATCGGTTTTCTTTGCTTGCGCGGCCATCGCATCCAAGAATTCTGGAATATCGGTCTGGAACATCGGAATAGATGACTCAGGCCAGACGATCAGATCACGACCCCATTCAGCACGAGTCAGTGTGGCGTAAATCTCTAAGGTTTTGATCTGGTATTCGGTGAGCCATTTCAAGTCTTGCGGAATATTGCCCTGAACCAAGGAAACGCTGAGTGGTTTGGCTGCTTTAGGTTGAACGAATTGAATCAATCCAGCGCCCCAAGCACCCAGTATCAGTAGGGTAGATGGAATTGCCCAGAACCAGCGACGATTTAGAATCTCAACTAAAGCACAGGCCAGCACAATCACGACGAATGAAACGGCATAAACGCCAAATAACGGCGCATAGCCATCGAGCAGACGTTCAGTGAAGGCATAACCTGCAAACAACCATGGGAAACCAGTGAACACCCATGTCTTGGCCCATTCAAAGAGTACCCAAAGTGGCGCGAAAGTCAGCGGTGTTTCAGGGAAGAAGCGCCGATACAACCAAGTTTGGAAGGCTGTAAATAGACCCATCGCAGCCGCCATAAAGGCAATCATCAAAATGCTTAAAAAGGCATTGGTATCGCCATAGGTATGGATAGAGGTGAATAGCCAAAAAGCACCGACGAACCATAAACCAAAACCATAAGCCCAACCCAGCGCAAAGGCTTGGCGTGGACTACGTTGACGTAATACTGCATACAATAATGCAGGCGATAAAATCGCGAGCCACCAAAAATAATAGGGTGCTAAGGCAAAACTAAAGATTGCACCTGAAATCAGTGCAATCAAAAGGGGAAATATAAAAGGAAGCTGAGTGTGTGCTTGAGATGGATTTAGCAGCTTCTCAAAATAGGTTCTCATTGACGGACAGCTCGAATCAGATGAATAGTGCGTGCATCTGCTTCAATAATGGTAAATTGCCAATCTCCAAGTTCAATGGTTTGACCTTGTAAATCGCTCACTAAACCAATCTCTTGCAGCAGTAAGCCGCCCATAGTTTCAACTTCATCGTCAGAAAAATCTGCATCTAAAATAGTGTTGAAGTGTTCGATTGGTGTAAGTGCCTGCACTATCCAAGTATTGGCTGTGGTTGGGTCATTGTCTGGTACGATATACAGTGCTTCTTCATCTGCAATATCGTGCTCATCTTCAATTTCGCCCACAATCTCTTCAAGAATGTCTTCGAGGGTAACCAAACCCGAGGTTGAGCCATATTCATCAATCACGATGGCAATATGGGTCTGGGTATTTTTTAACATGCGTAGCACTTGGTCTGAGCGTGCACTTTCAGGTACGAAAACAGGCTGACGCATCAATGAACGAATATCGACTTTGACATTGCGCTCAGTTAAAAATGGCAAAAGATCTTTCGCCAATAAGATGCCGACCACATTGTCACTTTGATCTGCTGAAAATACAGGGAAGCGTGAATGTGCCGAATCAATCAGTACATGCAGAATATCAAGTAATTGATCGTCTTCCTGTAAGCTGATAATCGCTGTACGCGGTGTCATGACTTCTCGAATCTTGGTTGCTGGCAGATCGAGAACACCCTCAAGCATAGCAACAGTATCTGGCTCTAAAAAGCGACGTGAGTCTTGAACTAACTTGAGTAATTCATCGCGGGTTTCAGGTGCGGTGCCTAACCATTTTCTTAAGCCACGCATACCCCACGACGGACTGGATTCCTCGACCATGATCTTTCCTAAAGACTCTCTATATCAATTAGATGATTTTCATCATACCGAAGATAAAGCGGATATGCATCAATAAAACTATGTAAAAAACGTACAGTTTTTCAAAATGCTGCTGATGATTTTCATCTGAGCGGTTTATGCTAAAATATGACAATTCGAATATTTGAGTTTAATGATGTCTGAACAACCCAAACTTCCCGCTGTTCAAATTAATACGCGAGGTTTACGTTGCCCTGAACCTGTGATGATGCTGCATCAAGCTATTCGCAAAGCCAAGTCAGGTGATGTTGTTGAGGTGCTTGCCACAGATCCGTCTACCTCATGGGATATTCCAAAATTTTGTATGCATCTCGGACACGAGTTGGTATTAAAAGAAGAAAGTTTGGATGAAAACAGCAATACGGAATATCGTTATTTGGTCCAGAAGGGTTAAGGATCATTTTTAAATATAAAAGCTTAAATCACGACTAAATTGATTTTATTAACGTTATCGTGATTTAAGCTATTTAATTAAAGGTTGTATTAATTTATTAATAATAATGCCTTTCTTTAAACTACAAGAATTTGCTGGTTTAATAATCCACTTGTCGGTATTAAGATCAATAGCGTAAGGCTCTCCACTTCCATATGCTATTAACTCCCTATTTTTGTATTCTTTTTCATCAACCACTAAAACATTTTTTTTAGAATCCCAATAAGCTTCCTGAGTTGCGAAAATAGGAAGAATTCTATTTTCCCTATTCTCAAAATATAAACATGACCCTTCAATTTTTATAGTTGCCTCGCTATAACTTGCATTGTCTCCTTCACCGGTATATTTTATTTGAGGAATAATGACTGTAGATTGAGAGCTTTTAGTCTCTTGGTTAGGGTTGTTACATCCATAAAGAATACAGATGAACCCAATGAGTGAGCTAAATAGTTTAATTTTTTTATTCATGATCAATAGACTAAAGAAAATCCTAGGTTATAAAGTTCATCCGTAGACATATAATAATATTCTGTACATTCGCCTGAGCCAGTACCAGAAGCTAGTGTCCCTTTTAACAAGCCAAATGCGGTTTGAGATGCGAAAACGGGACCGCCACTATCTCCTTGATAACATTTTAACGTTCCATTTCCTGTTCCTGATGCAGTGCCTTTTACTCTTACCCAGACAGGGTTACAGGTTTGACCATTGCATGCATTGGAATAAGTGGGGGCATAATTAGTTTGAGCTACATAACCACAACTATATCCAGTCGTTTTACCCTGATGACAAACATTATCGCCTTGAGTCGTACTTGCTCGTGTTCTTCGGCCTGTTAAAGTACGAGGGGTTGTTTGAGAGTCAGCATAAAACTCTGGTACAACAGTATTTCCAGAAGTAACAGAGTGCCATTGTACATCTTGATTTGCATTGCGTGCTTCATTAACAAAATTAAGTGCTACGCCACTATCCATATCCTTTAAGTTATTGTCACAATGACCAGCTGTTGTTATAAATCTGGTCCCTGCACTGTTTTTTATACCAAAACCTGACGTACAGTAGGATGAGGGAGAAGAGATATAAGCACCGCCTCGAATACTTGCAGCATCAGACATTTTTTGATTAGTAAACTCTATGTTAAAGGGTAAACCATTATTTTTACTTGATAGCGTTGCTAACTTCTGCTGTAAAATGGATTTATTAAGACTTCCATCTGTATAAACTAATAAACCAATTTCTCCACTTTTTTCATCATACCAAGTTGCTTGTAAATCAGGGAAAATTTTTTCAAACTAGGAATATTCGCTTTTAATCTACTTAAGCCTTCATCAAGAGTCTCATTAGCACCTGTTTGAAACTCAATAGGGATACTTAAATCTATATTAATAAAAGAAGGAAGAGTGCTTTGTACTTTAGCTCTAAAATTTTGTACAGGTTGTCCACCTTTTAGTCGAACAATAATTTTATAGGTTGGGTCATGCTCAACATAAATCCCAGCCAAACGTTCTTTATAGTTTTGTTTTATTTGCTCTATTAAAGGAGCTTTTGCATCTTGTATTGCTAACCTTTTTTGAGCCTCTTGTAAGCTTACACGATGATCTTTTATATACTCATTCGATTGTGCTTTTAATTCCTGGGCTAATGGAGAATTAGCTGCATAAGTATGAAAAGAGCATAAAGCTATAAATGGTAAAAATATACACTTCTTAAAATTATTCATATTTAACCTTTAAAATTATTTTAAGGTTTGAAACTATCATATTAAGATTTTAATTATTTTACGTTTTATACATTAAATTTAATCATATGGTGCCGATTTTATAAATATTTATTGTTTTATTTCAGGCCTTGTCAGTTATATCTGATGCTTAAAATATATTTGAATATTGAAGTGGCTAAAGCCCCAAAGATAAAACCCACCAAAACAGTGTCTTAGTGGGTCGCAAGGAATTACATATTCGGATAGTTCGGACCACCACCGCCTTCAGGCGTTACCCACGTAATGTTTTGTGATGGATCTTTGATATCACACGTCTTACAGTGTACACAGTTGGCTGCGTTGATTTGGAAGCGTTTAGAACCATCATCATTTTCCATGATTTCATAAACTCCAGCAGGGCAGTAGCGTTGAGCTGGCTCATCCCATTTTGGTAAGTTCACGTTCACTGGAATTGAAGGATCAGTTAACTTCAAGTGCGCAGGTTGGTTTTCTTCATGTACGGTATTTGAGATAAAGACTGAAGATAAACGGTCAAAAGTCAACTTGCCATCTGGTTTTGGATAGTTTGGTTTAAACGTTGAAGCATCCACCGTTTTAAGCACGGCAAAGTCTTGTTTAAGATCATGCAACGTGAATGGCACTTTAAAGATGTTTTGATCGATAAAGTTAAATGCACCACCAATCCATTGACCGAACTTATGCATCGCTGGACCAAAGTTACGCGAGCTATATAACTCTTCTTTTAACCAAGAATTGTTATATTTATCGGTATAAGCAGTGAGCTCTTTGTCAAAGTGGTCTTCGCCTTCAAGTACACGTGCAATCGCAAGATCACCACCTTTGGCAACACCCGCAGCAATCGCTTCAAACACTGCTTCACCACACAACATGCCTGATTTCATTGCGGTGTGTGAGCCTTTGATTTTTGAGAAGTTCAAGAAACCAGCATCATCACCAATCAAGCAACCGCCCGGGAAAGTGAGTTTAGGCAATGCATTAAAGCCGCCTTTGACCACAGCACGTGCGCCGTAAGAAATACGTTTGCCACCTTCAAGGAATTGCTTGATGGTTGGGTGTGTTTTCCAACGTTGCATTTCCATGAATGGATACATGTGCGGATTTTCATACGATAAATCGACGATCATGCCCATGGTGACTTGGTTATTTTCTGCGTGATATAACCACCAACCACCAGTAGAACCTGTTTCAGATAAAGGCCAACCTGCACCATGCATCACTAAACCTGGTTTGTGTTTTGCAGGATCGATTTCCCAAAGTTCTTTGATCCCGATACCGTAATGTTGCGGATCAGCATCTTTATCAAGATTATATTTGGCAATTAGGCGTTTACCGAGGTGACCACGGCAGCCTTCAGCGAATAAGGTATATTTGGCATGTAGCTCATAACCAGGCGTGAAGTTATGGGTTGGCTCACCATTTTTACCAATCCCCATATCACCTGTTTGGATGCCTTTTACCGTACCATCTTCATGGTAAAGCACTTCAGCAGCAGCAAAACCTGGGAAGATTGAAACTTCAAGTTCTTCGGCTTTTTGACCTAACCAACGCACCACGTTACCGAGAGAAACCACATAGTTTCCTTCGTTGTGCATTGACTTTGGTACCATCCAATGCGGCATTTTTTGTGCTTTGCTATCAGACAGTAAGAAATATGTTTCGTCGCCCGTTACAGGGACATTCAGTGGTGCGCCTTCTTCTTTCCAGTTCGGAAATAATTCGTTCATGGCACGTGGTTCAAGTACAGCACCAGAAAGGATATGCGCACCTACTTCAGAGCCTTTTTCAACAACACAAACAGAAAGATCAGGCAGGTTGTTTTCAATCGCTAATTGACGAATTTTAATCGCAGCAGATAAACCCGAAGGTCCTGCGCC
>NZ_ATGG01000024.1 GCF_000413855.1 Acinetobacter gyllenbergii CIP 110306 = MTCC 11365 | reverse complement strand
CGCACCTACTTCAGAGCCTTTTTCAACAACACAAACAGAAAGATCAGGCAGGTTGTTTTCAATCGCTAATTGACGAATTTTAATCGCAGCAGATAAACCCGAAGGTCCTGCGCCTACGATCACTACGTCAAACTCCATCGCTTCACGTTCGATGTGTTCCATGTAGGACTCCTCATATTTTTAGGGGTGGCAACCGTAATATTGCGATTCGGTGCTGCCATGAGTGTTCTGAATTGCCAAACACAAATGATAGTATGTGCTTGCAAACGTTTGGGCTAGTATAGTTTTAAACCTTGATCTCGCCAATTGGCTGAGCGGTCATATTTTCTCGTCAGCAAGGCATAAACTATGATAAATGAAAATGATTCTCCACAAAACCCTTTAGAAAATCAGGGAAAAATCATGTTTTCTGATGATAAAAACTTAATCGACATTGCACAATACATAAAAGATGTACAGCAAAGTCACAAAAGGTCAATTCCCCCTTTAGAGCAATGGCACCCAAAGCATTGCGGCAAAATGGATCTACGTGTAAAAGCCAATGGCGAATGGTGGCACGAAGGTCAATTGGTTAAACGCCAAGCGCTTCTGGACCTGTTTACCAAAGTGCTCTGGAAAGAGGATGGTAAATTCTACCTCAAAACCCCAGTTGAGCAGATCGAAATCGAGGTTGAAGATGAGCCTTTATTGATCAATCAGGTTGATCAGGTCGAGCTTGAAGGCAAGACCTATTTACAACTGACCACTTGCAATCAGGATGTTGTTATTGTCGATGAAGCGCATCCGATTTTTATGCGCGAATATCAGGGGGAGTTAAGGCCCTATGTGCATGTTCGATTCGGGATCAATGCCTTGATCCAGCGGCAGAGTTTTTATCATCTCATCAACTACGGCAGTTTGTCTGAAACTGCGCAAGGCGAGACGGTTTTAACACTAAAAAGTGGTGATTTGATCTTGCATTTGAGCACCTGAGGTTTAAGCTTAAACCAGTGAATAACCGAATATCCGTGCGTATATGACTGCCGTTCAAACCATGCCTCTTTTACTCAATCCTATGCCACATGCATCAGCAGATGCACCGATAGGCGTTTTTGATTCAGGTGTGGGGGGATTATCGGTAGCACAAGAGATTGCCCGACATTTACCCAATGAACGCATTCTATATTATGCCGATACTGCACATGTACCCTATGGCGCACGTTCCGATCAGGAAATCCGTCAACTCACAGCACAAGCGATAGAGTGGCTGTATCGTCAAGGCTGCAAAATTGCAGTGGTTGCCTGTAATACCGCTTCTGCATTTAGTTTGGATTATTTGCGTGACCATTATGGCGAGCGTTTTCCAATTGTTGGTTTAGTCCCAGCTTTAAAACCTGCAGTGATTCAGACCCAATCCAAAGTAGTGGCGGTACTGGCAACACCGGCGACTTTTCGTGGGCAACTGATTAAAGATGTCATGGCGAATTTTGCTCAGCCAGCAGGGGTTAAAGTCCTGACCGTGACCAATCTGGAATTGGTCCCTTTTGTTGAAGCAGGACAACAGATGAGTCCTGCATGTTTGACGGTGTTGCAGCAAGTTTTGCAGCCTGTGGTTCAACAAGGTGCTGACTTTTTAGTCTTGGGCTGTACCCATTATCCTTTTTTAAAGGACGCAATTCGTCAGGTTTTTGATGAAAAATTAAAATTAATTGATTCTGGACAAGCAGTTGCGCGACAAACCGCGTATATTTTAATTAAAAATGGGTTATTATGTGACAAATTGCGTCATAATATTACACGGATCGAATGTTATGTCAGTGGGAACAATGCTGTAGCGCTGCAAGCAGTTTTACAACATCTGATCCCTGAGCAATTTACATGGAAGATTAAAAATCTGGACGATATTAGGGTGGAAAATCACTAAATCGTGCCGTTTTTATAGATTTTATTGGGGTTAGCTGTTAATAAAAATCAAGATGCATACTTGATATTATTGATAAATGAATTGGGGCTTCGCCTATGCAAGATACTCGTTATCAAGTCTTTATTTCCACCTCTGGTAATGAAATGCAACCAGAGCGAGCGGTTTTGGCACAAACTCTTGTGGGAATGGGATTCCTGTCTTGGGGTTTAGAGCAACGTACACCCTTAAGTACCTCGATTGCACGTCGTCAGATTGATGATTGTGACTATGTGGTGATTCTATTAGGCAGCCAGTATGGCGAGCAATCCGTTTCAGGTGTGGGCTATATGCATCTGGAATACATTTATGCGATGACCAAACAGAAGCCTGTCATCGTATTTATGCATGAAGATCCCGAATCGCGTGATAGCAAATTGCATGATCCCAAAGCAGAACTCAAAGAAAAATTTAAAGAATTTAGAAAGCAACTTCAACATGAAGTCGATCAAGTTTTTTGTTACCGTACATTAAGAGATTTAGAACTCGCTGTGCGCTCCAGTATGCCGCAGATGTTAGAACGTTATCCTGTGGTGGGTTGGGTCCGTCCACAAAATACGCAGGTATTGCGGGATGAAATTGATGCATTGCGTGCCAAAGTCAAACAACTCGAAACAGAGCTGGGCAACCGCGAAACAGATCCACTGACCAATGTTGCAAAAGTCTCGATGCATGAACTGTATTCTTTTGAGTATCGCATGCATGCTTATCAGGATGGTAATTTCAAAGAAGTTAAACCGCACCGTAAAATGACATGGGCACAATTACTGAATGTCTTGGGTTCGGCCTTTGTGATTCCAACACCAGAAGAATATTTTTCTAAGCGTATGAATGAATATTTAAATGAAACAGGTCTGGATGATGCACGTAAGGAGATGCCAAGAGCGCATGCGGTTTCTCGTGCTCAAGTCAATATTCGGGCGTTGCATGAGATTAAATTGCAGATGCGTCAAAATGAATGGATCATGCCGACTGGACGAGATGATCGTCAGCGGATGTTGTGGCAACTAACGGCGAAAGGGCAGAAATTACTAGAAAGTAATGTCCTAGACAGTAATCGGGTTTTTCAGTTTAAGACCATGCACTAGGGGCTGCTGATGTTTCAGCCATGTCTTGCGTTATCGACTAAAACCACACAGACAAGGCATGAAACGTAGGCAATGGCGATCCCCTTGTCAAGTTTCATAACGAAGTTTGGGGCAGTTTTAGTCATAACCCTTTGGGACAGGGATATTTTTGCCGCTACTACGTTATGCCTTATTCATTTAGAATTCTAAATTTCATAAGCCATGCCTTGTACCGTCTAACAAATCTTGAGCCGTATACGGCTCATGTCGCAATGAGAGCTATAGCTCGTAAGGTGAAATATCAACAGACCCTAAATCCAATTTAGAAAAAAGCACTAAAACTGCTAAAGTAATTGAATGAATTCAATGAAAAGCGGATACGGTCTATGTTAGCGACACAAAAACCTAAAGTGACAGTGGTTCTGGCAAATTTAGGTACGCCCGATGAAGCCTCTGTACCTGCTGTGCGACGCTTTCTAAAGCAATTTTTATCTGATACTCGTGTGATTGAGATACCCAAGTTACTTTGGTGGATCATCTTGCATCTATTTGTGCTGACCTTTCGCCCGAAACGTGTGGCTGAAGCTTATGCATCGGTTTGGTCAAATGACTCGCCAATGCGTGAAATTGTTCTAGAACAAACACTGCTGATTAAACAGCGGTTACAAGAAGAAAATCATCAGTTTGAGCTTACGGTTGTTCCTGCCATGACCTATGGGCAGCCCAGCATCTATACCGTGTTAGATCAGTTGGCAAAGAATCCGCAAGAACATGTGATTCTATTGCCCTTATTTCCACAGTATTCTGCAACCTCAACTGCACCGCTATATGATGCATTCGCCAAGTGGATTCCCCAGCAACGCCATTTGCCTGGCATCACGCTGATTAAAGATTATTATCAGCATCCGATGTTCATTCAAGCCTTGGCTGATAGCGTATTAAACTATCAATTACAGCATGGTAAAGCTGAAAAATTATTGATGTCATTTCACGGAATTCCTCAGCCCTATGCGGATAAAGGTGACCCTTATGCCGATCGCTGTCGTGTGACTGCACGTTTGGTGGCAGAGGCTTTACATCTAAACGAGGATGAATGGGCGATTAGCTTCCAGTCAAGATTTGGGAAGCAAGAGTGGGTCAAGCCGTACACTGACCAACTATTGCAACAATGGGGTGAGCAAAATGTACAGTCCGTACAGGTGATTAGTCCTGCATTTTCAGCCGATTGTCTGGAAACGCTGGAAGAGTTGGCAATGCAAAATAAAGAGATTTTTCAGCATGCAGGTGGTGGTGACTATGCCTATATTCCTGCCTTGAATGCAGATCAGGCGCATATAGATTTGCTTGCCAGTCTGGTTCAGGCTAATCTTGATGCACTCACTCATACCTTAGCCCATCGTTAAATCGACGCTTTATTTCGCCAGAGGTTTCTATGCTACAAGTCAAAATTGTCCCTGTTACTGCGTTTGCCCAAAACTGCTCAATCTTGTGGGACAGTGAAAGCAAAGAAGCGATTTTGATTGATGCGGGTGGTGATGCGGCGGTGTTGAAAAAAGAAGTAGACGCATTGGGTCTCAAGGTCAAGGCACTCTGGTTAACCCATGGACATCTTGATCATGCTGGAGCTGTGGGCGAATTGGCTGAAACTTGGAAAATCCCAGTGATTGGCCCACATAAAGAAGACCAATTCTGGTTGGACATGATTCAAGAAGTCTCAGCGCGTTATGGTTTCCCCATTCCACAGCCCGTTAAAGTCGATCAATGGCTTGAAGGTGGTGAAGTCTTAACATTGGGTGAGGATGAATTTGAGGTTCGTTTTGCCCCAGGTCATACTCCAGGCCATGTCATGTTCTATAACGCCAAGCATGGCTTGTTATGGACGGGGGATGTGTTGTTTAAAGGCTCGATTGGACGGACTGACTTTCCCAAAGGCAATCACCAACAGCTATTAGATTCGATTCAACGCGAATGCTTTAGCCTGCCAGATGAAACGCAATTTATCTCAGGTCATGGACCGATGAGCACTATCGGTTATGAAAAGCAATTCAATCCTTTTGTGGCAAGCAAAGCGGGTTAATTTCGGCACGACTAACCATGAAGATGATTAATCTTCATAATCATCTTCATGCCGTTTCAGATCAGCTTGTGGCGCATCTTGTGTGGGCAGTTTGTACTCATCACTGGCCCAAGCACCGAGATCAATCAATTTACAGCGCTCTGAGCAGAAAGGACGAAATGCATTACCTTCCCAAGTACTGGCTTCACCGCAACGCGGGCAGGGAAATGTACGTGGCATAGAAAATTCCTAAAACAAAACTAAATAGATTAGGCAAAAGTAAGGTGAGTTGTTAGACTTATGCCGATTTCTAGATAGTTTGATGAGATTATGTCGATTCGTCAATTTCAAGCACAACGTATGCAAGCCCCTCGTGATTTTATTGCCATTCCCAATACGCCGATCTGCGTTGAAATTGGGGCAGGAAAAGGCAAGCACGCCTTGTTGTTTACGGGGCAAAATCCGCACACCACGTTGTATGCAATTGAACGAACCAAAGAAAAATTTTTGGCGATGCAGAAGCAGCACCAATTAGAGCCACGTGAGCATTTAAATCCGATTCATGCTGATGCATTACCTTGGGTAGTGCATGCTTTGTTCCCTGCGCAAGTGCAACAGTTTTTTATTCTCTATCCAAATCCAGAACCGCATAACCCAGCACAGCGCTGGCTGAATATGCCATTCTTCGAGTTTCTACTGTCTCGCCTTCAACCGAATGGTACGATTATACTGGCAAGCAATATTCCTGAATATATTGATGAAGCGGAACAGCAATTAATAGCCCTGTGGAAACTGCCCTTCGAAAAGCAAAAAATTGCAGCAGATTCTGCCCGAACACATTTTGAAATTAAATATTTAGAGCGCGGTGAGTTGTGCCAACAGTTGATCATCCGCAAACCAGAAGGTTATGTAACGCGCTTTGATGACTTTGCCCCTTTACAAGGTCAAAAAGCGCAAGAGCAATCTGATGTCTAAGCGTGTTGCGATTATTGGTGCTGGTCCAGCAGGCTTGATGGCTGCTGAAGTATTGAGCCAATACGACTATGAAATTGATGTATTTGAGCAGAAACCTTCGGCGGCGCGTAAGTTCTTGATGGCTGGAAAAACAGGTCTCAATATCTCGCATGCGGAGCCCGTCGATACGTTTATACAACGTTATGACCATGCTGCATGGTTGGGGCCTTGGGTGAAGCAATGGGATGCACAGTGGATTCAGAACTGGATGCAAGGGCTTGGTATTGAGTCCTATGTAGGAAGTTCTGGTCGGGTTTTTCCGATTGAAATGAAAGCTGCACCCTTACTTCGTGCGTGGTTAAAACGCTTAATGACCGATGGTGTGCGTTTCCATTACCGTCATCGTTGTGTGGATATATCCAATAACCAACTCACGATAGAAAACCGGATCCAGCGTTTTAGCGCAAACTATGACGCGATTATTTTGGCCTGTGGGGCAGTGTCATGGTCGCAATTAGGCAGTGATGGGGCATGGCAGCAATGGCTGGCTTCAGGTGAGATTGAGCCTTTTCAAGCCAGTAATGTCGGTGTGCTGAAAACATGGTCGCCGTTTATGCAGGCGTGTTTTGGTCAGCCACTGAAGCGAGTCAATGCATGGATACAATCCGAACAGCAAACGCATGGTGATATCATCATTACTCATTACGGTTTTGAAAGTGGCGTGATTTATAAACTCGGTCGTGATTTAAGAGCAGAATTGTCGCAACAGCAGAATCTACAATTACATCTGGATCTGCTACCTGATGTCAGTATTGATCAGTTAGAACAAAAATTACAGGGCAATAAAAAGCAATCTCTTACCAATCTTTGGCGTAAAGCGGGTTTAGATCAAGTCAAAATTAATCTGTTGCGTGAAGTTGTTGCAAAAAGCTTGTGGTCGGATGCCAAACATATGGCACAGCAAATCAAACAGCTCCAAATCTCCTTAGAGGGCTTCCGTCCAATCGAAGAGGCGATTAGCTGTGCTGGTGGGGTCAAGCAAAGTGCTGTATCACCACAACTGCAATTGCAGTCCAATCCTTATGTCTTTTGCTGTGGTGAAATGTTGGACTGGGATGCACCAACAGGGGGATATTTACTGACGGCTTGTTTCGCAACTGGGCGTGCAGCGGGAGAAGGCGTACATCAACGCTTAGAGCACAGTCCTATAAGATAATGTTTTCAAAAGAATTGACTTAAATTTATATATTTTTCATGTTCTAAATCACTCTATTTTTATTTGTTGGCGAGTTTCTTGCACTGTTGAGATTTATCTTGTTATTGATGAATGTTCAATGTGGCAGCAGTTTAAGTCCAGTCTATTTCTTCAAGTTATTTTTGCTTTAATTCTTGGCATTATTATTGGTATTAGCTTTCACGATTTTTCTTTGGCTTTAAAGCCTCTAGGGGATGGCTTTATTGCATTGATCAAGATGTTGATTGCACCCATTGTTTTCTGCGTGGTGGTACTTGGATTGTATGGTGCAAATGACCTTAAAAAAATGGGAAAAGTGGGTGCAAAAACAATTCTATACTTTGAGGTGGTGACGACTATTGCATTGATTCTGGGAATTGCGATTGCTTATATATTTAAACCGGGTGTCGGTATGAATATTGATATCACGAAGCTAGATGGCAAGGATTTAAATGTTTATACCGAACGTGCACATAGCATGAGTTCGGGCGCAGATTTCTTATTACATATTATTCCAAAAACCTTTGTAGATGCCTTTGCCCGTGGCGATATTTTACAAGTTTTATTGATCGCGATTCTGTTTGGTATCGCGTTATTAATGATTCCAAAACATTTTGCCGAACTAGTTTGCAAGGCAATTGAAGCCTTTTCCGAAGTGTTTTTTAAAATGATGGCTTTGATTATCCGTCTAGCTCCAATCGGTGTTTTTGGGTCAGTCGCCTATACCACCGCAAAATTTGGAGTAGATTCACTGATGCAACTGGGCTATTTAGTCTTACTATTTTATGTGACTTGTATTCTATTTGTGCTGATTGTTCTAGGTGGAATTCTTAAAATTTCAGGTTTAAATATATTCAAATTTCTAAATTATTTTAAAGCAGAACTGTCGATTGTATTGGGAACGGCATCTTCTGATTCGGTACTGCCACAGATCATGAAAAAATTGAAAAATCTCGGGATCAAGGAATCAACCGTAGGCTTGGTCATTCCAACAGGTTATTCTTTTAATCTCGATGGATTTTCTATTTATCTAACGCTTGGAGTGATATTTATTGCACAAGCCTGCAATATTGATTTATCCCTGCATGATCTACTCGCCATTTTATTGGTTTCTTTAGTGACCTCTAAAGGTGCACATGGTATTCCGGGTTCAGCATTGGTTATTTTAGCGGCAACCTTATCTGTGATTCCGAGCCTTCCAACCATTGGTTTAGTTTTGCTGTTATCCGTGGATTGGTTTATTGGAATTGTACGTGCGTGTACCAACTTGATTGGAAATTGTGTGGCAACGGTTGCGATTGCACATTGGGAAAAGGATATTGATCATGCTCGTGCCAAAGATGTTTTAAGCCAAAAGATTTAGTTGGTGGCGATCCAAAAGATTGTCGGAGTAAATTGAAATGCTCTGAATCAATACCATTTGTAATTTGCATAGGGATGAGATCTAGCCTATATTTTTAGTGGAAAAATCATCAAAGGAATGTGCAATGACTCAGATCTCGCCTATATATCGTGGTAGCTGCTTATGTGATGGGATTCACTATGAAATTCATGGTGAAATTGGTGAGATCATACAATGCCATTGTCAGCGTTGTCGTAAAGCCAATGGTACGGCTTATGCAACCAATGCACCAATCAGTAGTGCAGATTTTAAAATTACTCAGGGTGAGCATCTGGTTAAAAAATTTGCTGCATCGGGTGTGTATCGCTGGTTTTGTGGCGAATGTGGCTCTCCACTGATCAGTTCGCGGGATGCGCAGCCAGAATTACATCGTTTAAGAATCGGGACTCTGGATACGCCTTTGCAGCAAAAACCGAGCATGCATATTTTTGCGGCTTCTAAAGCCGAGTGGGATTGCATCGCTGATGATCTACCGCAATATGCTGAACGTCCTTAAAGTGGGTTTATTTTTGCGATGATTTTTGAAACTGCTGATTTAGAGCCCAATGAGATCTACCGACTTTTGGTCGGTGGAGTTTCACCTCGACCGATCGCATGGATTAGTACGTTATCCGCAGATGGCGTTGCCAATATCGCTCCATATTCCTTCTTTAATGTCGCTAGTTGTAATCCACCTATTCTGTGGTATTCACAAGTCAATCCAAGAAATGGGCAGGATAAAGACACCATCAGAAATCTGATTGCAACCAAAGAATGTGTGGTGCATATCGCCAATACGGCCTTGTTGGAAAAAATGAATTTATCCTGTGCTTTATTGCCTCCAGAGCAAAGCGAATTTGAGTTTGCACAGATCGAGTCTGAACCCAGCCATATGGTTGCAGCCTTGGCAGTGAAGCATGCACCTGTGCGTTATGAATGTCAGTTAAGAGAGGTGATTCAACTCAGTAGCCTGCCATCAGGAGGTACTGTGGCTTTGCTGGATGTGAAATCGATTTATGTCGCTGATCATTTGTGGAATGGTCAAATGATTGATCAGCAGCAACTTCAGAGTGTAGGCAAAATGGGTGGAGATTTTTATAGTTTAACGACAGACTTGCGAAAATTGTCGCGTCCTTGAATCCTAAAACATGAAAGAAAAAAAGGAGGTTAAACCTCCTTTTTCTTATTTTGCAGTAAGTGCTTCAGCTTCAAATTTGACACCATCCCAGCCATGTTGCATAAACTGGCGGATATTTTGATGGTCGGTGGCTTCTGGTGTTGCCAATACAGACGCATAATGCTCCGCAAATAAACTGAGCGTATCCGCTTGACTCAAGCCTTCAATTTTGGCGAAGCTAAGTACTTTGGCACTGCCTTGATTTTCGGTTGCAGCATTCGATTGTGCGCCATTTTGAAAAGCGGTTGGGGTATGTTGATAACGAGCTTCGATAAATGCCAATACATCAGCAAATTTTGCTGTGCCATCTTTAAGTTGTGCCAATACGCTTTGCGCCATTTCAAAAATTCCATGTTGAGTGAATCAATGGCAAGCATCATAACATTGAAACTGTAGAATAGAAGCTGGGAGCGATTTGAACTAGACGTCGTTGATTCAGCGGTTTATGCTCAAACAGAACATTAATCTATTGAATAATAATGAATAGACATCGTTTAAAGTTATCAACTTCCACCGCTTTATTTCGCCTTTTAGCGCCTATTTTAAGTTGTGGTTTGCTGTTGCAACTCCGTCGTATGATCATGCGACGACTGCCTTTTCTGCGCTTGCAGAGTCAGGTCAGCAATGTGGTGTATTTGTCTTGGTTGGTTGATGTTGAGCAAGTACGTCTGCGCTATCCGAAATACGTACCGTTATGGGAAAAAGATGGGAAAACCATTTTTACCATTTTGACGTATCAGCATCAGCATTTTGGATTCAGTTTCTTGGGGAAATTACGCCAGCTGATGCCTTCACCCAAACAAAGTAACTGGCGTTTTTATCTGGATGACTCACAGCCCAAGACCGTGATCTTTGAACAGGTCATGGTTGATCAAGCCTTATATGTGATGGGGGGGCGATTGGCCAGTGATGTGATGCCAGCACAATATGCATCGACGTTTCGGCATCAACGGGATGAACAAGTGATTCATACTGAAATGAGTGTTGATGATCATTATTCCTTGAAGAGTGATGTGCAAATCAAAGGTGAAAAACAGTTACCTGCTGCATGGCAGTGTCTATTTTCCTCATGGGACGAAGCAGTTCGATTCTTGGTTGATCAAGATCATGCATGGGCAGAATGGGTGGATCAACCGACACGCATGTCGCAAGGGGATATTCAGATGCCAGTTCAGTTTCAACAGATTCAAGCCGCTGAGGTTCGTACATTACAGGCTCCTCAATTGTTGCAACAATTCGGTTTAGATCATGATGCTGAAGCTTTTGCTTTTGTGGTTCCTGCACTGGATTTTGAAGTGCTGGGTGAGCAAGTTTTATTTAAGACCACATAAATTGTGGATAACTTTATGTTTATACACAGTTGCTTGAAGCTTAAAAACAGCGGTTGAGTTGTCTAAAAATTATGTTATTTTAGAACAAAGGAGATGGCATTCCTCCTATTACAAACCGCCATTGTGGCTAATGATGCCTACGTTACCCTGAACAGGGGGCGTAGGTTTGTGCGTGCTCTGTTCCCATTTTGGAGTTCGCTGATGAAAAATAATCAAAAAAACGTTGATCTATCCATGTTAAATGTCGCTTTATCTCCTGCGCGATGTGTGGAGTAAGCCATGTATTATCCTTTAATCTCCATTGCTTTAGGCTCGGTACTCGGCGCATGGTTGCGTTGGTTCTTGGGTTTAAAACTCAATCCAATTTTTCCCAATATTCCTTTAGGTACAGTCACCGTTAACTTTGTTGGTGGCTTTATTATTGGTTTTGCAATTTCTTATTTTTCTCAAAGTTCACTGAGTCCAAATTACAAACTGTTTGTGATTACAGGCTTCTGCGGTGCATTAACCACCTTTTCGACCTTTTCTGCCGAGATTATTGCTTTATTACAAAGTGGTAAGTTGGGGTATGCCTGCGCAGCAATTTTGATTCATGTGGTTGGCTCGCTGATCTTTACTATTTTGGGCATGAGTTTGCATCAATGGCTGAGTGCTGCATAGCTTTGGAGTGATGACAATGAATGGATTTTTACTGAGTTTTTATACGGCACAAAATCGGGCTTATCAGGGACAACAGATGAGTGAGTGGTTGTTGGCTGTGGCGAAACAGATGAATTTGCGTGGAGCAACAGTGCTCGCTGGACTGGAAGGTGTGGATCATCAAGGCTTATTTCATTCGGCTAGTTTTTTTGAATTGGCGGATCGACCTGTGCAGATTCAGTTTGCAGTGACAGATGAGCAGGCAACAGAATTAATGAACTATCTGAATGACAAAGAAATCTCTTTGTTTTATGTCAAAACACCGATTGAATTTGGGGTGGTGGGGCAGGTCAAGCCGGATTCTTGAAAGTGAGGCATAAAAAAAGAAGTCTAAGTGGAGGAGAGATAGCCTTAGACTTCTAATGCTTACAGCCTAATGTGTGAAACTTAAATGAAAATTAAGCTTTACGGTTAAAGCGTGCAAAGCGTTTGTTAAAGCTTGCGACACGACCTTCATTGCTGGCTTGACGAACTTCACCTGTATAAAACGGATGTGAAGCACTGGAAATATCAAGGGTAACGTAAGGATAGACCTGACCTTGATATTCTTTGGTTTGTTTGGTCTGAAGCGTACTACCAATCAAGAAGTAAGCATCGGCATTGGTATCGTGAAACAAGACCTGTTGATAAGCAGGGTGGATATCTTTACGCATTTTGAATGACTCCTATTATTAATAGAAATGTTATAACATAACAATATATGCCGTCAATCTTATTCATTTCAAGTTTTTTTGGAATTTATTTGTAAACAATGAATCCGCGAGCATGAGATATGGAACTTTGCTCAAGCCATTTGATTTGTTAAAAGTTTGAATATGAATGAAATAACAATGCCAATCATCTGATTGGCATTGTTATGACATTTAGTTCGGGACCAATTCTTCAAATAAATCCTTGAGATTGTCATGCACTTTGAGGTGAATCAGGTTCCAGTAATGTCCTGAAATGGTTCGGTTGACCATTAAGGTATCGGGAGAAGGCTTAAACACATCCCAGTATTTCAGGGATTTTTTCACTAATAGCATGCCATCGTGATGCGATGAGTTCTTGGCAAAGTCATAATGGGTGCTTAATGGACGCAACAGGATTTCAATCCATTGGGTATACAGTTCAGTTGGGAATTTTTGTTTCTCAGCAATCGAATGCAGTTCAACCAGTAGATCTTCAACCTGAGCAATATCCTCTTGGCGGGCTGCATTGACCAGTGCTTTGAAGTGCTGAATGATTTCAGGTGAAAGGGTTTTAACGCTGCCATAATCATAAATAATCACGCTGCCATCTTCACGGAACGCAAAATTGCCGGGATGTGGGTCACAATGGAACCGTTTCAAGAAAAACATTTCCTGCCCTAGGGCGCGAATCAGGCGACGACCGATTTGATTACGGGTTTCAACTGACCAAGTGCTGGCGGTTTCAATCGATTCACCCTGTTCAAGACTGAGCGTGAGTACCCGACGCGATGAATAGTCTTTATAGACAGTGGGGATGATGATTTGATCATCCAACTTTTCATGGAAGGTTTTAAAGACTTCTAAGTTTTGTGCTTCAATTTCATAATTCAGTTCGGCAGATAAACTGTCTTGGATTTCTTGAAACAGTTGATCTTGCAGCTTCTTATCAATTTTCAATACACCCATTAAACGTAAAGCCAGACGAACCTGTTTTAAATCACTTTCACAGGCTTGATCTACCCCAGGGTATTGCACTTTCACCACCACAGCCTGACCGTCTGGCAGTACTGCACGATGTACTTGACCAATCGAGGCAGCAGCAAAAGGTTCAGTCTCAAACGAGCTAAAAATCTGGTTTAACGGTTTGCCCAACTCTTTTTCAACTTGTTGCTGAATTGCAGCAAAAGGCATGGCAGGGGCTTGACGTTGCAGTTTGGCAATCGCCTTCGCGACTTCTGGTGGGAAGATGTCTTTATATTGCGAAGCAATTTGCCCGACTTTCATCACCGCACCTTTCATCTCACCTAAGGTGTCGGCAATTTGTAAGCCGATGTCTTGGAACAATTTGCTGCGAGCAGCATTTTTTTGTTCTTCATCTGCGGTGAGATTACGAATGGAGTTGGCAACGCTTTTGCTGGCAATACTTGCGGTCATGCCAGCCAGTTTTAAAAAACGCTTACTGGGAGAGCTTGCATGTTTTGCCATATGGACTTGACCTCGGGTGATCCAGTTTCAACGTGATGCTTTGATCATAGGCGACAAAACTTAAATTGCCTATACCAAAATGTTAAGTGATGTAAGTATGCTGTGAAAGGGGGGAATGGAGGTATTGAATGAGAGGATGAGTTTAAGAGCAGCATCCATGCTGCCCTGAATCAATAACGCTCAATGCGAGTTAATTTTATGTATTGAGGGCACGCTGTGCCAAACGTTTATTGTTCAAATATAAACGGCCGATTAGCAGTACACAGGCAATGCTTAAACCGATAATCAGGCCGAGCCAGACACCCGCAGCGCCCCAAGCCGTATAGCGAGCCAGATACAAACCAATCGGGAAGGCTACCACCCAATACGCCATTAAGGTAATCCACATTGGCGCTTGCGTGTCTTGCATGCCACGTAAACAACCTGCGGCACTGACTTGCCAAGCATCCATCAGCTGATAAGCCATCGCGAACCAAAGCAGATACATCGCCACTGGAATCACATCGATATCCGTGGTGTAAATCGCCACGATATAGGGACGTGCAAGCGCAATCAAGGTCATGGTGAAGGCAGCAAAGATCGTAGCGGTGATCAATCCCACGATTTGTACTTGTCGCATCGCATGCCAGTTTTGTTCGCCATAATACATGCCAACACGAATCGTCAAGGCAATGGCTAAGGACAGCGGAATCATAAACAGCTGTGAGGTGACTGAAATGGCAATCTGATGGGCTGCAATGGCATTTTCACCGAGCGGACCCAGTACAATCGCCCCAGTACTGAAAATACTGACCTCAAAGAATACGGCGAGGCCAATCGGTAAACCCAGTTTTAAAATGCGTTTAATCCACACGGGATCAAGTTTTTCCCACTTGGTGAAGATCGGCGCCTGTTGATAGGCTTTGGCTTTGGAAATATAAATCGCTAAAGTGATAAACATCAACCATTGCAAGATTGCCGTTGCAAAACCACAACCTGCGCTGCCTAGTGCAGGAATTGGCCCAAAGCCATACATAAAGATAAAGTTCAGCGGAATCAAGACCAGTAAGGCAATCAAGCTAATGGCTGTGACAGGACGTGGGTGTCCCAATGCTTCAGAATAACTGCGTAGTGCGGCATACATCATCACTGCAGGCATACCAAAGCCAATCGCGTGTAAGAATAGGCTCGCTTTCGGTATTAAGCTTTCAGGCACACCAAAGAGCGGTAGGAACATGGGCATACATTGCAGAATCAACATCGCTACAATACCGAGAATCACAGCGACCCATAAAGACTGGCGGGCAATGGTTGGAATTTTTTCAGGGGTTCTTGCACCACGGGCTTCTGCCACCAAAGGTGTTGTTGCCAGCATGATTCCTGCAAAGAGCAGCATGACTGGAATCCATAGACCAACACCCACGGCAATCGCGGCCAAATCGGTGGCAGACAGATGCCCTGCCATAATGGTATCAATTAAACCTAATCCAGCTTGCGCAAACTGTGTAATCAGGATCGGAAACATCAAATGGAACAGCTGTTTAAGTTCAAACCGCTTGGTTGTGGCATGGGACACAAAAAATACTCTTATTAAAATGAGGGAGACTTAGCGTTGTAGTGTGAATAGCACACCAATAAAAATCACAATACTGCCCAGCAGGCGTTGCCAATTGATTGGTGTTTTTTCTGTACCTAACCAGCCAAAGTGATCAATCAACATTGAAATGACCAGTTGCCCGAAAATCACTAAACCCGAGAAAGTTAAAAATCCAAGTTTAGGTGCAGTATAAATGCTCATACTGATTGCATAAACCCCAAGGCATCCCCCTAACCAGAGAAACCATGGAATTTGGGAAAGTTCACTTAAACTCGGTTTAGCTGCACCTTGGAAATAAACCAGCAGGGCTAGAATAATCGTCCCAATAAAAAAGGAAAGTAAGGCGGCTTGTAGTGGTGAGTTGAGATACTCGCGAAGTTGTGCATTGATTGCCGTTTGAAAGGCCATTGCAATTCCAATCCCTAAAGCTAGGGGCAGAATAAATAGCAATTGGCTGGAAATTTTCATCATATTATCGGTCTAATTGTTCTTTCTGCTTTCAGTCTAACTGAATCCGTAGGGGATGATAAGTTGTATCCCGTATTGAAGCTGCAACTGTACCGAGCCGAGTCATGTTAAAATAGTCAGGTTCTATTATTGAGCTTGTATTTTGAGTCTGTTAAATCCTGCAAATATCCCACTGTCCTTGTATATCCATATGCCGTGGTGTGTACGTAAATGTCCTTATTGTGACTTTAACTCACATGCCGTTCCAGATGGGCAATTGTCATTGGATTTGGAACAGCAATATCTTGTGGCATTAGTGGCTGACTTTGAGACGCAGATTGAAATGGCACAAGGCCGATCGATTCATAGTGTGTTTATTGGTGGGGGAACGCCGTCACTGATTTCTGCACAAGGTTATCAATGGTTGTTCGATCAACTCAAAGCACGTTTAGACTTTGAAGCCGATTGTGAAATTACACTAGAAGCCAATCCAGGTACGGTGGAACATGATCCATTTGCCGATTATCTAGCAGTGGGGATTAATCGCTTATCACTCGGTGTGCAAAGTTTTGATCCAGACCACTTACAGCGTCTTGGTCGTATCCACTCAGCCAATAATGCACTGGATGCAATTCAACAGGCGCGTCAGGCTGGCTTTGAGCGCGTTAATGTCGATCTCATGCATGGTTTACCCCAACAAAGTGAAGAACAGGCCTTAACCGACCTGAGATTGGCTGTGGAGCAGGGTGCAACGCATATTAGCTGGTATCAACTGACCATTGAACCCAATACTGTTTTCTTCCGCACTCAGCCAGTATTACCGCAAGATGAAGTGCTAGAGCATATTCAAGAACAAGGTGAAGCATATTTAAAAGCCAATGGCTATGTGAATTATGAAGTTTCAGCATGGCGTAAAGAACAGCCATCTGCGCATAACTTAAATTATTGGCAATTTGGTGATTATTTGGCGATTGGTGCCGGGGCGCATGGCAAAGTCACCCGACCAGATGGCATTTATCGTTTTCAGAAAACCCGTTTACCGAAAGACTATTTAGCCAAAGTGCCTGCTGAACACGTGCAAATGAAGCGGATTGAGGCAGAAGAATTGCCTTTTGAATTTATGATGAATGCCTTGCGTTTAAATCAAGGTGTAGCTGCTGATACTTATACTCAGCGCACAGGACTTGAATTGGATGATTTGAGCGAAAGCCTGAATCAGTTGCGTGAGAAAAAATTATTGATTGCTGATGCAAACCAAATTGCCTGTACTGAGCAAGGACATATCTTTTTAAACTCGGTGCTAGAGAAATTTTTATAATTAAACGGTTGTGATGCTTTAGGCATGGATGCTTAAAGTCATTCAAATGAATCTGTCATTTTTTTGAAAGAAATTGAGCAGACAATAAAAAAGCCTCATCAATGATGAGGCTTTTTAGAATTTGGTGGGTCGTCCGCGATTCGAACGCGGGACCAACGGATTAAAAGTCCGCTGCTCTACCAGCTGAGCTAACGACCCTGAGCGAGGGTAAGTAAAACAACGTTTTACCTGAGCGCAAGAGAAAATCTATGATTTTCTGTAGCTTAACCTCTTACAGGCATTTGTAAAATACATTTTACAAACTATCAAAACATTAGATGGTGGGTCGTCCGCGATTCGAACGCGGGACCAACGGATTAAAAGTCCGCTGCTCTACCAGCTGAGCTAACGACCCATAAGCAAGTGTTTAAACATGCCACACAATTAAAACTAATTCGTTCTAAATGCGTCTTCGTTTTGATGTTGCGTATTCTAGCAACTTATTCAGCTAACACAAGAGGAAATTTAAAAACATGTGCATGATTGTTTATAAAAAGCACGATTTCCTCTTGTTTAGCTAAAAAATAAACTAGAAACGGTATTGATAGCTCTGAATATTGTCAAAGATCTCTGTATTTACATCAGTGTAGCTACTTGCACCTGGTAATAAAACCAGTAAACGTTCAGAAGTTTTGCTTGGATTAAAGCCATCTTCTTTCAGTTTATTCTTCTGGTATTTAAATGTGCCTGTGGTTTCAACTTTCTCTTGAACACGTAAGAATACTGGAATCGCATAAGAAGGTAAGCATTTTTTGAATACATTGACCATATCGGTTAAATCTGCATCATTGAGTGCCGCACCATCAACCAAGGTAATCGCTGCCATACCTGCGCGACCGTTGGTATTTGGAATTTCAACGCCGTAAACCACTGCTTCTACGATCTTTTCATACTCACAGACCATATTTTCAACTTCTGTGGTTGAAACGTTTTCGCCTTTCCAGCGGAAGGTGTCACCTAAACGATCCACAAACTGGGCATGGCGGAAGCCGATATCACGCACCAAGTCACCGGTGTTGAAATAGGAGTCACCTTGGGTAAACACATCTTTCAAAATCACCGACTTGTTTTTTTCTGGGTCAGTATAGCCATCGAAAGGTGAGCGGCTGGTGATTTTGCCAATCAGCAAGCCCACTTCACCAGTCTTCACTTTCTTACAGTAACCTTTCTTATCGCGGACCAGTTCATTCTTTTCTTTGTCGAATTCAACGATTGCATACGGTGTTGGAGAGAAGCCAACCGTATTGTCAAAGTTGAAGATGTTGCTAAAACCAACGTTGCCTTCGCTTGATGCATAAAGTTCAAGCACTTCTTCGACACCAAAACGCTCTTTGAACTTGCCCCAGATATTTGGACGCATGCCATTACCAATCATCTTGGTCACACGATGCGCACGATCTTGTTCTGTAACTGGCGCATCAATCAGATAACGGCACAATTCACCGACATAACCAATCGCAGAAGCATTGAACTTTTGCACATCTTTCCAGAACGCACTGGTTGAATATTTACGGCGTACTGCCAATGTGGCACTACCTGCAATCACACCACACCAACACACCACCACACCGGTTGCGTGGTAAAGCGGGAGCGTCACGTACATCACATCATCTTTACCGAGATTGAGAATGTGGCCATAGGTGCCATAAGCGAGCGTCCAGCGGCTATGTGTGAAAATTACGGCCTTTGGTAAGCCCGTAGTGCCTGAAGTATAGATGTAGAACAATCCATCTTTGCCATTTACAGTACGAGTGGTTGATGGATTGAATTTTGGAAACTGATCAATTTGTTGGGCAAGATTCACATAGCCTTGCGGTGCTGTACCTGCATGTTTACGCGTTTCTTGGTCTGCAAACCAGTGAAAACGATCTTGAGCGACCTTTAAGTCTTGACGTGCTTCATCAATGGCAGCGCGAACTTCTTCACCCGCAATTACGGCAATTGGATTGACCAAGTTAATGCTGTGTGCAAGTACTTTACCCACCTGTGAGGTATTGACGAGGGCAATCGTGACCCCGATTTTGGCCAAAGCTACAATGCTGGCAATCAGTTCAGGACGGTTTTCTACCATCACAGCAATCACATCGCCTTTTTTTGCACCAAGCGATAAATAGTAATGTGCAATTTGGTTTGCCCATTCATTGAGTGCTTGATAGCTATAGCTTTGATCTTCAAATAACAGTGCGATGCCTTGAGGGTTGCGCTTGACTGCTTTTTCAAAGGCAATACCTAAACCCGCGGGAGACGTTGGTGTTCGCAAATATGCTTGTTTAAGACCATTGAGGATATGAGGGACTTTAGTGATGAAGTTTGGAAGTCGAGTAGCAACATCACCAAGAGTAATTATATCGGTCTGCGTAGTTTGGCTCATATCAATCCTGTTTATTTTTCGATCAATCCAAGAAATGGCTATCCGTTAGAACACAACCATTCACACCATTGTTGTTGATGCTGTTTTGTAATGGTAAGTGCCTAGAGCAATCAACCTAATTTTAACAAAATAACAAAAAAGCCTAGTCATCGGAATGACTAGGCTTCGCCTTATTGAGTGCAATTTAGCAAATGACTCACTCAGCTGTGGCTTTTTTAGGTGGACGGCCACGCGGGCGACGAGGGCGGCTAGATTTCTCTTTTTCCGCTTTCGCTGCTTCATCTTCAAGTTCTGCTTCTGTTGCTGCTGGCTTTTGTTCAGCTTTTTTAGCAGCTTGAACAGGTTCTGCAACAGTTTCAGTTACGGCTTCAACCTCAGTAGTTACGGTAGGTTCAGCTGCTTCAGCTTCAACGGGTGCAACTTCTGCGACAACTTCAGTACTAGCAAGTTCTAAGGGTTGTTGCTCAGGTGCAGCTACTGCCGTTTCTTCTGCAACAATCGTTGTTTCTGCTGCTTTCACTTCTTCTTGCGTTTCAGTGTGTTCAACAGGTGCTGCTGGAGCAGCAGTTGATGCAACGTGTGCTTCTTTCGCTTGTTCCGCAGCAAGTTTAGCCAAACGACGACGTTCACGTGGATCATTGGCAACACGAATAGCCGCAGCTTCAGGTGGTGTTAATGCTAACACTGGCGCTGGTTCAGCTTCTTCAGTCGACTTTTGACTTGGAAGCTCAGCATCACGTGTTACAGGACGCTTTTCTTCCTCAACCGCTGTTTCTACCACTAAAGAGCTTGCATATTGTTCAGCAAACTTTTGTAGGGCACGGTTAAACGTAGTGATCAAACCAAATTGCTCAATCAAAATGGTGCAATCTTCACCGTAAACATGACGAATCAAGCTACCCAAGGTGTATTGACCCAACGCTGGAATTTGCGATGGTGCAATTTTGGGTACAACAACTGCTTTCTGAGCTGATTGATGACCACGTTGACGACGGCGTGAACGTGGGTCATTACTGGCACGTTTCACCGGTGCTTGAGCAGTCTCTTCTACCGCAGCAGCAGGTGCTTCTTTTGCAACCACTGGTTCTGCTTGAGTTACAGGTTTTTTCTCAGCTTTTTCTACAACAGTTGTTGCAACTTCTGCTTTTGCAGCTGGCGCATTGGTCTGTTGTGGCGTCAATGCAACAATTTCGCTTTGACCTTGATCAATATTCACAACCAGTGCTGTGTTCATTGGTTCGCTACGTGGCGCATCGACTACATCCACTTTGATTTGTTGTGGATTTGCTGGTGCTTCAGTTGCAGCAGGAGCTTCATTCAATACGCTTTGATCGCGATGACGATTTGGGCGATTTGGACGTTGCTGGTTACGGTCACGACGTGGCAACGGCGCAGACTCATGACCTTGAGCAGCATCATGATGTTGTTGCTGGTTTTGAGACTCTTGTGGTTGTTGGCGTTTTTGTTGACGCTTTAACTCACGTTGCTCTTGGCGCTGTTCTTGGCGTGACAGTTGAACCACTTCTTCATGCACTTGATTTTGTTGTTCATGTGCATGTGCGTGTTGTTCACGCTGTTCTTTGTGCTTGCGCTTCTTCTGGTTTTGATTTGGACGATGAGATTTTTCGTCTTTCTCAAAAGTTTCACGCGCTTCTTGTTTCACAGGATTTTGTGAAATATAAGCATTGTTTGCGGTCGCTGCTGGTGCAGCAGTTTCAGCTACAACTGGCACGTTGACTTGACCAAACTGGCCACGGCTTACCGCACCGTTATTCACCATTTGTTCAATCGCTGCGGCTGCATTTTGAGCAGAACGGGATTGATCAGTGGTTTGAGCTTGTTTTTGAACAAATAGGTTCTCTAACCAAGCGCAAGGGCTAGCTGACTTTTGTGTGCTTGCTTGAGTTTGTTTTGCTTGAGCGGCCTGTTGCTGAGCAGCGCCTTTCTTCTGTGGTGCAGCAGCTTGGTTTTGCGCAGCAGGCGCATGGTGATGCTCTGCATCTTCCAAATGCCAGTCTGAAGACTCATAACCCAATTCTTTTTCGCTAGAACGAGTGGCTTCAGTACGTTCATAACTTGACGGTGCAAAACCATCAGGGTTGAACTGGATTTGGTAGTGTGGTGTTTCCAAGTGTGGGTGAGGCAATACCGTCACACGAACATTTGAAGTTTGTTCTAAGTACACTAGGCTATGACGCTTTTCATTCAATAAGAACGCTGCGATTTCAACAGGCACTTCAACTTGAACTTCACCTTGGCGTTCACGTAAAGCAATTTCTTCAACCTTACGCATGATTGAAAGTGACAACGAACGTAAGTCACGCACCATACCCGTACCATGACAGCGTGGGCAAACGTAACCTGTGGCTTCTTCTAAAGAAGGACGTAAACGCTGACGGCTCATTTCCATCAGACCAAAACGTGACAGTTGACCGAATTGGATTCGTGCGCGGTCACTTTGTGTCGCTTCACGTAATTTCGCTTCAACCATACGCTGGTTACGGTCTTTGGTCATGTCGATGAAATCGATGACAACTAGGCCACCGATATCACGTAAACGCAGTTGACGTGCGATTTCTTCGGCTGCTTCTAAGTTGGTGTTTAACGCCGTTTCTTCAACATCATGACCACGGGTTGATTTCGCCGAGTTAATATCGATTGAAACCAAGGCTTCGGTTTGGTCGATGACGATTGAACCACCAGAAGGCAGTTTTACTTCACGTTCATAAGCCGTTTGGATTTGGCTTTCAATTCCAAAATGAGCAAACAATGGCTCATTCAAGGTATAGGTTTTTAATTTGTCTAACTGACGTGGCATCACTGCTTTTACGAAATTATACGCTTCGTTATAGGCTTGTTCGCTATCAATCAGGATTTCAGCTACGTCATCACGTAAATAATCACGGATCGCACGGGTCACCACACCTGCTTCTTGATGCACCAACATCGGTGATGGGCCAGAGCTTGCTGAACCTTGGATTTGTGCCCAAAGGTCAAGTAAGTGTTGCAAGTCGAGTTGAAGCTCTTCTTGAGTACGGCCAATCCCCGCAGTACGAACAATCACGCTCATGCCACGCGGTACATTTAAAGAGGCTAAAATTTCTTTCAGTTCTTCACGTACTGAACCTGAAATTTGACGGCTGATACCGCCACCTTTCGGATTGTTCGGCATCAGAACTAAGTAACGGCCTGCAAGTGAAATAAAGGTTGAAAGCGCAGCACCTTTGTTGCCACGTTCTTCTTTTTCAACTTGAACCAGTAATTCAGTGCCCTCAGTAATGAGTTCACGAATATTTGAAGTTTGACGAGGGTCAGCTTTGAAATACGAGTTTGCAATTTCTCGCATAGACAAAAAGCCTTGACGCTGTGCGCCGTACTCAACGAAAACCGCTTCTAAAGACGGTTCAACGCGAGTGACATGACCTTTATAGATATTTGATTTTTTTTGTTCGCGTGTACGATTCTCTAAATCGAAATCGTAAAGACGATTACCAGTGATAAGTGCAACGCGAACTTCTTCGGCGTGGGTTGCATTAATCAACATACGTTTCATGGGTGTGACACCTAATAGTGATGCACACAAACAACAAGCCCAATATTTTTGAGCAAACATCTCATTGGCGCGATCAAGACTCAGAAGCAACGTTGTATAGGTCGCTCTGAAACCACTGACTGTAAATATCCAGCTGTGGGCTCTGATACGGTTATTTCGATGTCAGCAATATTGCTTCAATCTGGAATCCGTTGATATTTCATGGCATGTCTTACATCTGTGAAATATCACTAGATCCGACATAATCAAAGTTTCCTGTACGCTTCACTGGCGGGTGAGCGGTGCATTGGATGGTGACTTTCACTGTCATTAAGCATTGAAGTCGATCCATCTGGAAGTCTCGATACGGAATGATCATCGTATCTCTGCTTAGCAGTTCCAATGCATCAACGCTTTAGCCTGAATGCGACATCAGGGAGCAAATTGTCTGATGTGGATCAGTTTACGTTTAATAACCAGCAAATTGCTGGCGACATATTTTTTCTGAACAAACTGTATGTGCTGATGCACAATTAAACGCAACAGTTTGCCATTTTGCCGATATAATAAGCCTTCGGCGTCGGCATAATTCTTTAGGACCTATCCGAGTTGTTGGTGAATATCTCATCGATTGAAAATTTTATCTAAATAAAATTTCTGATTTGATGCTCACTTACGGCGGTATCCGTGCGCTGAATATATCAAACCTTGCAGCATCTGCCTATGGGCTAAGTTTAGGTTTCTTGTGAAATAACTTAGCTAAATGATCATTTTTTAATCATATTTAGCAAATCTTGGATTAATCGAGCGTATGAATTCTACACAACAATGGCAAAGTGTCACTTGGTTTGACGTGGATGAGCATCAAGACGGGCAGCGAATAGATAATTTTTTATTTACCCGATTAAAAGGTGTACCGAAGAGTCGAATCTATCGTTTGATTCGTGAAGGACAAGTACGCGTAAACAAAAAAAGAATAAAAGCCGAAACGCGATTGAACATTGGCGACCAGATTCGGGTTGCACCAATTCGTTATGAACAAAAGGATGAAACGGCTGCTCCAGTAAGCGATAGTGTAGCGCAAAGTTTACTCAGTCGTGTGGTGTATGAGGATGAAGGGCTGTTGGTGATCAATAAACCCTCAGGGATTGCGGTACATGGTGGCAGTGGTGTGGCTTATGGCTTGATTGAAGCCTTGCGTGCCGCAACTGGTAAAAAATATCTGGAGCTGATCCATCGTATTGACCGTGATACCTCTGGTTTGGTGATGATTAGTAAAAAGCGCAGTACTTTAAAATTACTGCAAGACTTATTGCGTGAGCATAAGATTCAAAAAACTTATGCCGCAATTGTCAAAGGTCAAGTCAGCCTAGATCAGCAAATGATTGATGCACCCTTATTGCGTTATGAACTGGCCAATGGTGAGCGTCGTGTTCGTGTGACCAAAGAGGGTAAGCCGAGCAAGACGGACTGGAAAGTGGTTGAACGTTTTAAAGCCGCGACTTTGGTGCATGCATCACCACTCTCGGGTCGTACCCATCAAATCCGTGTGCATGGTCTCAGTATTGGTCATCCTTTGGTTGGGGATGATAAATATGGCCATAATACGGCCTATACGGGTCCAGAAGCCCGCCGTTTGTGCTTACATGCGATGCGTTTAGATATTCCAAACTATCCAAGCATTGAAGCGCCCATGCCTGAAGATATGCAACAGGTGATCGATCAGTTGAGAAAGCAGAAATGAGTCAAAATATCGAACTGGTGATTTTTGATTGGGATGGCACCTTATTCGACTCGGTTGGGCAAATCGTAGCAAGCTTGCAATACGCAGCACAGCAATTTGAACAACCGCTGACGGATGAAGCTGCAAAAAGTATTATTGGCTTAGGTTTGCCTGAAGTCATGCAAATCCTGTTTCCACAAGTTCCGCATTTACAGCAAGATATTTTGCAATGTTATGCAGACCATTATGTGGCAAACTCCAAAGGGGATGCGTGGTTTAGCGGCGTTGCAGAGTTGCTCGCGGATTTAAAACAGCAAGGTTTAAAGCTTGCTGTGGCAACAGGCAAAAGTCGTAAAGGCCTAGATCGGGTTTTGGCACAAACCAATAGTGATGAGATCTTTGATATTACCCGTGCTGCCAGTGAAACCAAATCCAAGCCAGATCCATTGATGTTGCAGGAAATTTTGACTGAAATGGATGTCACTGCTGACCGTGCTGTGATGGTGGGGGATACCAGTTATGACTTGGAAATGGCACAAAATCTGAATATGCCACGGATTGGGGTCAGTTATGGGGTGCATAGCATTGAAACCTTGCAGCAATATCAACCCTTGACCATTGCGCACAATGTGCAGGATCTACATGCTTATTTGCAAAGTGTGTTGAATGTGGCTGCCTTAACCGAGAGTTAATTTATCCGAATCAGATGAAACGACAATGATGGGAGGGTTCGTATTCCCATCATTCATAATAACAATAGGGATCGTATGAGTCGTTCAATCCGTTTACTTAATCTATTACAGCTGCTGAGAGAATATCGCTATCCGGTGACCGCGCAGGTGTTGGCAGAGCGTTTACAGATCAGTCAGCGTAGTGTCTATCGCGATATTGATACCTTGCGTGAGCAAGGCGTTTGTATTGATGCCGCAGCTGGATTGGGTTTTCAGCTGAAACAAGATTTCCTATTACCACCGATGACATTGAATGAAACCGAAATCGAAGCGATTTTCTTGGCTCTGAACTGGTTGAACGATATTCCTGATCTGGCCCTAAAGTCGGCTTCAACGGCTGTGCTTGCCAAACTGAATGCAGTTTTGCCAGAGCGCTGCCAGCACATGCTAGAACACACGACATTAAGATCAATCAATGTCTGGTTACCTGTAAATGAAGCTTTGGTGGAGCAGGTGCGCTTAGCCATCCGCCAGCAAGTCAAAATCGTTGTCGATTATGCGGATGAGCAGCAACGGGTCAGTTCCCGTACATTGTGGCCTTTTGCACTGGGCTATTTTAATGATCGAATTGTACTGGCAGCATGGTGCGAATTACGTCAAGGTTTTCGTCATTTTAGAATTGATCGCATTCAGCAATTGGCGCTGAGCCAGGAGCTGTACCCACAATTCAAACAACAACTCTTTCAACGCTGGTGGACACAGGAAGTGTGTCGTTCGACTACTGACAAAAACTGACAATCAAAACACTTACATTGAAATAAGAATAACTCACCAAGGAAATATCAAAATGGCTCTTCAACTTTATACCAATAATTTTTCGCGTGGCGTCGTGGTTGATTGGTTGCTGATCGAACTGGGCATTGAATGCGAGCGTATCGAAGTGGCTTTTCAAACTGAGATGAAAACGCCTGAATATCTGAAAATCAATCCTTTTGGCAAAGTCCCTGTGCTGGTCGATGGTGATGTGGTGGTGTATGAGCTGGATGCAATTTGTGCTTATCTGGCGGATAAATTTGCGGACAAAGGATTGGCACCAGCACTGAATGACCCCAAGCGTGGCGTGTATTATCGTTGGTTATTCTTTATTTCAGGGCCGTGGGAAGCTGCTTCGACTAATAAAATGCTCGGTGTGGATGTCGCACCTGAGCAAAAATCTTCTGTTGGATATGGGGATTATCAGGATGCCTACAATGCCTTTGTGCAAGGACTGAGTGAAGTTGATCCCTATTTATGTGGCAAGCAGTTTACGGCCGCGGATGTCACGGTTGCGGCCATGTTATTTTGGCAGCTAAAAATGGGGGAGATCGAATCGCATCCTGCAATTGAGCATTATCTGGACAACATGAAACAAAGACCAAGCTATCAAAAATTTGCTGAATTTTTTAGTAACGCCTAAGCTGAAAGTTTCCTCATCCAATAAAAAGCCGATTCGTTCGGCTTTTTATATTTACTCTTCTGGTTTGAGATTGGTGATGAGATCGAATGCAAATACCCGTTGAATCTCTTCAATGAACTGTTGTGTTGCCTCACTTGGGTCTTGTTTTTGATAGCTGATAAACACATCTAGACAGGGCAGCGGGTGGTTGAGCGGTCTGACGACGATTTGGTCAGTGGCTAATGCTTGGATATAGGCCGGTAAAATGGCACAACGATGCCCTGAATGTACCGCTTGAATAGCCTCTGCAATGGTGCTGGCTTCATCGATACTTTGAAAATGAATTTGCTGCTGTTTAATGTACTGGGTAATGATTCGTGCCAAAGGTTGAGACAGCTTGTGGGTTAAAATGGTCAGAGGTAAGTCCTGTAATTGGGCAATGTTGATCTCTGCATGCTGTGCTAAAGGATGTTGTTTCGGCAGCATAAACACTAAAGCTTCTTTGATGACCAATTGACTTACAAATGCTTCATTTTCAAATTTTTGATTAATAAAAATCAGGTCTAAATCGCCTTTTTTAAGCTTATTGATTTGATCGCTTTCTTTGAGATTGAGCGTTCGAATTTGTAGTTTGGGTAGGCGAACTCTTAAACGCGGCAAGATATAAGGGAAAATCCGAATCTCGGCAGAGGGCACAAAACCGATTTTTAAGCATTGCACTTTGGCCGCAGCCACCTGTCGTGCCATGGTCACCGCTTTGTCTGCCTGTGTGAGCGTCAGTCGAGCTTGTTCGAGGAATACCTGACCTTCATCGGTTAGTTCAACTTTACGTTTGGTGCGATGTAACAGTTGCACACCAACATCATCTTCGAGGTCTTTGATTTGCTGACTGAGAGAGGGCTGAGAAGTGTGTAGTTTGAGTGCTGCTTTACTGAAACTCAGCTCCTCAGCGACGGTAATGAAATAGCGTAAATGACGTAATTCCATAAGACGGGTCCAAGAATGTTTTATTATTGTTTTGCTTATGATAGTGAGAAAATCATACTGTTGCCGCATTATATCTAAGCTTGTTTTATATACAATATGCTTTTTTCTAAAATATAAAAAATAGCAAAAATGATTTATTTCTACTTGGGACTGAATTGTCATTATGCCTTATTAGTTCGGTAAAATTGTGTTGACTCAGCGAGAGAAAATCAACATATGGCATAAGCTTATGTTAGGATCAAAGACCGATGTTAGAAACTGGAATAAAACGAGAATCCTAAAAAAATCATTACGATTTGAAAGGCGATCGCATTAAAAAATAGTCCATGACCTAAACGGTATACCAAACCATTCACCTCATGCGATGAGATTCCACCAAAGAAGACCTACATGAAAGATAAGCCGACATTAACCTACCAATTGCCGACACAATCTTGCTTGAGCCATACTTGGGGGAAACCTCCTTTTCCACATGAGGCTTCTGACCATTGTGGCATTGACCGTTTTTATAATTTACAGAAACCCTTAACCCCATTTGATCGTAAAGGTTTGCTCAAATGGCTGGCGACACGACAGTCTTATACCTGGAATGTAGACCGTTCACATGAATGGACTTTGCGTAATCACATGTTGGAGCTGCCGCAGAACCGCCCGCATGCCGATTTGAATGACTGGCAAATTTGGTTTGTGGGTCATGCCACGGTGCTTATTCAAATTGGTCCTTATAATTTCCTAACCGATCCTGTCTGGTGTGAGTATGTCAGCCCGAAACAGGGCAATGGCCCACGCCGTGTCTGTCCTGCGGGAATTGCCTTAGAGCATTTGCCAAGCATTCATGGGGTGTTGTTAAGCCACAATCATTATGATCATATGGATTTGGCGACTTTAGAATGGTTACATCAGAAATTCGAAATGCCGATTTATACGGGCTTGGGCAATGGCTATTATCTACCTAAGCATTTACATGTGATTGAAATGGATTGGTGGCAGGAAATTCCGTTTCATGATGAGTTGAAGATCGCGTATACACCTGCACAGCATACTTCTGGGCGTGGGGTGAGAGATCAAAATCGGGCTTTGTGGGGCGGTTTCTCCTTACTCGCCAAAACAGGCCATTGTTTCTTTGCGGGTGATACCGGCTATTCCACCCACTTTAAACAGATCCATGAACGTTATGGTGACGCGCGAGTGGCGTTATTGCCGATCGGAGCATATGAGCCACGTATGCTGATGCGTTATGTGCATATGAATCCGCAAGATGCTTTTCATGCCCATTTAGATCTGCATGCCCATCGTTCTTTGGCGATACATTACCGTACCTTCCAGCTTACGGATGAAGATCGTGATGCGCCTGAACATGAACTGCAGCAAGCCATGAAATCGTCTTCAAAATTGGTCAATCCATTTTATTGTATTCGTGAAGGGCACTTTATCCGTGCTTAGCATTTTGTAATGCTTTGATACACCACAGTGAAATCACAGAAAGGCTTGCCAATGCAATATTCATGACCACAGGGTTAAAGGCCTGATAGATCTTGTCTGGATAAATCACTAAAACGACAATCAATAAGCCAATCAGGCTGATGATGTTGAGCCAGTGCAGATATTTATGTTGGATCCATAAAAAAAGACTACCAAAAATAATTTCGGCGAGACCTGAAAGTGAAATCATCCAAGCAATATATGATGGAGCGATATTGAGTTGCTGCCAAACATAGTGCTCATCTTGCACCTGAAAAATTAACTTGGGAATCAGGCCCTGATACATCCAAAGGCTGGCAATCACCCACTGACAAAACCTTAAGATCTGCTGAATGGTTTGGTTTTCGCTGTTCATGTGACAAGTTCATCCACGAGGAAATGCTGCTGAATATCTGGGGTCACGACATAACATTGTTCCGTTTTACCAAACAGGCGATAGCGATTTAAGGCGATACGGCGATAAGCAAAATCTCGGATGGCTTGAGGCACAAGACGGGCATATTTCAAGCTGCGATAAGGGAAATCCAGTCGCTGCATAATACGAAGAAAGGCCGTCGATTCGGTATAGCATTGACCTTTTTCTAGTAACAGCATGGTTTCAATCTGGTCAGTTGGGAAGTGATATCGCGTTAATAACTGCTGCCCCAGATTGGATTGCACCGAGACCAGTTTGAATTGGCAGTGTGGATCATGCTTGATCATAAAATCTGCCCAAGCTGAGCATAGCACGCACTCTGCATCAAACAGAATAATGTCATGGTTTTGGATTAGGTGTTCTAATGATTTCAGCATATTTATTGTTCTAATTGGGTGTTGAATAAATTGTCACTCAACTGCATTAAAAAAGCCATCCGAGGATGGCTTTTTATTTCAATATTTAAGGTTTACAGAAAACTAGGTAAATGACGGGCTGGATCGGTTTCACGAGCAGCTTGAGCATCTGCAACGGTCATGCCTAATGCTTTCGCTACACCTTCACCATAAGCAGGATGGCAAGCATAGCAATTACGGATATGACGATACTTGATGAAGTCTAAGGCATCACCCATGGCACGAGCCGTATTACCAAATAATGCATCTTGTTGTTCAGGTGTCATCAATTCGAACAAGGCACGTGGTTGGCTGAAGTAGTCATTATCATCTTCACGGTAATCCCAGAAATCAGCATCACCATTAATTTTTAATGGCGGTTCTTTGTACTGAGGTTGCTCTTGCCATTGACCAAAGCTGTTTGGTTCGTAGTGCGGTAAGCCGCCATAGTTGGCATCGGTACGACCTTGGCCATCACGGTGATTACTATGTACAGGGCAGCGTGCAGCATTGACTGGAATTTGTTGATAGTTCACACCCAAGCGATAGCGTTGAGCATCGGCATAGTTAAACAGGCGTGCCTGTAACATACGGTCTGGTGAAGCACTAATGCCTGGTACTAGGTTACTTGGAGCAAAAGCAGATTGTTCAACATCCAAGAAGAAGTTCTCAGAATTCCGATTTAGTTCAAACTCACCAACTTCAATCAGTGGATAATCACCGTGAGGCCATACTTTGGTTAGATCGAATGGGTGATACGGAACTTTCTCGGCATCTTGCTCGGGCATGATTTGCACGAAAAGCGTCCATTTTGGATAGTCTTGACGTTCAATCGCATCAAATAAATCACGCTGATGACTTTCACGATCTTGACCCACCAATTCACCAGCTTCTGCATCGGTTAAGTTTTTAATCCCTTGTTGCGTTCTAAAGTGGAATTTTACCCAGAAACGTTCATTGGCAGCATTAATGAAGCTGTAGGTATGGCTACTAAAACCATGCATATGACGATAACTTGCAGGAATACCACGATCAGACATCACGATGGTCACTTGATGTAACGCTTCGGGTAGTAAAGTCCAGAAATCCCAGTTATTGGTTGCGCTACGTAGGTTGGTTTTAGGATCGCGCTTAACGGCCTTATTTAAATCAGGGAATTTACGCGGGTCACGCAAGAAGAATACAGGGGTGTTATTTCCCACCATATCCCAGTTACCTTCTTCGGTATAAAATTTTAAAGCAAAACCACGAATGTCTCGTTCTGCATCTGCTGCACCGCGTTCACCTGCAACCGTGGTAAAGCGCGCAAACATCTCGGTTTTTTTACCAATTTCGCTAAAGATTTTAGCGCGGGTATATTGCGTAATATCATGGGTGACGGTGAATGTACCAAATGCACCAGAACCTTTAGCATGCATACGGCGCTCAGGAATCACTTCACGGACAAAGTTGGCAAGTTTTTCATTTAGCCATAAATCTTGGGCTAATAACGGTCCTCTAGCGCCAGCGGTCATACTATTTTGGTTATCAACCACAGGTGCACCAAAATCAGTGGTTAAGTGGCTATAAGGACATTTTTTATCGTCTTGGCTCATATTCTATCTCCATCAAGATGACCTGTGAGCTAGGTCACCTCAATTGTTTGACCGTTCAAAGATATGAATGCTTAACTGTCTCATGTGCAAATTGGGTATCGAAATATCAGATGCCTAAGTGCGATTTATAATGATCAAGTTCACATCCTTTGTATTTTTACTCTAGGTTGATGAAAGCTTTTTTTCCAATGGATTAAAGTTGATGTCATAAATGCTTTATTCGATTGAAGCTGTCTAAATCTTAAACATGAGTAGCGTATTTGTGGATATAAAAATTGTTAAAAAAAGATAAAAGATAATTTAAAAATAAAGACTTACTACTTTGCTTGGTTTTAATGAAAACTGAATCGGACGCTAGATTAATAAAATTTGAGAGCCACCATTTTTGCTGAAAAATAGCGCCTTTACATGTTGGAGTTATGTAAAAAGGCCCAGAACGGTTTCTGTTATGGTTTTTGTTGTGTATAAAAGTTAATCAATTGCTTGGGGTTTCTGACATCGAAAGCTGAGTAGCAAATATGTAAAGCTTTCATATTTTAACGTTTGCTATGTTATTTTGGATTATCTTTAAAGAGATTAAAAAAATGAAAAAACTAGCATTAGGTTTCGGGTTGTCTTTAACTGTTTTAGCAGGTTGTACTTCCATGCCACAAAAAGATGAGACTAAAGCAAATTCCGTGAAGGTTGAGTTTGTGGGTCAAGGTAGTTATACCGTAACTCCGCAACAGGGCACCGTAAGTTTATATGCCGTGGACAGTCAGATCGCGGATGTTCCAGCAACCTTGATTCAACAGAAAAAAGTTGCAATCTCTCAAGTACCATTTAGCGTTGATTTTACCGTCCCAGCGGATCACCGTCAGCGCATTCAGCCACCAGTCCGTGATGATGCTAAAATCAAATACTATGTGACTTGGGAATCAGATGCCAAAAATTTAACGGGTAAAGATGCCATCTTGATTGATTATGATCGTCAATTTCCGAGCGTGAGTTTGAATGGTGCTAAACAGCAGATTTACCTGCGTTCAGTAAAATAAAGAGATATATTGAAAAGGGCGACGGTGTTGAACGAGTCGCCCTTTTTTATGTTTGGTCTTATATCGAAATGTCTCGTTTAGACATTGAGCATGCGATTGGATTTGACCATATCAGCCAAGCCGTGAGTTTTGAAATAATGTTCCAGCCAGCTTTTAATCACCAGTGGGTTATTCATTTGCAGTACATCATCCAAGAGTTTTTTGGCATCACTCATTGGGACATGGCAAATCGCTTTGCGGACTCTCAGAATATTGCTTGAGCTCATCGATAAAGTATTAAAGCCCATTGCCATCAATAGAATGGCCGACAGCGGATCTCCCGCCATTTCACCACAAACACTGACCGGTTTTTGATGGATATGACAATCTTCAACTAAGCGCTTTAAGGCACGTAGTACTGATGGGTGGAAATGTGAATAGACGTTGGCAACATGTGGGTTATTCCGATCGACTGCCAGTAAATACTGGGTTAAATCGTTAGAGCCCACCGAGAAAAAGTCGACCAACTCAGCAAATTCATCAATCTGTAACAGCACACTCGGTACTTCGACCATGATGCCGATTTTCGGTTTGGTGATTTTGACTTGCTCTTCTTCTTGTACTGCAATCCAGTCACGTTCTAAGAGATAGAGTACTTCTTCAACCTCACTGACGCTGGTCACCATCGGCAATAAGATATGTAAATTATTTAGGCCAATACTGGCTTTGAGCATGGCCCGAATTTGTGCAGAAAAAATTTCAGGATGATCCAGCGTAAAGCGTAAACCACGCCAACCCAAAGCCGAATTTTCTTCTTCAATACTGAAATAAGGGAGGTCTTTATCCGCACCAATATCAAGGGTACGCATGATCACAGGCTTGTTGGCAAAATGGCTGAGCTGTTGACGATAGATGGCCCGTTGTTCTTCTTCACCAGGGAAGCGTTCACGTAGCATGAACGGAATTTCACTCCGGTACAGTCCCACACCTTTGGCACCGCGCTGTACACCACGAACCACATCAATCATCAAACCGGTATTGACGAATAAAGGAATAGAGACACCGTCTGGGGTAATCGCATCTTTGGTTTCGTATTGCTTTAAATCTTTGGCGATTTGTTCTTCTTCTTTTTGAACTTCTTTATAGCGCTGACGTAGGCGACGTGGTGGATTGACGAAGACACGGCCTTGATAAGCATCTACAATCATCTCGATATCATCGAGTGTAGTAATCGGTAATTCGGTTACCCCGACCACAGTTGGAATGCCCAAAGCACGTGCAACGATGACCATGTGCGAGTTGGCAGCGCCTTCAGAAGTGACAATCGCTGCGATATTATCGACGGGCAATTCGACCAAAGCTGCGGTACTGATCTCTTCACCAATCAAAATACTGTCAGGACTGAGTTCACGGTGACTGGTATCATTTTCTTGCAAGCAGGCCAAGATTCGGCGGCCAAGATCTTTCAGATCAGAGACACGTTCACGCAGATAGTCATCTTCCATTTGCGCAAACAGCGCCACATGTTTATCGATGACTTTACGTACAGCACCTTGTGCCCAACTGCCTGCACGAATATGGTCTTTAATTTCGCTTGGTAAGGCATTTTCATCTAACATGCGCAAGAATACGCTGAACAGCGCACGCTCTTCTGACATCAGTGAATCTTGCATTTTGTCATCAAGCGATTGTATCTCTAAACGTACTGCTGCAATGGCTTGATCGAGTAATTCCAATTCATCGCTAATGTCCTCGGCTTCACGATCAGGAATTGCAGCGAGATCAGCAGGGGGATAAAGTACGATGGCACGACCGAGAGCCACACCGCCAGCACCCGATACCCCTTGGAAGGTTTTATAGCTTGGCCCGTTGCTAGGTTTACGGAATACATCAATATTGCCGACCGCATGTGCATGGGCGATTACCCCTGAGAGTTGTGCACACAAAGTCACCAAAAAGGATTCCGCCGCTTCACTGAAGTCTTGTGATTCTTTATTTTGAACGACTAATACGCCCATCACCTTACGGCGATACATGACAGGAACGCCAAGGAAAGAGTTAAATAGTTCTTCACCTGTTTCAGGCAAATAGGCAAAGCGTTCGTGTTTGGGCGCATTGTCTAAGTTAACAATTTCTTCACGTTGCCCCACCAAGCCAACCAAGCCTTCACCGACACTGAGCGATACGGTGCCAACTGCCTCAGCTTTTAATCCTTTAGAGGCCATTAACACGTAGCGACGATTACGCTCGTCCAATAAATAAATTGAACAGACATCGACATGCATGGCATCGGCCACATGATTGACCATAATGTCCAAGGAATCATGCAAACTGACGGACGCATTGATTTCTTGCACAATGCGTCTAAGCGTGTCGAGTTGCATGTTTGACATGGATGTTTACTCCAATTTATTGAATCGTTATAGGCCTAGTTATAACAGCTCTCTTGTCAAAAATCATTGCTTAAAGTGATGATTCTTTGACAATTAACGCTGAGGTAGTTGTAAACATAATTCCATCATGGCTTTACGGTAAACATCGCGTTTGAAGTTGACCACTTGACCCAATGGGTACCAGTAACTCACCCATTGCCATTCATCGAACTCGGGTGGGTCTGATAGGTTTAACTGAATATGATGGGGCGATGCCGTTAACTTCAGTAAAAACCATTTTTGCTTTTGTCCAATACATACCGGATCTGAATCTGACCGAATGTACCGATGTGGCAAACGATAACGCAGCCAACCTTTTGTTTGCGCTATAATTTGGACGTGTTCGGGCAATAAACCGACTTCTTCTCTCAGTTCACGAAAAAGTGCCTGCTCAGGGGTTTCACCAAATTGGATCCCTCCTTGTGGAAATTGCCAAGCATTGTGACCAATGCGCTTTGCCCATAAAACTTGTCCGTCATCGTTTGCCAAAATGATCCCGACGTTGGGTCGGAAACCTTCTGAGTCGATCATTTGGCTACCTAAATTTTGTCTATATCGTTGACTTTGATCTCGGGGACAGTCACTCTTCTTGTCCAACTCGAAAAAGGTCAAAGTAAAATGTTTAAAAATTGCTATGATCTTAACGAATTTCTATCGACTAGCGGAGATAGATTTACATTTTTTTTCTTAATTTTCAGTTTAAACGAGAAATTCTATGCAATTGGCTTTGTTTGATTTAGATCATACGCTGTTAAATACCGATTCTGACCATTCTTGGGGAGAGTTTTTGGTCAATGAGGCTTTGGTTGATCCAGTTCATCATCGTCAAATGAATGACAAGTTTTATGAAGACTATAAAGCGGGACAGCTTGACCCGATTGCCTATAATGAATTTGTATTCGAATTCCTGACCAAACATGACAATGCCTATTTAACTGAGTTACATCAGTTGTTTATGCAAAAGGTGATTCGTCCACAAATGCGCCCTAAAGGTTTTGAGGCGATTAAAAAACATCAAGATCTTGGTCATGCCATTGTCGGCATCACCGCCACCAGTGACTTTATTACCGCACCGATTTTCCGTGAATTTGGCATTACCGAGATTATAGCCACCAGTGCAGAAGTGGTGGATGGACAGTATACGGGCAAGGTGACAGGGATTCCGTGTTATCAAAAAGGCAAGCTTACGCGTCTGGATCAGTGGTTGGCTGGTCGCTCCGTGACCGAGTCGTGGGCCTATTCTGATTCAATCAACGACCGTTTCTTGCTGGAATATGCCACCCATGCAATTGCGGTCAATCCAGATGATCGTTTAGAAAAGCTAGCGCAGGAACAGGCTTGGGACATTCAAGACTGGTCGATCTAAAGTTTTGATTTGCTGCCAAATATGTCCGGATGAAATGGAATATTTGGCAGTGTTCTAAATCGAATTAAAAAAAATTATTATCGTTTTCACTCAAATTATTGCTATAACACTACTGGATTTATAGGGGGTGTTATGCCAAAACAACAAATAAAATTACCAAAACAACTCTGGACCGCAGAGAGTATTGATCTCACACGACATCGTTATCAAGGCAAGTTATTAAGCAAAAGCGAAGGCTTTCAATTAGGTAAGACACAACGAAAAAAAGTTCCACGTGAAAACTTGGCTCAACTTTCAGTACGCCCCAAAGGTACCACGGCGTTAACACTTTATGATTGGAGCAATCAAGGACGCCTAGCACAATTACAGCCGATTCGTGCCAAGCGGATGAGTGTCTCGCCATTTACGTTCTATCGTGGAATGCCTGCATTGATGCTGTTTGACCAAGCATGGGAACAATACAATTCTGGCTTGTTTCAGCAAATTTGTGGTGATTGCCATTTAAGTAACTTTGGCGGTTTTGCCAGTCCTGAACGTAACCTGTTATTCGGTATCAATGACTTTGATGAGACCTTGGTTGCGCCATTTGAGTGGGATTTAAAACGTCTGGTGACCAGTTTTGTGATTGCGGCCAAAGACATTGGTTTGGGAGAGCGCAGTGGTTTAAAAGCCATTAAAACCATGCTGAATAGCTACCGCAAACACTTGCTTGAAAATATGGCCTTATCACCATTGCAAGTTTGGTATGAAAAGGTCGATGCCACGACTTTATTAGAGAACACGGAATGCCGAAAACTGAGGAAGATACGCGCCAAGCATTTAGATTCAGCTCAAAAACGTAATGCGCATTCAGTATTACCAAAGCTCACTCAACAAGATGCTGAAACTGGGTTTAGACATTTTATTGATGATGCTCCTTTGCTGTGGCATCCCAAAGCCGATGAACCTTTTGCTCAGCAGGTCGATGAATTCTTTCTACGATATCGCGATTCATTGAAATTTGATCGACAGGTGTTGTTTGATCGTTATCAACGGACCGATGTAGCGCTGAAAGTGGTGGGGGTCGGTAGTGTCGGAACCCGTTCAGCGATTGCCTTATTTGAAGATGCAGACCGTGAACCATTGATTTTACAAATGAAAGAAGCCAACCCTTCAATTCTCAGTCCGCTATTTAAAGATAAGGTTGAGCATGAAGGCGAGCGAGTGATTCATGGACAGCAATTGATGCAAGCGGCTAGTGATATTTTCTTGGGCTTTTCCAGCTTACAACAAGATTTCCATGTGCGTCAGTTACGAGATATGAAAATTTCGGTTGATCTTGCTGATATGGATGATGAATATTTTTATGAATATGCGGAAAGCTGTGGTCTCGCTTTAGCCCATGCACATGCCAAAGCCGGCAATGCGGATGTATTGATGGGATATTTAGGTGAAGGCAGTACCATCGTTGAAGTTTTACAGGATTATGCGACCCAGTCAGCTGAACGTAATTTCAATGACTATCAGCAATTTATGAATGCGGTAGCAGATGCTAAGATTCAGCTCGCTGGCGATGATGTCCTTTAATCATAGGCCTGTTAGAACAGATAGAAGAATAGTCTTGATTTGAGAGAAAAAGAGAAAAATGTTTAGTAAAATTATGTCAGGCTTGGGCCTGCAAGGTGTCACTGTTGAAACCCGTTTATTTAATTCGACTTTACAGGCAGGAGAGACGCTACGCGGTGAGATTAACTTTAAAGGTGGCTCAACCGATAAAGATATAAAAGGTCTGTATTTGCAACTGATGACCATGGCGGAGGTCGAGTCTGGTGATCATGAATTTAATCAACCATTGGTTTTGGATCAATGGTTAATCAGTTCTAATTTTCTATTGGCTGCACATCAATCACACCATGTTCCTTTTACCATGGAAATCCCGCATGAAACACCAATCACCGAAGTTGCTTGCCGCCGCAATGCAACACGGGTCTGGATCAATACCCGTCTGGATGTAGACTGGGGCGTAGACGCAACGGATCGTGATTATTTAAGAATCTTGCCAACACCCGCCATGCAAATGTTTTTACAAGCGATGCAGCAATGTGGATTTGTTTTGTCGACGGTGGATGTCGAAAAAGGACAACTCACAGCGCATCACTTTAGATCGACGATTGGCTGCTACCAAGAACTAGAGTTTGTATCTTCAACTATGTTCAGTGGCTTTAATGAGGTTGAAGTGTCTTTTGTTGCTGAAGCGCATCAAACCCATGTCATGCTTGAGATTGACCGCCGTTTCCGCTCAGATCAATTATTGTCGATGACCATTCCGCATCATCTCTTAGATGTCGCTCAGATGACCCAGCAAATTCGCCGTTTATTGCAGATTGGATAAGTCTGCTTCAACCTCCCTTTGGGGAGGTTTTTTTGTCATATTACTGTCATCATTTATTTTTAAGATCAAGCCATGAAAATAAAAATAAATCAGGAAGCTCAGACTTCCATCTTGCTCGATACATTATTGCAATTAAAACGACAACAACCGATGATCAAAATGCGATGGATCGCGCTCCCGATCTTGCTATTGATTTTGATGTACAGTTGGCAGCAACAGCTGTTTACTGCTTGGGTGATCTTGCCCTTTCTATGGTCAGTGATTGTGCTGAATCTTGCCTTGATTGCGCGTTCTAAATCTAAACAATTACAAAAGATTGAGCAATTCAAATTCGATCCAGTTTTTTGGAATAAATTCAGATTCTATTATCCAGAACTGGGTCTAAAACAACGACAATTGATCGAAGCTGGATTTAAGGACTACTTGGCTTTGCATGTCATACAAAAACAGGCCTATGCCATGCCTTCACATGCCGTGGATAGCCTATGGCATGTCATGCTGGAATTTCCAAAACAGTATCAAGACTTGTGTGAACAGCTTATTGGTCGACAGCTTCATCATAACCCCTATGATGCGAGCACAACATCCACACAGCAAACACAACAGTTATTCGCCGCGTGGCGGAACAGTTGCGGTTTACATGCCTATCAGCCAAGAAATACCACGCTATTACCGAGACTGTTTGCGATTGATCAAGCTTTAAATTGGCAGGATGGACAGTATTTTAATCTTGAATTGATGACCAAGGATTATGCGCAATACCTGCAAGCACAATCTTCGTCATCCTCGTCAAGCTGCAGCAGTAGCAGCAATAGCTGTAGTAGTTGCAGCAGTTGTGGTGGTGGTGGTGGGGGAGACTAATCCTGAAATTAACCGACATGCATCATACGGATCAGTTCTTCAGCCGCTTTAGATTGAATTCGTGCAGGATGCCAAACCATACCCAGTTGACGTTGCATATCTAGTTTTAAATCAAGTTGTTTTAAATCCTGATTGACTAAGGTTTTTGGCAACACCGACCAGCCGAGACCAATCGAGACCAACATTCGAATGGATTCCAAGGGATTGTTGCTCATGGTGATTTTCGGTTTTAAGCCATTCCGTTCAAATTCAGACAAAGTGATTTGACTGGTATAGGTTTGTGCAGCAGGTAACAAACTTGGGTAGGCAATCAGGTCTTCAAGTTTGAGTTGGGGGTGTTGTGACAAAGGATGGAAGGGCGCAGCCACAAACACCAATGGATCATTCCAGATGGTCACATAATTCAGACGATCATCCCCAACGGGCGGTAGGGTTAAAAATGCCAGTTCCAGTTCACCGGCCAGAACCAGTTCATGTGCTTGTTCTGAATCGACAAAATGCACATCCAAGGTCACTTGGGGATAATGCTGCACAAAGTTTTTAAGCGGTTCAGCTAAATGATGTAAACCAATATGATGACTGGTGCCAATCTTTAAACGGCCTTGCACCTGCGCTTGTTCATGACTCAAGGTATGATGAATTTCCCCTAATTCATTCAGCCAAGTCCGGACTTTAGGTAATAGAGAATGTGCGGCATGAGTAGGTTGGATGCCCCGGCCGGCTGATTCAAACAGTTTGACCCCGAAGTAGTCTTCTAGGCTATGAATCCGCTTAGTGACTGCGGGTTGGGTAATAAATAATTGTTCTGCTGCGATAGAAATTGAACCGGTTTCCATGACTTTAACAAATGCTTCAAAAGCAGCGAGATTCATACAAAAGTATCCAAAGAAATTTTAAAGCTGTTGAGTATCTTTATTTAATTTAAATTCGAAATGATTCCAAATTTTCTCATGAAAGAAAAAAGCAAAGGCTTGTACTGTTGGTTCAAGCAAACTTAAGGTTGCTGCAATCCAAAAGTTTCCTGTAATCACATAAGCAACCATCATTGCCACACTAATATGTACAATATAATAACTTAAAGTTTTTTTAAAAGTTCGACGATTGTTATGTACAAATTTTTGAATACGAGTCATGGGAATGCCCTTAAGATGCTCTATTAATGTAAATAATAATCATTATCGAATAAAATGTAAAAAAGAAATTTCAATTTAGGACGATTGGATTTATAAATCGTGAAGTGATTCATTTAAATAAGTAGCTCAAAACCAGAGCACGTATGAAATGTGCTCAGCGAAGATGATTTAAAATTTTTTATTTAATGAGATGATCAGGATCTAAAATTTCAATTTATCATTCCAAAAAAGTTTGTTAATTTATAAAAATGATAAATTAGGTTTATGTGATGTGATTGCTATAATTAATCCAAGATGAAAATACTCAGACCAATGGCAAGCACGGTGGAGGGTGACGATATGGCTGGCAAGACTCAAACAGATAAAACTTTGTATGACAAGTTATAGGATGATCATTCAGTTAAGGGGGATTCTATCTGTATCAGGCTAACCCAAACGAGTGCTTTGGGCTAGCGTTAATATGAAATTTTAGATTGAGCTTAAAGCATTTGTTTTAAACTCGCTGATACAGGCATCTGCATGTGATTTAAGTGCGGCCTTTAATACAGCAGCATTATTTGCAATTAACTGGTCATAAGATGGTGAGTTCTCTTTGTCGTCTTGGTTTTTTGAACAACTGCTTTCAGCAAGGACTTTTTGATTCTTCGTATCAATCAATCTTAGTTTTGCAGCGTATAAAACTTTATAGTTATTCCAATCTGAAATGTAGTAAATAGACTGCCAGTGTGTGGTTTGGACGTCGAGTAAAAGATCTGCGCCTTTGTATTGTTCAGCAAGTGTCTTAACATTATTCGTTGTAGTTTTAGATGTGCTTGTTGTGATATTCGTTATCCCTAGCTGACTCTCTAGTGTTTTCGATAGCTCGTTAGCGATATAGATTGAGGGATCTTCTACCTGATTTTCGTTAATGATCTTGTTACCACTAGATATCTGAGCAGCCACTCCAAGAAGAGCAAACTGTACATTTAATGCTGTAGTTGCAAGGAAAGGTGGTTTCTCTCGTTTAGAGATAATCACGGATGTTGGATTTGATGCTTTTACAGCATTTATATTCAGTTTTTGGGTTTGGGTGCTTGCACATCCAGTTAATAGAGCTATAAAGATAAGAATATCACTTTCTGCATTGATTTTGTATCCTAAGGTATGAGTTGTTTTATATATTTGTGAAATATTGTATAAAATTAGTTATTTTGCGGATAGCTATTTTATGAATTATTCAAAAGGTATTCGTATCTTATAAAGTACATTAAGTTTATCAAGGGAATTGAGAATCATTCCTAAAAGTTTGTTAATTTATAAAAATGATAAATTAGATTTATGTGAAGCGATTGCTATAATCAATTTAAGATCAAAAATACCCAGACCAATGGCAAGCACGATGGAGGGCGACGACATGGCAGGCAAAACATTATATGACAAATTATGGGATGACCATTTAGTAAAACAACGCGATGATGGTTCGAGCTTAATTTATATCGACCGCCATTTATTACATGAAGTGACCAGCCCTCAGGCTTTCGAAGGCTTACAGCTTGCCGATCGCCAACCTTGGCGTTTAAGTGCTAACGTTGCAACACCTGACCATAACGTACCAACCTCTAAAAAAGAGCGTGAACAGGGCATCGCAGGGATTGAAGATGATACCTCTCGTATTCAGGTACAAACCTTAGATGACAACTGTAAAAGCTTTAATATCGTTGAGTTCGGGATTAATGATATCCGTCAAGGTATTGCCCATGTCGTTGGCCCAGAACAAGGTTTAACTTTGCCGGGAATGACCGTGGTCTGTGGTGACTCGCATACAGCGACACATGGTGCTTTTGGCTGTTTGGCACATGGTATCGGGACGTCGGAAGTGGAACATGTGTTGGCAACGCAGTGTTTGGTACAGAAGAAGTCGAAAAACATGTTGGTGCGTGTTGATGGCGTATTAGGTACTGGTGTCACTTCAAAAGATGTGGTGTTAGCTATTATTGGCAAAATTGGGACTGCGGGCGGTACAGGTTATGCCATTGAGTTTGGTGGCCAAGTGTTCCGTGATATGTCGATTGAAGGTCGTATGACTGTATGTAATATGGCGATCGAAGCGGGTGCTCGAGTGGGTATGGTTGCAGTCGATGATAAAACTATTGCCTATGTCAAAGATCGTAACTATGCACCAAAAGGTGAACAGTGGGATCAAGCGGTTGAATACTGGAATACCTTACATTCAGACGAAGATGCCGTATTTGATGCGGTGGTGGTTTTGAATGGTGCAGAGATTGAGCCACAAGTGTCTTGGGGAACTTCTCCTGAAATGGTGATTCCTGTTTCACAAGCAGTACCGACTTTAGAACAAGCCAAAGATGATGTACAACGCAATGACTGGACCCGTGCTTATCAATATATGGGCTTAACTGCAGGTCAAGCTTTGGCTGATATTCAGTTAGACCGCGTTTTCATTGGCTCATGCACCAACTCGCGGATTGAAGATATTCGTGCTGCTGCAGATGTGGTGAAGGGACGTAAGGTTGCGTCGAGCATCAAACAGGCGATGATCGTGCCAGGTTCGGGCTTGGTGAAACAGCAAGCCGAACAAGAAGGTTTAGATCAAATCTTCTTGGCAGCAGGTTTTGAATGGCGCGAACCAGGTTGTTCGATGTGCTTAGCAATGAATGCAGATAAATTACAGCCGGGTGAACATTGTGCTTCGACCTCAAACCGTAATTTTGAAGGTCGTCAAGGTAACGGCGGACGTACCCATTTGGTCAGCCCAGCGATGGCAGCCGCAGCCGCGATTGCAGGTCATTTTGTTGATGTTCGTTCATTCTAAAGGAGCACAAGCATGGAAAAATATACTGTAGAGCAAGGTATTGTTGGGCCTTTAGATCGTGCCAATGTCGATACCGATTTAATCATTCCAAAACAGTTTTTAAAGTCGATTAAACGTACAGGGTTTGGCGATAACTTATTTGATGAATTGCGTTATTTGGATGAAGGTTATTTAGGTCAAGATATTAGTAAACGCCCAAAGAATCCTGACTTCGTGTTAAATCAACCGCGTTATCAAGGTTCAAGTATTTTATTAGCACGGACCAATTTTGGTTGTGGCTCTAGTCGTGAGCATGCGCCGTGGGCATTGAATGAATACGGTTTCCGTACCGTCATTGCGCCAAGCTTTGCTGATATTTTCTTTAATAACTGTTTTAAAAATGGCATGTTACCTGTGATTTTATCTGAACAGGTGGTGGATCAGTTATTTAAGGAATGTGCTGAGAATGAGGGCTATCAGTTAACAATTGATTTAGAGGCTCAGGAAGTTCGAACCCCAACGGGTGAAGCATTTAAATTTGAAATTGATCCATTCCGTAAGCACTGTTTATTGAATGGTTTGGATGATATCGGTTTAACTTTACAAGTGGCAGATGATATTCGTGCTTTTGAAGCAAAGGCGAAACAAGCACGTCCATGGGTGTTTCAAGAGATCCAAGCCTAGGTTTGGATCAGGGAAATTACACTAGGTTTTAGACATTTTTAACATAGGCGTAGCGCAGAGATTGAACTCTTGTTAACATGCTAGCGGATAATATTTTGCTTACATGTTACAAGACATGAGGACTGGGCTTGAATAATGAAAAGAAGACTCGCTCGCAGTATTTTACTGTGTCTAGGCGCTGTTACGACTTTGACTGCGTGTCAAAATGCACCCAATGTGGTGGATCAAGTTCGTATTGCACAGAACACATTGGAAAGTAAGGCGGACAACACAACTTTATATTGTTCAGGTGTTGAGAATTGTGAGTTTGAACGTATTGGTGATATCGATGTCATTGATGCAAAGACTCATCGGATTAGCCAAAAGGCAATGGAACGCGGTATTGTACGCTTACATGGCTCAGTATTTAGCCGCAAACAGCAGGTCTATTTAAGTGTGCCAGCCAAGCAATACGAAGTCGTGATTCGCTTTTATCCTATTTCTCCTGACCGTTCCGAAACTTTCCATGTGATTCATGCATTTAAACCGCATGTGCGCTATACCTTTAAAATGTACCGAGATCGAACACGTCGTTCAGGTAGTTTGCTTAATGTTTCCGTACCTGATCCATTGTGTGTGGATTTACAGCAAGAGCAACACACCATTCGCCGTTTCTGCCGTCCATTTGACGTCAGTACCGGTTTAGGTGAGTTTGTTGAGAAAAAGGTTTAATTGGCTCGCAGCGTCTTCGTTGCACATAGGAAAATTGGAAGTAGAATAGATGTCTAAGCATATTTTAATTTTAGCGGGTGATGGCATTGGTCCTGAAATCGTAGCTGCTGCTGAAAAGGTTTTAACCAAGGTCAATGATAAATTTAATTTAGCTTTGACATGGGAACATGGTTTGCTTGGTGGTTCTGCAATTGATACACATGGCGAACCCTATCCTGCTGTGACCAGCGAACAGGCGAAAAAAGCCGATGCGATTTTATTGGGTGCGGTTGGTGGTCCGAAGTGGGATAGCATTGAGCGTTCAATCCGTCCCGAACGCGGTTTGTTAAAAATTCGTAGTGAACTCAATCTATTTGCCAATTTACGCCCTGCGATTTTGTATCCACAATTGGCAGATGCATCGAGCTTAAAACCTGAAATCGTTGCTGGCCTTGATATTCTGATTGTTCGTGAATTAACGGGGGGGATCTATTTTGGTCAACCACGTGGTATTCGTGAACTCGAAAATGGTGAGAAACAAGGCTATAACACTGACGTCTATTCAGAAAGTGAAATCAAACGTATCGCCAAAGTCGCTTTTGAGTTGGCTGGATTGCGTGGTGGCAAGGTCTGTTCGGTGGATAAGGCCAACGTTCTTGAAGTAACTGAGTTGTGGAAGCAAACCGTCACTGACCTACAGCAAGCACAGTATTCAAATATCCAGTTATCGCATATGTATGTGGATAATGCGGCAATGCAATTGGTGCGTGCACCAAAGCAATTTGATGTCATCGTCACAGGCAATTTATTTGGTGATATCTTGTCTGATGAAGCAGCGATGTTGACCGGTTCGATTGGGATGTTGCCATCGGCGTCTTTAGATGAAAATGGCAAAGGCATGTATGAACCATGTCATGGTTCTGCGCCAGATATCGCAGGTCAAAATATTGCCAATCCATTGGCGACGGTACTTTCAGTGGCGATGATGCTGCGCTATACCTTCCGTGAGGAAGCGGCTGCAAAAGCGATTGAAGATGCGGTCGGTCAAGTTTTAGACCAAGGTTTACGTACCGCCGATATTATGTCTGAAGGCATGAACAAAGTCGGGACAGATGCGATGGGTGAAGCTGTGGTTGCAGCATTAAACTAAGCACTGAAGTCTATAAAAAAACGCAGCAATAGCTGCGTTTTTTTATTGCTTTGATTAGCAGGCTTTACCTTCATAACGAATAGATCGTGCGATTTGTTGCTGATCAAGCTCAAAAATAATATGGCATTTTAAGTTCAGATCATAAGCACTGCCTGCATTGCCAGCACTTTGAATCGGAATATTCTGAGCGCCAAGTTCGGTTGATTGTGCTATCGGAATTGGGATACGGATGGGACGAATCACGGTATAAATCAGTTGATTATTTTGCTTAACTGGTCGGGCTAATGTTTGGAAACCTAAGGGTTTTAAGTCGAGCTGTTGCTGGATGGTGTTCGCAGATTGCCCAATAAACTGCTTTAGATAGTCGGGCAGGCTTATATTTGGCTGCTTTGATGTCGCACAAGCTTGTAAACCGAGAAGTGTACAGAACAACAGATACTTATAATTTTTCATTATGATCATCCTTTATCTTTTTGATCTTTTTTTATTCAATGGCAAAAGTGCAGGAGTGTCGAGAGCATTTCTGTGAATTGCTAAAAAGATACAATCTTGTCTACTTTTGGGCAATGTTCAAGCCCAGAAAAATATGCTTAGATAATGATGATAATTAAGCGATTTGGACAACTTCATGCGCAAAATAATATTTGGCTTGATCTGTGGGGCAATGGCAACTTTGAGCTATGCTGATAACTGCGAAAATGCCCGTAATACTTATGATGATATCTACTGCACCAATAAAATTTTTGCTAGTGCAGATGCTGATTTAAATAAAAACTATCAGCAATTACGCAAACAACTGAGTGATACACAACAAAAAATTTTGAAAAAATCACAACTGGCGTGGATTCGCCATCGTGATGCAGAGTGTAGTGATGACTCCAAAAGTACGGTTTATGTGCAATGCCAATTGAATGCAACGCAAGAACGCAACAACTGGTTGCAAGAGCGTATCCGTGAATGTCAGACAGTGGGCTGTAAAACGACACGCCTGAGTGAATAAACGTTCGCATGAGCAATAAAAAAAGCCACATAATGTGGCTTTTTTGCATTCACTAATCTGACTTAGCGTGCACGATAAGTGATACGACCCTTCGTCAAATCATAAGGCGTCATTTCAACTTTAACACTGTCACCTGTCAAAATACGAATATAGTGTTTACGCATTTTACCAGAAATGTGAGCAATAACTTCGTGACCGTTTTCTAAACGTACACGGAACATCGTATTAGGAAGCGTTTCGGTGACAACGCCTTCGAACTCAATGAGTTCCTCTTTATTGGCCATAGCCTACCTGAGATCAAATTGGGAAGGCGCAAATTATAGTCAATTTATTTAAAATTTACAAGATCAAGTCGGTGAGAGGCTGTCAGATATTAACCGAAAGAAACTGTCAGACAATCTTGGAATTTTTTTAACAAAATAAGCAGAATATTGTTGTCAGTTTGGTCAATCAACGTTAATCTAAAATTGTTGTTCATTGTCATAATAACGTATCTACAGGGAAGGGCACTGCGTGGGTCAGCTAACAGATGCATCAGTTGTATTGCGCTTTGGTTATCAGGCAATTCGTAAAGCAGGATTACCAACTGAAGAGATTTTAACAAAGGCCGGTGTAGCATTAAATCAGGTGGATACCAATGCAAGAACGCCGTTAAGTGCACAAAATGCATTTTGGATTGCTGCACAGGATGTCAGTAATGATCCTGATATTGGGCTACATCTGGGTGAGCATTTACCGTTATATCGTGGTCAAGTCATTGAACATCTCTTTATCAGCAGTGAAACCTTTGGCGAAGGCTTGAAGCGTGCTTTGGCCTATCAACGTCTGATCAGTGATGCTTTTGACGCCAAACTGGTGATTGAAGATGGTCGCTGCTATTTAAGCAATGGCGAACAGTATTGGCCAGATAATTTAGTTAACCGTCATTTCTCTGAATGTGCCATGTCAGGCATTTTACGTTTCTTTAAATTTATTACTGAAGGTCAGTTTCACCCAATTTATATTGATTTTAACTTCAATGAGGGTGCTGCTGATGACGAATACTTTAGAGTCTATGGTTGTCCAGTGAGCCTGGGGCAAAAAGAAACCCGTCTTTATTTTGATGCCGCTGTACTGGATTATCCGTTATGGCAAGCAGAACCTGAGTTATTGCAATTGCATGAGCAATTGGCGATTGAAAAATTACAAGAACTAGCACGTTATGATTTAGTGGGTGAAGTGCGCCGTGCCATTGGTTCAACTCTTGAAAGTGGTGAAACCACATTGGAGACAGTGGCGGCACAGTTGAATATCACGCCACGTCGTTTAAGAACCCAGCTCAGCGAAGCCAATACCAGCTTCCAGCAAATTCTTTCGGATTATCGTTGCCGTTTAGCGAAAAAGCTATTAGCAAATACCAATGAAAGTGTAGAACGTATTGTGTATTTAACGGGTTTCTCTGAACCAAGTACCTTCTATCGCGCCTTTAAGCGCTGGACCAATGAAACGCCTGTTGAATATCGCAAGCGTAAACAACGTTAATTGGTTGCAAATAAAAAAGGCCTTATCACAGTGATAAGGCCTTTTATTATTCAGCTAAATTCAACCAGTGTGGCCCTAAAGGTAGCTGAGGTAAGTCGAATTCATCAGGATAATAAGACTGAATAAAATATAAACCATCAGGTGGCGCGGTAATACCTGCAGCGGTACGATCTTCTGCGGCAAACATGGTATCAATATGGTCGATTTCATACAGACCTTGCCCAATTTCAAGCAGGCAGCCCATGATATTACGCACCATATGATGCAAGAAGCCATCTGCCTGAATGTCTAAGACCAGATAGCGCCCATGTTCAAATAAGCGGCAGTGTTTTACATGGCGTACTGGCTGATTGGATTGACAGGCTGCAGCGCGGAAAGTTTCAAAATTATGCGTACCCTCAAATTTTGCTGCCGCGGCAATCATCTTTTGCACATCAAGGGTTTGATAAAGATGGGTGACCTGCTTATGTAGTAAGGCTGGGCGAGTCGGAGCGTTATACACCACATAGCGATAACGGCGAGCCACTGCTTTAAAGCGTGCATGAAAATTTTCATCCATGCATTTAATCCATTGGATTGAAATATCTTTGGGCAGTTGACTGTTGGCGCCACGAATCCAACCTTGCTCTGGGCGAATAGCCTCAGTGTCGAAATGCGCCACCATATTGGTCGCATGTACGCCTGCGTCAGTTCGGCCAGCACCATGTAACATAATCGGTTGATTGGCAATACGACTTAGCACTTTTTCTAGGGTTTCCTGAACAGTGATAACGCCAGCCTGTTGGGTTTGCCAACCACGGTATTGAGTACCGCAAAATTCAATACCGATTGCATAACGTTGCATGTTCTAACCTCAGAATTAATGTTGATGCCAATGTTCGAACCACTGTTCGTGGGTCGGATATTTTAAATACATTTGCAAGACTTTTGCATATAAATCGGCATGGCTATGACAATCATTGACTAAAACTTTGGCGGATTGAATCCATGAACTGACAGCATAGCGTTGGTCAATTTGCCCAAAGGTCACTTGCGTACTAATAATCGGCAAACATTGTTTTTGATAAAGTTGTTCAAAAATCGCCAGAATTTCATCATTCACCGCAATATTGCCAGTACCAAAGCCTTGCAGAATCAAGAAATCGGGTGGGCTAAGCAGAAGATTGTTTAACTGCAAAATAAATTGTTGTTTCGCAATCGGCTGCAACATCAAATTCAAGACACTGAGTTGAGCGGCTTGATCAATCTGTTGATTTTGGACAATAAGCGCATCTGCAGTCGTGTCACAGCGCTGGTCTGCTTTGATGCCAACAAAAGCATCTAATTCAGTGGTATGGGCTTTTAAAGTACTTTGTGCATGAAAGACTTGCTCATGGAAGGCAAGATAAACACCACTCGGTAAGGCAAGCACTTGCTCCAGTGCTAAATACAGATTACCAATTGCATCGGTGAATTCACGGGTATCGTTGCCTTCAATATTCAATAATGGGTATTGGCTGCCCGTAATGATGGCATGGCAAGAATGGCCTAAAAAACGTGCCAGTGTTGCAGCAGCATAGCTTAAGGTGTCTGTCCCATGAATGATGACAAAATGCTGAAAGCCATTGAGTTGTAATTGTTGGATTTGTTGTACCAATTGCAACCAATCGGTTGCGGTACAGGCACTGCTGTCTTTAATGCTGGTCGCAGCAAAACATTCAACCTGTAAATGTGCTGGAATCACCTTCGCTAATAAAGGCAAAAAATCCTGTTCAGGCATTGGCATCAAGGGTTCGCCAATACAACCAAACGTCCCACCCATATAAATTAAAGCGATTGTTTTCATCATAAAAAAAGCAGCCTGAGAGACTGCTTATATTAGACTGATCAAATTCAGGAAGCTATTTTATTCAGTAAATTTTCTGAACGTTGTTGTTGTTCTGCATTGAATGCCTGATTGTTTTTTAACAACTCACGTGCAGAATCATAGGCACCTAGTTCAATATACTGCTCTGCAAGCTCTAAATTCAGCTGGGCTTCATCAAGCTGTTGTAGATCAGGGAAAGACTGTACCAATGGGTCATGAATCGCAATCGTTATTGACGGTGCAGTAACAGGAGCGGTCGGCTCAGGTGATGTTTCAACTGCGGCAGGTTCAGCAACATCAAATGAAAACGCTGCGGTTTCAAGTGACGTAGGTTGTTCAGTTTTTGCTACTGTAGGTTCAAAGTTAAAATCTAGGCTTGGTGCCGTTTCTTCTACCGGTGCTTTTTCTTCAATCGGTTGAGACGCAACTTCTAAGTTGGTAAAGTTAAAGTCAAGCGCTGGTTTTGCCTCTTCAACTTTTGCTTCTTCAATACTTGGCGGCGTTGTTGGTTCTAAGTTAAATGAAAACTCAAGTGGAGGCTGTTCTTTGCTCTCAGGTGTTTCAACTGGGGCAGGTGCAGCTTCAGGAGTCGGCTTCTGCTCAAACGAGAAATTAAAGTCTAAAGGCTGAACTTCAGGAGCGGTTTCTACAGGTTTTGTTTCTTCTGCAGATGCCGCATATTCTGATTGCAAGTCATCAAATGTTTGTGCTGTTGGCGTTTGAACCAGTGCATCAAAGTCTGCAACATTGTTTTGAGTTTGAGGCTCAGCTGTTACAGGCGTTTGCTGAAAATGATGAGATGTTAAATTAAAATCAATGGAATCAGGTTGTTTATTCTGCTCGTATTCACGATGTTTGGCTTCAGCTGCTTGAGCAATATCTTCCAGTTTCAAGGCATGGATATGTTTGATCAATTGATCAATCGCCAAATCATCTTTTTGCTTTAAATGAATATCAAGTAAATACAGATACAGTTCGTGTTGAGCGTTATCTTGCTTTAGGGCCTGATTGATTTGTGCTTCGGCAGACTGGAAATTACCGTTTTGAATTTGTTGTTCAAGTTTCTGGCGCAAACTTTCAGAAATTTCAGTCGTGGTTGGAGGGGCATATTCCTGTTCCTCACGGACTAATGTGGTTCGTGAAGCAGATCGTGTCGCTGCTTTTTTTGCCGTTTTGCTGGCACCTTTTTTCGGTGCAGCATTGGCTTGATTGCTTTCACGTTTTTTTAAAACGATGGCGACAATCAGTACAATGACCAGCAGTACAATGATTATAGTTGACATGATCTATACCCCTTAAAGATAGAGCCGCTTTTATGCAAATTTATGAGAATATTCTCGCAACCTAGCGTGTTGGCTTTTTAGTGTCCTGTTGCGCTTTCAACTGATCTTGCAGTTCGGCAAGCCGTGCATTCAACAGCTGAATACGTTGTTCCTTGTGACGTAGTGCCAATTCTAACTGTGTTACGTTTCTTTGTAATGTAACGGTTTTTTCTCGTGCTGTCATAACTTTTAATGATAAGTCAGCACTGGTTTTTTGCTGTAATGTGTCTTTCTTGGCACTTCCTGTACTGGAATCTTGATGACTTTCAGCCACCAGAGACATTTCAGCTTGTTGCAAACGATATTTCGTTTTTCCAGTGGTCGGACGTTGTGTTTGCGCCGCAATTTGCTGGGTATTTTTATTTTGCTGTACCGACGTTGCTGTAAGATTAAAGTTTAAATGAGAGCCTTGTCTGAGTCGATTGGCATTTCCCCCAATAAAGGCGTGTTCATTTTGTGCTTTAATCTGATTCATGACCTGAGCAACAGGCTGTTGTGTTTGTCCCGCAATTCGTTGCGCAATACTCCATAAAGATTCATTGCGTTGCACCAAATGCTGTTGAGGCTTGTCATTGCTTGGCGCTGAATTTGTAGCAGGCTTTTTCTTGGTGGCCTGAACCGTTTCTTGAACTTGTTCCTGTGTTTTAGTTTTTTCTTTGGTTTCGATCGGTTTAAGCTCAGCTACTTTTAATTCCTCATCCAATGCCGCATTTTGCTTGGTGCTGGTCGTCGCATTCGCAGTTTGAGCATCTTCCTGTTTCATTGGAGTTGCCGCTAGCGGCTGTTTTACAGTATCAGCGACGGGTGTTACGGGCTGTGATGGGGGAGCAGCAGTGGTTACAGCCTCTACTTTAACTGGTGCAGCAATTGCAACTGCACTGGCGGCTGTTGCTGTCGAATTTGGTTTTGATGTTTCTAAGACAGGTGGCAGCGTAAAAGGTGCATTCAACAGCGTTTCTTGTTTTAAATTCTGTGGCTGCGGATTTGGATTCACAACATTAAAGCGGGTACTTTCAGGTAGGTTTAAAGCGATATCTTTTTCACTGACAATAAATTTGGGTGTCAATGATTGTTCATTGGCATTCTTTGCGATCGGTGCTTTGGCAATTTGACGCATGGGTTGACGAATATGCTTTAGATGAGATGCGCCGTCTTCCTGAATTTTTAAAATAATATTTAGCTCAGCATCCGTTATTGGACGGGATGAAGTAATGACGATAACCCCTTCACCTTGGTTATTTCGACGGGTAAAAAAATTCAGGCTGGATGGTGGCTGGTGTGCCGCGCCTAGCATCAGTAAATCTTCAGGCGTTGCTAAACTCACATCTAATTTGGAGTTGGCATCTGCCTGATGAAAGCTCATTTCTGCATACAAAAGTTCGCCGGGTGCAGACTGGATTTGAATTGGATCAAGCGTAATTGCATAAAGGTGTTGCGAAGAAATGATGGCTAAAATGGCAATTTTTAATTTGTTATAAACAGTCATCTCGATCCATGAAAAAGTGATGTTATCGTCTGGAAAAAGTATACATTACCGTGATGTAAATGAATTGTAAATTATTCATCGTTCATCGCAAGAAAAAAGCCGATCAAATGTGATCGGCTTTTGATTTTTAGGGATTTTTGCTTAGGCGTTCTTATATTCAACTAGAATACGGAGCATACGACGTAATGGCTCAGCAGCGCCCCAAAGTAATTGGTCACCTACAGTAAATGCACCGAGGTATTCTTTACCCATATTCAGTTTACGTAAACGGCCGACAGGAACAGTTAAAGTCCCTGTGACTGCAACTGGGGTCAGATCAGTCATTGATGCTTCGCGTGTATTTGGAACCACTTTTGCCCATTGGCTTGAGTTGCGAATCATGTCTTCGATTTCATCAAGTGGCACATCTTTTTTCAGTTTCAATGTGATTGCTTGAGAGTGGCAACGCATTGCACCAATACGTACACAGTGACCATCAATCGGCACAATTTGCTGGTTACCCAAGATCTTGTTGGTTTCAACCTGACCTTTCCATTCTTCTTTCGATTGACCGCTTTCGAGTTGTTTGTCGATATACGGAATCAATGAACCCGCCAATGGCACGCCAAAGTTTGCTTTCGGGAAGCCTTCGCCACGTTGTAATTCTGCGATTTGACGGTCAATATCAAGAATTGCAGATTTAGGGTCATCCAATAATGCTTGAGTATTGTTATACAAATAACCCATGCCAGTGATCAGCTCACGCATGTTCTGCGCACCCGCACCAGACGCTGCTTGATAGGTCATTGACGTCGCCCATTCCACTAAATTGTTTTGGAACAGTGAACCTAAGCCCATCAACATCAATGAAACGGTACAGTTACCGCCAACGAAAGTTTTAGTCCCGTTGACCAAACCATCTTTGATCACGTTTAAGTTGACTGGATCAAGCACGATGATTGCATCATCTGCCATCCGCAGTGTAGATGCAGCATCAATCCAGTAACCATTCCAACCTTCAGCTTTCAGTTTAGGGAAAACTTCAGAGGTATAATCACCACCTTGACAGGTTAAAATGACATCCATTTGCTTCAGACTGTTAATGTCTGTTGCATCCATAAGTGCTGGGGCAGTCTTACCACCAAATGAAGGTGCTTCGCCACCTGCATTACTGGTAGAGAAATAGAATGGCTCGATATGAGCAAAATCATTCTCTTCAACCATACGTTGCATCAGGACAGAACCAACCATCCCACGCCAACCGACCAGACCTACTTTCATGTCATTGTGCCTCGGTATGTAAAAAAATTTAAAGGGGTTTGAGTGTATCAAAAGTGCCCACAACTGCAAGCTTTACTGAAATAAAACAGTGCGTTTATTGAGTGGAATATCTTGTTTATATTAGATAGAAAATTGATAAAGCGGAAACTTTATTGTAAATCTATGCTACCCCAAAGAGAAAAATGAACATGATATGGATTCAGATTTGCGCAGCGCTGGTGATATGGCTTTCATTTTGGTCTTTGATCCCCAGAGATGAATGGTGGTTTCGGGGTGCAGACTTTCCGAGATTACAAATATTGGCACTGGGCATCATCACATTTTTTGCGATGTTATTTGTGCTTTCCGAGTGGAGTTTGAGCACTGAACTGCTCTTTCTTGGCTTAGTGGCGGCGATTGCTTATCAGCTTAAAATGGTGTTGCCTTATACCCCGTTATGGCGCAAGCAAGTCAAAAAAGTCAAAAAGGCGCAATTGAATCCAGAGCAGCAAATTTCCTTATTGGTTGCGAATGTGCTCACGCCTAATCATCAGTATCATCTATTACTTGAACAGATTGAAATTTTAAAACCAGATTTGGTGCTCACATTGGAGTCAAATGCGGAATGGCAGCAAGCGCTGAGTCCAATTGAAGCAGATTATCCGTTTCGTGTTGCCGTGCCTTTAGAAAATTTGTACGGCATGCATTTATATAGCCGTTTAGCCTTAAATGATACCGAAGTTAAATTTATTCTAAGTGATGAAATTCCATCAATTCATACCGCGGTGACATTACCTTCAGGCGTACAAGTGCAGTTGTATTGTTTACATCCTAAACCACCGAGTCCAACCGAGGCCAAGGACTCGACTTTAAGAGATGCGGAGTTGCTGATTGTGGGGGATCAGATTAAAGATATTGATCAGAGCTGTATCGTCATGGGAGATTTAAATGACGTCGCATGGTCAAGAACAACGCGGTTATTTCAGCGTATCAGTGGTTTACTTGATCCTCGAGTCGGGCGCTATTTTATGAATACCTTTCATGCGGACTATCCTTTATTACGATGGTCGCTGGATCATATCTTTCATAGTACTGATTTTGGTCTGGTTGATATGAAGCGCTTGCCACATATTGGTTCAGATCATTTCCCCGTGTATGTGGTCTTACAAACAGGACGGGTGTTCGAACAGCAGCAGCAAGCGTTAGAGCAAACCGCAGAGGATGAACAAGAAGCGCAAGAAGCGATACAAGAAGGTATTGAAAAGGCTGAGCAAGAAGAAAAAGCAGTGACTGATTCTTTAGCTCAACCGCATAAGCAACGGATGTAAAACTGATGTTAGCTGAGAGAGACTTGTACAATGGCTTAATTTTAAAGTTTAACTAATTAATGTACGTTATTTCGTACATAGATTTAAGTCTGCAACGAATAGTACGGAATCGGTAAAAGGTTTATTCTAAATACATCAGCACAAGGACGCAGGAATGGATTTCCGCTTAAGGATAGCGACGCTGAGATGGAAAAGTCATCATGGATATGATGCATGCGATGGACGCAGGATAATAAAAGTAGTTTGAAAGCACAACCTCATTTGCCCGAGTTTTGCAGGATGCAGAACTCGGGCTTTAATTTTTTAAAGTCTTATTCTGGCTTCTCCCCCTTTGGGATTTCTGGCAGAGTCTCGGTTGTCTGATCTGACGTTTCAATGACTTTTACAATTCGACGTTTATGAATAGGGATTGTGATTTTAGCTGCATCACATTTTTCCCATGCGGTATTTGCTGTTGGTAATTCGGTTTGGTAAAAGGCGTTGTAATTTACTACGAAAGGAAGCTCTGTTTCTGCAAAGGTGAGATCAAGTTCATAGCGACGAGTTTCAAATGGACGTAAAACTTGTAATTCATCTTGATCTGCGTCGCACCTGAGAGATTGACCCTCGAATAATACATTTTGGCCAATTTGATATTCAATAGGTCGACAAAGCGGTATCAATTGATAGATATAATTGGGTGTCGTGTTCTTAATTTCAATTTGTAGTGGTGTGGTCTTAAGGGATTGAATTCGACCTGTAGGCAATGGCTGTTTGGTCCCTGAGTCGATTAAACGTAGACTTCGTTGAATGCCGAAACAAGTATCTTGTGCTTCATGAGGAATCGTTACCACATATTCATAGGCTTCATCTTTATCGCCTGTAGATGGATTAGAGTTCCCACCATTGCCACCACCGCCTGGTAGAGGTTTTTGTGTACCAGATCCACTGCCACCTAAACTCACATTCGCGACTGAAAAATTTTCGCCACATGCAGTTAAGCTAAGCACTGAAATGAGAGAAACGAGAGGGCACAATAAGCTTCTCATGGTTATTTATCCTTAAAAATATAAGGCACTTGTAGTTTTATTTGGGTATCGTACTGGTAAACGCCAAATCGGAATTGATAATGTGCATCATCTTTTTCTTGGTCTTGATCACAATGATGAATCGCGGCATTTAAGAGTTGTTTTGCCATGTCTTGCCACAGTTCGATACTCAACTCTCGAAGTGCTTCAACCGATTGTGCCGTTAATTTTTCGGCATGCACGGCTTGTTCAAGATGGGTAAACGGTTTTTCACTAATAAAATTATCAATCCCTGCGGCCAAATGATCGCTAAGGTTCGCAGAGAACAGTGCTTTGCTCTCTTGCATTTGATTATCTGGGGTAAAGCTATGTTGTTGTAACATGACATCTTGATCGATTTGCACAACCACACCTAAGCGTTGTAATTCAAACAAAATCGAGCGCGGATGCTTTTCTGTTGAAATATGCTTGACTAAGGCTTCAAAACTATTTTCTTCACCAGAAATAGGAATTTGAGTTGGAAGATCAAGTGCAATCCAGCGGGCAATGACACGGGCAGGAACACTAATGGCGAAATTTGGTGTTTCTGTGGCAGTTTGATTGGCTTGCTGCCTAAAACTGCTGACGTCTTTTCGATGCAGTCCAGATAATAAACTGACTGCTGAATCAGTCTTGTTCTGCTTGATTCGATCTAATTCAAGCAAGGCTTGCTCGTAAAAAATCGGTTTGAGTGCCGCCACGAAATCGGTATAGCCGACACCTGAATGAATTAACCAACGTGCGATATGTTGCATCATCGGATAAATGCTATCCAAGGTGGTTTCTGCATCTTGCGGAATAACACCTTGTGCATTTAATGCAGATGAGGTTGTGTTTAGGATGGCTTGGTCTGTTGGTTTTACCATTAAAGCACCTTAAGAACAGATTCGGTATAGGTCATTCGTTGACATGGTTTAATGTCCACTTGGAGATGGAAAGGATTCAGCTCCAGCATTATCAATATTAAAATGAGTAAAGGAAACGCTGATAGAGATATCCAAACTCTCGACACAGTGCCACCAGCCCAGTGGAATGAACAAGGTTTCACCCTCATTGAGAATACATTCGATTTTGCTGCTATGGGCAAAATCAGGGAATGACTCGAGGAGATCAGGACGATGAGGATCGGCAATTTTACTAAACACAGCCACATCATTATAGAGATGTGGTGTTTGCATTGCAGGAATCAGGGTGACTTTTTTCCGTCCATAAATTTGCACTAAAAAGTTATTGGTTAAGTCATGATGTAGCGGGGTAAAAGCGCCTTTGGGACCAAACCAGATGAAACTACGATCATAAACTTGAGCATGGTCAGTATAGCCATGAAAATGACCAATATCTTGAAACAATACGGCCAAACTAGATTGGCTGGCCTTGGCATTGTTGGCGGTCATATAAAAATTATTGGAATGTTCAGTTTTTTCAATTAAATCAACAAAATCATTCATCTGCATTTTGGTTTTATGTTGAATCGAGTTACGTTCAAATAAAGGATCTTGTTCACGATTAAACTGGGCTTCAATTTCCTGCATACCGACAGTCTGTTTGAAATATTGCGGTGACCATTTGTGTAAGGCGGGCCAATGCTGGATGGCATCGGTCAGAATAATAGGCAGGTTTCGGCTGTAATAATGTTGAATAAAATCAGGAAACTCCGGTTTTGAAATTCGCTTGATTTGCTGATAATCAGGATTCAAACGGGCAAAATGATCGAGAGTGTTGAGTAACCAATTGCGTTTTTTGAGTAGGAAATGCTGCTCTTGAGCAATTTGAAAATAAGGATGTTGTTTTAACTGGACCCATTCGAGGGCAATATCAATTTCACTTAAGCCTTGTTTCACTAATGAATAATAAATTTCGGCTTTGCTTAAACCATCAAGTACTGCTTGAGCCAGCCATTTCTTTTGTTCTGGCGTAAATGTACTGCTGAGTTGAGTTTGTTTTTCTGTTGCGATTTTCTCAAGTACTGCGTAATGCTGTTCTTCAGCTTGTATTGGCACAGAAAAATCTTGATTCAGATCAATCAATCCTTCTCGTAACAAGATGTTAGCCAAGTCGACTGGGTTACAGCCACGATCTAAATTTTCTTCTAGCCATGCACGCCATTCTTTCGATAAGGCACTAAATTGTTTTGCTAGGCTTGCTTGTGTATCCATACATTCCAACCATCCATAAAAAATGATTTTGACCTTTCGTTATTAATTTACGCATAAACATATTTGCACTCAAGTATAAAAGTGTTAAATTTTCACATACACAAATATGTGAAAAAATCACACAGAGGGTGATGCAATGAAAAATATATGGACACAATTAGCACTGAGCGTAACCTGCGCAATCTTGGTAGGTTGTGGATCTGATAACGATTCAGATTCAACCCCGACTCCAACGCCAACACCGACCCCGACTCCAACGCCGACTCCAACGCCGACCCCAACTCCAACGCCGACACCAACCCCAACGCCGACTCCGACACCAACCCCAACGCCGACACCAACACCGACCCCGACTCCAACGCCGACACCAACCCCAGTCGTGGCTGATCGCTTTGTGGGTTCATGGTTAGGAGGTTTTTGCTTTGAAGGACGCCGTTCAAATTTAACAGTGCATAAGACTTCCGCGAATAGTGTTCGCTTTACCACCGAAACACGTCAGTTTGAAAAAGAGGATTGCACAGGTGCTGTGATTAAAAATTACGATGTTGCTTCCGATGATGCGTTGATTACCGAGATCGCTCCGACAGAAACTAGCGGTACAACGACAGCGAATCGAGTGAAATATACGGATAGATACCGTAATGGAAGCGCATGGGCTTATGCTTTTAAGGGTAATGGGATGTGTGCCGTGAATGAAACGGCAACGATCAAAGATATTCAAGCCTATATGGACGCAGTCGACCCATCGAAAACAGTGACCTGTTATACCCGTACCAATGTTGAAGGCTATAGCTTATTAAAACCGACTGTGAGTAAAGCCACCGCAAGTTATCGTCTACTCGATAATCAAAGTTCTTGGACGAACTTCTTGGCGCAAGCCAATACGCAAGGCAGCCAAGGTTTTGCTTTGGCAGCTACGTCTTTGGATGTGAAAAAAGCCAATAGTGACTTCCCTGAACCTAAAAACTTATATGTGAAAAATAATGCTTCAACCGATACTTATAGCTATAAAATTGTCGATGTAAAAACCAACGTGGTTGCCAATGTCTATTTATTCTGGTTAGCAGAAATTAAAAAGCAAGGTGCGCTCGGCTTTGCGTATAAGTCTTCTTTAGGTGAAGATCCAAGCAATACCTATAAATATTTATTTGTTAAAAACGATAAAAAGTCAGCAACTTATAATTATGACAATCGCTTTATTGTGAGTGGTAATGCAAACCGAACCAATATTATGGCAGCCTTTAATGAACTTGGAGCGCAAGGTTGTAAATTGATTTATGCAGGCAGTACTTTTACCAATAATGGTGCTAGCAATGGGACTTTTTATGTGCCGACCTGTGTGAATAGCAGTACCCATAATGGAACTTATAGTTATCGTTATTTTGAGATGCCAAAAACAGAGGCAGGGTTCTATGATGACAACCCAACTAAGCTTGATTTGCTACTGAAGCAACAAGCGGCTGAGGGTTATCATTTGATTGATAAGGACAATGCGATTGCATTCTTTAACACCAAAGGTTATTTATTTGAACGTGATAGCGTTAGTACAACAAGCATTGAATCAAAAGTCTTTAAAGAAGATGCGATTTATAAGCTTGATCTTCCGAGTGAGATTCAAAACCGTTTACAAGATCAAGGCAATTTAGGCTGGTTTATTAATGTCAAATTGGGTTCAGTGTATAGCAATACCCCAACCTATTTTGATTTAAATACTGGGGTGATTTTCCCGAATTAATTGTTGTTATTGCTTTAGAAAAGAGCCACTTTATATATGAATAAAGTGGCTTTTTTAACTTAATAGATTTTGTCGTAACCTTCGGCGCGGGTTTTAAAACGACGGTGGAACCACATCCATTGTGTTGGTGCAATACGAAGCTGAGCTTCAATGATTTGATTTACGCGAATCGCATCATCGATTTCATCTTCACTTGGCATATTTTCCACAATTGGCTCAATCAGCACTTTATATTGTGGATTACGTACATCACCATAGCGATAGAAATATAAGGGAATCGCAACGGCTTTCGAGATTTTGAGTAAACGACGATGTGCAGTCACTGTTGCAGCAGGAACACCAAAGAAGGGTGCCATCACGCCTTGTTTTAAACCAAAGTCCTGATCGGGACTATACCAAATCGCACCGCCATCTTTGAGTCGGCGGATCAAACTCCGCATATCATCGTGGTCAATTTGATGTTGATAAATGGTGGCGCGGCAACGATAAATCAGCATATCCAGCAGTGGATTATTCTGAGGGCGATAGACCACATCAGGCTCGAAATATTGAGCACAAATATAACCGCCTGCATCGAGTAGGGTACTGTGTGTGCCCAGTAACAACACACCTTTGCCTTGTGCTTTTGCATTGGTGATGTGTTCTAGACCTTCAATACTGTGGCGACCTTTAAACCACTTCGGGCAGTACCATGCATTGAGGGTTTCAAATACACCGAGCATCATATCCACAAACACCTGTTTTGCTTGTGCTTCAACCTCAGCTGGTGACCACTCAGGGAAACAGAGTTCTAAATTCCGGAGTGTAGTTTTACGGCGTGATTTGAGTAAGCGCCAGCACAAAGCTGCCAAGCCATGGGCTAAGCGCCATTGAATTGCCCAAGGTAAGACGGCCAATAGCATTAAAAACATAATGGCGATCCAGATTTTCCAATATTTGGGCAATAAAAAAGCCCATTGAAACTCGCCAGGGGGATAAGGCTGTTTTTGACTCATAAATTCGAAAAAGAATAACGTTGAATTTTGCAGCAGTGTAGCATGAAGTGTAGGTGGCGACTTTAAATGTCATGTTAAATGAGCTTTGTTTTATAATCGGCTATATAAGAGTAGGAGAAAAACTTGAAAAGTATCAATATTATAAAAGCTGATATTACCCAAGTAGCTGTAGATGCAATTGTCAATGCGGCCAATACTTCACTATTAGGTGGTGGTGGCGTGGATGGTGCAATCCATCGTCGAGGAGGGGCTGCGATTTTGGCAGATTGTCAGAAGATTCGTGCTAAGCAAGGGGGCTGTGCTGTTGGAGAAGCAGTAGTGACCACGGCTGGGAATCTACCTGCAAAATATGTGATTCATACAGTTGGGCCAACATGGGTAGATGGACAACATCAGGAAGCCAGATTACTCGAAAATGCCTATCGAAATTGCTTTAAATTGGCAGAGCAGTTGGAACTGGAATGTGTTGCCTTTCCAAATATTTCAACAGGAATCTATCGTTTCCCTAAGCAACTTGCTGCTCAAATTGCCTTAACTACAATCTGCGAGGAGCTAAATCGAAGCCAGTCTCTAAAAGAAGTGATTTTTGTTTGTTTTGATGATGAAAATTTTAATATTTACCAAGAGCTTAAAGAGAGTTTGAACTTGAAATGAATTGAGTGTTTTGGATGAGAGCATTTATCCTCGGTAAGGATAAATGCTCACTCTGCTTAGTTGCCTTTCGACATATTTTCTAAAATGTCCCAGCGCTCTAGCTTTTCCAACAGCAATTCTTCAATTTCTGCTAAACGTTGGCTGGCTGCAGTTGCAGCATTGGCATCTGAAACAAACCATGAGCCATCCGCCAATTTTTCTGATAATGCTGCTTGTTCAGTTTCCAGTTTTTCAATTTCAGCAGGCAGTTGTTCAAGCTCACGCTGATCTTTATAACTGAGCTTCACTTTTTTCGGTGCTGCTGCGGCAGCCGCTGCTTCAGCTTTGGCTTGCGCTTTTTTTACATCACTTTTTTGGTCAACTACTTTTTGGTCAGGACGCTGTTCCAAATAATCTTGATAGCCACCGATGTATTCATCAATCTGACCTTTACCATCAAATACCCATGTTGAAGTCACGACATTGTCCATGAAAGCACGGTCATGCGAGATCAGTAACAACGTGCCTTTGTAGTCAGACAGCATTTCTTCAAGCAACTCAAGTGTCACCATATCCAAGTCATTGGTTGGCTCATCCATCACGATCAAATTTGATGGCTTGAGTAACAGTTTTGCTAACAGAATACGGTTTCTCTCACCGCCTGATAAAGCTTTAACAGGTGTACGGGCACGTTCTGGTGAGAATAAAAAGTCTTGCAGATAACTATAGATATGACGACGGTTACCATTCACATCAACAAAGTCGGAACCTTCAGACACGTTGGCCATCACGGTTTTTTCCAAGTCGAGTGCATTTCGCAACTGATCAAAATAGGCAACTTCTAGTTGCGTACCAGTTTTCACTGACCCGCCGTGTTCAATCTCGCCTAAAATGGCTTTGATCAAGGTGGTTTTACCGACACCGTTGTCACCGACCAAACCAATACGGTCGCCACGTAACACGATTGCAGAGAAATCATGAATCAGAACTTTGTTGTCGTAACCGACACTTAAGTTTTCAATCTCGAACACCAACTTACCAGAGCGGTTGGCTTCTTGCGTTGCCATACTGACTTTGCCCTGTTGTGAACGACGTGCTTTAGACTGCTCACGTAAGTCTTTTAAGGCACGGACACGACCTTCATTACGGGTACGACGCGCTTTAATCCCTTGACGAATCCAAGCTTCTTCTTCCGCTAACTTTTTATCAAATAAAGCATTTTGTTTTTCTTCAGCTTCCATTTGCTGCGCTTTCAGTTCGAGATAGCGCGAATAGTTACCTTCGTAGCCACGTAAAATACCACGATCAAGTTCGACAATGCGGGTCGCAATACTGTCCACAAATGAACGGTCATGCGAAATAAACAATAAAGTGAGATTGTTTTGGTCGAGCAGGAACTTTTCAAGCCATTCGATACTTTCCACATCCAAATGGTTGGTTGGTTCGTCCAGCAATAAAACATCAGGTTGAGTCAGTAGGGCACGCGCTAACAGTACACGGCGTTTACGACCACCTGATAAATCAGCTAGATCGGCATTAGGATCAAGTCCCATTTTACTTAGAATTGAGTTAACCTTGTTTTCTAATGCCCAACCATCCAGTTGATCCAGTTTGTGCTGTAACATACCCATACGGTCGCAAGCTTCCATATCGCCTAAGACACAAGCATCACTGGCTTCATGGTATTCTTTCAACACAATGGCAGCTTCACCAGCACCATCGGCAACGATGTCGGCGACTTTGCCTGAGTCCATTGGCACATCTTGGGCTAACATTGAAACAGTTAAACCATTTTGAATCGAAACTTCACCGTTATCGGGTAACAAGCTTCCCTCAATCAGTTTTAATAAAGTAGACTTACCTTCTCCATTACGACCAATTAAACAGACTCGCTCGCCACGTTCCAGGTTAAAGTTCGCGCCGTCGAGTAAGGCAGGTCCGCCAAATGCGAGATGGACATCCCTTAAAGTAATATAGGCCATAATGTTTCCTAAAAGTTCAGATGAGGTCTGAAATGACTAAACCACAAAAATTTGATGATCACGCGTCATTTTCCGCACCCATTGAAGATTTGCAAGTCCGAATTGCATTTTTGGACGATTTAGTTGAACAATTGAATGATCAACTCGCGATTCAGACCAAAGAAATTGCAGATTTGAAAAAGCAAATGCAGATACTCTATCAACGTGTTGAGGCCTCAGATTTGGCTGAAGGCATTGCGCCTTTTGATCCGATGAGCAATCGCCCGCCGCATTATTAAGATATGAGCAATGCGAAGTCCAGACTTCGCATCGTAGTCGTATGAATGTGATGCTTTTAAAAGCCATGCAAGACAATTTTCCCTTTGGTGGTGCCACTTTCGATTTGTTGGTGCGCACGTTTCAGGTTTTCTGCATTGATGGGGGAGAGCATTTGACTCACTGTGGTTTTAATTTTCCCCTCGTCAACTAAGCTTGCAATCTGATTCAACAATTGGCTCTGTTTGATCATATCTTGCGTTTGATACATAGAGCGCGTGAACATAAATTCCCAATGCACCGAGACAGACTTGGATTTAAAGATTTTAATGTCGAGCTGCTCGGGATCATCAATTAATCCAAAATGTCCTTGTGCTGCAATCAGTTCGGCAATATCAGCGAGATGCTGATCGGTTTGCGTGGTTGAAAATACATATAAAGGGGCATTTAAGCCAAGCTGCTGAATTTGTGGCGCTAAAGCTTGACGATGATCCAAGACATAATCTGCACCTAATTGCTTGACCCATTCAGACGTTTCTGGTCGAGATGCAGTACTGATGACCGTGAGCTTGGTTAATTGTTTCAACAACTGAATGGCCATTGAACCCACGCCACCTGCACCGCCAATCACCAAAATCGTGGTGTTCTCAGTAGTAAGCTGAGGAACCGCTAATCGATCAAACAGCATTTCCCATGCGGTAATTGCAGTTAAAGGCAGTGCTGCTGCTTCGCTTGCATTGAGTGATACGGGGGCATGCCCAACAATACGCTCATCAACCAATTGTAATTCACTATTACTGCCTTGTCGGTTGAGTGCACCTGCATACCAGACTTGGTCACCGATGTTGAATTGGGTGACTTGCTCGCCAATCGCTTCAACAATCCCGACAGCATCCCAGCCTAATATCTTCCACTGATTCGCTTCAGCACTTTTATGATTTCGGATTTTGGCGTCAACAGGATTGACTGAAATCGCTTGTACACGCACTAGCAAATCGTGTCCCTGTGCCGTTGGTATATCCATTTCAATATTGACCAGTGCATCTACTGATGTAATGTCACCCGCATGTTGATAGGCCACAGCTTTCATGGTTATGTTTCCTCTGGATTGGATTTCACTTGATTCAAGTTTCAGCATAACCTAAGCTTAATTTTAGTGACTACAGACAAATAACGCTCATAGTGTCAAAAAGGATACTGTAAAATGGCAAAAATGCGACATTCCAGTTTTGCTTGCTCCCCAGGCTGTTCAGTTGAAGCTGCGATCAGTTTGATTGACGGCAAGTGGAAATGCGTGATTCTCTGGCATTTATTCAATGAAGGCACTTTGCGTTTCAATGAAATTCGCAAGCGTGTCCCAAGTATTACCCAGAGAATGCTGACCAATCAGCTGCGTGAACTCGAACAGGATGGCATTTTGCATCGAGAGGTTTATCCCCAAGTCCCGCCAAAAGTTGAATATTGCTTAACAGATTTAGGCCGTAGTCTGGAACAAATTATTGTTGCATTAAAACATTGGGGCGATGCGCATTTGGACCAATTCGGAAAACTCTCGCACAGTGAATAAAATAAGTGGGTGACAGCATTTTAAGTTTTTGCCTTTTGGTGGTATGAAAAGGCATGTTTTACAGCTTAGTTTGAATCTAGATTATTTTTTATATTGTAACTTGCCTTTTGGATTCAACTTATGTAACGCTAATAAAAGGAAGTTTTGGGCGACTTTATGAGTAATATTGGAATTTGGATCACGGTAGCGATTGTACTGTTTGTACTTGGCTCGATTTTTGGCTTGCGTGTCAGCCCACGAGAAAAGGCATTGGGCATGATGCGTGATCAGGCGCGTAAAATGGGATTACATCCACGTTTAATTGCCGCGCCAGAATGGACCAAGATTCCAATGGCATCGGAAAAACGTGCCAGCATGGTGGCCTATTATAGTGTGCTTATTCCAGAGGCTCGTTTAGCCTTGATGCGTGCTCGAGTGGTGGATGGCAAGCTTCAGGTGGTGCAAGGTGATCAGAAATTTAATGATTTAACCATTGCATTAAAAGGAGTTTATGCTATTGATATGCAGGCAAACTGTGTCGGGCTGTATTGGGATGAAGAAACAGACCTGAAAGCCACACAGCTTGAAGATATGAAAGCTTATTTACATGAACTAGCACAGCGCTAATTCACTGATTAAACATAGGAAAAACGATTTATTATGGCGAAAACTCCACGCTCTGCTTCAGAAAGCACAGCAGCTCCCGCATCTGCTGCAAAGAAACGTGCCTTAGTGATTGTGGAGTCGCCTGCAAAAGCGAAAACAATTAATAAATATTTGGGTTCACAATATGTGGTGAAGTCATCGGTGGGTCATGTGCGTGACTTACCGACAGGAGGCGGGGCGAAATCCACTGAAAAGAAGCCCGTAACCCGTACCAAACTCACCGATGAACAGAAAGCTGAAAAAGCACAGTCTGCACTCATCAACCGTATGGGGGTTGATCCAGAGCATGATTGGATTGCGCATTATGAAGTGCTTCCAGGCAAAGAACATGTCGTTGCCGAACTAAAAAAACTCGCCAAAGATGCTGATGCAATCTATCTCGCAACGGATTTGGATAGAGAAGGGGAAGCGATCGCTTGGCATTTAAGAGAAGTGATTGGTGGCGATGACAGTCGCTACCATCGTGTGGTCTTTAACGAAATTACCAAAAATGCCATTCAAGAAGCGTTTAAACAGCCAACACGCCTCGATTTAAACCGAGTTAATGCGCAGCAAGCACGTCGTTTCCTTGACCGTGTAGTGGGCTTTATGGTGTCGCCATTGCTCTGGGAAAAGATTGCCCGTGGTTTATCGGCAGGTCGTGTGCAATCAGTTGCAGTGAAACTGGTGGTCGAGCGTGAACGTGAAATCCGTGCCTTTATTCCTGAAGAATATTGGCAAGTGTTTGCAGACACTATTTCTAAGAAAGATGACATTCGCCTTGAAGCGGTTAAGCAAGCGGGCAAAACCCTTAAACTAAAAAATAAAGCAGAAACTGATGCGTTATTGAACGTATTAAAAGATGCGGAATATAAAGTTGCATTACGCGAAGATAAACCAACCAAGGTTAATCCAAGTGCACCGTATATTACTTCAACCTTACAACAAGCGGCCAGTACACGCTTAGGTTTCTCAGTAAAGAAAACGATGATGTTGGCGCAGCGTTTGTATGAAGGTGGTTTTATTACCTATATGCGTACCGACTCAACCTTTTTGAGCGATGACGCTGTGAATATGGTGCGTAATCATATTCAGCAAAATTTTGGTGATAAATATTTACCAGCCAAGCCAAATCGTTACGGCAATAAAGCAGGGGCACAAGAAGCCCATGAAGCGATTCGTCCATCTGATGTTGGCTTAACGGGTGACAAACTTGCTGGAGTTGAGCGTGATGCGCAACGTTTATATGATTTGATCTGGCGTCAGTTTGTCGCTTGCCAAATGACACCAGCAGAATATTTATCGTCTACTTTAACCGTTGAAGCGTCAAATGTTGAGTTAAAAGCCAAAGGCCGAACCTTGGTTTTTGATGGCTTTACTCGCGTGCGTGGTGCGAACAAGTCCGATGATGATATTTTACTGCCAGCGGTAAAAGTAGGTGAAGTGCTCAAGTTAGAAAAGCTTGATCCGAGCCAGCACTTTACCAAGCCACCTGCGCGTTTTACCGAAGCCTCTTTGGTTAAGGAATTAGAGAAAAAAGGCATTGGTCGTCCATCGACCTATGCTGCGATTATTTCGACTATTCAAGAACGTGGCTATGTCAAACTGGAAAACCGTCGTCTCTTTGCCGAGAAGATGGGCGAGATTGTCACCGACCGTCTGGATGAAAGTTTTAATAACCTGATGAATTATGCTTTTACTGCAGATTTAGAAGGCCAGTTAGACCGTGTTGCCATGGGTGAGCGGAACTGGAAAGAATTGCTGGATACGTTCTATGGTGACTTCAAAAAGCGTTTAACCAATGCGCAGGGTGAAAGCGGCATGCGTCGTAATCAGCCTGTCGAAGTGGCGGATGTGCCATGTCCAGAATGTTCACGCCCAATGCAAGTCCGTACTGGAACCACGGGTGTTTTCTTGGGGTGTTCGGGTTATAACTTGCCGCCGAAAGAACGTTGTAAAGGCACACTGAACTTAACCCCAGTCGAGTCTTTAGCCGCTTTGTCGGATGATGATGGTGCTGAAACTGCTGATTTGATGTCGAAACATCGTTGTCCTAAATGCGGTACCGCAATGGACAGTTATGTGGTTGACGGTGGCCGTAAATTGCATGTCTGTGGTAATAACCCAGATTGTGATGGCTACGAAGTTGAAGAAGGCGAATTCAAGATCAAGGGCTATGATGGTCCGACCATTCCATGTGATAAATGTGATGGCGAAATGCAGTTGAAAACAGGTCGTTTTGGTCCGTACTTTGCTTGTTCAAGCTGTGACAATACCCGTAAAGTATTGAAGAGCGGTCAACCCGCACCACCGCGTGTTGATCCAATCAAAATGGAACACTTACGTTCAGCCAAACATGATGATTTCTTTGTGTTACGTGATGGTGCAGCAGGTCTCTTCTTGGCTGCCAGCAAATTCCCGAAAATCCGTGAAACGCGTGCACCGAAAGTGGCTGAATTACGCAGTGTTGCCGAGCAGCTTGATCCAAAATACCAGTTCTTGTTAGCAGCGCCAGATGTCGATCCTGAAGGTAATCCAACGGTCGTGAAATTCAGCCGTAAGAATCAAGCACAATATGTAGGTTCTGAGACCGCTGAAGGTAAGCAGACCAAGTGGAGTTTGGTGTTCCAAGATGGAAAATGGGTAGAAGGCTAACTTTTTAAGATGAAAGAAAATGCTGGCGATTGCTGGCATTTTTATTGAATAAAGAAAAATAATAATGATTTTGAATTGGGGTGAAATTCATGTGGAAAAATATTCGAATTGCCTGTTTGCTGCTGGTGTTATTGGTTGTTGCAGTCAATGCTTATCGTGATCAAAATCAGGATTGGAATCAGCCGATTCATGTACTGTTGCATCCGATTAATGCCGATGGTCGTGCCAGTACACAACAGTATATTCAGGGTTTGCAGCAAGATAACTTTACCGAGGTCAAGCAATATTTAGAAAAAAACAGCCAGCAATATCGAGGACAGTCTAGTGATTTCATGATCCAGATAGGACGTGAGTTACAACAAACTCCACCGAAAATGGCTGAGCAAGCGAATATTTTGAATAATATTCTATGGAGTTTAAAGTTCCGATTCTATGCATGGAAACAGCACCAATCTATTGATGGTTCACCCAGTCTCACCTTATATCTGAATTATTATGACCCGAAACTGAATCGGGAACTCAAGCACTCGACAGCACTGGAACGTGGGCGAATTGGATCGGTCAATCTATTTGCTTCGGTTAAACAAGCACAGCAAAATAATGTGGTGTTGGTACATGAGTTATTGCATGGCTTTGGTGCGGCCGATAAATATAGTCTCGCCAATGGTGAACCTCTTTTCCCGATAGGTTATGCGCAGGCGGATAAACAACCACTCTATCCACAGGTAGAAGCTGAAATTATGGGGGGACGGATTCCGTTGTCCGAGCACAAAAGTAAAATGCCAAATGATTTAGAACAAACGGTAATTAGCGTACTAACTGCACAAGAAATCGGCTGGATCAAATAAATTGTGGATAAGTTTCAACTTATCCATATCTTTGAAAAGAGGGATACAACTTAAAAAAATCAGAGAAAAGCTCCGTTTTCTGACATTCCGTCATTAATTCTCAACATGCCTTATACAGAACTCAGTGAAAAACACGATCAATATAGAGATATAACATTGATGATAAAAGAGTAAATAATGATGAAAACAGTGGGTAACGATCTAATTCGCAATCAGCTGCATGCTGATCGTAAATGGTATCTGCTCTTAGGCATATTATTGGTCGTTTTTGGTTTAGTTCTTTTAGCAGCCTTACCCTTTGCGACATTATCGGCGGTCTTATTATTTGGTGTGCTGATGATGTTGGGTGGTATTTTGCATTTTGTCGCTGCATTTATGGTATTTAAAGGGGGCACGCGCTGGTTATGGGCCTTGTTTGGGGTGTTATATCTGGCAGCCGGTTATTTTGCTTTTACCACCCCCGTGATTACTGCCGTGGTACTCACCAGTTTCTTGGCGATTGCCTTAATTATTGCGGGAATGATTCGTAGCGTGAATGCCTTTATTCTCAGACCGATTTCAGGTTGGGGCTGGGTACTGTTTTCAGGCATCTTAACCCTATTAACTGGGATTTTGATTCTATCTTCGCCTGATTCACCTTTCTGGGTATTGGGGATGTTCCTTGCGATTGATATTTTGTTCCAAGGGATTAATTATTTGACTTTTGCAGGGGCGATTAAACAGTTACCGCATAGTTCAACTACAGTTTAAGCGACACATCCCAAAGCGAGAGCATGTATTTACATGCTCTTTTTGTTTTTGTAGCGGAAAACATCTCGATAGCCTTAGTCTGCTAAAATAGTCCTTCATTTCTAATTGACCGACTGTATGACGCTTGCCAAGCTAATTGATGAACTGAATCCACAACAAAAACAGGCAGCCACCACGGCTGCACAAAATTGTCTGGTCTTGGCAGGGGCGGGCTGTGGTAAAACCAAAACCATTGTCGCCAGAGCAGCATATCTGATTGATCAGGGCTTACCCGCACAACAGATTCAAATCTTGACCTTTACCCGACGTTCGGCAAGCGAAATCGTCACACGGGTGGAACAGCATATGGGGATACAGGCTAAAGGTTTACGTGCTTCAACTTTCCATACCTTTTGTATGTATCTCTTGCGCCGTAACCCACGCGCTTTTGGTTTGACCCAGTTCAGTATTATTGATCGAGATGATCAATTGCTGATGTTCCGCCTATTGCGTGGCAAAGATAAGGGCAATGTGCTGCCGAAGGCTGCGGAGCTGTGTGATCTGTATTCTTATGCGCGGAATACCAAAACCAAACTCTCAGATGCTCTAGTTGAGCAATTACCGCAAGCGCTGGAGTATAAGGCGCAGATTGCCGAGTTGATGAAAGCCTATGAGCAACGTAAGCAAGAACGGAGCTTTTTGGATTATGATGACATCCTATCTATCGTGGCAGTGCATTTGCAGAACTCACCTGAGTTGGTGAGATGGGTCACGGGTTTCTGCTCAGCCTTATTGGTCGATGAGATGCAGGATACCAATCCACTGCAATGGGCTTTACTGCAACCTTTAGTGGGCAAGGTCAAATTGTTTTGTGTGGGAGATGATGCACAATCTATTTATGGCTTCCGTGGTGCTGACTTCGAAAATATCCATCACTTTAAAGAACGCGTACCGGATGCTGAAGTCCTGACTTTGGAAATGAATTATCGTTCGACCCAAGGTATTTTAGATTTATCCAATTGGCTGCTAGCGCAGAGCCAAATTGAATATGACAAGCATCTACAGGCTTATCGGGGCAAAGGTTTAAAGCCACAACTGCATATCTTGAGCAATGAGTTTGAAGAAGCCAATTGGATTATTCAAGATTTGAATCGTCGTCATATGCAGGGTGCGGCTTGGGCAGAGCACATGGTACTGCTGCGTTCTGGCTTTAGTGGGCGTTATCTAGAAGGTGCACTCATCGCTGCCAATATCCCTTATCGTTTTATTGGTGGGGTGAAGCTTTTAGAATCAGCACATGTGAAAGATGTCTTGAGCTTGCTGCGGGTCAGTGTTAACCCGCAGGATGACTTGGCGTGGATGCGTTTCCTAACACTCTGGGATGGTGTAGGCGATGTCGGTGCCAGTAAGTTGGCACAGGAGTTGATTCAGCTTCCTGATATCGAAGCACGTTGCCAACGTCTAGAGCGACACGGCAAAGTGCCACAACAAGCGATTTTGATTTTGATGCAACTGGATGTGTTACAGCAACATGTCGAAGCCTGTATCGGTCTGGCACTAGATGCATTAAATGAACAGCTGGAAAATAATTATAAAACCAAAGACTGGACTCGCCGTGTCAAAGACTTTGATCTGGTTAAGCAATTGGCACGCAAACACAACTCTCTCGGTGAGTTCTTAGAAGAATATGTATTGGATCCAATTTCCATTTCAGAAATTGATAAAACCCCAGATCAAGATTTAGTCACGCTCATTACGATTCATTCAGCCAAAGGGGCTGAACAAAAAGTGTGCTATGTCCCGCATGTTTCTCCGAATCAATATCCTCATGCACGCGCACAAGGCGATTTTGATGATGTCGAAGAAGAACGCCGTGTACTCTATGTGGCCTTAACCCGTGCCGAAGATGAATTGATTTTGACCAAACAAAATTTAAATTTATGGTCGCAGGATCAATATGACGAGCTAGGAAGAAAAATAGAAAGCTACTTCCTCAATGATTTACCTCAACATTTAGTTGATGTTCAGATTCATCGAGATATTCCACGTGCCTATGGACAAAGCAATCGTTCTCGTACTAGCGCAATCAATTTAGGTTTTGGCCTTGATTTCGATTAAACTAGCGAGATTCAATTTCTTTTGATTCATTGCATAAACAGTGAATCATCTTTTAGGCTTTAGCATGAAAATTTTAGTTCGTAATTTAGACCGTAATGTGACTGATGCAGAAATTCTCGACTTATTCAAAGCATATGGAAAAGTTGAGTCTTGTGTCGTGGTCAAAGACGAAGCAACGGGTAAATCGAAAGGTTTCGGTTTTGTTGAAATGCCAAATCCACGTGAAGCGATTAAAGCGATCAAAGGTTTAAATACCTTGAAAGTAAAGAGCCAAGGTATTCGTGTCAAAGCTGCGGATGACAAAGCTTAATAATCTATGATAAAGCAATATACGGCTTTATCGATTGTTGCTCCGAGTGCTGAGCGGATTGTACAAGGGCTTAAAACCCTTGAGATTCGCTCATGGCAACCTGAAACTTTGCCACTGAAAGATGTGGTGATTGTCGAGAATCAAAATTTTCTTTTGAATGATGGGGATGAAGAGGCCGGTTTTGCCGTTGCACTGGTCGATATTGAGTCCGTACATGCGTGGCAAGCTGACGAGGTGGATGCTGCTTGTGCGAGGTATTGGGCTGAAGGCTATTTGGCTTGGGTCATCCGTAATATCCGACCGATTAATCCACCGCTTCAAGTCATGGCCAAGCGAAAACTTTATTCGATTGAGCTGGAGATTGAGTAACTTATCTCAATCTTATTTACCCCATGTTTGTCCCCAGCCCTGACAAGGGTTGATGAAATAGTCATAGATATTGTTGATTTCTTGCTGGTCGATTAAGCCATTCTGATCTTGATCGAGTGCTTTAAAGATTTTCATTCGTTTGGGGTCAAGTGCGAATACCTGTTTCTGCCAAGCAACAGGTTGGTCTTTTAAATGAATCAGTTGCTTCCATTCATTTTGATCAATCATTTGATCACGATTGAGATCGTAATCGGCATAGAGCTTTTCCCAGTCTAAACCAGCAGGTTCACAGCTATAAGCGATGGGAATGGCCATACAGCATATTAAGCTCAGTATGGCTTGTTGAATATGGCGCATGGACAGGCTCAAAAGATATTGATTTTATCATTAAAGCATTTAATCTTAAGTAGGGTCTATTGATATTTCAGCCATGCATTGCGTTATCGGCTAAAATGACATAAACAAGGCATGAAACGAAGACAATGGCGACTCCCTTGTTAAGTTTCATAACGCAGTTTATGGATGTTTTAGCCATAACCCTACGGGACAGGGACATTTTTTGCTGCTACTGCGTTATGTCTTATTTATTTAGAATAACTAAATTACATAAGACCTGCCTTGTAGCATCTAAAAAATGCCCTCTGTCGCACGCATCTGTGAAATATCAACAGACCCCAAACCAAGCGAAAGGATCTTGAAGGAAAATATTATGTCTCGTGTTGCTCGTTATCATGCTGATCGCACCAATCAGAAACTGTATTTTGCTCGTCTTGCATGTCAACAAGCTGAGCAAACTGAACATATTCAGCAGGCACAGGCTTACCGTGAGGCAGCAGTATTTCATTTACACGGCGCAATTTTAGCCTTCTTGCAGGAATTGGTCCGTTATTACCGTCTCAATGATTTACAGCCCACCTTTAAGTCGATTGAAGAGCATATGGCAGATAAAGGGCAGGTTTCACCGGAAGTGCTGGTGTTACAGCAATTGGCAAAAGACGGTTTTGTGGCAGAGTTGAAACGCGCATACCGTATGTGTCAATACGCACCCGAGCCAACAGCACCAGAACCTGAAAATGAAACTTCTTCAAATCTGATTATTAAAGTCACACAAAGCCCACAAGCGTGGTTACCTGATGCGAAAATCTTACGTGAATGGCACCGTGAGTTAAGTCATTTAATTGATGGTTTTCGTAATGAAATGGTGGAGTTCTAAGTCAAATCTTGAAGATGACTTGAAATTTAAGCCAACAGTACTTATATAAATAAGACGTGAGCGCAAAATACTTTGCCACCATGTTGAAGCATGGAGAAAATTTATGTCAATGCAACAGTTAAAAGAATTATTTGGTAATCAAGAAGCCGTTCTTGAATTGGTTCAACTCGAAGGTGGTGAGCTGGCTTTGCGCAATGCGGGTTCTGAAGAACATGAACCTTTGGTCAAGATTCAGTTTAGTGACGAAGTAAAAGCAATTCTGGGTGATCAGACTCCAACAGTTGCACAGCACATGATTCAAGCGGCTTTGTTTGGTCTGTTAGAAAAACAGATGAATCAGTGGCAAGCAGAAGTGCTAGATGAACAGCCAACACATTTGAGCTGATCTCAAAAACAAAAAAAGCGTACTTCAAGTACGCTTTTTTTTTGTGCTTTCAAACCAGTTAATGGGCTTCAGACTGATGCGCCAATTCGATTTGACTGAGGATATGATGACTCATATTTTTGGCCATTTCTTCTTTGGCGTAGAACACTTCACCAATATTTTCTTCACGAATCACCACTGCTTCTTCTTTACTTTCTGCACAGATCAAGACCTGAATTTCAGGATTAAGCTGTTTGGAAATATCGACAATACGGTGAATGTCTAGAATATCCATTGGTGAAATCACCAGTAAACGGGCATGTTGAATATGGGCTTGAATTAACACATTCGGTTCAGTCGCTTCACCGCTGACAGCTGCAATACCTTGTTCACGTAGTTTTTCTACGATTTCACGATTTTCTTCAGCAATCACCACTTTAATATTTTGTTGCATCAGATTTTCACTGATACGACGACCAACGCCACCATAACCGATAATCACCACCTGATCACGCAGGTAAGCTTGATCAACCTCATCCGGCAACATGGCCAATGGGTCACCACTACGTTCTAACATACGGGCCAAATGCGAGCGCTCACGAATCCAGCGTTGTACTGGCTCAATCGCAGAGAACACAAATGAGTTGAGGGTAATCGAAAACAATGCACCAGCAAGAATCAGGTTTTGTGCATCAGGCGTCAATAAACCTAACGATAAGCCGAGTGTTGCCAAGATAAAGGAAAACTCACCGATTTGCGCCAAACTGGCACCGACGGTTAAGGCCGTGTTGATTGGATAACGGAAGAACAGGACCAAAGCCATTGCAGCAAGTGTTTTGCCGACCATGATGATGGCAACCACGGCTAAAATACGTAATGGTTCTTCAACCAAAATGCTCGGATCAAACAGCATGCCGACCGAAACAAAGAATAGAATCGAGAAGATTTCACGTAAGGGGAGGGTTTCTTCTTCGGCACGATGACTAAAGTCAGACTCTTTGACCACCATCCCTGCGAAGAATGCACCAAGTGCCATTGATACCCCAAACACGGCATAAGAACCGTAGGCAATTGAAACTGCGGCGGCAACAACGGTAAGGGTGAACAGTTCACGCGACCCTAAACGTGCCACGAACTGCATGATCATTGGTACTAAGCGTTTACCAATAATCAGCATAAAGGCGATAAAACCAGTGACTTTGAGCAGGGTAATGCCAATGGTAATCCAGATGCTTTGTGAGGTATCTGTCCCTGGTAATGCTTGACCACCGAGCAACACGGCTGTTGCAGGTAGTAGTACCAAGGCCAAGACCATGACCAGATCTTCAACCAAAAGCCAGCCAACGGCAATTTTTCCGTTAACGGAATCAAGTAAGCCGCGATCACCCAATGCTTTGAGTAAAACAACGGTACTGGCACAAGATAAGCTTAAACCGAAAATCAGTGCTGCACCGAAGCTCCACCCCCAAAACATGGAAACGGCGATGCCGAGTAAAGTCGCGACCGCAATTTGCAAAATTGCACCAGGAAGGGCGATACGGCGTACTTGCAGTAAATCTTTAAGCGAAAAATGCATCCCCACGCCAAACATGAGGAACATCACCCCGAGTTCGGCTAACTGATTGGCCAGTTGGATATCGCCGACCACACCAGGCGTATTTGGACTAATAATAATGCCGGCAACGAGATAGCCAATTAAAGGAGGTAAGCGTAAACGAGCTGCGATATAGCCAAAAATAAGGGCCATACCAAAACCAACAGCAAGTAATATAATTAAATCAACATCATGTGGCATTTGAGTTCCTTAATCGTTGCGGTTAAGGTAGAAATAAATGAGCATAAAGCATGCCAAGAAAACAACAAATAAAGTGTAACAACTAAAATCGAATTTGTTGATGACAATTTTTTTATTTATCAAAAAAAATCATGTAAATCGCTTTCCCATTTTTATATAGGCTTTTTTTAGGCAAAAAAAAACGACTTCAAATGAAGTCGTTTTTTTTAAAGAACTAAAATTATTTAATTTTAGCTTCTTTGAAAATGACGTGTTGACGGATTTTTGGATCAAATTTTTTGATTTCCATTTTTTCCGGCATAGTACGTTTGTTCTTAGTAGTGGTATAGAAATAACCAGTACCAGCTGTAGAAACGAGGCGAATCTTATCACGCATTGTTCAGACTCCTTAGATCTTTTGACCTTGAGCACGGAGATCAGCAACAACTTTCTCGATACCCAATTTATCAATAATACGCATACCTTTAGTGGTTAGACGAAGACGTACAAAACGCTTTTCGCTTTCTAACCAAAAACGGTGGTGGTGCAGGTTCGGCTCGAACCGGCGTTTGGTTTTGTTGTTTGCGTGCGATACGTTGTTACCAACGATAGGACGCTTGCCGGTAACTTGGCAAACCTTAGACATGGTGAACTCCATTGCTAGTTTATACAGCACAATTTCGTGCAACTAGCCATTCAAGTAAACGGATGAAATCATTCAAGGGGCGTTTTATACCAAAAATACGATTAAAAGACAAGCGAATTTGGTAAAAACAAGGCATGAACTGGTGTGATAGCTCATGCCTTAACCAGCTTAGCGAAATAGTGTTTTCAAAAGCAGTTTGTGCGTGGCTTTATTATACGGTGGAAGGATGAATTTTAAACTGTAAAGTTTAGGGCTAACAGGATTCGACATCATTGAGCGTTCATGTGAGAAGCTAAAGAACCCTTCTTTACCATGATATTTGCCCATACCTGATGCGCCAATACCACCAAATGGCAGATCATCCTGTGCCACATGAGTCAGCGTCTGGTTGATCCCGAAGTGCCCTGAGTGAGTGCGGCTAGCCACATAATCCGCACGTGCACTATCAATGTCGAAGTAATAGAACGCTAAGGGGCGAGGGCGACTATTAATAAATTGCAATGCATCTTCGATATGTTCATATTCTAAAATAGGTAGAATCGGACCGAAGATTTCATTCCGCATAATCTCCATCTCCGTCGTCACACCTGTTAATAAGGTCGGTGCAATCTTACGAACTTCTGTTAAAGACTCATTTTTGGCATTTAGTTCAACAATCGTCGCACCTTGATCGCGAGCATCTTCCAAATAGCCTTGCAGGCGGTTGTACTGTTTGTCATTCACAATTGAAGTGTAGTCTTTATTGTCACGCAAAGTCGGATACATGGTGGTCACAAAGTCATTATAGTGCTTGGTGAACTCGGCTGTTTTGCCCTTAGGCAAGAACATATAGTCAGGTGCAACACAAGTCTGACCTGCATTCCAGAGTTTACCCACGGCAATACGCTGCGCCACATCACGGATGTTCATGGCTGAATGAACCAGTGCCGGTGACTTGCCCCCTAATTCTAAAATCACAGGGACAAGATTCTCGGCTGCCGCAGCCATCACGGTTTTACCCACTGAGGTTGAACCTGTGAAAATCATCTTATCGAATGCCAAATGACTGAATGCATCTGAAATAACACCACCGCCGTTTACAACAGCGACCAATTCTTGAGGGAAGGCTTCAGCCAATGCATTTTCAAGCACATAACCAAAGTTTGACGATGCGCTTGAGATTTTGATCATAGCGTGGTTACCTGCTGCCAAGGCACAGATCAGTGGGCCAACAGAAAGTAATAAAGGATAGTTCCAGGGTGCAATCACCCCAATCACACCGAGTGGCTGATATTCTACCCACCCTTTGGCTGGTTGGTGTAACATGCTGATATGGCGTTTAGATGGTTTCATCCATTCAGTTAGGTTCTTGCTATAGTATTTAATATGCTCTAGACAAGTCAGAACTTCGCCAATTTTGGTTTCCATTACGGCACGATTGCCGTAGTCTTGACTAATTGCGTTAGCAAATTGATCTTGATATTTTACCAAGATACTTTTAAGACGGGCTAAGCGTTCAATACGTTCTTTGGCGCTTGGAACAGGATGACGTTGGTAAGCTGCTTTTTGCTGTTCAAGCAAATCATGCAGCCGTTTTACATCAACATGAGGTGTCATAGCGGTTGTTTTTGTTTGACTGTTCATAGGAGTAGACCAAAAGAAAGCTTATTATTTTTTAATTTTTAGAGTAAATACTCTAAAGTGTCAAGTCGCTTTATAGGTTTGTTTTATAACCTATTGATAATGTTATAGATGGTTAAACTCAATGTCGCACGCTAAACCGAACAAAACAAAAGATAGAATTTTGCAAATCAGTTTGCAGTTGTTTAATGAGCGTGGAGAACGTTCGGTCACCACCAATCACATTGCGGCTGAGTTGGGGATTAGCCCTGGCAATCTGTATTATCACTTCCGTAATAAGCAGGAAATTATTAAGGAGCTGGCACAACAGTATCAGGCAGAAACCCTGGAAATGCTGGCTTTGCCAACTGATCGACCTTTAAATGCCAACGATAAAATCAGTTATTTCCAAGTGCTGAGTAATCAGTTGTGGGCTTATCGTTTTATTCACCGCGATGTCTATCATCTGGTTGAAAATAATGAAGACTTCCGCAAAATCTATCCACGTTTTGCAGGGCAGGTGATGCAGCAAGGGCAAAAAATTTATCGTGCCTTTGTGGATGCTGGTCTGATGAAGATGACGGATTCAGAAATTGAAGCTTTGATCATTAACTTGTGGATTGTGCTGACTAACTGGACTAACTTTTTATATATGTCGGGGCATATTAGCGATAATAACCGCCTTGAAGAAAAGTGGGTTTGGCAGGCCTTACGCCAAATGGTGTTCTTGGAAGGCCCGTATTTAATGGGTGAAAGTCGTCAAACTTATGAGCAATTACTGAAATCACTAGGGCCATCAGATTTATTTGCCAGCTTATCCAATCTTAAAAATGATGATGAATAGATCGTCAGCAGCTATTTAGTCAATAGCAAAAAAGGGTTAGAATGCTCGGCTTGATTTTAATTTGATTCGAATAAGTGATATTAACCAAATGAACACGACTACAGCCCACACAGCACGATTACTGATTACTTGTGAAGACAAGCCGGGGATTGTGCAAGCCGTATCGAGCTTTTTGTATCATCAGGGAGCAAACATTACCGCACTTGATCAGTACGCAACAGAAGCTCAAGGCGGGCGTTATTTCATGCGTGTTGAGTTTGAGCTTGATCATTTGCAATCGCGTAAAGAAGCATTGATGCAGACTTTTGCTGCCAATGTTGCAGAACGCTACAACATGCAATGGAAATTGAATTTCGTCGGTGAATTGAAAAAAGTCGGTATTCTGGTTTCTAAAGTTGATCATGCATTATTAGAGCTGTTATGGCGTCATGCGCGTGGTTCATTACCATGTGAAATTACCCAAGTCATTTCTAACCATCCAGATTTACGTGAATCGGTTGAAAACTTTGGTATCCCATTCCATGTGGTGCCTGTGAATAAAGACAATAAAGTCGAAGCTTATGCGCAGATTAATGAGATGATGCAGGGCAATGACTTGTTAATCTTGGCACGTTATATGCAAATTCTCAGTGAAGACTTTGTTGCTCAGTGGGAAATGAAAATCATCAATATTCACCACTCATTCTTACCTGCTTTCGTTGGTGCGAACCCATACAAGCAAGCTTATGAGAAAGGGGTGAAGTTGATTGGGGCGACTGCACATTATGTGACGGCTGATCTGGATCAAGGCCCAATCATCGAGCAAGATGTTGAGCGTGTGAGCCACGACTATAACGTTGAGCAATTGCGTGAGTTGGGTGAAGATGTTGAACGTAATGTCTTGGCGCGTGCCGTCAAATGGCACTTGGAAGATCGTATCATTGTGGATGGCAACAAGACCGTAGTTTTCTAATCAATTGCCATGTAACAGTATGTAAAGAGAACATGCCGCAAGGCATGTTTTTTTATGTCTATTTTTCAATGGCTAGCAAATATACAAGAAAAAACAGTTGCAAATGAAAACACTTCTCATTTATTATTACGGCACTTTCATTGTTCTATCCGATGAGTGAAATCGTTTTTTTGAAAGCGTCACCATCTATTAGGTACTTAGATTCTTATGAGTCAATCTCCTGCTACATTCAACACGCCACACCCGATGAAAAAGAAAATCATCGCTGCCTTAGTTGCAGTTGTGATTGGACATGTAGGAGTTCTGTGGGCGGTGAGCCACATGAAAACGATTGAGTTAAGACCAATCGAGAAAGAACCGCTTAAGGTGAAGTTCGTTAAAATTAAAGAACCGCCAAAACCTGAACCACCAAAACCGAAAGAAAAGCCGAAACCTGAACCTAAAAAAGAAGTGAAGGAAGTGAAGGTTGTTGAAAAACCTTTACCGCCACCGAAGAAGATTGAAAAGGTTCAACAGGTCAAAGAGGCGCCAAAACCTGTACTTCAAAAAACTGAACAAAAGATTGAGCCAAAGGTGGAAACCAAGGTTGTGACCACTGTGACTGAAAAAGTGGTTGAAAAACCACAACCAGTTCAGGAAGTTGTGAAACCTCAACCTGCTGCAGATCCAACACCAAAACGTGTATCGATTGGTGGTTCAGGCGTACAGTGGAGTCGTTCACCAAAATTATCTGTCACAGCCAAAGATCTGGATAACCAAACACGTTCAGTGATGGTGCTGATTGAGGCGGATGAAAAAGGTAAAATTACCAATGCACGTATTACACGTAGCAGTGGTGTCCCGAATTTAGATGAAAAAGTTTTACGTGCTGTCAGAAGTGCGAAATTTAAACCGTATATGGAAAATGGTGTTGCTTACCCGATTCGAGCAGAGCAACCGTTTGATCTTAGTCCTTAATAAATTTGAGTCCTTGCGACAGATTAAATCAGGAGTTCGTATATGAACTTTTCAGTTTATTGGCAACATGCAGATGCAGTAAGTAAAACACTGTATTTCATCCTTTTAGCAATGTCGATTGCGACGTGGACTATTTTCATTCTGCGCATTTTAGGAACACGCCAATTAAAACAACAGGCTTATAAGCAACTGGTACAAGCTTTGGCTTCGCTCAAAGCGAAGTTACAACCGTTGTCATTTGAACAACGTAAAGCTGTGGCTGAACAAGCATTGCTTCGCCAAATCTCTGCAGAGAAATCTCAAGCAGAAAAAGGCGTATCAGTTCTTGGAACCATCGCTTCACTTGCGCCGTTCGTGGGCTTATTTGGTACGGTATGGGGTATTTTCCATGCCTTGGTTGCGGTAGGTAAGAGTGGTCAAGCTGGCTTAGCTCAGGTTGCCACACCAGTAGGTGAAGCCTTGATTATGACTGGTCTGGGTCTTGCAGTTGCGATTCCTGCGGTGATGGCCTACAACATCTGTGTACGCTTTAACCGTGGCTTGGCGCATGATTTACAAGATCAAGCACATAGCTTGTTAATCGATACCATGTTGCAGCAAGAAACAACGGTAAAGACTGAAACTAAAACCACACAACAAAGTTTAGTTGGAGGTCAAGCTTAAGATGGGCTTTCAATTGGGTGAAGACCACGACAGTGGCATGAATGAGATGAACCTCATTCCTCTGATCGACATTATGTTGGTATTGATGATTATCTTTTTAGTCACAGCAACGGTTGCTAACCCATCAATTCCACTAAGTTTACCAAAGACCACTGCTGAAATTGTCGATCCACCACCAAAAGCCATTACCATTAGTATTAATGATAAAGGTGAGGTGGCTTGGGATGCGCAGATCATTAGCTTAGACGAGCTAGAGAAACGTTTCCAAGAAGCGGGTCAAGCAGAGACAAAACCGACTGTGCAGTTACGTGCAGATAAAGAATCAAAATATGATACGGTTGCACAAGTCATGTCTCGTGCCAGTGAAGCAGGTTTAAGTGATATTGCGTTCGTCAGTGAAAACTAAGACAACACGTGATATCAATAAAAAAGCAACTCAATGAGTTGCTTTTTTTGTGCTTAGGCATCTTTGAGTAGATCAAGATACTTGGCGCGTAATTTGGATAGCTTAGGCGGAATGCTAAAGTTACAGTAACCTTGTGATGGATTACGTGCAAAGAAGTTCTGATGATACTCTTCCGCAGGGTAGAACGTCGGTACTGGGCTGAGCTCAGTGACGATATTCAGTCCTTCATCTTCTAGACCGTGAATGACCTGTTCAGCCTGCTGTTTTTGCTCTTCGTTGAAGTAATACACCACCGAGCGATATTGTGTGCCAATATCATTGCCTTGACGATTGAGTGTCGTTGGATCATGTGTGGTAAAAAACACATTCAACAATTGCGTATAGCTGATCTGCTGCTCATCAAAATCAATCAGAACGACTTCAGCATGTTGAGTCGTGCCTTGGCAGACCTGTTCATAAGTCGGGTTTTGACTAATGCCACCTGCATAACCACTCACCACTTTCTCTACACCTTTGAGTTGTAGAAACACGGCTTCGACACACCAAAAACATCCACCACCAAATAGTGCTTGTTGCATAAGACTCCCCAATTTTTAATTTTAAGAATGTTACTAAAGTAAACGAAGTGCTCAAAAAGTAAAAGCCCGTGTTCGCAACGAGCTTTTACTTTTTTGTGATCTGTAAATTACGGAAGCGGCTGAATTACGGTAACGAAGCTGACCAGTACTTTGCCGGATGCATCCATGAATTTAAGCTCATGGCCTTTGAGTTCATAGTTGGTGGTGCTTGCCAATGCATTGCTATATTGACGTGAGAGCGCACTGTTATCTTGTCCAATACACGCCATCATGGTTGAAGCAATTGGGCCGAGGCGTAAGATAGAACCTTGGCTTTCAAAGCTACCTTGAATTTGGTTACAACCATCTGCACCAAAGAAACGTTTGCCTTTGGCATCAAATTGAATTGCAGGGCGCTTGCTAGAAAGATCATTGCTTTTGACCTCGACACCATTGATATGAGTAGCAATCCAGTTACGGCCATAGAGGTTGATGCTTTCTTTTTGAGACGCATTGGGTGAGGTTTGGAGAGATTCTGTGGTTGAACAACCCGTCATTGCTACGGCGATTGCCAAAGTACATGTTGTTAAAAAAGGTTTTAACATAAAATTTAAGTCCAAATCATTGTGTTTCTATGCTCGGTATTAGAGTAAAACAACATGGAGTGGAGCAGGATATTGCGTATCCTTTTGTAAATGTTCAGGTGTTTTTAATAAAATGAGTGGAAAAATCACTCAGTCTTGGGAAGGCCTGTACGAATGACATCCGAAAAATATTCACTGCTTTGGTTCGGCTGTTGTTCATATTGTTCGGCACGGGGATTGATGTGTGCCAAGCGATACCATTCATTCATGCTGTAATTTTGATTGAGGGCTTTTAGATCGTAGAGATAGTTCGGTAAATAACCTGAGGCCAATAGGCGGTAATCTTTGGGTAAGCGCTGCGGATTAATTGCCTGAACCATATCAAAGACCAGTGTGGTGCAGTTACTGGTCAGCGTGTTATACCATTTGGCTTCTGCACGGAGTTCATCTGCTTTATGCAGATATTCAATAAACAGGGCTTTGCGCTCAGTTGCAGGCATTCTGATCGGGAATAAATAGACTTGTTCATGACGAACATTACTGCGTGTATAGATCAGATCCTTTTCATCGGAAGCCACTAGACTGAGTTCGTATTTACGGAAAAAGCCACCAATTGCAGAAAAGTCTTCGCCTTTTTCCTTGCGGATTTCAATCGAGAACACCAACGGTTTTTGATCAGAAAAATCGAAACTTACTAAGGTGTGGGCAATTTGTGGACCCATCCAGTAGGAGGTAATGACATTGATGCCCGTAATTTTATTCAGATCAATGCTACGATCTTCCCAATGAATGTCATAACTGCCATCGGCATGCCAGTCAAAATTTCGCACATTATGCAGCTTGACCAGATCCCCATTCTTTTCATAACTCAGTTGTTCTGCAACTTCAGGATTCCAATCCCGATCTTGTCTTGCCTCTAAGGAAAAATACCAGACTAAGGCACACGCAAAGGCGACACAATAAATAATGATATCGGTGCGGCGACTCACTAGATGACCGCTGACATAGACGCCAATTAAGCTGAGTGCGAACAGGCTCCACAGAATAATGCTGACTCGGCTAAAGAATGAACCGAGTGGCTGTTGAATCCATAAGGCTAGACAGAGCCAGACACTTGAAAGAACCACGAATAAAGTAAATAGGCTATGTAAAAGCCCGACGCCTAAAGCGATGAAAAACTCTCGTGATCCAATATTATGCATGGCCGATGCAATCCATTTTTATTTTTGATAGGTGGCAAACTCAAAAGCGATACCAGACTTTTCATCAGTATGTTGCTCTGCGTTTACTTTACGAAAATCTTCACTGATTTTTGGATAGTGTGCATCGCCCTGAACATCCAGATCCACATGAGTTAACTCGAGGCGGTCGGCAATAGCCAGTGTCTGAGTAAAGATCTCTCCACCTCCAATAATAAATAAGGCGGCTTTTTCTGAATGTTGCACGTCTGTAAGTGCGGTATTGAGTGCATCTTCGATACTATGCGCGATCTTAACCCCTTCAAATTGCCATTCAGGATCACGGGTAATCACCCAATTGACACGATTCGGCAGGGTGCGTCCCATCGATTCAAGGGTTTTACGTCCCATAATCACCACACCGCCTTGGGTGATGGCTTTAAAGTGTTTTAGGTCAGCCGAGATATGCCACGGCAAAGCATTACCTTTGCCGATACAGTGATTTTTATCCATTGCGACTACGTGGACAACTTCAGTGCCTTGCCATGCCATTTGTATATCTCTCTACTTAAACTGCGACAGGTGCTTTGATTGCTGGGTGTGATTCATACCCAACAATTTCAATATCTTCAAATTTAAAGTCGAAAATATCGGTAATTTCAGGATTGAGTTTTAATTGACACAACGCTAGTGGCTCACGACTAAGCTGTAACTGTGCCTGTTCAAAGTGATTGGCATAGAGATGCGTATCGCCACCTGTCCAGACAAAGTCACCGACACCTAAACCACAGACTTGTGCAATCATATGAGTCAGCAGGGCATAGCTGGCAATATTAAATGGTACACCTAAAAATACGTCAGCACTGCGTTGATACAGTTGGCAGGACAGTTTGTTGTCTTGTACGAAAAATTGGAACAGGGTATGGCAAGGCGGTAATGCCACTTTGCCGGCTTCATTCGGGTTCCAGCCTGACACAATCAAACGACGTGAGTTTGGATTGGTCTTGATTTCATTGATCAACCATTTGATCTGATCAAAACCATTTTGCTGATAGCTGCCATCTTCATTTTGGGTTGCGCCAAAGTTACGCCATTGGTGACCATAGACGGGGCCAAGTTCACCTTCTGGACGACCAAAACGTGCTGTTTGTTCTGCGGTAGCCCATTCATCCCAAATGGAAACTTTATTGTCTTTGAGATACTGAACGTTGGTATCGCCTTTGAGGAACCAAAGCAGCTCAATCACAATCGAACGGAAATGGACTTTCTTGGTGGTGAGCAGTGGAAAGCCTTTGGAAAGATCAAAACGCATCTGATGACCAAATACTGAACGTGTACCTGTGCCTGTGCGGTCACCTTTGTCGCCGCCATTGTCAAGGATATGTTGTAAAAGGTCTAAGTATGTACGCATTGTCATTCCTACCGCAGATTTTGCCTGGGCTCATCTTATCAGAAATAATGCCGCAATTGAGCGTCAGTTATTGTCGCAGAAGGATGTTTAACCGCTATCTGAATTTATTTACTTGTTTTATATTACATTCTATAAATAAGTAGAGGGATAACCAACAGAATGAATTTTAAACCAGAAACTTTGCCGAACAGTGTGCAGCCCTACCTAGAAAAAATCTCGGCGACTATTCTGCCAACAGTTACCATGCAACTCACCCCCAGCGATGAATTAACTTTGTGGCAAAGTAAAATTGGGGGACAACCTTACTTACCACTGGATGTGACTTATCCAGTCGATTCGAATGGCAATCCATTGGCTTTGCTAGCACAGTTTAATTTTGCCGAAATCCCCAATTTACCTGACTTTCCTAATCAGGGAATTTTACAGTTCTATATCGCTGCCGATGATTTGTATGGGATGAACTTTGATGACCAACAGCAGCAATCGGGTTTTAAAGTGTTGTACTTTGATCAAGTGCTTGAGGATGCATCACAATTAAAACAGGACTTTTCTGAGGTTCAATTGGGCGAAGATGATTATTTGCCATTTACCGGACAATACTCGATTGAGTTTGCTTTAAGCACTCAGCCGATCAGTTTGGGTGATTTCGCTTTTGCGCCGAAAATTTTAGGGGTTGAAGACCTTTATGATTTTGAAGATCAATTTGATGGTGGTGATTTTGAAGATGATTTTATCGAGCCTTATGATGAATTGGCTTCCGCAAGTGGACATCGTTTAGGTGGCTATCCGTATTTTACTCAAACTGATCCACGTCAATATAATGAAAAAGTTCAAGATTATGTGCTGCTGTTTCAGCTCGATACCGATGATGCGGAAAACGAGATTATGTGGGGTGATTCGGGTGTGGGGAATTTCTTTATTCATCCAGAAGATCTAAAGAAACGAGACTTTTCCAAAGTACTATACAACTGGGATTGTTGTTAAATAAAAAAGCGGATGAGTTTTCATCCGCTTTTTTCTCAGTGTTGCATCTTATTCAGTGACAAAAGTGACTTTGCCGCCTTCTAAAGATTTAACGCGTGCTAGCGATTCAACGCGGTAGCCTTTTTCTAGCAATACATCGCGGCCTGGCTGGAATGATTTTTCAATCACGATACCGACACCCACCACTTCAGCTTTGGCTTGATGAATCAAATCAATTAAGCCCAGCGCGGCTTGACCATTGGCCAAGAAGTCATCAATCACCAGCGCTTTATCGCTTGAACTAATGTGCTTGTTGGAAATCGCAATGGTACTTTCAGTTTGTTTGGTAAACGAGAACACTTTAGAACGGTAAAGGTCGTCTTTCAGTGTTAATGACTGGTATTTGCGCGCAAAAATAACAGGAACGCCAAGTTCTAAACCTGCCATGATTGCAGGTGCAATACCTGAAGCTTCGATGGTAATAATTTTAGTAATACCTGCATCTTTAAAGCGAGCGGCAAACTCTTTACCAATCAGCTGCATTAACACAGGATCGATTTGGTGGTTTAAGAAAGCATCAACTTTCAAAACCTGATCAGATAGAACGATACCTTCATTTAAGATTTTCTGTTCTAAAGCGTACACGGGAGAATCCTCTAAACGGATGCTTGTTCAAGCAAAGGCATATTTTAAAAAGCATCAAAAAAAATGCAAGCCAAAATTGACCAGATGCTTAGTTTGTTTTACCTGAATAGCCTGTTAAAAGCAGACCATATGATGATTTTCCATCGTTATGCGCCATTTTGACGGGTAAATAGTCAAGTTTTGGTGCTAACCAGAATACGGTATTGCGTTCAGGTTTATCATGCTGCATCACCACTTTAATGGCACTGAATGTTCCATAAGGAGTTTTGACATTTTCAGTGCCTTGTTTCACAAAGCGACGTTCATCCAATGCTTTTGCATCGGCAATCAGATATTTGGTTTTCAATGCATTACTTTTTAAGTCTTCACGAATTTGCAATTCAGCATTGAGTTCATCCAAGGCACCCGCTTGCCATGCAAATGAACGAGCCGTGTCATCTTTTTTGGTGTTCACAACCTTAGTGTTTGGATTGAAGTTAATACTCATTGTGTTGTTGTGAATCAAGATTTTACTGCTACGACTAAATTTCTGTGAATTGATTTTGTTGTCAGCAAAACTAAATTGACTGGTTTCAGATGCAGAAGCAATACCACCTGCTTTGGCACTGAATTGATAGGTCCAGTTATTGCCTTGCTGAGATAGTGTGCGTGTTGCTGAACCGAGGTTTTTATTGTTGTAGCTAAATTGATAACTGGCTTGGAAAGGCGCCATTGCCAAGGCATGACTAGAGATGCTTGCACTGAAAATGGCAGCTGAAGTAAGACCAAGTACGTTCAATAATTTCTTTGTCATAACACTATATCCTTTGAGCAATCCTGAATTGAACTACTCATTTATCATTACGATTTAAAGATATTATGCCTGTAGATTATGAAGAAAAGATCAGGTTTTTTACTAAGCGCTTGTTAATTTTTCGTATAAATCATGAAGATGTGTAGTGCAGTGGCATCTCATCTACAATGATATGCCACCTGAATCGAACTGATTTATGCTTTTTTGTCTTTTTGCTGAATCGGAGTGACTTCAGTATCATTTAAATCGTCTTCGTCAAAGTCATCTTCGTTGGATGGCGATAAAATTGCGGCAAGATTGACATTACCCCAAACAATCAGCTCGGCAGGGCGGACACGTGCGCGATTGACATGGACTTTACTCAAGGTTTCGATAATGCTGGCTTTTTTGCCTAACCAACGATTTAAATCTAGATAAAGTAAATCATCTTGGACTTTGACCACTTCAAAATGTTCTAAGATTTTGCCCAGCGGATCTTCTTCACGGAATTTCTGGTAATACCAGATCGCCACATAAAAGCCCCATTTTTGAAAGATATTTTTGAATTTGGCTTCAATCACTTGGGTATTGCTGATTTGTTCAAAAACCATCAGTTGCACATTTTGATTCATTTCCATTTGAATCAACTTTAAATCAACCGATAAGGTGGTATGCAGACCTTTCACATCAAGGGTGGTATATAAGCGTAACCAACCATCATATAGGTCGGCGTGCAAGTCTTGCATGATGCCCACATTCTCGGTGACATAACGTTCCATGGTGGCATTCACAAAGACTTGTGACAGTGAAAATTCTCTTTCTTCTTCGATGAATTCTTCTGCTTTTTGGTAAACTTTACGTAGACGTTTAACAACGGATGAAATTAGCGTTTGCATAAAAGTTGTTCCAGAAAGTGAATTGATAAGTACAGCAATGCCACAATCTTTGTATTCACTAAAAAATAAAAATAAATTTCTGACTTGCAGTGTAGCAAAATTAATTGCTACATTTTCATAAAATGATGGTATGGAAACACTGTAACTATAAGTGGATCACATTTTTGTAAAAATTTGAATATTGGTTGGGTTTTTATACGGTGCTACCGTTGGGGATGGGACATTTTTTGTCGCTTAAATGCCATGTTGAATAAAATAAATTTGCGTTCAGAACTGTCTCCTTATTGGTGGCAAGATCCAATTTTTGTTGGGGCAGTCGCTTTGGCGATGCTGCTTCATGGGGCTGTACTGGCCATTCAATTTACCATGCCATCACCCTCTGACACCTCGACCAAAGAAATTGCCGTCACTGTTCGTCCAAGTGCAGAAAAAGTGAAAGATGCAGACTTTTTGGCGCAAGCGGATCAAAAAGGTTCTGGTGACTTCCGCGAAGCACACCGTATGTCGAGTGATCTGCCTGCACCGATGCAAGCCGATGCGACCACAGGTGAAAAAGAGTTAGAAAGTCTGGAAAAAATTCAGCAAAAACGGGAATTAAAATTCGAAGAAAAAGTGCTCATGACGGTTTTAAGCTGGCAAAAGCAAGCTGAGCAGAGCGAACGTAAAAAGACGCTGGATGATTTACAAAGTCAGTTTCAAGCCAAAGCTGCCATGGTGGCGAGCTTAGAAGCGCAATATTTACAACGCCAACAGAATTTTAGCCGTAAACAACGGATTAAAACGGTTGATGGCATTCAGGCCAAACAAGACGCATCTGCTGCTTACTTAGATAAATTTCGCCAAAAAGTCGAGTTATACGGGAATCGCTATTATCCCGATCAAGCCAAACAACAACGCTTGGCGGGTGAAGTGCGTTTAATGGTGATTTTGAATGCTGAAGGAGGAATCCGAGCGATTCGTCTTATTGAAAGTTCTGGTCATGCAATCTTGGATGAAGCAGCTAAAGCATCGGTACGCCGTGGTGCACCTTTTGGCGCATTTGATGCCAGTATGAAAAAAGAAATCTCTGAGTTACGTATCATTCGGACTTGGCGTTTTGATCCCGTCGATGCCGAATTTGAAGTGCACTAATGAAGGGGTACTTCTTATTGGAAAATAATGATGGATAAACTAAAAATTAAATATTCATAAAAATCATTTGATTACTTTTTAATTGTCTTAAATATTTTTTTAAATCCAATAAAAACAATTAAGTAAATTTATTGCTTGAAACTTGAATTGATAATAAAAACAATTATCATTTGCAATATGTTTTTGGTTAACTCTCCTTTTGAAAACAAATGCATCCTTCTTAAAATTTATCGGGGGAATGAGATGCATGTTTTCAAGACCGCTCCCTTGCAATAAGGATATATTTCATGCATCAACATCCAACTTTAAATCTGTTTAAAGCCCGCCCTTTGGTCTTGGCGATGGCTGCAATCTTATTACCGACCTTGGCATTTGCAGAAGATGAGGCTAAACAAAATGCAAAATTGCCAACGATTACAGTAAAAGCAGATGAAGGAGCTCTGGCTGTAACGGAAGGAAAGAAAAGCTATACCGCTAAAAGTACCAATACCTCGACTAAACTCAATTTATCGCTTCGAGAAACACCACAATCTGTCAAAGTTCTCACCCGTGAGTATTTGGATGATGCCAATATTACATCGTTTCAGGACATGTTAAGTAACGTCACAGGCGTGACTGTGAATCAGTGGGATGAGCGTCAATATCCAACGGCGCGTGGTTTTGACGTCGACTATTATCTGTTTGATGGTGTTCCAAGCAATGTGGGGATGGAAGCCAATGACCCTGATTTAACCATGTATGATCGAGTTGAACTGGTGAAAGGTGCAAATGGTTTGATGACAGGTGCTGGGAATCCTGCAATTGCAATTAACATGATTCGAAAACATGCCAACGCGAAAGAGTTGACAGGGAATGTCAGCACTTCTTTGGGCTCATGGAATGCATGGTCAAGTTCAGCAGATGTTTCAACGCCATTAAATGCAGATGGCAGTGTCCGTGGTCGTGTCGTGGTGAAGCATGAGGATACGGATTCTTATATGGATCGCTACGAAAAAACCAATAATGTCGTCTATGCGGTTGTGGATGCGGATATTACGGATAAGACGTACCTTTCAGTCGGCGCGGGTTATCAGAATCTGGAGCGAAATGGTGTTCGTTGGGGCGGATTGCCCGCATTTTACACCGATGGTACCCGAACTCATTTCGATCGTTCTAAATCGGTGAGTTCGGATTGGACTTACTGGAATACCGATACCACCACGGCGTTTGCGACATTGAAGCAGAATCTATTTAACGATATCAATTTGAATGTGAACTATGCTTATCGAGAAGTAAAACAAGACACGGCTTTGCTCTATTCATGGGGGAAGTTAGATAAAGCAACCAATACACTTGGCTCTTTCATGACTTGGTCTGATGCCACCCAGACCAAAGAAAATAATATTGATACCTATCTCTCAGCACCTTTTATGTTGGGTGGTTTAAAGCAGGAAGTTGTTGCAGGCTTTATGTATAACCAAAGCAAGAAAGATAAATGGTACTCAGGAACGCCTCCAATTGCTTCAGGTGCTGTGCTTGATTTTGATCATCCAAATATTCCATTAATCGGTGCAATTCAGAATAATAACTTGTATCAACCCCCAAATAAGACCACACAAACAGGCGCTTATCTTGCCGGCAAGTTCAGCTTATTGGAGCCATTGAAGTTAATTACAGGGGTACGTTTATCAAACTGGAAGTATGAAAGTGACAATGGTGAAGGTAATCGGGAATTTAATAATGAAGTTACACCCTATGCAGGCTTAGTTTTTGATTTTCTGGATCAATACTCTTGGTATGCCAGTTATACCAGTATCTTTAAGCCAGAAGATAAACGAGATGTGAATCGCCAATATCTTGATCCAAGAGAAGGTAAAAGCTATGAAACTGGCTTAAAAGGTGAGTTTTTAGACGGTAAATTGAATGCAGCTTTATCGGTATTTAAAACCTTACAGGATAATGTCCCAGAAGAGATTGATGGTGTTTTTGTACCTAATCCCAATGGTAGCTCATCGAATGAAAAAGCCTACCGTAGTGTAGATAGCGTTGAAAGCAAAGGGGTTGAGTTTGAATTAGACGGTGAAATTCGAGACAACTGGAACTTAAGTTTTGGTGTTGCACATTTCAATGCCAAAGATGCAAAAGGGAATGAAGTTCAAACTATGTCTTCAAGAACCAGCGCCAATCTCTTTACCAAATATACCTGGGATCAATGGAGTGTTGGTGGTGGGCTAAACTATAAGAGTAAATTTTATACGGGAGAAGGTAGCCAACGAATTAATCAAGATGCGTATGCTTTAGCAAACTTAATGGTGGGCTATGATATCGACTCAAATATCAAAGCACAGATTAATTTGAATAATGTATTTGATAAAAAATATTATTCAGGCATCGGGAATAACAGTATGGTTTATGGATCACCTCGCAATGTCACTTTGACGCTACGTTATCAGTTCTAAAATTTGATAAATAAAAAAACGGCTGAATGCAGCCGTTTTTTTATTCAAAATGTGGATAAGTTCGCGCTTATTCACAAGCTATTTTGACTCGAATAAGCACGTTCAACTGTGCAGATTTCGACACTAAAATCCTGATACCATTTTTCTTTACCCAAACGCTGAGCAACCAGATGTTCTGCATCGCGTTGCCATTGCTTGATATCTTCAAGCTTATGCCAGTAAGACAGTGCTATTTCAAAACCATTTTCACTACACGCTTCAAACTTGATGCAGTTAAATTGGCTCAAGGCTTTATGTCTCAACTTTTGCGCCATTTCTGAATAAGTCGCATCAAGTTGTTTGATGGTGGCTTTAAAAATAACGATATACATAGAACCTTGGATTAGCTTTCATCGGCTTGGTAAGGATTGGCGATTCCCAATTTTTTTAGAATCGCAATTTCTAAAGCTTCCATTTCTTCGGCTTCAGTTTCACTGGTTTCATGATCGAAACCAAGCAGGTGTAGAACGCCATGAACCAGTAAATGGGTGAAATGATCGCTTGGCGTCTTTTGCTGTTCTGCAGCTTCTTGTAAAACCACAGGAATACAAATGACCAAGTCACCTAGAGGTTCTGCATCGAGTAAGCTGAGCATTTCCTCAGGAATATCACTTGGAAAAGACAGCACATTGGTCGGTTTGTCTTTTTCGCGGTATTGCAGATTGAGTTCATGGCTTTCAGCTAGATCAACACAGGCAATTCCAATTTCACAATTGACATCAAAACCGACATGACGCAGTGCAGTTTCGATATTTTTTTTGATTTGACCACGTTTGAGTGGTAATTCCGCAGCTTGAAAGTCTTGTTGAAGACTTAGATTGATTTTCAAAGTAGATCCTTAAAATCGTCCCCCTAAGATGCGACTAAAGCATCTTAGAGGGAGTGAGGGGGATTTTTCTAAATGTGTTGCGCATCTGCCGCAGAATCATTTTCTGCGATCAGTGCTTCTTGTTTGGCTTTGCGTTCGGCACGGGCTTCAGCAGACAGGCGTTGCTGTTCACTGTCCCAACCTTCGTAAGCTTCAACAATTTTTTGTACCAATTGATGTCGAACCACATCACGTGAATGGAAACGGGTGATATGAATCTCATGGACATTTTCAAGTACACGTAATGCTTGTGCTAAACCTGATTGTTGTCCACGTGGTAAGTCAACTTGTGTGACGTCACCCGTAATCACGGCACGTGAACCAAAACCTAAACGGGTCAGGAACATCTTCATCTGTTCAGGTGTGGTGTTTTGTGCTTCATCTAAAATCACGAATGAATGGTTCAGGGTACGTCCGCGCATGTAGGCCAGCGGAGCGACCTCAATCACTTGGCGTTCAATCAGTTTAGCTACTTTTTCAAAGCCCAGCATTTCATACAGGGCATCGTAAAGAGGACGCAAGTAGGGATCGATTTTTTGGGTGAGGTCACCGGGTAAGAAACCGAGCTTTTCACCGGCTTCAACTGCTGGGCGAACCAGCAAGATTCGCTGAATTTCATTACGTTCCAGCATATCAACCGCGGCAGCAACCGCCAGATAGGTTTTACCTGTCCCTGCTGGGCCAATACCGAAGGAAATATCACTTTGTAAAATACGTTGCACATAGCGTTTTTGATTGGCGCCACGTGGGTTAATTCGCCCTTTGCGGGTCTGTAACCAAACACTGTCGAGGCCTGTATGTTCTTGATCTGAATCATCCATCAGTTCACGATCCGTCTGTGAACCTTGGATCATCAAATGAATCACATCGGCACTAATTTGTGAGGAAATTTCTGATTCTTGATAGAGCCGTTGCAATAGTGCTTCGGCTCTTTCGACCGCTTCTATATCACCATCGAGATAAAAGGCATCGCCACGGTGAGTAATTTTGACATCTAAACGTTGTTCGATTTGTTTTAAATGCCCGTTATACGCACCGAGCATGCTTTTCAAACGTTCCAATTGAATTTCAGGGAACGTTACTGTACGTCGAATCGCTGCAGTCAAGATAAACCCTTTTTGTTGCTCTGTAGGAATACCCTTACATTACGCCACGTCAGGTTCAAGATTCAAGAGTTCTCCGTAAACTAAATTTAAAGTTTTAATTTCAGTGATCTCAATCTCTGCGAAACGTCCAATCCACGCGGCATCACCGATAAATGTCACTAAACGTGTATTGTCTGCTGTACCGATCAAAACATTTGGATCTTTATCAGAAACTTTCTCAATCAACACACGCTCAATTTTACCGAGCATGGCATCCGTTTTATCAATACTCGAACGTTTAATCACTTCTTGTACTTGAGCCAAGCGATCTTTTTTCACTTGCTCAGGGGTACTGTCTGGTAAATCAGAAGCAGGCGTACCTGGACGCTTAGAGTAAACAAAACTGTAAGAATGATCGAAATCCAAATCTTTAATGAATTGCAGTGTTTCAGCAAAATGCGCATCGGTTTCACCGGGGAAACCAATAATGAAGTCGCTGGATAAATGCATATCTGGACGGACTTTACGTAATTTGGCAATTTTATCGATGTAGACATCAATCGTATGGTTACGTTTCATCGCTTGCAATACATCGTTTGAACCACTTTGTACGGGTAGATGTAAATGCGAAACCATTTGCGGTAAATCACGGTAGCATTGAATTAAATCTTCAGAGAATTCAAGCGGGTGAGAAGTGGTATAGCGTAGACGACCAATCCCTGGAATTTCTGCCACTAAGCGCAATAATTCTGGGAAAGTACAAATTTCACCTTCAAAGGTTTCACCGCGATAACCATTGACGTTTTGACCGAGTAAGCTGATCTCACGTACGCCTTTTTCAGCCAAGCCAGCGATTTCTGCCAACACATCATCCAACGGACGAGACACTTCTTCGCCACGGGTATAAGGGACCACACAGAATGAACAATACTTCGAGCAACCTTCCATGATGGAAACAAATGCCTTGAAGCCTTCCACACGTGGTTCTGGTAAAAAGTCGAACTTTTCAATATCAGGGAAAGAAATATCAACCAATTTGATTTTTTCTTTCTTTGGTTTTTCAATTTGAGCGTGATGCTGATCTAGCATTTGCGGCAAACGGTGCAGCGTTTGTGGGCCAAAGATCATATCCACATAAGGCGCACGTTTTTGAATGTTGTCACCTTCTTGCGATGCAACACAACCACCCACACCAATGATGAGATCTGGGTTTTGTTCTTTCAGTTTGCGCCAGCGACCTAAACCACTGAATACTTTCTCTTGCGCTTTTTCACGAATCGAGCAGGTATTCATGAGCAGAATGTCTGCTTCATTTGGATTGTCAGTGAGCACATAGCCATGTGAATCACCTAACAAATCTGCCATACGATGACTGTCATACTCATTCATCTGACACCCTTGAGTTTCAATAAACAATTTCTTGATCGAAACATCAGCGGTGTGCATTGGCTGGGTAACAGTGTTTTCTGAAGCAGCTTTTACAGCACTGGGAGTGAATGTTTGAACCGTCATGCAGGCTCCTAAACAAGGTGGATTTAAATAAACGGCGGATTATAGCAGTATTTTAGATCGAACGCAGAGAATAAAAAACTGACAAAAATGGACAGTTTGTGAATAAAATTGCGTGAATTTTAATGAATATGAATCAGTAATTTACATAACACAACAATAGTGGAAGGCGAGACTTATTACACTATAATGGCTGGGCAAAATTGAGCATAGATATTGATGAAGATGAAAAAGCAGCATAATTTTAGAACAACCTTAACTCGTAAATTGAATAACAAGAAGAGCTTCCGTTGTTTTATTGCAATGGGAGGAATGATTGCCTGCTCGTCTGTCTATGCTTTAGATGAACAATTTAATGATGCTTTGCGTGCTGCCAATGCGGGCAATTCTGCTTTGCTCGATCAGTACCAATCTGACATGCAAAATGATGCTTTGGGTTATTATCCCGAATATTGGAAGCTCAATACCAATTTAGGCTTTCAGCCCGCTGCTTCGATTATCAGCTTTGCGCAACGTTATCCGCAATCGGCAATGGCAGAAAAACTCTCTGCTGATTATGTGGAAGAAAAAGTCAAACTCGGAAGCTTTGCCGATGCCAAGCCTGTACTGAGTTATGTGACCAATCCAGATCAAGAAGAAAGTTGTGCAGTTGCGCAAGTTCGTGCAAAAACAGGTGATAGTCTGGTTTTTGCAGAATATAAAGACATTTGGCTCGCTACCAATTCCCAACCTGAATCATGTAATGGTTTAGGTCATCTGATGTTGTCTAGTCCACTGATGACGGCCCAAGATCGTCAACAACGTTTATGGGGACAGCTGCGTGCAGGCCAGTCTGGGCCGGCGATTGCGACCGCTCAAACCATAGGCTTGAATCTTTCTTTAGCACAGTTCAATCAAATTCAAGCCAATCCATTGGGTTATCTGTGGAGTGCGCCGAAAGCCAATGATGCCGATTATGCCTATTTGATTTTTGCCTTGGGACGTGTGGCAGATAGTGACTTAACCAATGCCTTGGGCAATGTACAGCGTGCTGCTCAGGATGTTCCGCAACCCGTACAACAATATTTGTATCGCACCATTGGCTATGTCGGTGGCACCACCGTGATGAAGAATGGCTTTAATCGTGAAGTATTAAATGCCTATGATCAAAGTTATGGTTATCCATTAAGTCCAGAAGAAGCTGAAATTTATGCGCGTCAGGCGATTCGTTTCGGGGCTTGGGAAAGTCTGATTCGTGCGATTGATGCCATGTCAGTGACGCAAAAGCAAGAAGACCGTTGGCAGTATTGGTTGGCACGTGCATCGGAACAGCGTTCAGATGGTGGTTCTAAACAAGCAGCGCAGCAGATCTATCGCAAATTGGCACAAGCTGGGGATGACTACCATAATTTGTTGGCAAAAGATCGTCTAGGCGAACGTTATAACCATCAGCCTTATAATGAGCAGCCAAGCACCCAAGATATTCAGCGTCTGAATCAAAATATTCATTTTAGACGAGCTTTTGCACTCAGAGATGTCAATGCGCCTGCCAACTATACTAACCGTGAATGGAACTGGGCAGTTCGTCAGGCCTATTTACAACACGACGATGGTCTGCTTTTAGCAGCAGCGAAACGTGCGCATGATATGGGTTGGTATGATCGTGCGATTTATGCGGCGGATCGAACCACATCTCGCCACAACGATACCTATCGCTATGCCACGCCGCATCGTAGTAATGTCACCAGTCATAGTTACAATGCTGGTATTGATCCTGCGTGGGCCTATGGTTTAATGCGCCAAGAAAGCCGTTTTGTAACCTCGGCACGCTCTCATGTTGGGGCAGGGGGGTTAATGCAGATTATGCCAAACACAGCCAAACTGATCGCAAGACAAATGGGTGAAACGTATAATCCTGCGGCACTGAGTGAGATGAATACCAACATTCGTTATGGGACCTATTATCTTTCAATGATTCAAAGTCAATTGAGCGGTAATGCCGTATTGGCAACAGCAGGCTATAACGCGGGCCCAAATCGTGCGCGCCGTTGGCAGCCGGATGCTCAGAATATGGCGGCAGATCAGTACACTGAAACCATTCCATTATTGGAAACACGTGACTATGTTAAACATGTCATGACCAACGCCACGCATTATGGCGTGGTGTTAGGGCAGGGGTCACAATCGTTAGAAAAACGAATGAGCACGATTCCTGTACGCAGTGGGCCTTAAGACACAGCAAGATGTTTAAGTGAAATAATGAAGTTTTTGCATTTGATGAAACCAATCGAATTACTCACAGGGCAGTTGATGAGATCTTTGCAGGCATTGGCTTGTTATTTGGTCTTGTCTTTTGCTATGCCATTACATGCTGCGAGTAATTCAGACGTTACGGGCTATGTGATGCATGTGCAGATGACACCCGCCGCGTGCTCTTTTGATTCGTCAAGACAAAAGCAACGCAAATGTCTAGAAGGCTATTCACTGACCATTGCAAGTTTATTGCCTGAAGTACCGCCCAACCGTGATTGCTCAACCAAAACGTCTGCCAAACTCTCACCTTTACAAGCCAAGGTGGTGGCGCGCGTCATGCCTGATGAAAATGCACGTGTGCAGTTATGGCAGGATGTGGGTGGATGTATGCCAATGAATGCCAGCCAATATTTTAGAACCATTATTAACTTTGCAGAGCGTTTAAAAATCCCCGCAGATTTGACTAGCCCGAATACGATAGAAGTACAAAAAGAAAGCTTGAGACAGCAATTTACCAAGCTCAATCCGTCTTTACCGCCGAATGGTATTCGCTTTACTTGCCAGTCATCGAGATTTGATTCAGTCTTGACTGAAATACGGGTCTGCTATCAGAAAAATGGTCAATACAAACAGTGTGCAAGCCATATTGTGACGGGCTGCCCAAGTGAATTTACAATTAAAGGCAGTTACTAGGTATTTACCTAGTTTGATTTGTATTTTCTATTAGACTTTCGTTGAAATTCATTCTCTTTTACATGCATCTGTATTCGCTTTAGAGTACAATCTTTGCCGTTTATGATAATTCGATTGAATAATAATAGCGTTCAATCGTGCAAACGCATCTCATTGGAGAATATCACATGAAGCAACCCGTTCGTGTTGCCGTTACAGGCGCTGCTGGTCAAATTGGTTATAGCTTATTATTCCGTATCGCAAGCGGAGAAATGTTAGGTAAAGATCAACCAGTAATTTTACAATTGCTTGAAGTTCCTTTTGAGAAAGCTCAACAAGCGCTTAAAGGCGTGATGATGGAACTTGATGACTGTGCTTTCCCATTATTGGCAGGCATGATCGGGACTGATGATCCTAAAGTTGCATTTAAAGATGCTGACTATGCGTTATTAGTTGGTTCTCGCCCACGTGGTCCTGGTATGGAACGTGCTGACTTGTTGAAAGTGAATGGCGAAATCTTTATCGGTCAAGGCCAAGCGCTCAACGAAGTTGCGAGCCGTGACGTTAAAGTATTGGTTGTTGGTAACCCAGCAAACACCAATGCATACATCGCAATGAAATCTGCTCCAGATCTTCCAGCGAAAAACTTTACCGCAATGTTACGTCTTGACCACAACCGTGCATTAACTCAACTTGCTCAAAAAGCAGGTGTTGCAGTTTCTGACATCGAAGACATGACTGTTTGGGGTAACCACTCTCCAACAATGTATGCTGACTACCGTTTTGCAACTGCAAATGGCGTAAGCTTAAAAGACAAAATCAACGATGCGGCATGGAACAAAGATGTGTTCCTTCCAACTGTTGGTAAACGTGGTGCTGCGATCATCGAAGCGCGTGGTTTGTCTTCAGCTGCTTCAGCTGCAAATGCTGCAATCGACCATATGCGTGACTGGGCATTAGGTACAAACGGTAAATGGGTAACTATGGGTATTCCATCTGATGGTTCTTATGGTATTCCAGAAGGCGTAATGTTTGGTTTCCCTGTAACGACTGAAAACGGTGAATACAAAATCGTTCAAGGTTTAGAAATTGATGAGTTCAGCCGTGAACGTATCAACTTCACGCTGAATGAGCTTGAAGAAGAGCGTGCAGCAATTGCTGACATGGTAAAATAATTTATCTTTTGGATAAATTGAAAGCACTCTCCTAGAGAGTGCTTTTTTTATGCGAATAAACACAAAAAACAACAAGAAAAGATAGACCTATCGCTGCATCACAAGGCGATTTACTGTTAGATTATTTTGATAAAGGACATCACTTGGAGAATAACAATGTTTGAACAGCAACCGACACTTGGGCTTTTATTCGAACAACTTGGGCTTGGGGCTGATGAGGCAGCAATCGAAAATTTTGTGAAAACTCATCAACTACCCGCTGATCAAAAGTTACATGAAGCTGAGTTCTGGAGTGCAGGACAGCGTGATTTTCTCAAAAGTCACTGGGATAAAGATGATGAGTGGGCGATCGTGATTGATGAGTTGAATCAACAACTGCATGTCGATAGCACCAGATAATTCATTAGTCCGATCAAAAAAAGCTCACATTAGTGAGCTTTTTTTTGAATCAAGGTTTTAAACCAATCTTCTTGGCGTATGGCATTAAATGCAGGGTGGAGTTGTAATAACTCTAAATCATGATCCAAGCAAGATACGTATTTCGTTAGCCAATGCCGTGTTAATGCTAGTTCTTGCTTAGCAGCTGAAGCGTAAGCCAAGAAGAAATAAATATCTAAGTGTTCTGTATATGCCAAAGGTTTAAGAATTTGCTGTGTAATTAAAGCAAAACGCTGCTCTTTAGTGAGCTCAAAGTAAATCATATAGGCTTTGGCTAAACATAAAGACAAATTCAAATACAAGCTTAATGGCATTTCATCATATTCAACACGCGCTTGTTCAAGCAGTACGATTGCTTCTTGCAAGAAATGCAATTGTTCCTGACGAATATGACTCAGTACCACTAATTGCAAACGTAGGTCAGCACGCTCTAGAGCAAGTTCGGGAGTATTGCTGTCTAAATAGAGTTGGTCTGTTTCACCAATTCGAGCAATCACTTGTTGAGTTTCATTCGACATTATGGATCCAAAATCGTCAGTTATGCGTGGTATATAAGGGTGTTTTTAGTAATTTAAAGGTCTTAGCGCTGATTCCAAATAGAACCGCCACTGCGTAGCCATGCGGTGATCGATAAACGCTGTTGTTTGGAAAGCAGTACTTCGTGCAAAACGTCACTTTGAAAAATCGCCAGACGATTCGGTTGCGGTTGGATGATATGCCATTGATCCTTTTTATCTTGTAAGCGTAATTGCCCACCCCAATCCTCTTGCCAATTTTCATGCAAATAAAACACGGTTGAAATCATTCGGTCGTTTTTCTGCTGCGGATTATCTCGATGCAACGCATAAAATTCGCCTGCGTTATAGCAGGCAAAATGAGCCTCAACTTCTTTAATACCTAAATAGAAGGCCTGATTCAATGCTTGCGATAAATGCTCTAGCGTTTGTAGATGTTGTTGTGCAATCGGCAGTTGTCCATCAATCCATAAAATATGATCACTGCGGATATGGCTGACCACACCATTTTGTATCCCAGCTGCTCTGAATTCTGCAAGATGAGCACTACATTCATGTGCAAGTGCTTGTACATATTCATCTGAATACACTTGATCAATCAAGGCAAAACCAAATTCATTTAAATCATTCAGCACTTGGTCCAAATTCCAAGATTGAAGATTAAAAGCTTGGGGGAGAGAGGTTGCTTGCATGGCACTCCAGTGACATTGGGTTGATTACAGGACAATTTTAGACGATCACATCAACGCTAAAGAATAATTTAGGGGCTGCTGACGTTTCAACCATGCTTTGCGTTATAAGCTAAAACGACATAAACGAGGCATGGAACGTAGGCAATGGCGATTCCCTTGTCAAGTTTCATAACGAAGTTTAGGGTAGTTTTAGCTATAACCCTGAGCAAAAGCAAAACATTGCTTTGGTTGCAGCGCAAGGCGAAGCTCAAGGACTGTGACGTTTTTTGCTGCTACAGCGTTATGTTTTTCTCATTTAGGATACTAAATTTCGTAAACCATGCCTTGTATCAGCTAAAAAATGTCTACAGTCGCAATGAGAGCTAGAGCTCGCAAGGTGAAATGTCATCGGCCCCTATTTTCATGTTAAACTACCTGCTGAATTGAGGAATAAATTGTCAACATGAATTACCGTCACCATTTCCATGCGGGTAACTTTGCCGATGTTATGAAGCATGTACTTTTGCTTCAACTGCTCGCTCGTTTAAATGCTAAAGATAAACCTTATCGATATATCGATACCCATGGTGGTGCAGGTAAATATGATTTATCTACGTCGGAAGCACAAAAATCAGGTGAATTCTTAACGGGTATCCATCGTTTGGTCAAGCTTGACGATTCGATTAAACGTAATGCGCCTGAAGGTGTAAAACAATATCTTAAAATTGTTGAAGATATGCGTGCAGGTTCGGGTAAAGGTGCTTATCCAGGTTCACCTTGGTTTGCACTTGAAGGCATGCGTGATATTGATAAAGCGACTATATTTGAAATGCAGCGTGATGTATTTCAGCAATTGTATTTTAATATTCGCGATAAACGTGCGGGTTTGCATGAGCGTGATTTCTATGAAGGCTTGATGGGTGTCATTCCGCCTAAAGAAAAGCGTGGATTGGTCATGATTGACCCTCCTTACGAAATTGAGCGTAAAGATTTCCCGCAATTGGTTGAAATACTCCAAGCCGCACATAAAAAATGGCCAACCGGTGTATTTGCTGTGTGGTATCCAATCAAAGATCGCGCCATGATTGAGCGTTTTGAAAAGAAAATGATGAAAACGGGGATTCGCCGTCAGCTCATTTGTGAAATTTGTGTATGGCCAGATGACACACCAGTTGGATTAAATGGTTGTGGTTTATTGGTAATTAACCCACCTTGGAAGTTCTCAGAAGATGCGGATCAAGCATTACAATGGTTGTTTCCACATTTGCGCATGAGTGAAAATGGTGGACATGCTGCTGTGCGTTGGTTGGTGGGTGAATAACCCATCAATGTCCAAATATTCTCGAGGAATTGAAAATAATGACAAATTCTCTTAAACCTGATTCTAATTTGAATAAAGAAGATCATTCTTTTGATGGAATCACTTTTGAAGTAGAAGAAGAAGAGCATACGCACGAAGGACAAAAAGTGAAACGCCGTGGTATTTATTTATGGCCGAATTTAATTACAACAGCCGCACTGCTTTCTGGTTTTTATTCTATTATTGCCAGTATGAATGGAAACTTTAATCAAGCGATCTATGCCATTTTCTTGGCTGCATTACTTGACGGATTAGATGGTCGGGTGGCACGTGCCATTGGTGCACAAAGTGCATTTGGTGAGCAATACGATTCGCTTTCTGACTTGTTGGCGTTTGGTGTTGCCCCAGCGATCTTGATGTATAGCTGGAGTTTACATGATCTTGGGCGTATTGGTTTGGCTTGTTGCTTTATCTATACGGCTTGTGCAGCTTTCCGTTTAGCACGTTTTAATGTACAGATTGGTGTTGTAGATAAACGTTACTTCATTGGTATTGCTAGTCCTCTTGCAGCAGTGACGGTGATTTCATTGGTTTGGGTCGGCCGTGATTATCCATTCATCTTTGATTTAAATGATATTGTTATTCAAGTGATTAACTCAGTGGTTATGGTTGCTGTGGGTTTACTGATGATTTCCAACATCAAATACTATTCATTTAAACAAATGGACCGTAAGCGTGTACCTTTCGTCGTGATGTTACCTGTGGTCTTGATTTTTGCTGCAATCACGTACAACATTCCTGTAGGGATACTGATTGTCTGTATCATCTACGTCCTTTCAGGATTTGTAACGACACTATTTGCCAAAAAAAATGATGCCAAAATAACAAGTTAAAATACGGAGGTTCAGTATGCCAATATTGATGAATAACAATCAATTAAAGCAGCTGAACCTTAATAAGTCAGATGCTTTAACGTTCCACCCACCTAAAGGCTTATTTAAGATCGTCTATCAGGCTTTGATCTTGCCCAATTTACCTGAACCCTTTCATTATTTAAATTTCATTAGCCTAATCGGCCAACCTCGCATCCCCATTTGTTATAACGCCAGTGCGATTACCACGACTGCAATCGATACTGCGACGGTTTTAGTTGCCAGTAGTTTATCGACTGTCGGACATCTCAAAAGTTATAGCGCCAAAGAGCAGTGTCAATTAGAGCAAGATCGTTATCAATTTCTAGATGTTGATCATATTCAGGTTGATTTCCCAAATTATTATTTTAAGCGTGATGATGAGGAACTCAGTTGCCAGCTCAAAGTCAATATTGGCACGGACATTGAAAACCATTCAGCTTTGCAATGGGGGGTAGGGGATTACTGGTATGTACGCTGCCAATGTGAAGGGGAAATCACCTATAAAAAACAACACTATCAAATTGAGGCGCAGGGAATTTTAAAACATGCCCGAGCCATCTATTTACCTTTTATTGCCTTTCACTTTTTTACCTATCAAATTATTCAGGTCAATTCAGACTTTCAGATCATCTTGTCTGAACTTAGGAATCAATGGAATAACATTGTTTTTTCTCGCATTGAAATACAATCGAATGAACAACATTCGGTACTTTATGATCATCAAGTCATTTTTGATGTCAGCCGTGTCTATCCAAAGGTGCAAACACCGAATGGGCGTGACATGTATTTACCACGAGAATTTACATGGCAATATTCAGAAAATGATGCAGTTGTATTTCATCTGACAGCACAAAGCCGAGGTGATTATAAATTTGGTTTGGCTGCAGGCTATGTGGGCAGCTTTCACTATCAACTCTTATGGGGAAATGAAAACTATGAGGGGACTGGATACTGTGAATATATCGATTGCAGGCCGTTACACTGGCAAGAAAAAAATAAAACTGAGCAAATAATCGACCAAATCGCACATTTTCAGCCTTATTTGTGCAAAAAATAGTCGCTTGATTTAATAATTTAAATAAATTTGAAAAAGGGGGTTGCACCTGAACTGAAATACTGTAGAATGCACATCCATCGGCGGTGATGCAGATAAAAACTTGTTGAGAAACAAGGATTTGGCTA
>NZ_ATGG01000023.1 GCF_000413855.1 Acinetobacter gyllenbergii CIP 110306 = MTCC 11365 | reverse complement strand
CCACCGATAATGCCACCCACATCAGTCAGATCGCCAGCAATATGCTGAACCAGACCAGAAGCGGTTGAACCATTATTAATCAGTGTGCCGACAACACCGGTCAGCGAACCTGCGGCACCACCGATATCAGCACCTGCTAAGTCAGAAATTGCTTCAAGTGTACCGTTAACGGTATCGCGAGAGGTTTCAAAAGTGAGGGTACCTAGATTGGCTAAGTCCCCAATAGGATGTTCAGACTGGTGAACTGCACCGATAATCGTACTTGCAACAGTATCAATGCCTGTATTGATGATATCGGTTTTTAAACTCTCCAATCCTTGAAGGACATCGATGCCGCCCTGAATCACACCTGTGACTGGATTATTGCCAAGATCTCCACCTGTAATACCACCAATGATACCTGTTACGGCACCAAGCGGACCGCCTTCAGCTCCGCCAGTAATGCCGCCAATAATTCCAGTAACAGCACCCAGAGGACCGCCTTCAGCTCCGCCTGTGATGCCGCCAATAATTCCAGTAACGGCACCCAGAGGACCGCCTTCAGCTCCACCAGTAATGCCACCGATGATGCCTGTTACTGCACCAAGAGGACCACCATTGGTCCCTCCTGTAATTCCACCGATGATGCCTGTTACTGCACCAAGAGGGCCGCCATCAGTACCACCTGTAATTCCTCCGATAATACCAGTTACAGCTCCAAGTGGATTTCCACTTGTCCCGCCAGTAACACCACCAATGATATTTGTAACTGTTGAAAGTGGGCTGGCACTGCCTGTTACGTTTCCTAAAATCCCTGTCACTGCACTGACGGGATTACTGGCTGATCCGCTTGTGATATTGCTGACCGTATGGGTCACAGTATTTGTAATTGTGGATAAGGAGAGGGGTGCTAGGATTGAACCGCCAACGTGTGATGTTGAGGTATTACTATCAACTAAACTAGAAGTAATACTTTTAATGGGTGATAAAAGAGTTTTGAAAAGCATAACGATACCTATATTTTTAAAGTTGTGTTGTTTTGAGTAATTATTAAATGGCTATGATTTTTTTGTGATTAAAGTCACATTAATCGTATTTAGTGTTATATGTGACAATTGTTTTGTCAATCTGTAACCGTTTAAAAAAAGATTGTTAAATATGAGTTTAAGATATTGAATTTTAATATATTTATGACTTATTTGTTTTAATTAAATTTACAATTGTATTTTATTTGAAAAACAAGGGTGATTTTGCTTTTAGTTTATTTAGCCTGTTTTATCAGACAATTAAAGCCATATTTGAGCTTAAAACGGGTATCGAAATAAGAAAGTTTTAAGATTTGTTACTGCTTTGCAAAAAAATATTTCCAAGAATTTTTAATGATATTTAATTAATAAAGATCAATATTTTAAATTTTTTCTTAATTCATTTTTTAAAATTAACACCCATCAAAAGTTATCGTATTTCGGCTGTTATTGGTGGGTTATTTAAAAAAACTTACCAATCCGAGGAATATTATAAAGGGGGAGGTGAAGTGATTTTGATGAAATGAGAGCGTGAAGGAGCATTTTAAGGTGGTTATGGGGGTATTTTGTGCAAATAACAGCGAAATGCCGAATCTATAGCCAGTTGAGTGCAATCTTGTGAAAAAAGGCTTATCATTTTAGGAGAAGTGCGTATAATGCGCTCCATCAAATATGCGCTCATAGCTCAGCTGGATAGAGCACTTGGCTACGAACTAAGGGGTCGGGAGTTCGAATCTCTCTGAGCGCACCAATTTGAACAAAGAAAACCGCTTAAATGCGGTTTTTTTACGTCTTATATTTTTGCTTTGATTTTTTGTACAAACACAGCATTACCCCCAACGGCGGGGAGTACATCATGATAAGGCAGACTGCGCATGGCTCTTAACAAGAATGGGGCTTTCTCATCAATTTTCATCGCGCTGGTCATGCTCAATAAGGTGCCTTGATTCAGTGAACTCAACTGCATTTTTCCCTTAATAAAACGCAAATCTCCACCATTGGCATAAAAATTATTTTCAGCCAGTTGCGGATAGTTAAAGCGCAATTTAAAGGCAAAGGGAATATTGATAACACCCAGACCGACATTGACTTGAATATCCGCATCCTGTGCCTGATTTTGGATGGGAGTGGTCACCACTTTTTTAATTTGTCGAGGAAATAGTTCCTGATAGGCCGATGGACTGAGCCATTTCTGCAAGGGCTGGGTCGGTTGTTTATAAAATTGGTAGGTGGTGGTAAACCGCATGGATTCTCGGCCATGGGTATACAGCATACTGGTCGGCGCATGCAGAATACTGACAGGTTGCTGAGCAGATTGAATCAATTGTGTGACTTTATTCAGTTGTGCTGCATTCAACTGCGGATTCGGTATTTGGCCTGCGTTCAGGGGAGCCAAGTTAGACTGAATAAAACGGGTTCTTAAGGATTCTAAAATAAACGCATTGCTACTACTTGGAATTCCGAGTTTTACCTCAGGAATGGCATTGAGAATTTTCTTAACAATAAATCCTTTGGGTTGATTCAAATCGCCCCATTGGGTCAACGTGATTAAGGTGCGGTGATCGTCCAAGGCGTACCATTCAAATTTACCGACGCCGTAGGGAATTGGCGCATCAATCACCAAACTGGCAATACTATTCGGCTTAATCTGATGTTGCAGCGTAACGTCTTCATTAAAGTTAAGTACGGGAATTGGGGTTGGAATCGAGACTCGATATTTCATTTGAACAATGTTGCCAGACTGCTCTAATGTTTTCGCCGATTTGAGGGTTGGGAATAATCCGACATAGTGGCTGAAATCGGTTAATGTTTTGGCCACTTGTTGGGCATTGACGGGGACAATGATTGCGGCTGAGTTAAAACTGACACTGGGCTGAGGATTACTTTTCAGTGTGGGTACGGCTGTTTTGGTCGCAGGATGACCATAAATAAAAATATTGTTTTGGGTATAACTGGCCAACAGTTGAGGATTATTTTGAAAAGGTTGTAAGGCGCTTGGAATATTGTCTGTCCAAGGCAATATTTTGGCAAAACAGCTTTGTGTGAGTCCTAATAAAAGACAGGGCAAGATTAGACCATTCAAATAAGCCATCACATTCCTTTGATTTTTATCCGTGATTTCATCTAATGACTTGATGCGCGCATGAGCGATCAATACTGCTTATTAATAAAATTTTTTATGCATAAAAAATAGTCGTATTGTGTAAAACCCGCTTAAGTCGTTGTCCGAAGCGGGTCTAGGCAAAGTTTATTGTTTAATCATTAGGTTTTTACGGCGATAAACAAACAAGATGGCGCCCAGAGGCAGTGCAATTTGCAAAATAATTGGACTGTAAACGGTTTGCTGGAAGTAACCCGCACCTAAGACCAAGAAGCTCAGCATTTGAAAAGCATAGCTGCCATCGGTCCAATTGAGTGAAAATTGCATAAAGCCAAAGCAAATAAAAATTAACCATACCCATTTTCTCTTTGCCATCGGGGTTCTGACACACAAGATAAAGGCATAAATACAAAACAATGGAATCACAATGGCAAGGATAAACACGACATAATGCAGTAGACTTTTTCCTGCAAATGTAAAGCCATGCAGGGCTTGGACAGAATGCTCAATCGGTTGAACATGAATGCCAATAATACGGATTTGATCTGCCTGTTTACTGAGTACGATTTTATTCATCAGCCACTGATCTGCAAATTCATATTCAAAGGTTAAGTCATAAGTGACGACATCTTTAAATAAGCTTTTATTGGCTGCAATTAACTTGATATTTTTAACGGGTTCAGCCGGAAATAAGCCCGCCATTTGGATCAAAGTACTCTGGGTGGATTCATCTTGCAGTTCCGGACTAAGATATTTCTCAACAGCGGCATAGTTTTTGTTGCTGAGTTGATTAAACATATCCTCGGCAAAAGCCTTTTCTTGGGGCGGTACAATCTTTTCGAGAAAGGATTGTTGGCTACAGGCGCTGAGTGTGATCAAAAGACCTAAAAGAAGCAGCAAAGATCTAAACTGTTGTGGCATCTTCATCATTTTCATACTGTTAAATTCATCGATAAAATTAAATTGATATAAAAGGGCGAGCCCAAAAGAGAAAAACATCACATTTAAATTTTGTATTAAATCGCGATAAATGTGATTTCCCATTAAATCATTTATGTTCTAATAGGTCAGTTTTTTTTCAAATGTTAGAAATCAAAAATGTCTGAACAACGTCCAAGTGTATCGGTGCGCTATTATTTGAATTTAGAAGAATCACAAGATGGTTTTGCTTTGGTCACTTTTGGCAAAAAAACCTTTAGCCGCTTTTTAACTCCTGTGATCAGCATTGCGATTATTTTGTGGGGAATTTATCTAGGCTTTTCTGGTGTTGGGCGTTATTACGTTGCACTGGGTGCTTTTTTTCTGGTGATGCAAGCGGTCATGCGCTACTGGTTATTACCGATGTTGTTTAAGCGCCAATTTGTACGTTATCAGTTTGGCAAAAGTGAGCAGGGCATTGATCTTTATCAAGATCATTTTGAACTATATGCGGCAGTCAAAAAACAAAGTGCGCAATATGCAGAAGTTCAATCGTTTGCGGTTGGCAAGCTGACCTACATGTTGGAGCTGAAAAGTCATACCGTGGTGATCGTGCCTAAACGTGCATTTAGCGATTCAGCAGATCAAACAAAGTTTGAACACAGTTTTAAAAAGTAAATTTATCGACGGTTGAAAGAACAAGGAGTTTTCATGAGTACACGTCCTTCAAAAATTGTGTGTGTTGGTCGAAATTATGCGGAACATGCCAAGGAATTGGGCAATGCCATTCCTGACCGTGCGTTGTTATTTATCAAGCCGCCAAGCAGTATCGGTTCTTTAGCTCAAGGCGTCAGCTGGAATCAGGCTTTGGGTGAGTGTCATTATGAATGCGAAATTTGTTTGCAAATCGCCCATCCATTATCTCAAGAAACCGATCCTGCCAAAGCCCTAGAAGCCATTGGTGCCATCACTTTAGGTCTGGATTTGACCCTACGTGATTTACAGAGCGATTTAAAATCTAAGGGTGAGCCGTGGGAACGTGCCAAAGCCTTTGATGGTGCCTGTATTTTGGCTGACTGGATTGAAGCGGATGAGATTGGCGACCTGCAAGAGTTGGAGTTGATTCTGAACATCAATGGGGTAGACCGTCAGCACGGCTTTAGCAAAGATATGATCTTTGATATCGGCACTTTATTGGTTGAAATTAATCAATCCTTTAGCCTAGAAGCTGGTGATGTGATTATGACAGGCACCCCCGCAGGCGTGGGGGCATTACGTGCCAATGATCAATTGACTATGAAATTGATTACCCAGTCAGGCGAATATGATTGGGATACGTTCGTCAAAGCCTAAGTTGAAATAAAAGGATGGTGCTGTTCTGAAGAGTAGCGCCATTTTTTATATCTGAAAATCATGATTTTCTGCTGAGTCCAATCTTCGTTAAGGTATTGATCGCAAACTTAACTGCCTTGATACAGCTTACGAAACTGGTCTGGGGTGAAGTGCATCCAGCGTTTAAACATATAAATAAAAGCTGATGAACTGGCATAACCTAAGTCCAAAGCAATATTTTCAATGGTCTTACCCTGATTTAACATCGACATCGCTTTCATGACTTTAAGACGTTGGCGCCATTCGTGCAAAGACATTCCCAATTCTTTTTGGCTATAACGAGCAAGGGTGCGTTCAGTCATATTGATCATTTGTGCAAGCTGTTCCAAGGTACTGTTATCCGCAGGGAATTCATGTAAATGGGTCAATATTTTCGCTAGCGCGGGATGTTGTGTTGTGGGTAAATAACTCCCGACAAGTTCGGCATGGGTCAGTGAGTCGAGCAAAACTTGCAGCAAGCGTAAATACTCTGGATCCTGTTCAGCAAAGGGATGTTTGCGGATATGTTCAAGCAGTGCAGAAACTAAGGGTGCAGACAATAAGATACCTGCCTGTTGCGGCATGTTTTGGCAGAGCGATTCATGCACGTACAAGGTGCAATGGGTGACCTCGTTACGATTGATGCCACTATGCTGTAAATTCGGTGGTAACCAGATCCCATAAGGTGGCGGAGTTAAATAATGAATTTGCTCAATATTAACTTCTAAAACGCCATCGAAGGCATAGATAAATTCACCCCACGCATGAGCATGATTTGGATAAAAAGTCTCCGCAGGTGCATCTCGAATCTGTAGCCATAAGGGGGCAGGAATATCATTGTAGGTCGGGATGGCCTGAAAATCTTGAATCCTTTGAGCTGATTTTTTCATAACATGAGAATTGCCTGAAAACACGCATCTATTGTCGTATTTTCACTATATCATGAAAATACGACAGCCTTATATTGATGCTCAAGCCATAAAATCAGGAACGCGAAATGGATGAGCGTAAAGCATTAGATGCAACTGCATCGGGTCTGATGATCGTATTGTGTATGATTTGGGGACTGCAACAAGTCATTTTAAAAATGGCAGCGCCTGACATTTCTCCCTTAATGCAGATCGCGTTGCGTTCAGGACTGGCTGCAGTGTTGTTATTGCCCTTGTTGTATCTGGATAAAAGCAGTCAACTCTTCAATCGCCAGAATTTAAAAGCGGGTGCCCTGGTTGCCTTGCTATTTTCTTTGGAATTCTTTTTATTGGCACAGGCCTTACAGTTGACCTCTGCTTCGCATGCCGTGGTGCTGCTGTATACCGCACCGATTTTTGTCGCCTTGGGCTTACATTGGAAGCTTCCTTCGGAGCGTCTCAGTCTGTTGCAATGGGCAGGTATTGGGATTGCATTTTTAGGGATCGTGGTGACTTTTTTACGTGCAAATTCAGGTGCATCGATTGCGGATCAACAGATGTTGTGGGGTGACTTACTGGCTTTGGCTGGAGGGATTGCTTGGGCGGCGACCACCATTACCGTCCGTTTATCGTCACTGGCACAAGCGGCGGTGACTCAAACGCTGTTTTATCAATTGGCAGGTAGTTTTGTATTGTTATTTGGCGCGGCTCTTTTTCTCGGCCAAGCCACGATTCACTTTAGCCCTCTGATGATGGGCAGTTTAGCCTTCCATACCTTGGTGGTTTCTTTTGCCAGTTTTTTGGCATGGTTTTGGTTGTTACGGAACTATTTGGCTTCTCGTTTGGGAGTATTTTCCTTCCTTACACCACTGTTTGGAATGGCTTTCGGTGTCTGGTTATTAGGCGAAAAAATTGAGCTAAATTTCATCATTGGTTCTACTTTGGTTTTGCTCGGCATTGTGGTGGTGAGTTTGCAAGGTTGGTTAAGGAAATAAAAAAAGGCCTCCTAAGAGACCTTTTTGCTTACTTCTGTTCAAACAGTGTGGACAGTGGAATCGACAGTTTGGCGGCTAAATAATCATTACTCTCAACCAAGGAAGGACCAAGCCGTTCCATCCATTCATCATCTTGATGAATATGCTCTACATCGGGACGTAATGGCAGTGGATAAGGTAGGGCGGTGAAGAAGCTCCAAAAATCCACCTGAGACAGATTGCGGACCAAGACATATTCATCTTTATCGGTTCGCATAATCAGATTTTGCTGTTCCAATTGAATGATATAGGCAGGTAAACGACCCAATTCACCACGACCAATAATATTTAACAGCTCTTTTTCACTGACACTTTGACCGATTTGTTGTTTCTTATAAAACAGTTCCAGTATATCTAATAACATCAGAATCGGATGGCGCTTTTGTTCTTTACCCGAATGAAATGCGGTCAGAGCGTAACTGATCTCGACACCCAATAAGATGATGTTCCAAGATAAATAAATCCATAGCAGGAAAATTGGCACCGCAGCGAAAGCACCATAGACGATTTCATAGCTGGTGAAATTGCTCATCACCCAACCAAAAAAACGTTTTAACACTTCAAAGATGGTGGCACTAAAGCAGGCCGCAATCAGTGCTGAAAGGACGGGGACAATACGGTTGGGTATGGTCCAATATAAAATAAAGAAGCCGACAATGGTCAATAGAAATGAGATCAGCCACAGAATAAAAGAGCCATCGAGTTGATAACCCGCAAAGTTATTACTGAGTACATTGATAGAGGCGACGGTCGAAGATAGGACAAAGGCACTGCCTAAAACAATAGGTCCTAAGGAAATAATGGTCCAATAACGCATAAATCCGACTAAACCTGTGCGTGTCTCTTTTACTCGCCAAATCCGATTAAATACATTCTCAATCGAAGTCAGCATCAGTACCGTGGTGACAAACAGGAACAGTACACCAATGATGGTCAGGTTACTGGATTTTTCGGTAAAGGCATTTAAGGCTTTATCAAAGGCAATGGTGCTTTTCGGCAAAAAATTGCTATAAATCAATTGTTGTAACTGTTGTCGAGCTGGTTCTAAAGCTTTAATCGAAGAGATAATCACTAAAAAAACAGTCAGCATCGGCACCACTGCAAACAGGGTGGTATAGGTCAAACCTCCTGCTTGTTCCCGACAGCGATCCGCTTCAAAACGTCGTAACACAAACACAATAAATTGAAACCATGTTTTCTCTAAAAAGGGCAGTTTTTTTAGATAACGATTTAAGATCATGGGTTCTATCCTAGTTATTTTTAATAAAAATCCAGTGGAATCACAGGATTTACTACAGCTCAAAAAGTAAAAAATGTCGTATAGTGTCCTTTTTAACAAAATTCTTGAAAGTGATGCAACCTTACGTTCTTGTTCTTTATTACAGTAAATATGGTTCAACCAAGCAAATGGCGCATCTGATTGCCGATGGAATTGAAGCAGCGGGTGTGACGGCACGCATTCGAACCGTACCGAATTTAACCACCGTAGTGACCGAAGCGGCAGCGAGTATTCCAGCCGATGGTGACATTTATTGCACTTTAGAAGATCTCAGCCATTGTTCGGGTTTGGCCTTGGGTTCGCCAACGCGTTTTGGCAATATGGCCAGTGAGATGAAGTACTTTTGGGATCAAACCACTAGTCTATGGCTGAATGGTGCTTTGCATAATAAGCCTGCTTGTGTGTTTACTTCTTCTGGTTCGATGCATGGTGGGCAGGAAAGCACTTTATTGAGCATGCTACCGCCATTGTTTCATCACGGTATGATGATTATGGGCTTAGCAAACTCAATCCCTGCTTTATCAAATACCAAAACGGGTGGAACGCCATATGGCGCCAGTCATGTCAGCGGACCACGTCATGATCAAAGCTTAAGTCAAGATGAAAAAATCTTGTGTGAAGCACAAGGCAAGCGTTTAGGTGAAGTGGTGAAAGCATTGGTTGGAAAGTTTTAACTCAGCGAAAGTCGATATTGCCGCCCCGTTGCGACCATTTTCCAGAAAGTAAGATTGTCCGTTGGGTAGGGAATTGGCGCTAAGGCTGGATGATCTAGCTGTATTTTTTCTGCACTTTGTTGGTCTGCGATTAAACTTGCATAGAGATAATCCAGTAGATCAACTGGGCTAAACACCTGTTTATACGCATCTTGTAATTCGATATTTTGGTTGGCGAAACACACCCGATGCGGCTCATTGTCGTTGAGGAAACTGAGTCCAAGTAATTTTTCGATTTGGCTGACCAACTGCTGATTGAACTGTAAGGGAGAGAGGCAAAGCACCAGTTCCTGCACTTTAAAGTGGGTGAGATACTGACGTTGTTGCTGCATTGATGCTCTCCTACGCGGGATAGTATCAATATACGCTGTTTCTGAATGATTGATAAATAGCTTAAATCATCGGCCTAAAAAAGGGAGCATTCGCTCCCTTTTTTATTATTTCTTTAACTGCCAGTCATAGATGTTCTTACGGTAAGCGTACCAGATCATCCACAGACCAATAATAATCATTGGGAAGCTAAGAATCTGACCTTTGGTCATCCAGCCAAATAAGATGTAGCCTTGGTCTGCATCGGGTTCGCGGAAGAATTCCATAAAGAAGCGTGCAACTCCATAGCCGACCAAGAATAAGGCTGAAACGGCCATACGTGGGCGAGGCTTAGAACTGAACCACCAGAGCACGATAAATAGAATCAAACCTTCACAGAGAGCTTGATAGATTTGTGACGGATGGCGCACCAGACCCAATGGATCGGTTGGGAAAATCATGCCAAATGGGTAGCTTGGATCTTGAACTGGGCGGCCATATAGTTCCCCTCCAATAAAGTTACCAAAGCGGCCAAACATTAAGCCTGTTGGTACGCAGGGTGCAATAAAGTCCAAGGTTTGGAACCATGTTTTTTGGTATTTTTTACACCAAAATAGCATCGCAATGATGACACCGAGGAAGCCGCCATGGAAGCTCATGCCGCCAGTCCAGACTTGGAACAGCCATAATGGATTTTCTAAAAATTTACCAAATTCATAGAACAACACATAGCCGACGCGGCCACCGAGTACCACACCCAATGCGCCGTAGAAGACCAGATCTGACACCATGTCGCCTGTCCAGCCATCACGTTGTTTAGCGCGATACGATGCTAAACCCCATGCACATAGAAAAGCCAGAAGATACATCAGCCCGTACCAGTGCACTTTGACTGGTCCTAAGCTCAGCGCAACTGGATCAATATTTGGATAGGTCAGCATCGCTGCTCCTCAATTTTATATTTTGAGCAGATTGTAGCGGAATGATGTGAAAAATGTTGTACATTCAATGTGAAAGATCAATGTCCCAAAACGTGGGAGAAAAAGGACTTATGTGTATTGTCGCTTTTGCATGGCAGGTGTTGGATAAAATGCCGCTATGTTTAATTTCAAATCGGGATGAGTTTTATCATCGACCCACTGCTGCCTTGCATATATGGCAAAACAGCAGCATTGTGGCAGGGCAGGACTTACAGTCTGGCGGGACGTGGATGGGAGTAACGGCATCAGGCCGTTGGGCGATTGTCACCAATTTTCGCAATGGTCGAGATCAAAAAAATTATACGACTTCTCGCGGGCACTTGATTCAATCTTTCTTGGAAAGTGACTTAGCACCCATCCGTTTTGCCCAGCAACTGGAACAACAGCAACAGGATTATGCAGGCTTTAATTTATTTATCGGAGATCAAACACAAGCAGTATATATGAGTAACCGTGGCGAAGCTCCCCAAGTGCTCGCCAATGGGGTCTACGTGGTGTCCAATGGTCTGATGTCGGAAGATTGGGAGAAAACCAAACATTTGCGTCAGCGCTTTACCCAAGAGTTGTTACCGATGTTGCAGCAAGTACAAATGACTGAATCAGTAATTGATGCTGCCGCTTGGGATATTTTGGAAGATGAGCGTAAAGTCATTGCTAATCTGTTACCTGATACGGGAATTAATCCTGAGATGGAAGCCCTATTGTCATCCACCTTTATTCAAAGCCCAGTTTATGGAACACGATGCTCTAATTTTTTAAGATTAACTGATACCAAATGGCAATGGCTAGAAAAATCTCAACAGGGTGAACAGCAGGGACAAGTGGTTGATTTGCACGTTGATCTGAAGCGTTAGGTTGATATGTTATAACATAATTATGTATATAAAACAACAAGATGAAATAATACTGTCATCACGATGACATAAAAGGGTCACCCAGCATTGTTATGGTGTAGCCAATCAAGTTACGTCCAAACAATACATCTGGGGATATTCTATGTTCTTATCAAAGACGGGCTTTTCCAAAAAGCTATTGGCGGTCAGTTTAATGGCAGTTTTGTCAGCGGGACTGACTGCTTGTAACGATAGTGATAACAATGAAAAAACAGAAGTACCAAAAACACCCACCGCAAAAAATGTAATTTTCTTCTTGGGCGATGGTATGGGGATTACCACCTTAACCGCATCGCGTATTTATTCTGTTGGGGAAGATGGCGATTTGACCATTGATACGCTGCCAGAAACTGCATTTGTTCGTACCTTTTCAGAAGATGGTCAAGTGACAGACAGTGCACCGTCTATGGCTGCCTATATGACGGGCGTGAAAATGAACAATGAAGTCATTTCCATGCAGACAGGCACCATCGCATCTCCACCGAAAGCAGACGGCACCAGTACCTGTGACGATGTTGCATCCAATAAAGGCAAGAAACCAGCAGAAACATTGCTTGAACTTGCTAAAGCGCAAGGCATGGGCACTGGGCTAGTTACCACAACCCGTATTACCCATGCAACACCTGCCACGACCTATGCGCATGTGTGCCATCGTGATGCCGAGAACGATATTGCGGCACAGCTTGTTCCTGCAGGTAAAGGTACAGGATGGGGCGCGTATAATACTAAATTAAACGATGGTGTAGATGTGGTCTTGGGTGGTGGCTTACGCCAGTTTAAACCAACGACGGTATCGGGCGGTAAACGGGCTGATGGTCGTGATCTGGTCAAAGAAATGCAAGATCAAGGCTATAACTTTGTTTCAAGCGGAAGTGATTTAGCCAAAATTGATCCAAGCAAGACCAAAAAATTATTGGGCTTATTTAATGCCAGCCATATGAACTATGACTTGGATCGTACCAATAAGAAAATTGATGAGCCAAGCCTTGCCGATATGACCACCAAGGCGATTGATGTCCTCCAAGCGAAAAATAAAAGTTTCTTCTTGATGGTTGAGGGTGGACGTATTGACCATGCACTGCATGACACCAATGCCAAGCGCGCCTTACAAGACACCGTTGCCTTTGATAATGCAATTAAAGCTGCGATTGATAAAGTCAAACAAACCGATCCTGAGCTCAAGAATACTTTGATCGTGGTCACGGCTGACCATGACCACACCATGGTCTTGAATGGCTATGCAAAACGTACCGGTAAATATGTAAAAGGTGGTGAGACCAGTGTCCTCGGTTTAGTCAAAAACTATAATAAGGCAGGTTTCTCAACCGATGTGAATGGCAACCCATATCCAATTATCGGCTTTGGTACAGGTAAAAAGCGTTTAGACAATGATCGTATCGAAGCACGTGGTGGCTTAGTTGATAACGATAGCTGTAATCCAGTCACGGGCCCAGCGGGTAAATTTACCGATAGTCGTGGTACGGATATTGATAAAGAAGGGTGGTGTACGGGTACCGCTGCAGATGACTTCCAGCAAGAAGCTGTGGTGCAAACTGGTTTTGCTGATAGTGAAACGCATGGCGGTACTGATGTGTTCCTTGGTGCAATTGGTGTAGGGTCAGACAACTTCCATGGCAGCCTCGAAAATATCGAAGTCTTTAACCTAGTTCGCAAAGCCATTGGCCTAGATAAATAACAACAGACTGGAGAACGATGATGTTAAAACAATTTAAATTAGGTCAGTTCGGTATGAAAGCATCTGTTTTAACGGTTGCATTAGTTGCTGCAAGCACTGGTGCACAAGCTGCGGGCGAAGCCAAGAATATCATTTTCTTCTTGGGTGATGGTATGGGGCCAACCACAGTCACGGCAAGCCGTATTTATGGCTACGGTGAATCTGGCAAATTAACCATGGACACCTTGCGCCGTACGGCAAGAATTAAGACATATTCAGAAGATGGTCAAACCACCGACAGTGCTCCTTCAATGGCGGCTTATATGACGGGCAAGAAAACCCGTAATGAAGTGATTGGAATGACGCCTGGGACGATCGCGGTTGAACCAAGTGCGGGTACAGCACCAGATGGTACCAAAGTATCTAATGCCATCAATAATTGTCCAACCCCAGGTTCAAGTGTGGCTGCGGGCAGCCCTGCGGAAACGATTCTTGAACTTGCTAAAGCCAATGGCAAAAAAGTCGGCGCGATTACCACCACAGAATTGACCCATGCAACGCCAGCTGCAACATTTGCTCATGTGTGTAATCGTAATGCACAGTTTGAGATTGCACGTCAGGTGATTCCAGGTGGAGCAGGTTACAATACTAAATTGCTAGATGGTGTGGATGTACTCATGGGAGGCGGGCGCAATCATTTCACCCCTTATAATGCGGCGGATAACAAGAAGGGGCGTATTGATGGACGTAACCTACTCAATGAATTAAAAGCTAAAAACTACACGGTTGGTGCGACCAAAGCAGAGATGGATGCAGCACCATTGAATAAAAAGTATATTGGTCTTTATTCTGCAACTTCACATCTAGAATATGATTTGGATCGTGCGAAAACTGCACCAAACCAGCCAACTCTAGCTGAAATGACTGCGAAATCGATTGATTTACTACAGGCACAAGATACTGCGGGCAAAGGCTTTTTCTTGATGGTGGAAGGCGGACGTATTGACCATGCTTTACATGGCACCAATGCCAAACGTGCATTGCAAGACACCATTGCTTTTGATAATGCGATTAAGACGGCATTGGATAAAATCAAGAAAACCGACCCTGAGTTAAAGAATACTTTAATCGTTGTTACGGCCGACCATGACCATACCATGACCTTTAATGGCTATACCGCGCGTACGGGAAAAACTACAACTACTAACCCAGGTATTTTGGGTTTGAGCTATAGCTATCAAGAAGCCAAAGCGACAGATACTCGCACACGGGTGCTGGCGGATGGTAAAAAGCATGCGCCGAATCTGGATGTGAATGGTAAAACCTCAACCACTTTGGTATTTGGTAATGGTGGTGGGCCACGTCCAACCTCACGCATCGACATTACCGACAATGACGCAGCTGCCGATGATTATTTACAAGAGGTTGGGATAAAGTTGGGCAATCCTGGTTCTGAAACACATGGTGGTGGTGATGTGCTGTTATTTGCTGAAGGTGCGGGTTCACAAGTATTTAAAGGTACACGTGAAAATGCATGGGTATTCAGTAAATTAAAAGAAGCGTTTGGTTTTAAATAGGGGCTGCTAACATTTCACAGATACTTGCGACAGAGCATGGTTGAAATGTTAACAGACCCTCAACACTTTATTGAAGATTTTCATCATATTGCAAACAACCTCAGTCACTATGACTGAGGTTTTTTTATGTAGGAAATAACATGCGTCTAGTGATGAGTGCAGTATTACTGAGCGTGGGAATGACGTCATTGCATGCAGCGCCGTTATTAAGTGCCAGCATTACCCGTGAGACCCAAAGTATTGGCAATGATGGTGTGACCCGTACCAGTGTGTTTCAGGAGCGTATGTATCGTAATACTCAGAATATTTGGATTGAACGTGTACTACCTAAACATCACCAACATGGACATGAAAAGGGCGGGCATAAACATTTGGATTTAGCAGAAGCGGCCCAGCATTATTTTATTGATCAGAAAAAACAGCCCAAACTCAATTTGGTGCTGATGGAAGATAAAACCGTTGTACATTTGCAAGATGCCGATGTCGATATGTTAGGGCTTAGTAGCTGTTGGAGCTGTGTGTATTCATTGATTGATCCTAAAAGCTTAAAGGGAATGACCGTCAAGAAAAAAGACAGCAACAGCACTTGGTATGAAAGCCAGAATAAGAAAAATAAAATGAATATTGAATGGGATAATCGCAATAACATTGCCAAACGGGTTGAAGTGCGCAGTCTAGATGGTTTGCGCTATGACATTCTGAAAGCCAATATCCAACTGGTCAATATTGCAGAACCTTGGAAAAGCTACAGTAAATTTACCAGCAAAGATTATTCAGACTTTGGTGATTAATTGCATAAAGTTGGATTGGCTGAATTGAGCTCCTTTTTTTAAAGGGGCTTTTTTTATCATAGAAATTGATCTGTTCGGTGACCGCTATCATTTCAATCTTTAAATGAAATGAACTTACTGTTCGATTCGTTTCATATAAGCATGAGTACGAGCTGAATGATTGGATTGTGATGGATTGAGATAAGCAAATGCCGACATGATGTCGGCATTTCTTTTTGAGTGGATTGCTTAAATTAAGCTTTTTTCTCAATTGATGGCGCAACTGGATCAGCGGTGATATAGCCAACACTTGCACTATAACCACCATTGTAGTTAGCCAAAACTTTTGCTTTTAAATCAGCAGGAAGACTTGAGCTATCACCTGCATGTTGGAAGTTGCTCATGATATAGGTCCAGCCATTGACTGAGTCAACCGCATGTAGACCTGTTGACTCTGCACCTGCTGGTGTTGAAAGAATTCGATCTAAAGATTTAGTCTCAACGTTATAAGCCCAAAGGAAGTTATTGGTATGGTTACCACTATCTTCACCAATGAACAAAGTACGTAATGTTTCAGAGAATTTTAAGTTGTCTGGGCTGGCAATGTTATTTGGATCAGCGGTATTGCCCAAGCTGTCTGCTGGAATATCTTTGCCCATGAGAATCATATGGCTTTGATAAGGTGTCCATTCACTATTGATCACATTATTTAGGTGGTCAACTTGGCTGCCTTTCAGGTCATGGGCAAGTACACCACCAGCTTTTAATGTGCTCTTGAATTTAACATTGTGTGCAGCAACCCAGCTCGATTTACCTTCGATCATCGAGTCTTGAATATTGGCAAGTGCAGAATAAGCCACTTTATCTTTGATATTCACGGTGGTTCCTTCCATCTTGGTGAAGGCCATACTACCGCCTTTGAGGGCTGCATAACGGTGCGTTTCGAGGAAGGCAGCCGCTAATTCGATTTCTGCTTTGCTGAAACCGTTATTGGCTTCTTTTAACTTGATCCAGAGTGTTTTCTTATCCAATACAATCTGCGTATAACCGCTTAAGTCAGCAGGTGCAGTGGTTAAGCTCTCCATAATATTGTCAGCTTTAATGCCGCGAACATTGACCAAATCTTCAATAGTTTTACTGTCGGTATGACCCAGTTTGATCCATTTGATCGGTGCTGTAGAGGTTTCATTCAGCTCAGCCGTGTACTTGGCAACGTAGAGCGTCCCAGCAGATAAATCTTTTTCTTTATCTGCAATAAACATAAAGAAACCGCCGTTGGTATAGTCATCGCCCATGATCACGGTACGGTTGTCTGGCATCACTTGAATCAGCTCATGTGAAATACGGCCTAAGCAGTAGTGCTTAACTGCAGTACCACGACCTTTACCATCCAGAATGATTTCTGGTAAATGACCATAGTTATAGGCATTGGCTGTATTTTCATTGCCATACAGATTTTTACTATAGGCTCTTAATGTGGCTAAGGTACTACCAATTTGATCAAAAGCATCTGGCTCATATTCTTCACTTGAAAGGTGTGTATTCCAAGGTGAAAGGCTAGCTCCACAAGTAATCCATAGACCATGCACTTTAGACATATCGACATTGAAGTATTTTTTCAATGCAAGATGTCCTGTTTTTTGATCTTGGTCTAAGGTCAATACGGCAATTGGAGACGGTAACTGACCATACATACTTTGTTTGGCCAAGTTTTGTGTGGTGTATTCGAACTGAACCACATGGAACACAGGGTTGTTGACGCCGTCAACTTTTGCATCTTTGAGATGGATCATTGAAGAGCCATCTGGACAGTCAGAGAAGAATTGACGTTCTTGACCTGGAACCGATGTATCTTTGATCGCTTTGTTGTTAATGTCGTAATAGCTACCTGCGATAATTTTGCCGCCATTGATATTATCAACTTCCATACCCGTGCGGAAAAATTCTTGATAACCTAATTTATATTCGGTTGTAGTATTGTCTTCCCAAGTCACTGTTAAACTTGATTTAACAGAAGTTGTTGCCATTTCTGCAGTGGTGGTTGGAGCCGCCATTGGCGTAAATTTGGCATTTTTAAATTTAACCAGTTTTGCTGGTGGTGTAACAACGTTATTATCGTTGTCATCATTGCAACCTGTTAAAGCTGCTGCTGTGCCCATTGCCCCTAGTGGTAAAAACGGAACACCCGCGAACCATTTTAAAATATCACGACGACTTGGCTGATTAGTATTGGCTGTCATAGTAAATCCGTATCTGTAATATATGGTAAATAAATCCTGATCGATTCTATGAAGCGGAGATGACAGTTTTCTGACAGTTTTAAGGCAGTTTGAAGACAATTTTTATTTTATAAATAATTAATAAATATTAAATTATAAAAAATAATCCCCGAAATGTTTTCGAGGATTTTTCACATATTTGAATTAAGCTGATGCTTTTCTTTTTTCCAGTATTTTCCCGAGGAATAACCCGAGTTCGAATAACATCCACATTGGCACGGCCAGCATGATCATGGATAAGGCATCGGGTGGCGTCACAAACATTGCGACAAAAAAACACCCGACTACGATGAAGCGACGCTTTTCAATGAGCGTTTGGGTACTGACCACGCCAATTAAAATCAGTACTAAAGTAATAATTGGGATTTCAAAGGTAAAACCAAACACCAAGAATAATTTTAGACAGAAGCTGAGATAGCTGTTGATGTCTGTCATTGGTGCAACGGTTTCTGGGGAAACACTAATAAAGAAATGTAAAATCGCTGGTAAGGTAATGAAATAAGCAAATGCCACACCTAAATAGAACAGCACAATACTGCCTAATAAGAGGGGAATAGCCAAATGACGTTCTTTTTCATACAGTGCTGGTTTGATGAATGACCAGATCTGATAAATGATATACGGCATGGCCAACATGAAGGCGACAAATAGATTCAGCTTAAACGGTGCCATAAATGTTGCAGTGACATCGGTTGCAATCATGGTGGAAGTTGCAGGCAGTTGTTGTCTTAATGGCTCAGACAACCATTGATAGGTGGTATTTCTAAAGGGCAATAAGCAGAAGAAAAGAAAAATCGTTACCCCAACAATCTTAAATAGATATTGTCGCAGCACAATCAAATGCTGCATCACCGGCATTTGTTGTAAGGATTCCTCAGGAGTGACTGAAGTCGATGGTAATTGGCTCATACGGCAATCTTTAATTCTGTATCAAACGGTTGAATCGGTCGCTTCGACTCGAGTTTGAAAGGTAACTGCTTTTGATATTCAAGACTGAAAGGGATGATCGCTTGCTGAGAAAAAAGCGTATAGATGATCGGGGCTTTCGTCTCAGTTTTTACTTCTTCAGCTTCAGAAGGCGTTTGTGTATTTTTAAGCGCGTCTAGCTGTTGTTGCATCCGGCGTTCAAGTTCAGTGATTTTATCAATTTCTTTTTGCATTTCTTCGCGGAACTCAGAAAGGCGTAATTCTCGATCAATTTCGTTCTGAATGTTGTTGATAAACTTTTTAATTTTTCCATACCATTTCGCTACGAACCGTGCAGCTTCTGGCAATTTATCAGGACCGAGCACCAGCAATGCAATCACGGCAAAGCAAAAGATTTCGGTCATTCCCAAATTCAGCATAATCGTGCTCGCTTAGCTTTTTACTGAGCTTTCAGTATTTTTTACTTGAGCATCAATGGTGCGAGGTTCATTTAAAGGTGTAGCCGCTTCTTCTTCTTTCATTGATTTTTTGAAGTCTTTGACTGCACCGCCAACGTCTTTACCGAGGTTTTTTAGCTTTGATGTACCGAACAGTAGAATCACTACAATTGCAAAAATCAGTACATGCCAAATTGATAAACCAGCCATCATTCTATTCCTATAAAACTTTGGATATATCTCAACAGCTTGGCATGACAAAGATGTGACACTTATATTGCAGTTTTAAGACAACGCATTTACCCAATGCTAAATAGTGCTAGCATAAGCAGCATATCAAGACATGATAAAAACAGATCGACATGACCTTTATTCTCCCCATTAGTGCCTTTATTTTCGGGCTGTTGCTTGCTCAATTCAAAGTTGCGGAACAGGCGAAGAAAATTTTATCTTCTTTATTGGCACGCTTATTTATTCCTGTGGTGATCATCTACAACATGGTGTTTTATCAGGCGGGTAGCTTTGCACTGATGGGATTTAGTTTTATTACATCGATTCTTTTATTTTATGGTTTTTTCCATTTTTCAAAGAATCGCTTACAAGCGCTCTGTATGAGTTATAGCAATATTGGTTGGTTAGGTTTTCCATTTGCCATCGCCTTATTTGGAGAGCAGGTCAGTGGTGCCATGATCGCGCTGTATATTGGGGGTTCATTGTTTGGCAATATTTGGGCAGTTGCTGCGGTTTCAGAAGGGCCCACTGATTACCTTGCAACACTACAAAAAGTTCTTAAGTCACCACCGGTATTGGCCTTGTTTGCAGCCTTAATTCTATGGCTCTTGGGGATTCATCGTTTACAGGGTAATTTTGTTCTAGAGGGACTGTATGATATTGCCAAATTTGGGATGAGCTTTTCGGGCATGTGTATTTTAGGCATGTGGCTGAGACATACCCGCGTACATATGGCTGATTTGTGGCTGAGTACTCGAACCTTAATGTTTAAGCTATTGTCTGGCGTCGTGATCTGTACGTTGACCTATTATTTTATTGCGATTCCGCAGATTGAATCATTGCTCCCTGTGTTGTTTTTCTTATTTTGTTTGCCGCCTGCTGCCAATATCGTTGCTTTGGAAACCCATTATCAAGGTACGGGCATCTCAGCCCGCTATATTGCTGCGGGAACCATCGTAAGCTGTGTGGTGATTGTGATCTATGGTCTATTGTTGCATATAAAAAGTGCCCTCATATAGGAGAGCACTTTAGGGTTTTAAACCAAACTGGCTTTAAACAGCTGCATGGCTTGGCCACGATGGCTGATCTTATTTTTCTCAGCTTTGCTCAGTTCAGCACTCGAAACATTGAGCTCTGGCACCCAAAATAGAGGGTCATAACCAAAACCGTTTTCACCACGCGCTGCTGCTAAAATCTCACCTTTCCAGATACCTTGGAAAATTTGTGGCAATGGGTCTTCTGCATGAGTGACCAGTGCCAATACGCAGACAAACATCCCTTCAATGGCTTCGCCGTCTTTACGCAAAGGCGCAAGATCCGCCAGTAATTTTTGGTTATTGGCTGCATCATTACCATGTTCGCCCGCATAGCGTGCCGAGTAAATCCCAGGCGCACCGCCTAAAATAGGCACACAAAGTCCTGAGTCATCTGCAAGCGCAGGTTTACCTGAAAGCTTAGACGCATGACGTGCTTTGATAATGGCATTTTCAACAAAGCTGAGACCGTCTTCTATCGCATCTTCTATATCGAGTTTGCCTTGAGGAATAATCTCGACAGGAAGATTCAGTTGTTGAAAGAGATGTTCAAATTCGACTACTTTGCCTTTGTTATTACTTGCAAGGACAAGGCTGCCTTGGTTGAGCCATGGTTGGGTAGACATATCAGTTTCAGATTAGTTTAGATTGAGTGGAATTTTAGGAGGTTTTTATTGAATTAGGTAGTGCTGAATTATCGTATTCTAAAAGTTAAGAGGAATTGCTTTTTTCCATATCTTTAACTCTGTGTAGATAAGAAATCTTTTAAATCGTTTATGAAATCTTTAAATACAGTATCTGGTTCAGAAGGCGCATATCCTTCAAAACTTAAGTAGAACTGGTCATCATAGTAATTTAATAACTCAAAAAGATCTTCATTCTCTACAGCCTTAGATAAAGCCAGGATCTTCTGAAGAAAAGGAAATAGAAGCTCTTGACTTTTGACTAACTCTAGATGTTTTTCAATATAATCTTTTAAGAGGTTATTGACTGATTCCTTTGTTAAATCTGTATTAAATAGACTTCGGGATAATTGATTAAAATAGGTTCTAACTTGTTCTGGTGTTGATAGAAAGCATATTTCTAAAGCTAAATCATTCGATGAATCTTTTTCTAATGTCTCAATTGCCCACCTTTGGATTTCTTCTAGTGTTATTGTTTCCAATTCTAGTTTTGCTTTGAATATCGCCTTTTCTATATCGCTCATTGAATAAACTTAATTAAATATGAATGCTATCAATATAATAAAAAACCGACTCTTACAAGTCGGTTTTTAAAATCACTCAATAGCTCTAAGCAAGATTATTGCGCTTGAATCCATTTATCAGCACGGTCACGTGCAGTACGAATCTGATCTTGAGTCAAGTTTGCAGCCAACGCGGTTTTCTTACCTTCAGAAAGACTGATTACTTTAGTGTCCAACATACCATCGCGGGTTGAAAGCTCATACCATTGATAAGCACCGACAAAGTTCTTTTTCTGCTCTTCCATCATAGCAAGATTGAAGCTGGCACGGTTGTCACCATTGCTTGCTGCTTTCTCGAAATATTTACGTGCTAAAGCTTCGTCTTTCTTTACACCAATGCCATCTGCATACATGCGGCCAACATTCAATTGTGCTGCAGATAAACCTTGATCTGCTGCTGCCTTGAATAAAGTGAAAGCTTGTTTTTCATCTTTAGCTACTTCTTTACCAAACTGGTAACGGGTTGCTAAGTAAAACTGTGCCCCAGCTTGACCAGATTTTGCTGCGCTTTGCAATTCATTGATACCCATCACTGAATATCGCGCTGCCTGTGTTGCAACCGATTGAGGTTGAGCAACATAGTCAGCGTGCGCTTGTATACTGATCAGACCAAATAAAAATGTGCTGATTAATGTCTTTTTCATAGAGCGCTCACTCGATAAATTGCGACTTCACCAAATAGGTTCGGCATATGCTTACTGAGCATACTACCTTGTTGGTCACCATTAACGGCAAGTCGATTAATAATTTTAATCCGATTCTCAGCACATAAGGCTTCAAAGTCACGGAAAGTACATAAATGAATATTCGGGGTGTTATACCACATATAGGGTAAAGCTTCCGAAACAGGCATTTTCCCTTTCAAGGCAAGAAAAGAACGTGTCTTCCAATGCGCAAAGTTTGGAAAAGTAATAATGGCCTGTTTGCCGACACGCACCATATCACGAAGTAATACATCGGGTGCATCTACAGCTTGCAAAGCTTGTGCCATGACCACAGAGTCAAAAGACTGGTCGGCAAAACGGCTTAAACCAAGGTTTAAGTCCTGTTGGATAATATTTAACCCCCGACTGATGGCAATTGCAATCTTTTCTTGATCAATTTCTAGCCCATAGGCACGAATATTGTGCTGTTTGCTCATATGAGCCAGCAATTCACCATCACCACAACCTAAGTCTAACACGCTAGAGTTCGGGTTAATCCATCTTTCGGCGAGTTGTTGATCTATACGCATTAGTACTGCTCCTGCGATGTCGATTGCAACTGTTGTTCTCCACCTAAAAATGCGCGTAGCGTTTTCACATACAGTGGAATAGGGAATAAGAACGAGTCATGGCCTTGTTCAGCATCAATATCTAAGTAGCTGACAGGCTTATGATTATCAATCAAAGCATCCACGAGTTCCTGAGAACGACTTGGACTAAAACGCCAGTCTGTGGTAAATGAAATCACCAAAAATTGGCACTTCGGTTGACTCATTGCCTTCGTCAAAGAATGTTCATATTCACGCGAAGGGTCAAAATAATCCAAGGCCTTGGTCATAATCAAGTAAGTATTTGCATCGAAATTGCGACTAAATTGTTCACCTTGATAACGTAAATAGCTTTCCACTTGGAATTCGACATCAAAACCATACATAAATTTGCCTGATTTTAAATCGCGACCAAATTTCTGTTTCATGGCTTCTTCAGACAAGTAGGTGATATGGCCGACCATGCGTGCCAAAATCAAGCCGCGTTTTGGATAACTGTCATTTTCCAGATAGCGACCATGATGGAAATCAGGATCAGATAGAATCGATTGGCGTGCAACTTCGTTGAAGGCAATATTCTGTGCCGATAATTTTGGTGCACTGGCGATAATGGCACATTTTTTTAAGCGGTCGGGATAATCCAGTGACCATTGCAGGGCTTGCATACCGCCCAGTGAGCCGCCTATCACCGAGTACCAGACCTTGACTCCAAGACGATCAGATAGCATGGCTTGGGTTTTGACCCAGTCACGCACTGTGACTAATGGAAAGTCAGGACCATAGGGGCGATTTTCATTTTCTGGATTCGGTGAAGTAGGGCCAGTTGAACCACTGCATCCACCGATATTATTTAAGGAAACGACAAAGAAGTGATTGGTATCAATGGCTTTCCCAGGGCCAATACAGCTGTCCCACCAGCCTGCTTTTTTGTCATCTTCATGATGGTAGCCTGCCGCATGGTGATGTCCTGACAGCGCATGGCAAATCAGAATGGCATTGGATTGATCTGCATTGAGGGTTCCATAGGTTTCAACCATTAAATCGAAACGCGGCAATACTCGGCCACATTCAAGTTCTAAAGGTTGTTCAAACTGAAACTTTTGTGGTGTGACTACGCCCACTGAATCCGATGGAAAAGACACTGGAATGATTCGCCCTATAATAAATCATTAATAATAAAAGGATACCAATTCAGGTATCCTTTCAAAAGTCATTTTTTCTGATATTACAACTCAGCTTTACTGACGATTATGTGATATTTCACCTATCTAAACGGCTGCAGCAGCCACTTGATCGGTGGTTAATACCCCTTGTTCAATTAAACGATTGGTACAGGCAATAATGGCTTCGATTGATGAAGTCACGATGTTGTCATGTACACCCGCACCAAATGCACTCTTACCTGTGCCTTTCACTTGAAGCTCAATCAAAGCAAGTGCTTTGGCATTGGCACCTGAACTGATACTGCGCTCTTCATAGTTCACTACATCAATTGGTAACTGTAAGGCATTCAACATGGCAGAGATCGGGCCATTACCTTCACCACGGAGACGTTGAATTTCACCGTCAATTTCAATATCTAATTCAATGATTTGTGTACCATTGATATCCGACAATTGATAATGTTTGGTTTGATAATGGCTATTCTTCACATCCACATAGGTATTTTCAAATAATGTCCAGATTTCATGCGCACTGATTTCCGTACCATTTTCATCGGTATGTTGCTGTACGATCTGACTGAATTCGATTTGAACACGACGTGGTAAGGCAACGTTGTAGTTCGATTCTAATAAGTATGCGATACCGCCTTTACCTGATTGGCTATTGACACGAATCACTGCATCATAGTCACGGCCCAAGTCTTTTGGATCAATTGGCAAGTATGGCATATCCCAGATTTCTTCGTTTTTCTGGAATTCGAAGCCTTTTTTAATCGCATCTTGGTGTGAACCAGAGAACGCGGTAAAGACCAAATCGCCTGCATATGGATGACGAGGGTGAACTGGTAAACCTGTACATTCTTCAACTGTTGCAATGATTTCATTGATATTTGAGAAGTCTAAGTTTGGTGCAACACCTTGGGTATACATGTTTAAAGCAATTGCGGCAACGTCCACATTACCAGTACGTTCACCATTACCAAATACACAACCTTCAACACGGTCAGCACCCGCCATAATCGCCAATTCAGAGGCAGCGATACCACAACCACGGTCATTATGACAGTGAACAGAGATAATCACGCCATCACGACGCGCCAAGTTACGGTGCATCCATTCGATTTGATCGGCATAGACATTTGGTGTAGACACTTCAACTGTTGCAGGCAAATTCAAAATGACTTTATTGGTTGGTGACGCTTCCCAGATTTCAGTCACCGCATCACAGACCTCTTTGGCAACTTCTAATTCAGTTGCAGAGAAGCATTCGGGGCTGTACTGGAAAATCCAGTCTGTAGAAGGGTATTGCGCTGCATATTCTTTGACTTTCGTCGCCGCATTAATGGCAAGTTGTTTTGAGCCATTGGCATCCACATTTAATACTTTCTGGCGGAAAGTCGGCGAGTTTGAATTATAGATATGCACAATGGCACGTTCTGCACCGACTAAGGCTTCAAAAGTACGTTCAATCAAGTGATCACGTGCTTGAACCAACACCTCGATGTAAACATCTTCAGGAATCAAATCTTCTTCGATCAATTTACGGGTAAAGTCGAAGTCAATTTGAGATGCTGAAGGGAAACCAATTTCAATATGTTTGAAGCCGATTTTAACCAACATGTGGAACATTTTTAATTTTTGATCCATATCCATCGGTTCAAAAATCGCTTGGTTACCGTCACGAAGGTCGGTACTCATCCAAATCGGCGCTTGATTGATTTCATTATTTGGCCATTGGCGATCGGGTAAATCCACTCGCTGGTACATACGGCGGTATTTTTTGCTTGGGTCAGCCAACATCATGAGATAACTCCTTGTCGTAGCATGGTTGCTGAGTCAAATTAAAAGCAACGTGCTACAGATATATATGGTGTCTATAAGAATTAATTTAAAGCGAATTCGGGGATCGAGTGCCTAAAAAAGTAGGCGAAAAAATTTATACGCGCGCGAGGCGCAGCATCAGGAGAAGAGCAGCGAGATGTGTTGTATGAGACGGATGGGTAAAGCCGCGATTTGTTTTCATCATCTACCATTCATATGGGGTATTTAATTTTGCAGTTATATTAATCATCTAACGATATTCAGTCTAGGCGAAAATACAGACGACTGCAAAGGTCTATAAAACATTTTAATTTGAATGAATGGAAAATATTTTCCTAATTTTTGCGCTATTTTGTGTTTGGTGAGAAAAAATTCCCATAATCTTGTCAATTAGAGATAAAAAAAATTAATTTTATCTCTTTGATATGAAAAGTGTGTGATTTAGAGTTCAGACCACATGCGAATCAAGTTATGGTAAATGTTGGTGAGTTTCATCACTTCTGGATAAGCATCGCCATGAGCTGTACGTAATGCACGGATACTTTCATCTAAAGTGAACAGCAGATGACGTTTACTATCATCCCGAATCAGACTTTGTACCCAAAAAAATGAGGCAAAACGGCTTCCCATACTAATACTGCTGACTTCATGCAAACTGGTTGATGGGTAAAGCACCACATCTCCAGCGGGAAGTTTAATCTCATGGTAACCATAAGTGTCTTCAATGACCAGTTCACCGCCCTCATATTCTTCGGGTTCGCTTAAGAACAAGGTACAGGAGAGATCGGTACGAATTTGCTCAGAAGTTCCCCGAATCAGGCGAATTGAATTATCTACATGGAAGCCAAAGCTTTCAGATTCATCATAACGATTAAATAGGGGCGGGATGATTTTATGAGGAAGCGCAGCGGCTTGGAATAATGGATTTTGCCAAATCGCTTTGATCACGATATCACTGAGTGCATGAGTGAGTGGGTCTTGCTCTGAGAGTTGCTGATTTTTTTTCACGGAAGCAGAAAGTGTACCTGCGGTGACTTTCCCACCCACCCAATCTGCATCTGTCATCAAGCGACGGAATTCTGCAACTTGTTCTTTCGTTAATACATTGGGAATATGATGAATCACTGTGAACACCTTTTGAGTATTTGCTTCATATGTAAAAATAGCCTCATGTCGAGGCTATTTTATACGAACTGAGTTTAATTCCATAAATATTTTATGGATTTTGGCTTAGTATTTAAAGTTAATCGCTAAGACTGCATTACGTCCATTACCTTCAAAGGCATAATGTGCTGCATGTGCGCTGGTGAAGTAACGTTTATCACCAATGTTATTTACATTCAGCTGAACATTCACGTTCTTATTTACATCATATTTTGCCATCGCATTATAGATGGTATAAGTTGGTAAATATTTTGGTGCAGTGGTGTTTACAAAAACTTGATCACGATATTCTGCGCCAGCACCTAGAGTCAAGTTCGGTAATACGCGATAAGTTGACCATAATGTTGCGCTGTTTTTGGCGACAAATGGTAATGGTTTACCTTCTTGAGCAACTGCATTATAAGCCGCTTTGGTAATTTCACTGTCTAAGTAGCTATAACCTGCAGAGATATCCCATTTGTTGGTAACTTTGCCGTTTAAGCTGACTTCAAAGCCATCCACTTTACTTTCACCAGCATTGGTTGTAGTCGTAGGATCAATTTGAATACGTGTATTTTGCTTTTCAGTACGGAAAATTGCAGCCGTTAAATTTGCACGGTCATTAAACAAATCCCATTTGGTTCCGATTTCAAAAGTACGTGCTTCTTCAGGTTTAAGGTTATTTACAATTTCTGTAGTACCTAGAGCGTTATCGCTGCTATCGCCTTCAGCTAAAACACCCACTGGGTTTGCTGAGGTTGCATAACTTGCATAGATGCTACCTGATTCAGTTGGCTTAAATACTAAACCAGCTTGGTAAGTGAAGAAGTCTGAATCACTTTCGTATTTCGTTCCTTTCGGAATGGTAATGGTTGAGTTATAAGCTCCACCAGTTGCACCGTAGACGTCTTTATTGTATTTCTTCTCGGTTTCAAATTTATCCCAACGCACACCTACATTAAGTAACCACTGTGGATTAAATTCAATACTATCCAAGGCGTAAACAGAAGCTGTACGGCTACGCGTAGTTGATTGTCCTTTAATACTGCCCATTGTGTCGGTAAACACACCATTACCTGGGTTATTTAAACTGGTACACCAACCGTTTGCCATTGCAGCAGTTGAATTACAACCACTGATATTGGATGCTAAAATAGTTGATGTGGTTTGCCCCGCGGCATTGGTAAACGTGTGCATACCTTGATCAGTATTTTGATAGCTCCACTCAGTGCCCACATTAAATGAATGTTTGAATGCACCAGTGTTGAACTTACCTCTTAAAGAAAGCTGGTCGCTATAAGCATCGGTATCTAAGATACGGCTTAAAGCACGGCGAGCAACCGTACCACGGTAAATATTCCCATTCGAGTCATCCGCATTGGTATATACATAGTCAGATTTCGACTTGTTGTAAGTTGCCACGTTTGACACAGTTAGATTTTCATTAAAATCATGTTCTAACTTAAATGTACCAATATGATTTTCACGTTTATCAAAATCACGATCTTTCCAACCATAGTAAGTCCCAGCTTTAACACTCACTGGACGGCCATCACCAGGGGTAAGTGTCACGCCAGCGGGGGCGCGAGTTGGATTGTTGAATGGAATTCCAGCATCTGGTTCGTCATTGCTACGTAGGTAGTAATAACTGAAAGTACCACGTGTTGCTGTATCTAAACCAAAAGCAAGGCTTGATGCGAGACCTGCACGGGCAAACTCTGCACCATTGTGTTGGCCTGGTTTTTCATTTTCATGTCCCATTACCACGACACGGCCTGCAACACCATTACCAAAATCTTTATTGGCATCAAGTTGGATATGGCGATAGTTATCGGTACCGCCTTGGATACTGCCCTGATAGACATCACCTTGATGTGCCACTTTAGGCACGAGGTTGATACTACCACCCACACTACCGCCACCACCAAGGGTAGAAGAAGAACCTTTAATGACTTCAACTTGTTCAATTGCAAACATATCGCGGCTTTGAGAGGTGGTATTCCGCACGCCGTCTACATAAATAGAAGATTGGCCACTATAACCGCGAATATAAGGCATATCTGTAAATGGTGTACCACCTTCACCAGCACCTAAAGTAATACCTGGTTCATAACGAAGTGCTTCAAGTAAGGTATTTGAGTTTGTATCTTTAATTAATTTTTGCGACAGAATTGAAACTGACTTCGGCGTGTCTTTCAGTGGTGCTACAAATTTTGCATTTGCAGACTGATCTACTTTTAAAGATTCTTCTTGAGCAGCATGCGCATGAATGGTTGGGAGTTGAACTGTCTGATCCTGAGCAATCGCGGGTACTGCAATTACTGAAAGTGATGACGCAATTGCAGAAGAAACGAGCTTCTTCCTTGATTTAATAAAAGACATTTGGCACGCCTAACAGTGTAAAAATTTATGCAAAGGATAATCATTGTCATTTCTATATTCATTTGTTTTGGGTTGTTTTTTTCAATTGTTTCTAATTATTACAATGGAAACTTAAATAATTTTTCATCCTTAATTGTTCAATAATGTTGTTAATTTGTTGATTTTTTTATTTAATCTAAAAAAACGATTGTTTTTTAAGATTTGACTTTTAATTTAGATGTTGCAGTTTTTTCATTTAAATGTTGAAAACTTTTGAATATCAGTTCGTTATTTTGAATAGGCAAAGAGAAAAAAGTACTGCTAGAAAAAAATAGGGGAATATTACCCAAAATTTCTATCCTTGACGCTCGGATGCTTTGGAGACCTAGATTAAATTTTTAAGGTACTAGATAGTTATCAAAGTGTTTACTGCTAAGAATAGCGTGATTGGGGTGAATAAAAAACCTGCATTAAGGCAGGTTTTTTATACTTGTTAGGTTGGTTAACACTTAGAAGTCATATGACACAGATAACCAGAAGTTACGACCAGCAAGGTAAGTGCCTGACATTCCAGAGCCAATCACCATATAGTCATAATAAGAAGCTGGGTTTCCATTGGCATCAATATAAGAACCATTGCTGGTGAAATCTTTGTCAAGCAGGTTATTTACTGCACCATTGAAGCGCAATTGATCATTGACACTATAGCTTGCACCTAGGTTGAATAAGTTATAACCCTTTAATTTGTTGTTGGTCGCATTATAAATCAGCGCGGCATCACCTGTGGTTTGTTCTGTATCGTAGCGTTTACGCTCTGATTTATATTCATGTTGCAACCATAGATCAAAGGCATCATTGATATGCCAAGTTGAGGTCATATTAAAGGCATTTTTAGGGACATTACTTAGATATGAACCTTTATTCTTACCTTTGGTAATTTCGGTTTCCATATAAGTATATGCAGCTTTGATATCCCATTCAGGAAGAATGCTATATTTCAAACTGAGTTCAACACCTTTGGTTTCAGCTTCATCTGCATTGATACTTTGTGAAAAAGTATCTTGAGTAATATGTGAACCATAACTCACACAACCTGGCTGATTTGGATTAGTTGCTGAAGAACAGTTGGGTAATTCTGGTCCATCACTGATAATTAGGTTCTTAATTTTATTAAAAAATGCTGTGGTGGTCAGGTCTAAATTGCCATTGTTATAATTGAAGCCAAGTTCATAGTTGGTTGATTCTTCAGGTTTTAAGTCAGGAGAGCCAATACCAAAGGTGGTACCTTGTCCACTAATACTAACAATACCATTATGCAGTGCTTTGGCTGAAGGCGCTTTATAACCTGTGCTCACGCCACCTTTAAATGTAAGTTCGTCATTTGCATTCCAAACGAGGTATGCACGTGGGCTAAACTGACTACCGAAACCCGAGTGATCTTCATAGCGACCACCAAGGGTAAAGCCGAGGTTGTCGAGAATGCGCCATTCATCTTCTGCATAGATAGAAAAAGAATCTTTTTTGAATGTCGCGCCAATGCCTGCAATATCATCTGCAATTTTTGCTTCTTTATATTCAGCACCAACTGTGAGTTTATGATCTGCAATTGGCATCACCACATGTGAGTCGGCGACGAAATCCGTATTTTTTAAAGTACGATCCTGACCAGCTGAAGCATTACCTGGGAATGTATTACGCGGAATAGTACGCCCAACAGTCTCTGTTTTAGTTTGGCTGACATAAGAGTTCCATTGACCAAAGCTATAATCACCATTATGACCGACGGCGATTTGATCGCGTTTAAACTCTAATTCATCTTTATAGCCATTGGCACGTGCAGGCGTATCCAATGTTCCTAAGCGGTTATCATCATTTTTATAAGTTTGGCTTGAATGAAAACCATCCACCCAGAAATTATTTTGCTCATTTAATTTAAAGGATAGTTTCCCACCGACATCGTAGAGGTCCGCTTCACTTGGGCGTGGATCACGACCAGAGGTACCTGGAATTCGTTCAGATTTTTGACGATCTAAGTAAGAACCTCGTAGCTGTACGCCTAACTTATCTTGAATAATCGGACCATTGACCACGACGCTGGTTTTCCATGAATCCGCTTCACCGCCATGTTCCATGACATTGCCACTGACGGTGACATTGCCATTCCATTCGTTGCTGATTTTCTTGGTAATAATGTTAATTACACCCCCCATCGCTTCTGAACCATAGCGTGTTGCCATTGGTCCACGAATCACTTCAATTCTTTCGATTGACGCGAGTGGAGGTAAGAAACCATTTGCAGACTCCCCAAAACCATTTGGGGTGACATCTGAAGAGGTGGTTTGACGACGGCCATCAATCAGAATCAGGCTATATTCACTGCCTAAGCCACGCATTTTAATATTCAAACCAGAGGTTTTCCCAATACCGTCTCGGATATCAATGCCCGGAACATCTGCAAGTAGATCAGCAATGCTGGTTGCATTTTTCTTTTCAATATCTTCTTTTGTCACCACGCTAATCGAAGCGGGTGCATTTTTAATGTCTTGCTCAAAGCCAGCAGCAGATACCACAATGGTAGCAAGTTGGTGGGTATTGGTATTTTCAGATGCTGCCGTTGTATCTGCGAAAGCGGATGTGGTCATTGCCCCAAGGAGTGCAAATGAGAGGGGATGCAAATTAAATTTACTCATAACTAGAGTTCCAAAGCTGGACGAGAAAAAACAATAAATGCGCAAAAACAGCGTAAAGTATAGTGATAATACTTATCATTAACAACAAAAGATAACATTTGGTTTAAGGTTATTTTAAGAAATCTATGTTTTTGGCTAAAATGAGAAATATATTTGCTTTTTTAGCATCCGATTTTGTATATCCAGAAAGTTGTCATATAATGTGGCACTTTAAAAATTGTTATTACTAACTAATATCGAGGAAGCCATGCAAGTAACGACTGAAGCGGTTTCGGGCGTTGCCCGTCGTTTAAATGTTTCTGTACCGACGAGCCGTGTTAACGAGCAGTTTGAAGCTCGCTTACAACGCACTGCCAAAACTGTGAAGATCAACGGCTTCCGTCCAGGTAAAGTGCCTTTGAATGTTGTTCGCCGTGAATATGGTGCGGGCATTTATCAAGAAGTTGTGAATGACATCATTCGTGACAGCGTATTTGAAGCAATTCAACAAGAAAAAATCAATGCGGTCGGTATGCCGAACATTGAGAAAGTTGAAAACAAAGATGATGCTTTAGTTTTTGAAGCAACTGTAGAAGTTTATCCAGAAGTAGAAGTGAAAGCTTTTGCTGACTTGGAAGTTGAGCGTAAATCATCAGAAATCAACGACAAAGACGTTGATGTTATGATCGAAAACTTGCAAAAACAACGTCAAACTTGGGCTGTGACCAAAGGCATGGCGAAGAAAGACATGCAAGTGACTTTCGACTTCGAAGGGACTGTTGATGGTGAGAAGTTTGAAGGCGGCGCTGCTGAAGACTTTAAACTCGTACTTGGTTCAGGTCGTATGATTCCAGGTTTTGAAGATGGTATCGTTGGTATGAAAGCTGGCGAAGAGAAAGTGATTGATGTGACTTTCCCTGAAGATTACCAAGCTGAAAACTTAGCGGGTAAAGCGGCTCAATTCAAAATCACTGTGAAGCAAGTTGAAAAAGCAAAACTTCCAGAAATCGATGCTGAATTCTTAAAAATCTTTGGTTTAACTGAAGAAGAAGGCTTAGACAAGTTAAAAGCTGACGTTCGTAAAAATATGGAACGTGAAGTTCGTAACGGTCTTCGTAACCAAGTTAAACAAGCTGCATTTGATGCACTTGTTGCTGCAAACGAAATCGAAGTTCCTGCTTCAATGGTTGCTCAAGAAATTGACCGTCAACGTCAACAAATGATCCAACAGTTCACTCAACAGTTTGGTGCTCAAGGTGCAGGTGCATTTGACAGCAGCATGCTTCCAGATGAATTGTTCAAAGAACAAGCTGAAAAATCAGTGAAGCTTGGCGTATTGGTAAGTAAAGTATTGGCTGATGCTAAACTTGAAGTTGACCAAGCACGTGTTGATGCTTACATCGATGACATGGCTTCTTCTTATGAAGATCCAACAGAAGTGGTTGAATACTTCAAAAATGACAAGCAGCAACGTGCTCAAATCGAAGCAGTTGTGTTGGAAGACCAAGTGGTTGATCACATCTTAGCTGCGGCTAAAGTAAGTGATGTAGCGATCAGCTATGAAGACTTATTAAAAGAACAACAAGCTCGTCGTGGCTAATCTTTTGAAAAGTTGATTCAAGAAAAAGGCGCTTAATGCGCCTTTTTCTTTTAGGCTTTGCTTTACTTTTATTGATGCATTTTGTGATAAGCCAAAACATCGCGGAAAGTGCTGCAAAGCCTCTGTTATGAAAGTGTTAATTTAATTCGAAATTGCCAGATTTTAGTCTAAATAATCGAATATTTCAGATTGAACCTTTTGCAATTTCATTGATTATCCCTCATATTGTTGGCATAGATCGAGTCACAATAATTTAGGAATAAGTAAACGTATGTATGTTCCAACAATTGAAAATGCTTTAGTTCCTGTTGTCGTTGAACAATCATCTCGTGGTGAGCGTTCATTCGATATTTTTTCACGTCTGTTACGTGAGCGTGTTATTTTCTTAACGGGTGAAGTTGAAGATAATATGGCGAACTTAATCGTTGCGCAGATGTTATTTCTTGAAGCAGAAAATCCAGAGAAAGATATTCACCTTTATATCAATTCACCAGGTGGCTCAGTCACTGCAGGTATGGCAATTTACGACACCATGCAGTTTATCAAACCCGATGTTGTGACTTACTGTATGGGGCAAGCGGCATCAATGGGCGCGTTCCTATTGAATGCAGGTGCAAAAGGCAAACGTTACTGTCTTGAAAATGCACGTGTCATGATCCACCAACCTTTAGGCGGCTTCCGTGGTCAGGCCTCTGATATTGAAATTCACGCACGTGAAATTCTGTTCATTAAAGAGCGTTTAAATCGTTTAATGGCTGAACATAGTGGCCAAGATTACGAGACCGTTGCACGTGATACAGATCGTGATAATTTCATGACAGCACAAGCAGCCAAAGAATATGGTTTAGTCGATGAAGTGCTAAGCAAACGTCCCTGATTTTTTAGGACCTAAGTTTAAGATTTAAGTTGTGGAGTAAATATGTCCGAACATCCTCAAGGACAAAAACATTGTTCATTTTGTGGTAAAACGCAATCTGAAGTTGGAAAGCTGATTGCAGGTGAGGACGCATATATTTGTAATGAGTGTGTAGATGTCTGCTTGGACTTGGTTCAAACCAGTCAACAAGTTGAAGCAGGGGATTGGGCAACCAAAGCCTTGCCGAAACCACATGAAATACGTGCTGCCTTAGACCAATATGTGATTGGGCAAGATGTTGCGAAGAAAACCTTATCGGTTGCAGTATATAACCATTATAAACGTTTGAAAGTGGGTCAGTCGACTCATGGGCATCAAGAGATTGAAATTGCGAAAAGTAATATTTTGCTGATCGGACCTACAGGTTCAGGTAAAACATTATTGGCGCAAACACTGGCTCGTTTGCTCGATGTGCCTTTTGCGATGGCAGATGCAACTACCTTAACCGAAGCGGGTTATGTGGGTGAAGATGTTGAAAACATCGTGCAAAAATTATTGCAAAAAGCGGATTACGATGTAGAGAAAGCACAAAAAGGCATTATCTACATTGATGAGATTGATAAGATTACTCGTAAATCTGAAAATCCATCGATTACCCGTGATGTGTCAGGCGAAGGCGTACAACAAGCATTATTGAAAATGATTGAAGGTACGGTTGCGTCTATTCCACCTCAAGGTGGTCGTAAGCATCCACAGCAAGAATTCATCCAAATTGATACAGCCAATATCCTGTTCATTTGTGGTGGTGCATTCTCTGGTTTGGAAAAAATCGTACAGCAACGCCAAGAGAAAGGCGGGATTGGTTTCACTGCAGATGTGAAGAATAAAGATGACAGTAAAAAAGTCTCTGAATTGTTCCGTCAGGTTGAAGCAACCGACTTGGTTAAATTCGGTTTGATTCCTGAATTTATCGGTCGTTTGCCTGTGATTGCAACTTTAGAAGAGCTGGATGAAGAAGCGTTGATGCAGATTCTGACCGAACCTAAAAATGCATTAACACGCCAGTATCAGTACCTGTTCACCATGGAAAATGTAGATCTGGTCTTTGATGAGTCTGCATTACGTGCCGTGGCGAAGAAAGCGCTTGAGCGTAATACTGGTGCGCGTGGTCTGCGTTCTATTCTAGAAAATGTGTTACTGGAAACCATGTATGACTTACCAAGTCGTACGGATGTGGGAACCGTGATTGTGGATGAGGCTGTCATTAATGGCACGGCTAAACCAACATTTAAAGCAGAGCGTTTGCCACAAGTCGGTACGCCAGAGCTGACTGAAAAGAAGGATTTGAAGGTGATTGATTCTAAATCAGCTTAATTCTCATTCATCTAAAAAAGCATGAAAGGCTTGGCTTTTCATGCTTTTTTTATTTGCAATTAGGCGTTGAGGTGTTAATCTTAAAAAATTGAAAAAATGTGCATAGTTTTGCGCGGTTAAAAATAAATCCAAGAAAACGCCTTGAGGGATGTCATGCGTTATTTAATATTGTCATTATGTTGTGCAGGGGTGTTGGCTGGCTGTCAAAGTCATAAGACAGTTGAAAATCCAACCGCACTGACTGCAACACTACCCCCAGTTGATACAGCAAAAGAACCAGGTTTATTGGATCAATATCATGTTGGTGGCTTTAGTGTAGGTGGCTGGGTCAATCAAAAGTTAGGCCAATATTACGCACCAATTAAACCGCAAAATGAACAAGCTGCGGTGGTCTATTTATATCGTCCAGATACGCGTTGGAATCGTCAAGAGATTGCAGCGGCCAATTTATTTATCAATGGGCACCGTATTCCGAGTTTATTGCATAATCACTATTATTGGCTGGAGCTTCCTGCGGGCACCTATCGCCTGAGTGTGAGTCGGCCTTTGGCAGGATTGCATTTCCAGAAGCCTAAATATTTAGACTTTACGGTCGATGCCGCACAAACCTACTTCATTAAATATGATGAAGAAAATAAGATTTCACGTAGTGAGCACACGGGCCCATTTATGATTACACCGGATAAGGTGGCACATCAAGAAATTGCCTTTACCCGATTAAAATCATCGAGCTATAACTTTGTGGCTCAGGATGCTTCAGGCAAAGTTCGTTCCAAACCACAAGAGTTAAAACCAGCCAAGTATGATGAAAAATCAGAAGTACATTTAGTTAAGCCATTTAAACTCTGGAATCCTTTAACTTGGTAGACCAGAAGAGCTATTGGCTTATTCTTCCTGCATCAACGGTTGAATAATAGTGAGGAACTGCTGTTGCAGTTTCGAACTTTGCTCGGGGTCATTTAAGGTTTTTTGACTGAGATTATTCATATACTGAAAAACATTGGTGCTGATCTGCATGGTCTTTTGGTTGATGGATTGGCCTTCAGGTGTTTTTAAAAACTTTAAATAAGCCTGCACCTCTTCTTCACTAAGCGCGTCGGCATAAATTTTCTCAATTGCCTGTAGCGTTTCAGGACGAGCAAATACCTTGGAGCTGGTTTCTTTGAGTAGTTGACTCAGTTCTAAAACGGCGAGGTGCTCTTGAGTGGTGGTTAATTTTTCTTTTCCGAGTACCCGCAATAGAATATTTTCAGCTTCGAGGTCAAGTGTCGGTTGCATTTCATCAAGTGACGTATTTAACACATGTTCAAGGTCACTGAGTTTAATCAGTTCCTTGACTGATTTACTATGAGCTGGGGCAGCAAAAGTACTTTGCATACTACCGAGAAGGCACAGTCCAATGACCAAGCTAAACATTGATTTATTCATCTGTCTATCACCTTATTCTTCTCATCATTTTTTATAATTTAGCAGAAGCTATAGGCAAAAAAATAGCCGAATACGATGATTCGGCTAGGTGAATTGTATGAATATTATGATGCCGTAAAATTGTTGACGAGAAGCTTAATAAGCGGGATATTTAATTGAGCATAAATGAAGCCGCCACTTTAGTCAGCGTGTATATTACCGTTATTTACTTTTTCTTTCTGTTCAAACAGAGGCATAAGAATCTTTTCGATTTTCTGATTAACTTCTTTTTGGATTTTTGGGTCCTGCATCATCTGACTCGACATCTCCATGCTATTTTGCATAATTTTACTCATCAGCAAGCTATTTTTCTTATTGATTGATTGTCCGATAGGCGTTTCAAGAAATTGAATATTTGCTAAAACTTCTTCTTCTGTAAAAGTTTGCATATAGGTATTTTTCAGCATTTGCAGAAACTTTGGATCAGAGATGAGTTTATTGCTAAACGATTCAGTGACATCCGCAATTTGATGCGCGGCTTTTTTTTGTTCAGCATTCAATGTTAATGTGTTGAAGATTTTTTTGAGCATTTCTTCCGCTTGTTTGTCGTAAACGGGGCGCATTTCTTTTTGAGATTGAGCCAATGTTGCTTTTATATCACTGAGTTCCATTGCTCTTTCTACGGAAGTGCTGGTGGCAGGTTGAGCAAAAATAGAAAAACTGCAGACAGATAAGAGGATGCAACTGAGTGTTTGATTGAATTTTTTCATAAGATATTGAGTGATCTTTAATCTAAGAATAAGAGTGTTTTGAGTAAAAAATACTTGATATTGGATTCTAGCATGTTGGAATGGAAAAGAATAAAGGCTCCGTGATTCGCATTTTATAGATGTGCGAAACAGGTCATCAATATGCTTTTCATAGATGATCTTGCCTTCTGGGGAGAGCTGAATTTTTGGATTGAATGAGATGCTATGGTCTTATTTCGGTGTCAAAGGCTCTAATAGTTCGATGATTTGTTGTTCCAACTGTTGATCTTTTTTGATCTGTGCATTGCTATAGCTTTGGTCTTGCTGATCTTGAATGGACTTTAGATTTTGTTTGAAAAAGTCTAGTGCTAGTGGATGCTCGTAAATGTTGAGTAAATGAACCAGTTCTTCTTCCTGATAAAATTTTAAGTAAGGTTGGATGAGTCGTTGTATATAGTACTTGTTAAAATCTTGACTGTGCATGAGAGTGAGTAATTGTTGTTCTATTTTATTTTGATAATAGATTTTATCCTCAACTAAATCGCTAGCGGGAATGTTTTGCAGAAGACTCTGGCTATAGCGTTGCGCTAAACGTTTCGTTTGATAGTGCTGAATGGTTTGATCAAATTGACTTGCTTTTAAAACATCAGTTGCTGTTGCCTGAGTTGCTGGCAATGCAAAGCTTGAAGTGCTAATACTCAATAATAAAATATTAAGAATTAAATACTGAGGGTTTATATTGAACAACATTATAATTCTCTTATCGCTTGTGGATTTTTATAGGTCAGAATATTCCGAAAAATTTGAAGCATGAATTGTTGTTCATCTAAATAATCTGTTAAAAGCTGAGAGAGATGATTTGCAAAATATACTTCTTTTAGAATGTTCTTCTCGACCAATGCTTGTCCTGTCTTTGTTTGATAATGCTCAATAAAGTAGAGCAGACTTTCATTGGAAACATACTGCTGAAGTTGTTTAAATGTGACCTGATCAGGCTGTTCTGGTGAGCGAAAGAGAGGATCATTTTTAAGATAGAGTTCTGCTATTTTTTCAGCAACTTGATATTGTTCTGGGGTAAGTAAACTTGGATCCAGTATAGGTGCCTGAATATGGTAGAGGACGCGCTGAGTGGCAAGATTGAGATAATACGCTTTTCGAATTTGGTATAACTGTTCAAATGTTTCTTTTGAATGTGTGACTTCAAGGTATTTGCGTATAGTTTCTGGCTGGGCAGGTTTGGCCCAAGTGTTAGTTAAACCGAAAAACAAAAATCCAAGCAAGAAAATCCACGTATATTGAGAATGCATGAGCGCCCATTTAAGTATTATTTAAATATGTCATGATTAAATTTAAAAGGAGCATCGATCTGATGCTCCTTTTTTTGATCTTTATGATACAGCAGCGTCAACCACTGGAATCTTACCGATTTTCGCTTGCCAGATTTTTGGTGCTGTTGCATGGATTGATGTTCCATTCACATCAACCGCAACAGAAACAGGCATGTCTTCAACCACGAATTTGTAGATAGCTTCCATACCTAAATCAGCAAAGGCTACCACTTCCGCTTCACGGACTGCTTTAGATACAAGGTAAGCAGCACCACCGACAGCCATCAAGTAAGTTGCTTGATTGTCTTTGATCGCTTCAATTGCAGCAGGACCACGGTCTGCTTTACCAATCATACCGAATAAGCCTGTTGCTTCTAACACTTGACGAGTGAACTTATCCATACGGGTTGCAGTGGTTGGGCCAGCAGGACCAACAACTTCATCGCCCACTGGATCGACTGGACCCACGTAGTAAATGAATTTACCTTTTAAGTCGACTGGAAGTTCTTCACCATTATTTAACATGTCAACCATGCGCTTATGTGCAGCATCACGACCTGTATAAATAGTACCGTTCAATAATAAGGTATCGCCTGGCTTCCAAGCATTCATTTCTTCTTGAGTAATGGTATCTAGGTTGACACGCTTCGATTGAGAAGAATCCCACGTTACGGCAGGGTAGTCTTCAAGTTTTGGTGCTTGAATATGTGCAACGCCAGTACCATCTAATTGGAAGTGGGCGTGACGAGTCGCGGCACAGTTCGGAATCATACCGACTGGCTTACCTGCTGCGTGACATGGATAATCCTTGATTTTAATATCAAGGACTGTGGTTAAACCACCAAGACCTTGTGCACCAATACCCAATGCATTCACTTTCTCGAAGATCTCGATACGGAGTTCTTCCATTTTGCTTTGTGGGCCACGACGAAGTAATTCGTCCATGTTGATTTCTTCCATAAGTGCTTCTTTTGCAAGCATCATGGCTTTTTCAGCAGTACCACCGATACCAATACCGAGCATACCTGGTGGACACCAACCTGCACCCATAGTTGGAACAGTTTTAAGTACCCAATCCACGATTGAATCAGATGGGTTTAACATCGCAAGTTTAGATTTATTTTCTGAACCACCACCCTTTGCTGCAACGGTAATATCAACTTTATTACCAGGAACGAGTTTGTAGTGAATCACGGCAGGGGTGTTATCTTTGGTATTTTTACGACCAAAAGCTGGATCTGCTAAAACCGATGCACGAAGAACGTTTGAGTTCTCTAGATAACCTTGGCGTACACCCTCGTTGACTGCATCATCCAAGCTCATGCTTAAATCAAATTTAACATCTAAGCCGACTTCAAGGAAAACGTTAACAATCCCTGTATCCTGACAGATTGGTCGGTGACCTTCAGCACACATACGTGAGTTGATCAGGATTTGGGCAATAGCATCTTTTGCAGCTTTGTTTTCTTCACGATCGTAAGCACGGCTCATCGCTTGGATGAAGTCTTGTGGGTGATAGTAAGAAATAAACTGCAGGGCATCCTTGATTGATGTAATCAAGTCATCTTGTTTGATGATCGTTGTCATATCAAATTTCTCTTGAGCGGGCGATTAGCTGGCGGGCTAAATTATATGACAAAAAGGAATGAATGTGGGAGTTTTAGCTTAGATTTGGCTAAAGGTCTAAAGCGAAGCTTTGATCTAAATCGCAGCAACAAAAGATGCGCTGTGGATTTTAGTTTTTTCTCAGTTGAGATGGGCTATAGCCAAACTGTTTCTTAAAGCGATGGCTAAAATGGCTGCTTGAGCTAAATCCATATTGTACTGCGATCTCTGTCAGATTCGTTGTGGTCTGTTCAAGTGCTTGATGAGCACGTTCAAGACGGCGTTGCATCACATATTGATGCGGTGGCATCTGCATCGATTGTTTAAACATATGCGCAAAATGATATTCGCTGAGTTGCGCTTGCTGAGCCAGATCAGATAAGGTCAGACTCAAATGGAGATGTTGATCAATCCATTCTAATAGCTGTTTAAGAATATAGGGAGAGAGCCCACCTTTGACTTCGGGGGCTTGCCATTGCGCATGACTATAATTTTTAATTAAATGATTGAGTAATAGCGTCGTCGCCGTACTCATTTGCAAATGGTTTTCACGTTCTTGCCATGCACCATTGAGTAAAAAGTGCCGATAGATCATGGAAATTTGTGGGTCAGCCACAAAAATTTGTGGATTTAAAATGATTTGGCTGGGTTCGCGATCCCAGACTTGTTCGGCCACACGTTGTAAGTGTTGTTCGGTGTAATACAGATGTACGAAGGTGAGTGGATCACGGAGATCCCAAGTCGACTCGAAATCTTGTGGCATCAGGCACATACGGTCAGGGCCGCCGCCATTGTGCCAGCCCTGTTGGGTTTTTTGATAGCTTTCATAACCGCCCTGAATATACATGCTCAAAGTGTGGTGATTGCTACAGACGCTGACACGGTCTTGGTTATTTTGCCACATGGCCAACTGCATACCCGAACCCAGTTCTACCGAGTCGAGCAATTGCGCTTTATATTGCTGTAATTGATCTAGAATCTGATATTTCATCTTCTATACGCAGTGCCAAATATGATCCAGTTTAGTGTAGAACTTTCAGCCAGTTTTGTCATCTGGTCAAAAAAATTCTAGAAAAACGCAAATCCATGACAATCACCGCAAGATGGTGCAAGTAATCATGGCCGCAAAAGCAGCAAAATAGTCGTTGAAGTAATTGAGTTTGGTTCTAATGATATGAATGCGCTGTTATATGCGTTGGTTGTGGTGATTTGGGGAACCACATGGATTGCGATTAGCCTGCAACAACAAAGTGGGATATCAGCCAGTGTGGCGGTGTTCTGGCGCTTTTTTATTTCCGCCATGGTGTTATTTGCTTTCGTTGCTTTGAGCCGAAAGTTGCAGAAACTGGCGGCTAAAGATCATCTGTTTTGTATGTTGCAGGCCTGCTGTATTTTTGGCTTTAACTTTGTCTGTTTTTATTATGCGGTGCAATATATCAGTAGTGGTTTGGAAGCGGTGATCTTCTCTATGGCGGTGATTTTCAATACCATCAACGCCAAACTCTTCTTTGCGCAGCAGGTGTCGACACGCTTTTATCCTGCGGCCTTATTAGGTGTACTCGGGATTATTGCTTTGTTTTGGCATGACGTGGTCGGTACCACTTTAAACAGCAATACATTGATCGGTATTGGACTATGTATTTTAGGGACTTATGGTTTCTCTTTGGGCAATATGATCAGTACACGCCATCAAAAACATGGATTGGATATTTTTACCACCAATGCCTACGGGATGTTGTATGGCTCATTGCTGATGGCCTTGATCTCATGGTTTAGACAGGATGAGTTTTTTCCAAGTATGCAATTCAGTGCAATCAGTGCTTTACTGTATCTCGCGATCTTTGGTTCGGTGATAGGTTTTACCGCCTATTTCTATTTGGTCGGACGGATTGGTGCAGGTAAAGCGGCCTATAGCACCTTATTATTTCCTTTGGTCGCATTGGTGATTTCAACAGTATGGGAAGGCTATCACTGGCAAATGAATGCAGTGGTTGGGGTGATTTTGATCCTATGTGGTAATGCGATTTTCTTTGTGAAAGGGCCGAAAACCAAGAAAATTCAAACATTAAATAAGCCAGAATCTTGTTAAGATTTTGCTCAATCGCTTTAAAAAAAGAATGATTCATAATAGGCAATGACATGGTACAGGAACATCTAGCACAGCATATTATTGAACTCTATCAGACGCATGCTCGTGAATGGATTGAACGACGGGGAACCACTCTTGCTGAGAAAGTCTGGCTCGATCGTTTTCTCAGTCTGCTGCCAAACTCGGCGCATATTTTGGATTTGGGCTGTGGTTCAGCTCAACCTATTGCTACCTATTTTATTGCTCAAGGACATCAGGTAACAGGTGTTGATGCTTCGGAATACATGATTGAAATGGCACGGAAGTCTTTCCCTGAACAGGTCTGGGTGCAGCAAGATTTTCGGGAGTACTTTACTGAACAAAAGTTTCAAGGGATTGTTGCGTGGGATAGTTTCTTCCACTTCACCCAAGATGATCAACGCAACATGTTTAAACGTTTTGCCGAATATGCACAATCAGGTACTGCTTTAATGTTTAGCAGTGGGCCTGCACAGGGCGAGGCAATTGGTGAACTCGGTGGAGAGCCACTGTACCATGCCAGTCTCTCAGCGGAGGAATATCAGACTTTGCTGCAACACAATGGGTTTAAACTGATTAAAATGATTGCTGAAGATGTTGAATGTACGGGACATACCATCTGGTTGGCTCAATACCACTCATGAAAAAGCCCTTTCAATCTAAAGGGCTTTTTCAATTTCAATCGAATAGTGGATTAATCCTGTTGCTTCGCCTGAATCGCCGTCAGGGCAATGGTAAATACAATATCATCCACCAAAGCACCACGAGACAAGTCATTCACAGGTTTATTTAAACCTTGTAGCATCGGGCCGACACTCACCACATTGGCAGCACGTTGCACTGCTTTATAGGTGGTGTTACCTGTATTCAGATCAGGGAAAATAAATACATTGGCACGTCCTGCCACTTGCGAGTCTGGTGCTTTTTGGCGGCCAACACTTTCAACCGAAGCGGCGTCGTATTGCAATGGACCATCAATCAAGAGGTCAGGGCGGCGTTGCTGTGCAATTTTAGTTGCCTCAGCCACTTTCTCAACATCAGCGCCTGTACCCGAAGTACCTGTAGAATAGCTGATCATGGCAATGCGTGGATCTAGACCAAAGGCCTTGGCTGAGTCTGCCGATTGAATCGCAATCTCAGCAAGCTGTTCTGCATTCGGATCTGGGTTAATCGCACAGTCACCATAGACATAGACTTCATCAGGCAACAACATAAAGAAAATGGATGAGACCAGTGAGTAATTCGGAGCGGTCTTAATCAGCTGGAATGCTGGACGCACGGTATTGGCAGTGGTATGAATTGCCCCAGATACCAAACCATCGACTTGATCGAGTGCCAACATCATGGTGCCGAGTACTACGGTATCTTGCAACTGTGCTTTGGCTTGTAGTGCATCGAGTTTACCTTTACGCAGTTCCACCATCGGTTCGATATATTGATCACGGATGCTATCAGGATCAATGATCTGCAAATCTTCAGGCAACTGGATACCGCGTGCTTTCGCCACTTCGGCAACCGATTCAGGCTTTGCCAATAAAATACACTGTGCAATGCCGCGGGTTTGACAAATCACAGCCGCTTGTACGGTACGTGGCTCATCACCCTCTGGCAGGACGATACGTTTTTTCGCGGAAATGGATTTTTGTACCAACTCGTAACGGAACGCTGAAGGTGATAAGCGTGGATGTAGGTTGTTTTGGGTATGTTGATCGAGCCAATTGCTATCTAAATGACTGGATACGAAACGCGTGACTTGCTCGGCACGCTCAGTATCATCAATGGGAATTTCATTACCAAAGCGATGTAGCAGTTGTGCTGTTTCTAAGGTATCTAAAGGCGTGTGTAAGATCGGGAGCCCTTGCTTGATTGCACTTTGGCAAAATTCCACGACATTGCTTGCAGGTGCAGCTTGCTCAGTCAATACTAAACCCGCGAGTGGTGTACCATTGCTGCTGGCAAGACTGGCTGCCAAGATTGCATCGGTACGTTGTGAGGCGCTAATAATCAATTCACCGGCAACGAATTTATGCAGTTCAGACTCGATATTCGAGGCAATTAAACTGGTATGCAAAATACGCCGTTGTTTCGCTTCACCTTGATGCAACCATGTGCCATTGATGATTGGAGCGATATCTAAACTACGTGGCACGCTGAGGGTATTGCTGAATGGAACAAGTCCGATAATCGGGAGTTCATCAGTTCCCATAAAGCGGTTATAACGTTGTAACTCTAAGGCAAAAGCATCGATGTGCTGGTCTAGGCGTAGACTTGGATCAAGTGTGACCGGAATTTCAGCCGTACCCTCAGGCAAGCCTTTGGTCCGCATAAACAATACACCTGTGGTGCGTGCCGAAGCTGCACCACCAAACTGACGTAAGTGTGCATCGACTCTTTCTGCGGTTTTGCGTGGGTCTGCTAAATCAGCGGTGCTGACCAATACCACTTGTGCATCCAGTGCTTGTGCCAGTGCGGCATTGATTTCGCTGACAAAATGATCTTGTCCATTCGGAACCAAACCTTCAACGATAATCACATCATGATCAGCTGAAATTTGACGGTGTAGTGCAACCGCCTCCTCAAGTAATTCATCGGTTTCACCCAAGGCAATCAGTTGTGTTAGTCGCTCATAGGTGATTGGCTCAGCAGATTTATGCTGAAATAAATGGCGATAGAGTGTCGTGGTACGGTCAACCGTGGTGTCTGCTATTTGAGAATAGGGTTTTAAAAAACCCGCATTGATCCCTTTGCAATCTAAAGCGTAGATCATACCTAAGCAGGCTGAAGTTAAGCCGACACCTTCACCTGTGGGGATGAGTAAAATCGTATTCATAGTGACCTTAAAATTGTCTAATATTTTGATTAAATCGTATGTTCAAGTACTTGGCGTGTTTCTTTGGCAATACGACCTTCTTCATCAGTTGGAATCACCCAAATTTGTGGACCTGCACCATTGTCGATACGACCTTCTGTGCCACGAGCTAAAGCATTATTTTTCTCTTTGCTAAACTGCAAGCCAAAGTGAGCTAAATAGCCTAAAGTTTTTTCACGGACATAAGCCGAGTTTTCGCCAATACCACCTGTAAAGACTAAACCATCTAAACGTGGTAGACCGCAACTCAAAGCCGATAAAGATTTGGCTAAGCGATAGCAGAACACTTCAATGGCTAGGGTTGCACCTTCATGACCATTTTCAGAGGCTTCAACCAAGGTACGCATATCATTGGATAAACCAGATAAGCCGAGTAAGCCACTCTCTTTATTTAACATGCTGTCAATTTTCTGGATGTCCCAACCGAGGTTGCTGGCAAGGAATAAATGTAAACTTGGATCGACATCGCCGCTACGTGTGCCCATCACCACGCCTTCAAGTGGCGTCATCCCCATTGAGGTATCGACGCTATGACCATTCCAGACGGCACAAGTCGAGCTACCATTGCCCAAGTGTGCGCTGAGCCAGCCGCCTTCATTTTTATGGCCTGCCAATTCGCTGGCACGTTCAGTTACATAGGCATGGCTAGTGCCGTGGAAACCATAGCGACGCACTTGATGTTCGGTATACAGATATTGGGGTAGAGCATAGCGATAAGCACGTTCAGGCATGGTTTGGTGGAAGGCAGTATCAAAGACAGCCACCTGAGGCAATTGAGGGAACAGGCGCATGGTGGCCTCAATCCCAATCAAATGTGCAGGATTGTGCAGTGGTGCAAGAGGTGTTGCTGCTTCAATACGCTCAACCAGTTCAGGTGTAAGCAATTCTGCTTTGGTGATGTCGCCGCCGTGAACGACACGGTGTCCAATCGCTTGCGGGTTATAGTTGGCTAAACGCGCCAATAAAGTTTCAAGCGCTTTGGCATGATCTGCATAGGGAATTGAAAGTTCCAGTGGTTCGCCCCCAAGCGTAATGCCTTTGATACGGGCATCTGCTGCGCCCAGGTTTTCTGCCAAACCGTAAATACGATCTTCACGACGTTCAGAAATGAGTGCGTATTTGATTGATGATGAACCACAGTTAATTACTAATACAGATATAGCCACGTTTGAACACCTAACAGATTTTAAATTTTATGATGAACATCTTGATTTTGCTGCAACGCATGAGGCAGTGGAATCAAGCGCAATGTTTTAACATGGGATGTCGTCTTGGCGAAGATAGACTTTAGCCTATACAACCCGTTTATAATTCAACCTATTCAGTATAGATTGGAAATGCTTGATTCTTTTGATTGATCTGTTGGTTTTATCATTATTTTTGTATGTAAATATATAAAAAACACGATAAAGATCAAATGAATGGCCTTTATCGTGTTTCTGTGTTCACATGCTCGGTTTGATTATTGGCGGATTTGACCGTCGCCAAATACAATCCATTTTTGCGAGGTTAAACCTTCAAGGCCAACTGGACCACGGGCATGAATTTTATCGGTTGAAATGCCAATTTCTGCACCTAAACCATATTCAAAGCCATCAGCGAAGCGGGTTGAAGCATTAATCATGACTGAGCTTGAATCCACACGCGCTAAGAACTCACGGGCTAGACTAAAGTTTTCGGTAATAATCGCATCGGTATGGTGTGAACCATATTTATTGATATGCTCAATCGCCTCATCCATCCCTGTGACCACTTTGACTGCAAGAATGGGGCCGAGATATTCGGTATACCAATCTTCCTCTGTCGCCGTTTTTACAGATACGCCTAAAATACGCTGCGTTTCAGCACAACCACGCAGCTCAACTTGCTTTTCAGCATAGAGTTCAGCAATACGTGGTAAGAACTCTTCCGCAATCGCTTCATCGACCAATAAGGTTTCCATGGCATTGCATACGCCATAACGATGCGTTTTGGCATTGAGGGCAATTGGTAAGGATTTTTGCAGGTCTGCTTGTGCTTCAACAAAAACATGGCAGTTGCCATCTAAGTGTTTAATCACAGGAATACGTGCTTCATTACTGATGCGTTCAATTAGACTTTTACCACCGCGTGGCACAATTACATCGACAAATTCAGTCATGGTGATCAGATGACCGACTGCGGCACGGTCAGGGGTATCGATCACTTGTACGGCATGTTCGGGTAGACCCGAGATTTGTAAGCCATGTTGAATCGCCGTTGCAATCGCCTTATTCGATTCAAGTGCTTCTGAGCCACCACGTAAAATAATGGCATTGCCAGATTTTAAAGCCAATGAGGCTGCTTCAAGTGTCACATTCGGTCTTGATTCATAGATCATTCCGATTACACCCAAAGGTACACGCATTTTTCCAAGCTGAATGCCTGAAGGGCGATAGGCTAAATCAGTAATTTCTCCGATGGGATCAATCAAGGCGATCACATCTTTTAAGCCTTGTAACATGCCTTTAAAACGTGCGGGGGTAAGCTCTAAACGATCGAGCAAAGCATTGTCCAATTGACGTTGACGACCATTGTCCATATCAATTTGATTGGCTGCTAAAATTTGGGCTTGATTATTTTCCAAAGCCGTATAGATTGCAGAGAGGGCATGGTTTTTCAAATGCGTCGACGCGCTCGTTAATATACGAGAGGCTTGACGTGCTTGAGCACCGACCTGTTGCATATAATTTTGAATAGAATCTTGCATAGCAGTTTGAGATTTGCATGTATTTATAAAGATAGTAACAGTCAACGGCTGAACAATGAATAGGCTGAACTGACAATTCAAAAAATTATGAAGCGTTAATTGGCACAAAAGTTTTTATTTTAGTATGACGAAGATATTGAATCTAAAGCTGAGATTACATATTTTGCAAAAGATTAATGTTCTAAACAAGATAAGTGGTTAAGGAAATGATTGCGTATAAAACGTGCATATGTATAGAATGAAAAAGTATAGGATAAATGTAATACAAATTTTATAAATTTGTTAACTTGCAAGTATAAATCGCTGAAAATGAGATTTTTGCAACAAAAAAATAAACAAGGATGGAGGAAGGACATGAATTCCATTATCCAAATGGACTCGGATATAAATCATACCTACACAGGCTTTGGTTTTTTCGACATTTACAATAAAAACAGTTTTAAGCAACCAGCGCGTACTACGTGGATCGATGGTTGGAAAATTGAATATATGGCAATTGCAGATCCGAAAACGATCCACAACACGCCGATTGTAATTGTCGGGGGCGCATTTCAAAATTTTAACTCTTATAAGTATTGTGTTGAGCAACTCTTTGAGAGTGGTCCTGTTATTTTAATCGATTTACCTTCAATGGGTGCGAATCAACAAATTCGCAATGTTGATACAGGTGAGTCTGCTGGTATTTTAGAACTGCCTGATTTATCTAAAATGCTTGGCCAATGGTTGGATATTGTTGGCATTGATAAAGTTTCAGTGATGGGCATGTCATTGGGTTCAGTGGTCGCTTCTTCCTTTGCAGACCAACGCCCTGAGCTGATCGACCGTATGGTATTGATGGGGGTGATGCAGAAGACTCGTAAGAGTTGGCGCATGCTGCTTGAAGAATCACTGCATTTAATGCGTGAAGACCGTATGGAGGAGTTCGGTCAAGCCGTGATTCTTTATTTGGTCAATCATGCCAAACTCGATAAAACTCGGATGTCGCCAACAGCAAAGCGTTTGTTCTTCAGACAGATGGCTGAGTTTAGTGCAACAGAACGTGAGCGCTATGAAATCAACTGCAACCGTTTATTGCGTTTAAGTGATGTTCCTGTACCACAATGTAAAACATTGGTTGCGGCAGGGCAGTATGACAGCTTTACTTTACCGCATGAAAATGCAGATTTTGCATTGCAGTGTCAGGATATGCAGTTTGCGTTGATTGCCAATGCAGATCATGTGCCGCAACTACAACGCCGTAAAGAAACCATGAATTTGTTTACCACCTTTTTAAAGGGAGAGTCCATCGAAAATCTGGATGGCATTATCTCGATGAGCCGTGAGCAAATGCAGCAGATTGAACGTCGTGGTGAAGAGCGTATTGCGGTATTACAGCCTGAAAGCAAGCTGTCGCATCGCCATCTTGCGACAGAAGCGGATGTGAAGATCGTTGATATCACTTTCTTTGGTGTGTATTTAAAGCTCCACAATATTGAACAGCTTGATTTTATCAATCAACACCCACGTGATTTAGCCCTGCATTTAGCTGATGAAGAAGGTGAGTTTAAAATTGAATGTTTAATCTTTGATGCAACTGAGCAAGGACTGCGCATCTTATTTAAACACGGTAGTTTTGATATTGCAGAGCGTTTGACTCGTTTTATTCAACGCCAGAAGCCAACTGAATAACGGGTAGTCTAAGATTAAAAAAAGTGGCAATTTGCCACTTTTTTTGTGTGCCTATTTATTGGTGGCTTGAATCATCCAGACCAAGTCGCCTAAATGTTGCTGCGTATTTTCTAAGGTTACCTGTTCAAAAAATTGCTTTGGCTGTAGGACGTTAACTTGATTAAAACCTGCTTCGTGGAAAAACTGTTCGATTTCGGCAGGGGTTTGAAAATGAAAGCTAAAGGCACTGCGAGACATCCATTTTAATAAACGACTACTGTTCCAGATAATCGTGGCTAATTTATTTTGGGTAGGTTCTGGGTAAATGTCAGTTAGATAGTGCAATGCTTTAAAGCCTTGACCATAGTTGGCAATCGCTTGAATCAGTTGTTGTAATAACGGTTTTTCAAAGTAATTGATCAGTCCTTCACTGATAATAACCAGTGGACGTTGTGGATCAAATACTTCAAAGGCAGAGGCAAAGGCATCAGTAAACAAGTCGACAGACAGAACTTCATCATTATTGTTTTCAATTTGTTGTAGTGCTGCTTGTTTGGTGGCAGCCATGTCAGGTAAATCCAATTCACGGTAGCTGATATTTGGATAATGTTGTCTAAACCACCAACCGCGTGGTGATAAGCCACAGGCAATTTCAAGCACTTGTAGATCAGGATGTTGTTCAATCAACTCTTTTAACTGGTTGTCGAGCATGCTGTGACGTTGTTTAAGCGTGGTGCGCATGCTACCACCGACATATTTTTCTGCCCAGCTTTCAATTGGATGAACTAAGGCTGCCAGCGTTTTTCCTTTTGCGGTTGCCAGTGCTGGATGTGAAATCCCCATTTGATACCAGATATAGCCAGTGTAGTGCGCGGTAAATGAAATATGGCGATGTTTCGAAAGTTGTTGTGTCATCTGTCCTAGACTCTATTTTTCCTAATTGGGATATATAAAATTAATCTCTTTTTTTAAAATTGAGATTTTTCTACCAAATCCGATTTTAGGTTTGTTATTTACTATCGTGGGGCGGCATGGATGCCGCCGTTGGGCTGGGGTTACAAGGATGTACCCTCAGCCTAACAAAGGATTTTTGCTTACTTTTCATCCCTGAAAAGTAAGTCGAGCCGAAGGCAAAATCCTTCAATCAGATGAGCACTCGGCAAGATTCCATTATGTTAATAAAACGATGAAGAAATCTAAGTAAAGTTAGAACGAATTTTTAAACTCTTCAATGACTTTTCTGACGCTGTGCCAGTTTTCATCGTCTAAGGTCAATGTTGTACCGACCTGAATATTTGGAATTTTGCCGCGCATACGCTCTAAACGTTGTTGATTTGGTAACGCCAACGTTTGGATTCCATCTAAGGCTGTACAGGCAGCTGCACGGTCATTACAGACCAAGCCCATATCACAACCTGCAGTTAAAGCAGCTTGGATACGTGCATCGGCACCACCTGCGACACAGGCAGCCTGCATGCTCAAGTCATCTGAGAATAAAACGCCGTCGAATTTAAGCTGTTGACGTAAGATTTTTTGTAGCCAGAATGGTGAGAAGCCTGCTGGATTTAGATCAACTTGGTCATAGATCACATGGGCTGGCATTAGCGCATCAAGCTGAGGCATCAACTGGATAAAGCTTTGCATGTCCTTGTCGTAAATTTCCTGGTATGAGCGGCTATCAATTGCAGCGGCAACGTGTGAGTCAGCTTTGACTGAACCATGACCAGGGAAATGCTTGCCTGTGGTGGCCATGCCTGCTTTTTTCATACCACGCATAAAGGCATCCGCTAGTGGCACGATGTCTTGCATATTTTTGGCAAAACCACGATCGCCAATCACATCGCTCACATCATTCAGGTCTAAAACAGGGGCAAAACTAAAATCAATCCCCACTGCGAGGACTTCAATCGCCATTAACCAGCCGCACTGCTCAGCCAGTTCAAGTGCTTGTTGTGGATTGCTGAGGTAGCGTTCGCCTAATCGACCCATGGCAGGAAGTAGAGTAAAACCTTGTCTTAAGCGTTGGACGCGACCACCTTCCTGATCCACCGCAATCAAAATCTCTGGGCGGATTTGACGCATATGATCGGTTAAGGCACGGACTTGTTGAGGGGATTCAATATTTCGTGCAAATAAAATCATGCCACCGACTTGCGGAGCTTGTAATAGTTCAATATCTTCTTGAGTAAGTTCTGTGCCAGCAATATCCAGCATCAACGCGCCGATCATAAGGATTCCGTTAGATTTTTGATAAAAAATTTGATGAAAAAAACGATAGCTAAATTGTGCAATGATTTGCTACATTTTGTCAGTACAGAATATGATAAAACTACATGATATTGATGATAAGTGCTTGTTGGTCATTTATTTAGGATGACTGATAAGTTTTACATGTTGTGAAGTGCTTGGATGAAATATGTTCATCTTCATCACATCCACATGTGATAATTGCCATATCCAAGGAAGTACCAAAATTTTATGAAACTTCAAATGATAGCGTGTGCAGTTGCAATCGCGACTGGTGGTTTATTTTTCTCTCATACCATGAATGAGGCATTTGCGGCGACTGAGGCACCTGTCGTTTCAACGGTAATCAAGCCATCACAAGAACAGGCCTTGGTTGCACGTCAGTTAGCCACATTGGTTGATCGTCAACATTATTTAAATATGCGCCTAGACGCCACCACTTCAAACCGTATTTTGAATATGTATTTGGATAGTTTGGATCCAGATCATTCATTATTTCTGAGCGGTGAAGTGGAAGATTATCAAAAAAAATATGGGTCAACTTTTGGCAGTTCGTTAAAAGCAGGTAACTTAACGGGACCGTTTCTGATTCATGCACAATATCGTGATCGTTTGAAACAATTCTATGAGTTTATGTTGGCTGAGTTGAAAAAGCCGCAGAACCTGAATCAAAAAGATGTCTATCTCGATACGGATCGTGAAAAAGCGCCGTACTTTAAAACGACGACTGAGCAACAACAACATTGGCAAAAAATGTTGGTTTCACAGCTCATCAATTTAACCATTAGTAAAGAAGAAGAGCAGGCCAAACAAAAGGCGCTGAAAGCAGATCCATCGCTGGCGAATGGTCAAGATTTAACAGGGCCTGAGGATTTAACACCTGTTCAAACCTTAACAAAACGTTATACCCGTCAATTAGAGCGTATTGGTCGTGTGAAAAGCGATGACGTGCTGGATAAGACTTTAAATGCGATGTTGGCGACTTATGATCCGCATAGTAACTACTATCCACCGATTGATGCGATGGAGTTGAATCGTCAAACCACCTTGCAACTGGAAGGGATCGGGGTTTCGATTCGTCCAGAACGTGGTAATGAGGATTACACCAAGATCGAAACCATCGTTGAAGGTGGGCCAGCCAGTAAATCAGGTCAGGTAAAATCTGGTGATCGCATCATTGGCGTGGCCCAAGATGGCGAGAAAATGGTGGATGTGATTGGCTGGCCGAGTTCAGAAATCGTAGGATTGATTCGTGGTAAGCGCGGAACCAAAGTGGTGGTACGTTTACTGGGTGCCGGCGCATCGATGAGTCAAGCACGGAATGTGACCTTAACTCGTGACATTATTCAAGAAGAAGATGCGGGAGTGCGTTCACGTACCGTTGAAATCACCCGTGATGGTAAAAAACATCTCTTCGGTGTGATTGAAATCCCATCGTTCTATTTCGACTATCGTTCACGCCGTGCAGGGACTGAATATCGCTCAGTCTCTGAAGATACTGCGAAGGCTCTAGAGTCACTGAAAGCACAAAAAGTTGAAGGGATTCTGGTCGATTTACGTAATGACCCAGGCGGTTCTTTGGAAGAAGTGGCACGTATGCTTGGTCAGGTGATCAAGTCTGGTCCTGTGGTGCAAATCCGTGACGGCAACGGTAACGTAAATGTATTTGAAGATACTGATGGTGGTGAGCAAATCTATGCAGGCCCGATGGCTGTTTTAGTGAACTTGGCATCGGCATCTGCAAGTGAGATTTACTCTGCTGCCATTCAGGATTATGAGCGCGGGATTATCATTGGCAGTACCACTACAGGTAAGGGAACAGCACAGGTTCAGTTAGACTCTTTGGCTTATGGTCAGGCAACGTTAACTCAACGTAAGTTCTACCGTATTACGGGTGGAAGTACCCAAAACAAAGGTGTAATTCCAGATATCAAGTTGGTGGATATCTACAACGAAGAGTTTGGTGAGCGTAAAGCGAAAAATGCCTTGAAGTGGGATACCATTCCAACCGCACCATTTAAGCGTGAAGGCTCTGTTCAACCTTATGTGGCAAAACTGTCACAGTCGTCTGAGCAACGTGTTGCTGCAGATTCTCAATTTAAATATTTAGAAGCTCGTAAAGCGATTGCCAAGAAAACTTCAGATCAGAAAAAAGTGGTACTCGACATTAATCAACGTCGTGCCGAATTGATTGATCTTGAGAAACAAACCTTGAATGCTGAAAATCAACGCCGTAGTGCAACAGGTTTAGCACCTTATGCCAACTGGGAAAGTTATCAAGCTTCGATTGATGCCTTGGTGGAGTCGCGTGCCAAAATGAAAGCACATTTACGTCCGCCATTGCCTGAAGAAGAAACCTTCATCAATGAAGCAGCAAATGTCTTGTTAGATTACTCGAAGTTACAGTCTCGTTAATTACTACAGTGTTCTCGTCATCAAAAAGCCCTGTGTGATACAGGGCTTTTTGATGAGTGTTTTTATTGTATTTAGTTGACCCGAATCCAGATTTGACTGCGGCCCAATACTGAGACACCGACATAACCACGTAAGTGCAGACGTTGTCCATTAGAACTCAGTTTTGCTGTCAGGCTATAGACACGACCACTATTGGGATCCAGAATTTTCCCGCCCGTATAGGTGAGGTCTTTTTTATGTTTCAACTTGGTGATGGCATTCAAACCCAGAATTGGTTTGTTGGTATAAGGTGCAGGGCAGCTTGTACACAGTTCTTTGGGGGTGTAGCCAGTACGTGGGGTAATCTTGATAATTTTACCTGTATAGGAACCATCGGCTTCTTGTGTGATTTCAACTTGTCCTTTAGGTGCACCGGTCACATCGTCCACACTTTGCCAGATCCCGCTAATATCTTGAGCAAAAGCAAAATGACTTAAGGTAAAAAGAAAGAAAAAAGAAATCAGTTTTTGCAAAATGTTCATGTTCAAGCCCCCTAGTTGCCATGATGTCTTGCTATTATTTCGGATTTCTAATTACAGATTCAATCATTATTTTACAGTTGTAAATTATTAATCATTGAAGTTTCAATCAATTTTTTATGTTTTTAATTGAGAAAAAATTAAATCCGCAGTTCTGAAAAAGAGTCGACTTTTAGTGGTTTTAAGCGTTTCTGAATGTGGGCGATAACAGGCGGAACCAGTCTGTGGAATTTACATGACACGTTTATTTTAGTCAGGATATCGTCTAGGTTGAAGTCCAATAACGCGGATCTGCAAAGCGCTCAACCAAGAGATCGAGTAATGCACGTAATGCTGCTGACATTTGTCGGCGTGTATTGTAGACACCATAAATCCCAAGTGTTTGTGGTTGCCATTCAGCTAAAAGTAGGACAAGACGTCCATCATCAATTCCAGGTCGGGCTGCATAAGCAGGTAACATCGCGATACCAGTGCCTTGTAAGGTGGCACTTAAGAGGACGTTAGATTCGTTGGCACTCAGATTGCCACCGACCAGAACTTCTGTAATGCCTTCAGGCCCATTAAATTGCCATAAGCTTTTGTTGAAATGTGTGTAGGGCATGCAATTGTGCAGGGCTAAATCCTCAGGTGTGCGTGGAATCCCGTGCTTTGCTAAATAAGAGGGGGCAGCGCATACCACTGAGGCGCATTTTCCGAGTGGACGTGCAATGAGGTTGGGATCGAGCTCGTTGGTTACACGAATGGCAAGGTCAATGCGCTCTTGAACCAAATTAACGATGCGGTCATTGATGTGTAGATCTACTGAGGTCTTGGGATAACGCAGTAAAAAGTCTGTAATCGCCGGAGTGAGTACATCTTGTGCCAAAGATTGGGAACAGCTCACCCGTAATAAACCGCTTGGCTGTTCATTCAAATCACCTACTGCTGAAGGGATTTCATTGGCAATGTCTAATAATTGACGGCAGCGTAGCAGAGTTGCTTCGCCAGCAGGGGTAAGACTTAAACGTCTGGTTGTCCGATGGAGCAGACGCGCACCTGCCCATTGTTCCATTACGGAAAGATAACGGGTCACCATGGCGCGTGATAGATCTAATGATTCTGCTGCTGCAGTCATACTGCCACGTTCCACAATAGCTATAAATACGAAACAGGCAGTAACACGATCCATTGAGTGATCCATTAGATGAATTCTATTTGTTCATTTTATGCAACAAATAAGCTCATTTCAAACGGTTTTTAGCACGATTAAATGAGCATATATTGGTTCTATTCCAATTTTACTTTTAAAAGGAGTAATTCATCATGACTCATTCTCTTTCTATAGATGTTTTTAATCCGGGCCCTGCATCAATTTTTCCAGTATCTTCAGTCCTCATTTCTGGTGAGCGTGAGGCTGTTTTGATTGATGCCCAGTTCCAGCGAAATGATGCAGAAGCTTTGGTTGAAAAGATTAAAGCGGGTGGACGTAAATTAACGACGATTTATATTAGTCATAGCGATCCAGACTATTATTTCGGTCTAGATACACTGCATAAAGCCTTTCCAGAAGCTAAAATTATTGCTTCTGCCCCTACAGTTGCTGCGATTGATGCAACCAAAGAAATTAAACTTGCATACTGGGGACCACAACTTAAGGACAATGTACCGAAAGCGATTCTAGTACCTGAGGTACTCGACGGTGATCGTTTTGAGCTAGAAGGTCATACATTACAAATTATCGGTCTAGATGGTGCGACCCCAGCGCGCAGTTTGGTATGGATTGATTCATTGAAAGCGATTGTTGGTGGTATTCCTGTACAAGCGAATCAGCATGTGTGGATGGCAGACACAGCAACATTAAGTTCTCGTCAAAATTGGTTGAAAACGTTAGAACATATTCAATCTTTAAATCCTGAGTTGGTTATACCAGGCCATTACCAACTGAATAGTGATGGTGAGCCACCTTATACGATTCAATCTGTGGCGTTCATGCAAGCGTATTTAGAGCTTTATGAAAAAGAAGTGAATGCATCTAAGACGGCTGATGCGCTGATTGCTGCCATGTTGAAGCATTATCCAGATTTAGCAGATCGTTCTTATTTGGAGTTGGGAGCTAAAGTGGTGAAAGGGGAATTACAATGGCCTTAATCAATACCCAAACCAAAGCAGATGATGCTGTTGCGACATTACATTATATTTTCGACCCTTTATGTGGTTGGTGCTATGCCGTAGCCCCTTTGGTCGAAGCGGCACGTCAAGTAGCAGGTTTAAAAATTGAGTTACATGGTGGTGGTATGATGACCGCTGCAAATGGTCGTCGTAAAATGATCACACCCGAGTGGCGTGAATATGTTAAACCTAATGATCTACGTATTGCACAACTCAGTGGGCAAACTTTTGGTGATGCCTACCATGACATTCTGTTAAATGACATGACTGCAGTACTGGATTCAGAACCACCGACGATTGCGATACTTGCTGCTGAGTCGATTGCCGAGCGTGGTTTAGACATGTTACATCGTTTGCAACAAGCACATTATCTGGAAGGTCGTCGTATTGCCGATTTCTCTGTGTTGGATGGCATCGCCATAGAAATGGGCTTAGATGTTCATTTGTTCAAGGCAGCAATGCAAGTGCAAACTGGACTGGCAATCCAACAACATTTTGGCAAGAGTCATGCATTACTTAACCGTATAGGTGGCGGTGGTTTCCCGACATTTATATTGGGTCACGCTAATCGCCAAATTCAGCGTTTAGATAGTACGATTTGGTTGGGTCGACCTGAAGCTTGGCAAGCGCATCTAGAGCAAATGATCAAGCACGGCTCAGATTAATTTGAATTGGTTTATCGTGTTAAATAAAAAGCTTCTTCATCGCAATATAAGATGAAGAAGCTTTTTTTTGACTGGAACCGAGATCAAGAGGATCAGAGAAAAGCGCGTAATATGGCTTTTAGCGGAATTGGTTTTTACTCAGCACGAATCCAGATTTGATTACGACCTAAAGCAGAAACACCTAAATAGCCACGTAAATGCAAACGTTTGCCATTGGCACTGAGTTTGGCCTTCATGCTATAAATTTTGCCTGTATTCGGATCTAAAATACGTCCATTGGTATAGTTTAGGCCTTCACTATATTTTAAACCCGTCACCACATCTAAACCCACGATTGGTTTGTTGGTATAAGGCGCAGGACAATCCACACAGGTTTCTTTCGGTGTGTAACCCGTACGTGGTGTAATTTTAACTACTTTGCCTGCATAGGTGCCATTCGCTTCTTTACGAATTTCAACCAATGCTTTAGGCGCCCCCGTTTTGTCATCAATACTTTGCCAGAGCCCCGTAATATCCTCTGCAAAAGTAAAACTGCTCACCGCAGATAAAAGTAACGCACTTAATAATTGTTTGCCCATCATTAAAAATCCTTTTAACGTTTAAGCTTACATTATGGAGGATATCTGACAACTAGTTCAATCTTTATGTGATATTTGTGGCAAATCTTAGGATAAAGAGAGAATGAAAGTCGGAAGCCAAATGGCTGTAAATACGCCATTTACGGCCATGCCAAAGGCAGCATAACGGCCTGTGACAGGTCCGCGTTGCCATGCTTGAGCTGTACCAATTGCATGTGCAGCTAAACCTAGTGCCAGACCCGAAGCACGTTCGTCATGAATATGCTTTAAAATCCAAGGCGAGAACGCAGCCCCAATCACCCCTGATAGAATTACAATCAGGGTGACCATCATTAAAGGAGCATGGAGGAGTGTTGCGATGTTCAATGCAATGGGCGTGGTCACAGCACGAGTAGCAAAAGCCATAATGGTGGGTTCAGACATGTGCAGTAAATAGGCCAAGCCCATCGGTAACGCAACTGCACTAATGCTGGCGAAACATAAGATACCAATCATTGATTTAAGCGGCAAATCGTCATAACGCATGGCCGCCAATGGAATGGCCAAAGCAACTGTAACATAGCCAAGCAGGTGGCTAAAAACGTTGTTCACATTATCCATATACTGTTGATATGGAATACCAAAAATGGCTAAGAAAGCGATGACAATAAACATGCCAAAAACAATCAAAGGAATCTGCGGAAATTTTTGATTCAGTGGCTTGGCAAGAAGATAACTAATGAAGGTAATGATGAAGCCATAAATAACCATCGACATAGATCAGCTCCTTATAACCAACGCTTCGCCATTTTGGCATAAATCCATAATGGCAATAATGTACTGAAAGTTAAAATAAATAAAAATGCGGGAATTTCTTTGCCCATATGCACCAACATGATTAATGAGCCTGCGCAAATGGGCAAAAAGGCAAAGCCACTTTCTTTCAATATTTTGTTGTTGGTATCAATCAAACGATTGGAGATTTTTTTAAACCGTCTCCAAATCAATAAGGTCATTAATAGGCTAATCAGTCCAACCAAATTACCCAGTTCCGGATGACCCAAAGCCTTGGTGATCGCAACAGCCCCTTCACGATAGACAATAATTAAGAAAATCGTGCCAAACCAAGCTGTCCAATCAATATTCTTCATTTTCTTTATTACTCTCGTTTATTTGAACGACGGCTGATCGCAATTATGCTGATGGATGATCGATCTCAAATTCTTCCAAAGGCCGCTGAAATAGGGAAGCTTTTTTTCCAAGAATTTCGTCTAATGGTAAATGTGCTTGTTTGATGAGTTGTTCCAGTTTATGAGGGGCAATACACACCGACAAATGCAGGTCACCTTGCTCATCATAGTGTTCAGATTGAATTACATTCAAGGTATAGAGTTGCGTGCGTAATTTACCGTAAGCGGGTTTTAACACTAAATCAAACTGTTGTAATTGACCCATCAGACACTGTTGTACAGCTTGACTGAGTAATTCGAGTCCTTGAGCTGAATGGGCAGAGACATAGACCCGATCAGGGACGTCTGCTGTTTTATAAATGATTTTGGCAGCATCACCACTGAGATCAATTTTATTGTAAACATGCAAAATCGGAGCATCCGCACCAATTTCTTTGAGGACCGACTCTACCGCCTCAATTTGTTCGGGCATGTTCGGGCTACTGCTATCAATCACATGTAATAGCAAAGTTGCTTCTAGTGTTTCTTCGAGTGTAGCTTTGAATGACTCGACCAAATCATGTTGTAGATTACGAACAAAGCCGACCGTATCTGCCAGCACAACAGTACCAATACCATCCCAGTCTAAACGACGTAAGGTTGGGTCAAGGGTGGCAAACAGTTGATCCGCAGCGTAGACATCACTTTTGGCGAGAATATTAAACAGCGTGGATTTTCCAGCATTGGTATAGCCCACGAGCGAAATGGTCGGAATGGCGGCTTTTTGACGCGCAGCCCGACCTTGTAAGCGGGTTTGCTGTACTTTGACCAGTTTGTCCTTGAGTTGCGTAATCCGGACGCGGATTAAACGACGATCCGTTTCGAGTTGCGATTCACCGGGCCCTCGTAGGCCAATACCACCTTTTTGTTGTTCGAGATTACCCGTGAAACCACGAATTAAACGGGTGGATAAATGTTTAAGTTGGGCCAATTCAACCTGCAATTTACCTTCATGGGTGCGTGCCCGTAAGGCAAAAATATCCAGAATTAAGCCTGTACGGTCAATCACACGGCATTTCAAAATGCGTTCAAGATTACGCTCTTGGGCAGGCGAGAGTGAATGGTCGAAAATGACCAATTCAGCTTCAAGACTTTGGACCAGTTCAGCAATTTCGTCGACTTTCCCTGAACCGATAAAAAATTTCGGGTCAGGCTTATTGCGTTGCACAATGAGATGTTCAAGAATTTCAGCGCCAGCAGATTGAGCGAGCAATCGAAACTCTTCAGCATCAAGATCATCGAGGAGTTGGACAGATACACTGACTAAAATTGCCCGTTCACCGCTTTGACGCTGCTCAAAATTTTCCACGTGCTTATGAAATCCTTATTTTTAAAGTCTTATTCTAGAATAAACTTCAAGTAAAGGGCAAAGCCTTCGCGGATTTATATGATATTACGGCGGATAAGCTCAATGAATCCGACTAAGCTTCCCATGTATAGAATCGACCATCCCAAAAACATCCTTAAAGCATAGCCAAAAGGAATGGTGGTTTGTGTTTCAGATGTCGTGCTTTGAGAGTTCATCACATCACCTTTTAATCTGTAAATTCGATTTATTTATAATATTTGATCTGATAAATCTTTTAAAATTGAAAAAATTTATGCTCACATTCGTTTTTTGTTATGAAGGAAACTTCTATAAGACAATATCGACATGATATAACAGAGTTAATTCAATGCACATGTGCATCTATGCGTACGGTTTTAAGAATTTATGACTCAACAAGCAACAGCAGTAAATAACACACCTTTAAGTTTATTTTCGAAATTCAGTTTATATAGTAAAAAATTAGCCGCAGGCTTAGAAACCCTTGGTGAGGGCTTCTATCTTATTTACCGTCATGGTTTATATAAAGATCCAAATAATCCTGTAAATACGCGTTATGTACAGTATTTCTGTCGCCGTTTGTGTGATGTCTTTAATGTCGAAGTTGAAGTGCATGGCACCATTCCACGTGAACCAGCCCTATGGGTTAGCAATCATATTTCTTGGTTGGATGTGGCTGTTTTAGGCTCAGGCGCACGTATCTTTTTTTTGGCCAAGGCAGAAGTGGAAAAGTGGCCTATTTTAGGAAACTTGGCAAAGGGTGGTGGGACTTTATTTATTAAACGAGGTTCAGGAGATTCGATTCGAATCCGTGAGCAAATTACTGAGTTTTTAAAACAAGATATTCCTGTGCTGTTCTTTCCAGAAGCCACCACAACGGATGGCAGTAAAGTAAAAAAGGTACACGGACGTTTATTAGGTGCAGCAATTGAAGCACAGCGACCTGTGCAGATTTGTGTGATTTGCTATGTCAACCAAAAGGGTGAGTTGGATTTGGTTGCACCATTCATTGGCGAGATGTCTTTTGCAGAACATGTACAACGTGTTTTGGAGATGCCTAAAGTCACTGCACATTTACTGACTTTACCTGCGATTCCAGTCGAAGGACATACGGTAGAAACGCTGACCAAGGAGGTTGATCGCCAAATGCGAGCTGGTCTAGAGCGTTTGCAGCAAAAAGTACTCTCCGTGCTACCAGAAAGCGTGGAAACTACATAAACCCTTCAATCGGCAGCCATGAAATCACTTTCATGCCTGCTCTTTGCCACCATTTCATTTTGGGTTCTTTGGTATAAATTAGAGGGCCCTGTGGGGTTTCACGTTGCCAGGTAATTTTTTTGTTGGCATCTAAAACCAAACGATATGCATAGGTTTTTAAGTTTTGATCCATGGTGGCATGTACTGCTTGTGCCAAAGGTGGACTGTTTAATAATACGCCAATTTCGGTGTTCAAATAGGCCGAGCGTGGGTCAAAATTGAAAGAACCAATAAAGACCTGTTTTTCATCGAGTGCCATCAGTTTGGCATGTAGACTGGAGCGGCTTAAACCCTTGATATTGACCTTGGCTTTTTTTGCCAGCTCTTCAGTGTGTTTATCTAAATCACTTTTATCTAAAGCTGGTAGAAACTCATACAGTTGTACGCCATTTTCCAGCAGTTCTTGGCGGTATTTACCATAAAAAGCATGGACCACGGCTACGTCATTGGCCTTAAATGAATTGGTCAACACTCTGACTTCGATACCATCTTGTGCCAAATCACTTAAAATTTTTGTCCCTTTCTTTTCAGGAACAAAATAAGCCGAAATTAAATCGATGTTTTTTTCTGGTTGTTCGAGATGGTTAATTAACTGGAAGTTGAGATGTTCTTCTTTTTTTGCTTTGGATTTAATTTTATCTGGAGAGTCTTTGACTACCTCTGCCTTGACCCAGTCGAGTGAAATATCTCGATCCATGAGGGCATCGACGGCTTGGGAGCGGCTGGTTAAATCGACATAGTTTTGTACAGTAATCCTTTTATAGTGCTCATCAAGTTGCTCTTTAAGACTCTCATAGCTTAAGCGGTGAGCACTTTGTTTTACCACTTCTCGAACATCATAGGCATATTCATGATTCCAGTAATCATCAAATGATTTGGAAATATCATTCACAGCCGTACCAAACAACATCACATCCACATCAGAAAATTGATAAGTATCACTGACGTTATAATATTGGTTAGTCATATTGCGGCCACCAATCAAGGCAACCTGATGGTCAGCAATAAAGCTTTTATTGTGCATGCGACGATTGATGCGTTTTAAATCCAACACCATATCAATTGCGCGATATTTGCGGAAACGGTAGGGATTAAAGAGCTTAACTTCAATATTCGGGTGCTGTGCCAAAGCTAAAAAAATGCCTTCGGTATGCTTGGCATTATTATCATCAATGAGGAGTCGCACTCGAACACCGCGATCTGCTGCACGGATGAGTGCATGCAAGGCCAAAGCCCCAACTTTGTCATTGTCCCAAATATAGTATTGTAAATCTAAGGTCTTTTCGGCTTTATCAATTAAACGCAGTCGAGCTGCAAGTGCTTCTAAAGGTTCATATAAAACATGATAACCGGTGAGGTCCGGATGTTGTTCCTGTAAAGGCTTTATCACCTGCGCTAGAGAAGTTTGTGAGGTATCAATCTGTGCAGTTGTTTGAATAATAGGTTCGATTTTATGTTTGGGTAAGGTGCTACAGCCCGTAACAGTGAGCGCAATTGAGCAATAAATCGCAATCATACTTTTATTGTAAGTACTTGTACTTATCTTTGTATGTTTGCTATTTAAATGAGAAAATTGCGTCATAATCGTTACTGGTTAAAAGTTGGGCTCGAGTATACCACTTCATCGAAAAAGATAAATATAAGATGAGATGTATGTCCCTAAGCTAAAGTTAATGAGGGCTGTAATGTCGAATTCGGATAGTATTATTTTGGGTTTTTATCTTATTTTTGCCGTTCTGGCATTTTGGGCATTGATTCAAGCTTGGGTTCATCAAGCACGTACAGAAACTATCCATCCGTTTAAAGCCTTTGTACATTTATTGGCGTTTTATCTGTCTTATTTATTAGTTCCACTGTGGTTCTTTAGCATTTATGCTGGTTGGGTTGAATATTACAGCCTACATCAAGCAGGATTCGTTTTTTTACTGAGCAGTGTGTTGATCTATGCGCGTTTTATTGAGCCGCACAAAATTCATGTTCAACATCATCAGTATCGACTCAATTCAGAACGTGAATTTACCCGACCAATTAAAGTCGCTTTGGTTGCAGACATGCATGTCGGATTATTTTCAGGGCATGAACGGCAATTAAAAAGCATTGTGAAGAAACTCAATCAAGTACAACCTGATTTAGTGGTGGTGGCGGGTGATTGGACGTATGAACCTGAGAACCGCTTGGTACAGGAGCTTGAGGTACTCAAGCAAATTGAAGCGCCTATGTATTCGGTTCCTGGTAATCATGATGAACAATATCCTGGTCCCCCAATTCAAACTTTGTTAAGCCGAGCACTTGAACAGAATGACGTGATGGATATTGAGGGAAAAATTGTTGATTTTGATGAGTTCCGTTTGATCGGGATTGGAGATTTATGGGCAGGTAAGGCCAATATGCGCTTTATGCCTGATTTACCTCAAGACAAACCTTGGCTGATTTTGTCGCACAATCCAGATACAGTCGATATGGTGCCTGAACTGCCGACACGGCCATTAATGCTTTCAGGACACACGCATGGCGGGCAGATTGAACTGCCTTGGATCACCAGTTATATTATGAAACGCGTTTCTATTTTAGGTCATAAGAAGGGTTTCTATACCCATGAACATGCCGACGTGTTTGTTACGGTGGGGACAGGGATGGTTGGTGTACCGTTTCGTTTCCGGGTACCTCCAACGATTGATATCATCGAACTAATTTAAATAAAAAAACCGACTGCATTGCGTCGGTTTTTTTATTGAATCCATTTACTTATGGAATGATGATGACATTGACGCGGCGATTACTAGCACGGTTTTCATCAGTCGTATTTGGAACAAATGGCTGGTGTGAACCACGACCCACGACAGTCAAGTTATTTTGCTTGAATCCTTGAGCTACAAAGATGCTTGAAACACTTTGAGCCCGTTCTTCAGAAAGTTTTTGGTTATATTCTGGATTACCAATATCATCAGTATGCCCCACGATTTTTAATTTCTGTAGATCATACTTATTCAATTGAGTTGCTAAACGAATAATCTCTTGTTGATGTTCAGGCTTGATTTCTGCCTTATTAAAATCAAATAACAAGCGCTCAGGTAGACCCAACGTCCAGCCTTCATTTGTGAGAACAAAACCTTCTTTCTTGAGCATTTTGACCTGACGATATTTCAACGGGCCAAAGCTCAAGCAGCCAGCCAATGTTAGGCAGAGCAACGCAATAAATGAAATTTTAATAGTGTGAGTGCGCATAACATGTCCTAAATTTCTGGTTTATACAGAAACCAATGTGGGTTTAAATTTTTAGCTTTATACATGGCTTGATCGGCTTGCATAATTAAATCCTCTGGATTCTCTGCAAACTGAGAAAAAGCAACCCCTAAGCTAAAACCGAAATGAATCATTTGTCCGTTAAACGCCAATGGCTGTTCGCAACTTGCGAGCACTCCTTCAGCGATTGTGGTTAAATGATCAGCGTGATGAATTGAATGTAAAATAATGGCAAATTCGTCACCACCTAAACGTGCAATAAAATCTTCATGGCGAACTGATAGTCTTAAACGAGACGCCATTTCTTTTAAAACGGCATCACCTGCTAAATGCCCATATTCATCATTAATCATTTTAAACTTGTTATTGTCGATAAATAATAAGGCGGAGTTGTGACGGTATTGCGGGTTTTCAAAGATATTAAATAGTTCTTGATAAAAATAATGACGATTTGGCAAGCTGGTGAGTTGATCATGATGAGCTTGGAATGACAGTTGACGATTTTCTTTTTGCAAATGAGTATGCCAAATTTGGATTTCTTCTAGCAATTCATTGAATACCGTATTTAAATTTTGAAACTCGTGAATATGGTTGTTTGGAAAACGTAAATTATAAGCTTTTTGATCACTCACCAATTGTGCAATATGGGTCAATGGTTTAATTGCTTGCATAATTTGACGATAAGTAATATTCACCGACCACAACAATGCAATCACAATGAAAAACATTGAAATTGCCAGACCAATAATAATGGTCTTTAAAAAATGCAAAATATTTTCGGAGCTGCCATACAGTACCAGTTCGCCTACTTTTTTCTTATGATGGACCACCATGAGCTTAACCGGATCATGTAAAAACCAACGATCCATTAAATCTTGCATTACTGATGTATGTGCAACTTTTTTGGTACTTTCAGCCAATAACTGTTGCTGTGGGTCATAAACATGAATACTACGGATCGCATGTTCACTGGTGTAATCATCAAGAATCTGATCAATTGCCCCTTTATCTCTAAACACCACGGCTGGTTGAACACGTTCCAGAACCGTTTGGCTTAATAATTGTAAATTCTGTTTTGCATAGGTTTCCATGGTGAACATGGAAATTGTGGCAAAGGTAAAAGAACAGATGACAAAGGTAATGGCAAAGATCGCAAACTGTGATTTACGGAATAACGCATGTAAGGAGGTTGATTGATATAAATTTGAAATCACTGTTTTACCCCGCATTCTTCGCTAAAAGTAAAACACGAGGATCAATATGAACCTTGGAATAAGTTAATGCATCCAAATTCACCTTAAAGGTTGAAAAGGTCTTTTTATTATATAGGCAAAAAATACTCCCCACTTCGCAGGCTGGATTATTGGTGCTTAATGAAAGCAGCGATCGAGATGGGTAAGCTTGAATCAAATTCTGCTGTTGTTGCGGTGAAGTTGTTGTGAAATAGGCAACATGACATTCAGTTTTGGAGAAATCTTTAGCGCTGACCGCCTGAACCTGATATTCATAAGCAAGTTGACGAATGTTGCTTTGAAACTGATTTGCGGCATCTGGATTATCTATGACACAAATCGTTGGGCGATTTGTATTGGACCATTTGCTATAACTTAATATGGATAAAGCCAACTCATAAAAATTATGTGTAGATATGGCATAGCAAAGCGGGCTCGCAGCAAATGATGCAGCAAGCAATAAATATCGAGCCTTTTTACCAGCAAACCGTATTTTCAATCAAAAGTGCCAAAAAATGTGAAGCAAGAGACATATTCTACTGGACTTAATTGTTTAAAAAAAGTTCTTAAACATAAAGAAAAAGCATTAAAAGTAACTGTTCGGTTCAAAAAATAGTCACTTGATTTAATAATTTAAATAAATTTGAAAAAGGGGGTTGCACCTGAACTGAAATACTGTAGAATGCACATCCATCGGCGGTGATGCAGATAAAAACTTGTTGAGAAACAAGGATTTGGCTA
>NZ_ATGG01000022.1 GCF_000413855.1 Acinetobacter gyllenbergii CIP 110306 = MTCC 11365 | reverse complement strand
AGACCAAAGCAAGTATCCATAAACAGTTTGCTGGCGACAATAGCAAGAGTGAACCACCTGATCCCTTCCCGAACTCAGAAGTGAAACCTCTTAGCGCTGATGGTAGTGTGGCACTTGCCATGTGAGAGTAAGTCATCGCCAGCTTTTAAATCTAAACACCCCCAACCTAACGGTTGGGGGTGTTTTTTATTGCATAAAATATTTAGATAAAAATTAAACACATTAATGTTAAGCAGTTCACTTTCCTAAGGAATAAAGCTGGTATTACGAATTGATAAAATATATTATTTCGAGTAAATTTTTGTACAAAAGTCTTAATCGTATTGTAAGGCTAAATATTAAATAAGATGGAAATTATTGTTATGACATATTTCAAGGGTTTAAAAAAAATCGGGGTAAATACGACAGTATTAGCAACTTCTGTTGCATTAGTCGCTTGTGGTGGTGGGGGAGGTGGATATTATGGGACAACAGAATCTGGTACAGATACGAGTAATCCAAGCACACCGACGACAAAAAAAGAAGTAGCGGGTGTTACGCTTCAATTAAGCAAAAGTACTTTAAAAGTTGAAGGGGATGAATTAGTTATTACCGCGAAAGCTATTGATAAAGATAGTGGTGGAGTTGCTGGGGCCAAAATTAATCTTAATATTAAAGATGGTGAAAAAAATGGTGCGACAAGTGATACTTCTACCAAAACAACTGGTGAAGATGGAACAGTAACTTTCACCGTGAAATTAAATGGCACGAACAAGAATTTGACAGAGCTATTATTTACGACCACCGTTGTTGATACCAAAATTCAAAATCAGACGAAAGTAACTGTGACAGGTGCTGGAACAGTTGTCCAAAGCCAGTATGAGTTGAAATTTGATAGTGCTGCCCCTTTACCAGTTTCTGGTGGTGAAACCGCTGTTCGTATTCGAGCAATAGATACAAATGGTGGTGGTGTTCCAAATGAGAAAGTTACTCTGAAGGTTAAAGATTTCCAGTTAAATGGGGTAATGATTAAAGGGAGTTCGAGTGCTGTAACGAATAATGAAGGTTATGTTACATTTACTTTACAACTACCAAATGGTAAAGAGGCGGATCGTTTAGCGCTGATTGCATCTGGAGTAGCACTTGAAGCGACATTAACAGAACAATCTGGTGCAATTAAAACTCAGGTTTCTACAGCTCAAGTTGTGTCCGTTAAAAATACAATGAGCAGTCTCTCATTATCAACATCGTCAAATAATAAAGTTGATGCTATTGGTGGAACAATTGAGGTTGAAGCACTTGCTCTAAATCCAGAAGGATTGGCAGTTGCGGGTAAGGAAATCAGTTTAAAGTTGGATGATTTAGCCCTTGAATATGGCGCGAAATTAGTAAATTCAACTGCAAAAACTGATGCCAATGGTAAGGCAAAGTTCATAATTAAAACGGAAGCGAATAGTTTAAATCCGACAGGCCAGTTATTAGTAAAAAATGGTATTCAGATTTCAGCATCATCGGCTGATGGTTCAGCAGTTACACAAACAAGTAGTATTACTGTTGTGTCTGTTGCAACAGAAAATGTATCTTATTTAACGGCTATTACTTCAAATTCTATTGATGTTAGCGGTGGCCAAGCAACAGTTACTGTAACAGCGAAAGATGCAAAGGGTGGTGCTGTTGCAAATAAGCAAATTAATTTAACTGTGCCAAATAGCCAAAATAATGGCTTAACTATTGTTGAAGGTTCTAAGCTCAATACAGATAATAATGGTCAAGCAACATTTACCGTCAAATTTGATAAAAATAGTGTTTCAGCAAATGATATAAATAATTTGCTGTCGAATGGTGTTACTGTCGTTGCGAGTTATACTACTGTTAATAATAATGTTCTAACTCAAACAACCAGACTTAACTTCACCAATAAAAGTGCCATTTTAGAAAAAGATGTGCAACGTCTCGAATTAACAGCGAGTAAGGGCGTTGTTTCTGCAAAGAATGACACTGTTCAGATCAAAGTACGTGCTATTAGTATTGATGGCCATTTTGTCGCAAATAAAATAGTAACACTTGGTTTAGCCGCAGCAGTAACTGAGAATGGTGTTACTATTGGCGGAGATAAAGCAATTACTCAAAAGACTGATGCAAGCGGGTATGCAACATTTACTTTAAATGTTGATGCCTATAATCAGCAATCAATTGATAATTTAGTAAAGTCAGGTATTACAGTCGCTGTTGCAACGACATTGGCAGATGGTTCATCTGTTAAACAAAATATGCAAATTATGGTGGAGGCAGCGCCTTTACAAGCAGTAGATGTAAGTTATTTAAGTATTAGTCCAGATTCAATGATTAATACCAATAAAGGCCAAACCACTGTAACCGTACGTGCGGTAGATCGTAATGGTGGGGTATTGGCGAATCAAGATATTACTTTAAATATTGATAAAGCATCAGAATATGGTTTAACAATTATAACGGGGTCTAAAGCCAAAACCAATTTACAAGGCGAGGCTACTTTTGTAATTCAGTATGATGGTCGAGTGAAAGATGCGGCGATCTTAAATCTTTTAAAAACACAAGGTGTCTTATTAACGGCAACTTATCAACCAACCACGGGTAATGCGGTGACGCAAACATCCTATGTTCGTTATTATGATCAAACGAGTGATGTTGATGTAAAACAGCTCTCGATTTCATTGGCTAAAGGGGTGGTTGTTGCATCGAATGATATATTTGAGGTTGCAGTTAAAGCTGTTGATGAAAATGGTCAGCCGATTAATGGTCGAAAAATCAGCCTTGCTCTTTCTGAAATTGCGAAAAATAATGGGGTAAAAATTGTTACTGCTCCAGTCAATACGACGCAAAATGGTGAAGCGAAATTTACGATCCAGCTCAATGCTCCGAATGTTGATGCGGTTAAGGCTTTGGTTGCTGAGGGGTTATTGGTTACAGCCTCTACAGAACAGAATAGTGGAGTAAGTATTGCTCAAACTGCGAAGGTCATGGTTGTCGCTTCAGCTCAGGGCACTGTTGATGTTGCTTATCTCGCGATTGACCAACTTGATGCAATTAATGTCGCTAATAATGCTGAAAGAGTGATTACCGTTAAAGCTTATAACAGTAGCGGTATGGCACTTGCGAATAAAGACATTACTTTGAATTTGCCACAAGTGAATGGAATTCATATTAAAGAAAACACGATACTGACCACTAATGCTGCTGGTGAAGCCAAGTTTACTGTTGTATATGATCCTTCTAATCTTTCAGATGCAGATAAAGCGAAACTTATACAAGATGGTTTGGTTATTAATGCTAATTATAATAATGTCTTGCAAACTGTTAAGCTTGCATATTTCGAGACTGCCAAAAATATTCAGCGTATGGATTTAGTGGTTGATGAGCCAGCATTAGTCCTAATACCAAATAATCAAAATCCACCTAAAGTTAAAGCGACAGTGACTTTAAAAGATGATGCAGGTCAACCAATTATAGGGCGCCAAGTCACTTTAGCAATTAATGCCGAAGCTTTGCAGAATGGTATTCGTATTGAAGGTGCAACAGGTGGTCTCTTTACTGTTGTGACAGATCAAAATGGTCAATCTTCGATTAATTTAATTGCTCAACCAAAGGACAAAACTGCACTGGATGCTTTAGTTGCATCTGGGATTGGTCTTGGTGCATCTGCAGTTCAAGCAGATGGTCAGGCTGTGATTACACAAAGTACTAAGATCACAATTTTATCCCAAGCATCTTTAAGTGAAGTTGGGTATCTCACGACGGAGAGCAATAAAGCAATTGGTACAACAGGCGGTAGCTCAACAATTAAGGTGAAGGCTTTTAATACGAATGGCGATGCTTTAAGTGGTAAGACCGTTAAATTAAATTTAAAAAATATACCTGTAGGTTTGGATATTAGTGTTGATTCAACCACGAAGACAACATTAATAGATGGTACAGTAGATTTTAATATTACCTATAAAGCCCCAAAAGTTTTAACGCCTGAGCAGATTAAAGGATTATTGGCTGGTATTCAGGCGACTGCGTCTTATACCAATAGTGCAGGTAAAGATATTACTCAAAGCACGGTATTACAATTTTACATCGATCAAGTGAATATCCAGCGGATGGACTTGGTTGTTGATCAACCTAATCTCATTTTAGATACGACATCATCTAAAACCGTAGCGACGACAGTTACACTTAAAGATAAAGATGGCAATCTGATTAAAGGTCGTCAAGTGACTTTGGCAATTGATAACTGGGCTGTTGATAATAAGATCCTTAAAAATGCTGTGAATTTCCAAGGCGTGATTGGTGGTTCAACCGTTGTTGAAACCAATGATCAAGGGCAGGCCAAAGTACTTTTGGAAGTAAATACAACGACGAAAGAAGCTGTAGATGTTTTGGTGGCTTCTGGCATTAGTTTGAGTGCTACAGCAGTACAAGGAGATGGCACAGGAAGTATTTCCCAAAAAACTCAAATTACTGTCAGTTCAGCGGCGACTTTAAATGAGATTAGTTATTTAACGACAGAGAATACCAAAGGTGCCTTAAAAACAACGGGTGACTCGACCAATATTATCGTAAAAGCCTTTAATAATAAGGGGAAAGCCATTGCTGGGAAGCCGATTAAATTGGCTTTAAGCAATGTACCTGCAGGTTTAAATATTAAAGTCACGCAACCAAAATTGGTTACAGGTACAGATGGTTCTGCAAGCTTTGAAATCATTTATGCAACACCGACTAATCTCACAGCTGAACAAATCAAAGGTTTGTTAGCTGGGATTCAAGCGACTGCGACTTACACTTCCGATGCAGGCACAAATATCACGCAAAGTACTGTCTTACAATTTGTGGCTGATGATGCTGAGCTTGCAAAAGATGCACAGCGCATTGAATTGCAGACATCAAAAGGAATTGTTTCGGCGGATAATGATACATTCACTTTCACAACTAAAGTTTTTGACAAAGACGGAAACCCGATTAAGGATAAACTTGTAGGGTTTGGTTTGAATGATGCTGCTGTTGCGAATGGCGTGACTTTTGTTGGTAGTGCAAGCAAAAAAACCAATGCAAATGGTGAGGTGACATTTACGCTGAATGTAAAAGCCGCCAATGATCAAATGATTGAAAATTTAGTTGCCAACGGCATTACACTTGCAGCATCTGTGGTACAGGCGGATGGTTCTAAACTCAGTCAAACGACACAAGTGATGGTGAAAGCACCTGCAGCAAAAGATGTCGCTGCTTTGACCGTTACACCTTTGCAACCTGTTATTTCAGTACTAGGCGGTACCAGTGTTGTGGCGGTTAAAGCGACTGATGCGAATGGTGGTGTTTTAGCCAATAAAGACATTACTTTTGGTTTAGCAGCAGGCTTGAGTTCACGTGTCAAAGTGGATAAGACCAGCGCCACAACCAATGCAAATGGTATCGCTTACTTTACGGTGACAGTAGAGAATGGTGAAAATATTGATCAATTGTTGGTAGAAAAGGGCATTACTTATGCTGTTTCAACCTATAACAATAACAGTACAACGCAACCTGTTGTAACCCAAGTTGGGCGAATCAATGTTTCTATTCCAACAGAAGCAATGAACCTCAGCATGAATACATCAAAAGATGATTTATTGGCATCAGGCGATACGGCAGATGTTTTTGCCAAATTGATTGATAATAATGCATCAGGAATTAAAAACTACCCTGTAACTTTTACAGTCATTGATTCAGCTCTGAATGGCGTGACGATCAATGGACAAGAAACATCCGTTATTACCACGGACACAAGTGGTAATGCAAAAGCAAGTTTGAAACTTACCAAGATTACAGGTAAACAATATACGGATCTCCTTACAAATGGTGTAACTGTTCGGGCTTCTATTACCTTGCCAAATGGTGTTGTCCGTACCCAAACAGTTCATTTTAATGTCAATGAAAAGGTGAGCCCATATCGTTTGGCAATCAACACGTCAAATGACTGGTTAAATGTTGATGGCGATAAAGCTGTTATTACAGTATCTGCATTACAAGTGGCTAATGGTCAAGCAGCGCCAAACCAGAAAATTACCTTAAAAGTTAAAAAGACGAACAGTACAATTGGTGCTAGCGTTGGTATCGTGAATGAAGCAGAAGGTGATAATGGTATTGTTGATACTTATACCGTTACTTCTGATCAAAATGGTAATGGATTCTTTACCTTGCTTATTCCAAGAGATGTCATGCAAGATGGTAAAGATGCTCTCATTGCCAGTGGTATTGAGCTTGAAGCGACATTAAATGATGAAACAACAAAAGAGGTTACGACTTCACAGGTGCTTCGTCTAAATGTAAATAAACCGACAACTGCTCCGCGTTATAGCTTAAGGGTTACTTCTGGAAAACCAACATTAAATGTTCGCAATGATGTAACGGATGTAACAGTTAGTTTGTTGGATCAAAATGGCGGTGGTGTAAAAGGTCAATATGTAACGCTAAACATTAATAATTTTATTAATAATGGTGCTTCAATTATTGGACCATCTGGCTTAACAACCGATGATAAAGGTCAAGCGACATTTAAAGTGAGAGTCGATGAGACGGTACGCCATCAAACCTATAGCGCTGCCAACTTTATTGCTGATGATTTAAATCTCACAGCAAGCTACTCTACAGCACAAGTGATTGGCACACCAAATGTAACGAATCAGGTTTATCGTATTGATGTCATTCAGGCTTCTGCTGAGGAAGAGCCAGAAGGGCATTTAACATTTGGTCGTTCTTCGTTATTGGAAGGATCAAGTGATGGAAATTACTATACTGAATCAATGTCTGCACAGTTGGTGGATAAAGATGGTAATGCGATTCCGAACCGTGCTGTGACCTTATCGATTAATTTGTTAGGTATTACCAAAGGTACTTACACGGTATCTAAGGATCCGATTACAGATGAAGTGACACGAGATAAAAATATTACAGCAATATGTTATGGTATGAACTTACCTGCAACAACACAAATCGCGACAGCATTTGTTGCACCGCAGGGTGGTAATGTTTCCGATGTTGTTACCTATATGACGGATAGCTCTGGTAAGTTCGACTTCCGTATTCGCTACTTAAGACAATATGCTGGTTGGCAAGAGTTGAATATCAACGCTAAGGTTAAAATTAATAGTGTACCTGTACAGGATCTTGAATCTCGTCTGAATTACCCATTAGTTATGCTGAAGAGTGATTTTGATTCGGAAGCAGGTCAACCATTTGATACAAGTCCATATGGTACAAGCTCAACATGTAACTAAAGTCATAGTTATCTAAGTCTAAAGAAAAAGGCCGTATTCAATGTAATACGGCCTTTTTCTTGGTGTAATTAGGTCATTCGTAAGGCTGTATATTTATGAATTGTTCAATTTTTTATAAACCTGTACCTACACTCACGGTTGCAGTTGGACGAACTTGGAAAGAACTACAAGCAGACACTGAGAGGATGCATAAAAGGACAATGGCGAGTTTTGACATGGTTCTTGATCGATTGAAAAAGAACCATCATCTTATAAATACAACGCTTTAACTATTTGGATCAGGTAATGAAATGTAATGAATTTAGTCGTCTAATAAATCCATTTGTTTTGCGATTTGATATAGATTATTTGAGCGATTACCGGTACGGCAGAACATCAAAATTGGTTTAGGCAGTTCATTATAATGATTGGCAAAATTACGGACATCGAGTTCAGTGATTTGCCCTGCAACAACGGGTTGATAGACATAGTCTAAACCTGCAGTTCGCGCAGATTCTTCGATCTGTGCACTGGTTGGCTGCTCAGGGCCACCTTCCATATCTGGTCGGTTATTAATAATCGATTTAAATCCTTTTTCGACCACTTGCTCAATATGTTCAGGGCCGATTTGACCTGCAAAACCAACATTCTCTGTCATCTTGTCACTCCAAAAACAAACAAAACATTTTATGCTCTATCATAGCATTAAGCTCGATCTTGAGTTTAAATGTCTGTAGTAAATAAATGATGATAAGTAAAAAATAAGGCAATGGAGCGCGCATGCACACCTACACTGTTGAGCCGTTGTATGTTCCAAGTGGTGATGAAACCATCGCTGCGGATTTTTATCTGCCTAAAGCCAATACCAAAGCTGCGGTGATTATCATGGCGCACGGCTTTGCAGGCTTGCGTCAATTCAAGCTGGTTCAATATGCTCAGCGCTTTGCTCAGGCGGGTTATGCGGTCATTTTATTCGATTATCGTAATTGGGGGGGGAGTACAGGCAAGCCGCGTGAGCTGGTTTCACTGAGCGCCCAGCTTGATGATTGGAAGACCGTGATTCAATATGCCTCGAATTGTAAATTAATCGATAATCGACGTATTGTTTTATGGGGAACTTCGCTCAGTGGTGGATATGCCCTAAGCTTGGCGACGGATCTGAAAAACATTCAAGCCGTTATGGTACAAGTGCCTTATGTTGATGGTGCTGAAACAGCCAAGCTCTATCCCTTACAGCGCTATCCAGAGGCATTGAAGCGTTCCAGTCAGGACTATATGGGTTCCAAGATGGGCCTAGTACCTAAAACGCTGCCTGTAGTTGATCAATACCGCTTGTGTTTCTTACCTACTTCAGACAGTTATTATGGCTATCATTCGATTGTGAATCCTGACTATTATTGGAGTGGAGAAGTTCCGGCACGCGTGTTTTTTAATTTAATGCGTTATCGTCCGATTCAGTTTGTACGTAAAATTAATATTCCTGTTTTATTCATCGCCGCCAAGCATGACTCTTTGATTCCAATTGAGTCGAGTCGTGAAGCAGCGACCAATATTGCACCATTTGTGAGCTATCATGAATGGGAAATGAAACATTTTGATATTTATCATGGTTCTTGGTTTGAAAAAGCAGTCACAACCCAATTAGAATTTTTACATCAACATATTGGAGTGATGTAGATGATTATTGTCTGTGCATCATGTGGTGCAAAAAATCGTGTACCCGAAGAAAAATTAGCAGTTCATCCCAACTGTGGGCAATGTCATAAAGCGTTATTGCCTTTAGAGCCGATTGAACTCAATGAACAAAATTTCAGTAATTTCATCAGCAATTCAGATCTGCCAGTATTGATTGATTTGTGGGCAGAGTGGTGTGGACCTTGTAAGATGATGGCACCTCACTTTGCTCAAGTGGCGCAGCAAAATCCTTATGTGGTTTTTGCCAAAATTGATACCGAAGCCAATCCACGTTTAAGTGCTGCATTTAATGTGCGTAGTATTCCAACGCTGGTACTTATGAATAAGACCACTGAATTGGCGAGAATCAGCGGAGCATTACGCGCACCTGAATTACAACAATGGCTAGATCAGCAATTACAGCAGCACCAAGGACATTAACATGAGCGAACGCCCAACTCATCCAGAAGGGACTTTATCACTACAAAACATCGCTATGCCTGCAGATACCAATTGGAGTGGTGATGTATTTGGTGGCTGGATTGTCTCTCAGATGGATCTCGCAGGAGCGATTCATGTTGAACGTTTTAGCAAAGGTCGTTGCGCTACCATTGCGATTAATCAGATGACCTTCCTTGTACCTGTAAAGGTCGGGAATGTGATTAGCTGTTATACCAAAATTTTGAAAGTAGGTAGCAGTTCGGTTCAAGTCCAAATTGAGGTATGGAACAGTCATGATGATTCTCGTGAACCTATACGGATTACCGAAGGCGTATTTACCTTTGTTGCGGTAGATGTGAATGGCAAGAAACGATTGATCTCAGAAGAGATTAAACAGGCATTTGCAGCAAGCTAATCTACTACAAGCTAAGTTCTCTTGTATTGGGTAGATGAAGCCAAACCTTTTTTTAATTTGGAATGAAGCATGGCAGAAGAATTAGTGTTGCAGCAAGGCCATAAGGCTGAGCAATATCAAAGTATCCTTCCTCAGATTCAGGCAATTGTTGAAGATGAAAGCGATGTGATAGCCAATCTCGCCAATATCTGTGCGGCATTAAAACAGCAATTTGGCTGGTTTTGGATTGGATTTTATCTGGTCAAAGACAATGAATTGGTGTTAGGCCCATTTCAAGGCCCAATTGCCTGTACCCGTATTGGCAAAGGTCGTGGCGTGTGTGGAACAGCTTGGCAACAGCAGCAAGTGATTGTGGTGCCAGATGTCGATCAGTTCCCAGGACATATTGCCTGTAGTTCTGCCTCGAGATCGGAAATTGTTTTGCCGATGATGAAAGATGGGGAATGTGTGGGCGTGTTGGATGTCGATAGTGATGAACTGAATCAATTTGATCAGATTGATGCGGAATATTTGCAGCAGCTGATGCTGATCATTGAAAAATTTATTTAAGTATTTAAAAAAATAAAGCCCAAACTCGTTTGGGCTTTATTGTTGTAAGCTAATCACTAAAACATGGTGTTGGCATTCTGACTCTGTTCAGGAATATTTTGTATGACATCCCAATGCTCTACAATTTTTCCATTTTCTACACGAAATATATCAATAATCGCTCGACCTCGATCGCTGTCATTCTCTGTAGAATGCACATGCAGGACGACCAGATCTCCTTCCGCAATTGCTTTCTTGATGACATTTTTTGCCTTAGGGTTATTGCTGAATTTTTGGCTAAAGAAGTTTACAAATGGCGCCTTGCCATCAGGTACATTCGGATTGTGCTGAATATATTGATCCCCAATATAACGATCGGCATATTGTTTCACTTGGTGTTTCAAGAAAACACCTTCATAAAAATCAGTGACAATTTTCTTGTTGTGTTCAGCTAAAGAATGGATCTGTTTAGTGGGAACTGAAGCTGAAGCATCAGCAGCGATTACTTGAGCAGAATAAGTTGCTAGATTGAGCGCTATCAGAAAATGAGAAAGGAGGAGTATTTTTTTCATTTTATCATCAGAACACAAAGAGTGATCTTTGCATCCTGATGATAATACTGTCACTAGAATAGTCTAGATCGGTTATTATTTTTTACGTTTTGGTAACCAAGCCCAAAGCATTTGGCATTGGATCGGTTGATTGCCAGAATCATCAATCACGCTAATAGGGACCAATAACTCGCCTTTTTCATTATCTGCGATAAACTTTTGTTGATCAGCTGATAATGTTGCCGTTGCTGTTAAACCACCTTGTGCAACTTTTAAGTAATCGACATGTAAGGATTTGATCAACAAGATACGATCATCTGGTACATGTAAACCCGTTAAAAATCCAGTTGCAGTTTCACCCAGTAGCGCCATGGCTGCGGCATGCACACCTTTAATATGATTTTGCATATTACGCTGGTTTTCAATGCGAACAGTCACGTGGTCTTTATCGACTTCTAAATAACGAATATTCGCTGTTCCAACCATCGGAACCACACGACCAAAGGCCTTGCTCCAGAGCGTGCTACGAATACCTTTCGGAAATTTAGACGTGGTTTTAACCAGCTTATAAAGACGGTTATCTTTTGCCATAGTGAACCTATTGCTTAATCTTTGAAATTATTAAATTGCAGTGGCAGACCAAATTGTTGTTCACGTAAAAAGTTCATCACTTGTTGCAAAGTATCGCGCTTTTTATCCGTGACACGGATTTTGTCTCCTTGAATAGAAGATTGCGCTTTGATACCACTTTCTTTAATGGCTTTATTAATTTTTTTTGCGGTATCTGAGTCAAGTCCGTCTTTTAACTTGATTACTTGCACCACATTTTTACCCGAAGCGGTGGCTTTTTGTGGATCTAAAGCCTGTACATCAATTTTGCGTTTATAGAAGTGGTTTTCAAGCATGGTATAGACTTGTTCACATTGGAAATCGCTTTCAGTTGAAATTTTGATTTCTTTATTTTTTTCATTTAACTCAATTGAAACGTCTTGTCCACGGAAGTCAAAACGAGTCGCAATCTCTTTTTCTGTGTTTTGCACAGCGTGATTGACTTCAAATAACTCTAATTCAGAAACAATATCAAAAGAAGGCATGGTTAGACCTTTACAAAGGGAAAGAATATTTGAGATGCTAAGGGGGTTTTCTTCATTTGCCAAGTGTTGTTTACATCAAAGGAGTGCACAATGATCCGTAAACAAGAAATTACAACATTTGAGTTCCCAGAAGGCGCAGTCATCTGGGATGTCCGTGATACCAAAGCGTATGCAGAGGCTCATGTTAAGGGGGCGGTGAATCGTCCAATTGCTGAGATCACTGCGGACAGTCTGACTCAAGTTACAGCGGATCAACCGATTTATATTCTATGTGGTGGCGGCAGCAAAGCACCACGTGCAGCAGAGCTTTTAGACGGTATTGATGATTCTCGTGAATATGTTGTATTGATGGGTGGCACACGCGCAGCGCGTGATGCGGGCTTACCTTTAGAACAAGGCGCTTAAATCACTCAGAAGATTGGCCAAAATACAGCGGTATTTTGGCCAATTCAAAATTCTAGATTTCAGTCATTTTAAAATTAAAAATATTTAAGCAGAATAATAAGGCTTCTTGGCTTTTACTTTCTTCTGAAAGCGTTGAGGATTCAACTTATCCAACAGGTTTTGAGGCACTGGACAAAGCTCACCCAAGACAAGGGCTGCCAAAACTTCACTACACAATGGCGCAAACAAGAACCCTTTAGAACCTAGACCTGCAAAGGTAAATATCTGTCCATCATTTTTCATTTTCCCGACCAGAGGGAAATAATCCTGACTTTGCGCACGTACTGAAGCACGGCCTTGCCAATGCTCTATAGCAGGGAGCTGTTGTGCATATTCTGGGAACACATTGTGGATAAGTTCATAGTTATGCACATGATCTTCTGCTAAAACTTCGATATCGTCTCGATTGGGATAAAAGGATGCGCCTAGAATCAATTGAGTGGCATTCAGTTGCATACAATAACCGCCATAACTATAGGCTTGATCTAGAGCTTGCTCACGATTTTCAACCCAACTGACTTGTCCACGAATTGGTTTTAACACAGGGTAGTTTTCAAAGAGCTCAGCACTTTGCTTGGCACAGCAGACAATGACGTCATCGGCTGTTGCGATGAGTTGTTGTTCTTGCCAAAGCTCAGTTTGCTTGTCTGTGCTTTTTAAGCGAGAAATCTTTGCTTTTTTGCAGTGGATATTCGGATGCTGCAACATTTCATCACGCAGTTGCTGTGGAGAAACGGCACCTGCTTGATGAAGCGCCAAGCTTGGATAAGCTGTTTCAGGTATAGCATTCTGCTGATCTGGTACAGATAACACCGCTTCAGGATATTGTTCCGCTAAACCAAGTAATTCATCTGCATTTTTTAAAGCCATTTGCTGGACTTGAATCGGTCTAAATGCTTTGAAACGTGAATAGAAATTCAAGGCATGTTGCCAGCTCAAGGTCATCAAGTGCTCATGGGCCTGTTCAATTGGACACAGCTTGGGGTTGAGTAGAGCAAGGGGGTTGCCTGATGCACCTGAAAGTGGCTCATTTTGCTCGTAGATCGTGACTTGATGGCCGCGTTGAGCAAAGGCCCATGCACAGCTTAAACCTGCGATTCCCGCGCCAATGATGGCAATCTGACGAGGTCTTGAGTTGGATGCCGTTGTTGCTAATTCAGATTGAACCTTAATTTCTGCTGCTGCATCCGCAGGGTCAGTTAGCGCTTGTGTCGGATCAGACCAAATGGCTTTTAGCATTTCACGTTTATGACCAAAACCGCGTGGACGGCTAATGTGGACACCATGTTGCTTGAGTCCACGTTTCAGTACACCAGCAACACTAAAGGACGCAAATGTCGTTCCGTAGTCTGATAAACGAACAATGTGATTGAGTACATTTTCCTGCCACATGTCTGGATTACATGAAGGCGCAAAACCATCAAGAAACCACGCATTCACGGCTTGGGTTTTCGGCATACTAGGGAAAATATCCTGTGCATCTCCCAACCATAAATCAATACTAAAGCGTTCTTCTGGAAAACTTAAGCGATGGCAGCCTGCAATAGGCAGGGGATACTGCTGAATCAGCTGTTCTGCAAGTGGCTTAAGTTCAGGCCAGACATTCAGTGCGCGGATCAGATCGGCTTTGCTCAGTGGAAATTTTTCGACGCTAATAGCATGCAAATGGCTGTGATTATCAGGACGAATCTGCTGCCAAAGCTGCCACAAGGTTAGAATATTTAAACCTGTGCCAAAGCCCGTTTCACCGACACAAAAGTATTGGTAATCGTTCAGTTGCGACAGACGTTCAGTGAGGTCATTGCCATTTAAAAACACATGCCGTGTTTCGAGTAGACCATTATCTTTAGAAAAGTAGACATCGCCGAATTGTTTAGAAATGGGAACTTCGATACCATCGACCAGTTCCCAGTCTAATTCGGCTGTTTGTAATTTTGCGGAATGAGACATAAATAGAAAGTTAGTTTTTTACCACTGACGACGACGTTTAGTGTGAATATAACTGGCAATCAAGAAACCAAGTATTACCCCTACAGCAATGGTCATCGCACCATATAAAAACATTTGTGCGCTGCGTTCACTTTGTAACACCTGAACCTGCACGGTCAAGCTGTCATTTTTTAACTGTAATTCTTGATTTTGAGAGAGTGCTTCCAGATTGGCATGCTCAAGTTGCTTCAAGCGACTGGCCTGATCTTGAATCATGGCTTTGACTTTTGCATCTTGTTGTTGCTTGGCTTTGGCAATTTGCTCAGCGGTCAGTGGTTTGGCCGCTGTTGCAGTCGTATTGGTGGGTGCGGCCGTTGTTGCATTCGTTGCAGGGGTTGTGTTGGCTGCTGGAGCTGCCGGTGTTGCGGGCTCAACCGCCCAAGCAGTCGAACTAAATAAACATAAAGCCAATACGCTTTTGACGACAACTTGCATGATTTACCCTTTTGGAAAAGCTTTGTTGAACGGTTTTACCTCAATATTTGAGTAAATCCCTTCTTTTAAAAACGGCTCTTCCTGAATCCAAGCATCTAAGGATTCACGGCTATCAAATTCGACAATCATGGTACTGCCCCAAAAACCAGCCTGCGGATCATTTGGATCTTTTGGATGGGCACCTGCCGTAATTAAACGTCCTTCATCATCTAACTTTTGTAGACGTTCAATATGTTGTGGGCGGGTGGCTAAACGTTTTTCCAAAGTACCTTCGCGATCAGTACAAGTCAGCACAAAATATGGCATGGCAGTAGCTCGATGATTTAAAATCTATTCAGTGGTTTTAAAATGCTTTCTTAAGAAAAACAGTATAGCAGCTAGGTAACTGATAGAAACGATAATATCGCCGAAAGCGGTGAATTCGCCCCAATATTTTCCTTGCATGTAGACAAAACCAAAGAAGAAATGCAAAGCCGCAAGCAAAAAGAATTGTCCACACCACGCCCAGTTCAATTTGATCCAACCTCTTGGGCTAAGTTCTAATAACGAGCCTAAAAGTTTTTGGATAATTGGCATACGTTCTTTATTAAAGAGTGGCGTCACCAGGAAGCCTAATCCAATACCGATATTGATAATGATGGCTTTCATTTTGATGTAGGTCACATCGCTAAAAATTAGGGTGATGCCACCAAAAATGACTGACATAAGGACAATAAACCACTGCATTTTTTCCAATTTAAATTTTTGGAAAAAGAACAGGCAGCCATACACCACAAGCGTCGAGATGAGTAATGCACAAGTTGCAACAAGAATATGATTTTGATCAAGATTTCCAGAGCTACCTACCAACTGTAGCAGGGGATGATGACTATCTTTAGGATCGGTGGTTTTATAAAAATAAAAGAAGATAATAATCGGTAGATAGTCGAGCAACGCTTTCATGTTACAGTACGATGATGAAATAGGTCAGATAGCATAATACAAACCATGTTCGGTGTCGATTTACACACACATACGCTCATTTCCGATGGTACCTTCTCTCCTGAGCAGTTGGTACAGGCTGCAGTCGATTTAAAAATCCACACCCTTGCCGTCACAGACCATGACACCATGGATGGCTTGCAGCGTGCCCAAGATTATGCACAAGCACATGATATTCAAATTATTTCTGGGGTAGAGGTTTCCAGTCAGTGGTCTCGACCCAATACCAAAAAGAGTTATGGAGTGCATATTGTTGCCTTGAATATGCAAAATGACGCGCCGATCAAAGCTATGCTGGAACAGCAGAAAAAGGTTCGTGCTGAACGGGCAAAAGTGATTTGTCAGCTCTTAGAAAAATGTATTGATTTTGATATTTATCCTGATGTGATTGCCCAAGTCGATGGGGAAGCAGATCGGGTGACCCGAACCCATATTGCTAAAGCTCTAGTCGAAAGGAATATTGTCAGCCGTCCACAGCAGGCATTTGACCGTTTTCTGAAAGAAGGCAAAAAAGCCTTTGTGAAATTTGAAGGGATGGGTCTTAAAGAAACCATTGATGTAATTCATGCCAGTCAGGGTTTCGCCGTGCTTGCTCATCCGACCCGTTATGACCTGTCAGCAACCAATATTCGTTATTTGATTGAACTCTTTGCCGAATCGGGTGGTGATGCGGTGGAACTACCACCGAGTATCGAACCTGCTTCGACACGTCAAATGGTGGATCGAATGATTCAGCAATTTGATCTAGCGGTTTCGATTGGCAGTGATTTTCATGGCGAGAATATGCCATGGATTAAATTGGGACAGACACCACGGCTTAAAGACGGGCAGCAAGGGATTTGGGAACGCTTTCAATCCCCCGTGATATGAAAAAATTAGAACTTTGCCTCATCCTTATTTTTTTCATGCTGCTTGTATGGGGTGTGCAATGGATGTTTCATGGTTTTGCAGGAGTATAGTAATCACTGTTGCAAGGCTAAGATTAGTCTGAAGGACTAAAGTTTTATCATTCACGCTGCTGAAAGTAATCGATTAAATAATCTAAAAAATGCTGCACTTTTGGCGCGATCAGCTGCCGATGTGGGAACACTGCATAAATTGCCGTTGCTTCAACAGGAAATTCCGGCAAAATCTGCACCAGTTTACCTGTCGCAAGTTCATCTGCCACATGCCAGATCGAATGATTGGAAATACCAAGACCGGCTAGGGCTGCTTGCCGAACACCTTCGCCTGAATTTGTTGCAAAATAACCCTCGACATGAACCTGTTCAACTTTCCCTTCGGCATTGACCAAGTGCCAGTGATTGGTGAGACCTTGACCATGCTGCTGCAAGATACAACGATGCAATTTGAGTTCTGCCAAGCTATGGGGCTGACCATATTTTTCCAGATAGTTGGGGGAAGCGCAGAGTACACGTGGATTGGTACTCAAGCGTTTGGCGATCAAGCTGGAACTTTTTAACTGACCAATGCGAATGGCCAAGTCCATGCCTTGCTGAATCAGGTCGATGTTTTGATCATTTAAATCTAAGTAAATCTTCAGTTCAGGATGTAAGTGGGAAAATCTGGCAATCACGGGCATTAACACCTGAGTACCAAACGTAGCTGAGGTGCTAATCCGTAAAGTCCCTGTTAAGGCTTGATTTGGGGAGGTGAGAGCTTGCTGTAAATGAACAAAATCGTTGATCCAGCCACGTCCATGCTCCAGTACGATTTTGCCTTCCTCTGTTAAAGTCAATTTTCGTGTGGTGCGATGAAATAAACGCAGTTGTAGGCTTTGTTCTAGACGTTGTAATTTCTGACTGGCCACCGACACCGAGATATTGGCGTCCTGTGCGGCTTTGCTGATCGAACCCAAGTCTGCAACACGAATAAAAAACTGAAAATCTTCTGTATTCATTATCAATAAAATCAGAAAAGTATTTCTTGATTATCGTGGTTTTTCGAGTAAATCCCTAGCGCTATTTTTGTACTGAAGCAATCACAGCTTGAAGAGACAGGTCATGAAATATCATTTTTTAGGAAACTCGGGTTTAAAAGTTTCAGAACTGGGATTTGGCGCAGGCACTCTAGGTGGGCAGGGGCAAATTTTCTCTGCTTGGGGGCAAGCCAGTCAAACAGAAGCCAATCAAATGATTCGTGCTGGTTTAGATGCGGGTATTAATTACTTTGATACAGCCGATGTCTATTCTGATGGAGAATCTGAACGAATGCTGGGCAAGGCTTTGGCATCTGAACGTCAACACAATATTATTTCCACTAAAGTTGGGATTCGTAGTTCAGATCATCTCAATGATGCTGGATTTAGTCGGCGTTATTTATTGTCGGCAGTTGAACAGTCATTAACTCGCTTGGGAACGGATTATATTGATGTATTACAGCTGCATCAGTTTGATAGCTTCACCGCATTACCACAATTAATGAAAACCTTAGATGAGTTAGTGCGTAGTGGCAAAGTTCGTTATATCGGCGCGTCTAATTTTGCAGGTTGGCAACTAATGAAAGCCCAAGCGATTGCGGAGCAATATGGCTATGAAAAGTTTGTGGTCAATCAGGTCTACTATTCATTGATTGGTCGTGATTATGAATGGGAGTTGATGCCCTTAAATGATGACCAGCACATTGGCGCAGTAGTGTGGAGTCCGTTGGGCTGGGGCCGATTGACAGGTAAATTTGATCGCGAGAATCCGATTCCAGCACAGAGCCGTTTACATAATACCGCGCAATTCGCGCCGCCAGTCAATGAGGCACATCTCTATGCTGTGATTGATGTGCTCAAACAGATTGCAGCAGAAACTGGCTATACGGTTCCGCAAATTGCCTTAAACTGGTTATTACAGCGTCCAACGGTATCGAGTGTGTTGATTGGCGCGCGTAATCAAACTCAACTGCAAGATAACCTTGTTGCCAAAGATATTCAGCTATCGATTGAACAGAGCGAACGTTTAAATCAGGTCAGTGCGATCTATCCGCCCTATCCTTATTATCCCTATTGGAATGGACAGTTCACTGAACGTTTTAAGTCCATCGTCCCGTCACAATTTATTTAACTGATGTTAAGCTGAAAAAAATGCCCTCATTGCAGGGCATTGAAATTAGAGTAAGTTATGGTCATGCGCCTGAATTGGCGGCGGGGTTGGGCGACCTAAAGTTCCAAGTAATTCAATTTCAATTGAACGTACCATCGCATCCAGCGGTAAGTCATTGCTTTGTGTGCCGAAAGGTTCTTCTATTTCAGTACTTAAAGCATCCAGACCTAAAAAGGTATAGGCCAAAATACCGACCAATAGCGGTGTCACCAAGCCCAATAAAGAGCCGAGACTGAAGGGCAACATAAAGCAGAAAAAATACACGGTACGATTCAGTAAAACCGAATAGGCGAATGGAATTGGAGTATTTGCGATCCGATCGCAGCCAGTTTGCATTTCACTGAGTGCTGCAACATGGCGGTTCATCTGGGTATAAATAATATCCGAGATTTCGCCTTCTTTCATGGCTTGTAACAGTTCCCATTGAATTAGGCTCAAGGTGTACTGCGGCGCATTATGCTGTTGATAAAGTTGCGTCAATGCTTGTTGACTCAGACCGCTGGTTTCTGTCAGCTCGGTTGGATTGGCGGTTTGATGACGCAGACGATCACGCAGTACATTGGCAAACACAATCACGTTTTGAATAATACGTTCACGACGTGCTTGGGTCAGGACGCGGCAATCTCGGTCAAAATGGCGCGCAGTGGCAATCAACACCCCCCAGAGTTTACGTGCTTCCCACCAACGGTCATAACAGGCGGTATTCTTAAATCCCAAGAAAATGGACAGTACCACACCAATCAAAGTGAAGCCGACCAAGGGAATTTCAGGGAAACGATACAGATTGACATACTCGACCCCACCAATAATGGCAGAGATCAGCATGACGAAACCAAGAGAGGGCAAAATTTTGGGTAAAATCGTTCCTCGCCATGAGAATAAAACTTTAAAAATACTCGGCTGGTCACGGACAATCATGTTATTTGAATCATTAATTTTATGTCTTGATATTCCTGTTTGGTTTAAGCTTTGTCAAGGCGAGATTGCTTGGTTTTAATAGGGTTGAGTAGTTGTTGTTCAGAAAATGAAAAATAGCCTTCAGCTGAAATAATAAAATGATCAATCAAGTGAATTTCCAGCAGTTTGCAGGCTTGTTTGAGTTGTTGGGTCAGATAAATATCTTCTGTTGACGGTTGTGCAGTGCCATAGGGATGATTGTGCGCTACTACGATTTGACAGGCCTGTTGTTGCAGGGCATAGCGTAAGGTTTGATTCAGTGAAACCGTGCAGGAATGATGGGAACCAAAGAACAGCTTTTTAAAATGTAATTTTCTCAGTTCGGCATCTAAACACAGAACGGCAAAAACTTCCTGTTTTTCACCTTGCAGTTCATAACGTAAATAGTCGAGCACTAAGGTTGAAGTATCTAGGCAAAGCCGTTGTTGTTGGAAATGATTATTCAGATAACGCCGTCCGAGTTCCTTCACGGCCATCAGCTGTGCATATTTGGTGGAGGCTATGCCATTAAATTGTGATAAATCTTCAAAATTGGCATCAAATATCAAATTAAGTCCGCCAAAATGTTGAATCAAAATACGCGCCAATTCCACTGCAGAGTGCTGTTTTGAGCCTGAACGCAGAAAAATCGCCAGCAGTTCAGCATCGGATAAGCTTTGCGGTCCTTGGGATAAAAGTCGTTCTCTTGGGCGTTCTTGTTCAGGCCAGGTTTTAATAGATTGATTCAATCGTTAATTTCCTTTTGATTTTATTGTGATTATTTTTTTAACGCGCAAAAATAATTGCGCGCCTTTTCCTTTTATAGGGTGTCATGTCAACACGATTTTCGATCATCGTCAGTGCTGAAATGTTGAGGGTGCTACTTGGGTATCTACTTATTTAATGCTATTGTGAGCGCCACTGCAACAGTAAGGTATCCTGTTTGTGAGCTTCGATCTAAGTGTTATTCCCCATAAAAACATTATATTAGCGGTTACAGGTGGTATTGCTGCCTATAAAAGTGCCATTCTGGTCCGCCGTTTAAAAGATTTCGGTTTTGATGTCCGTGTGGTCATGACCCATGGCGCACAAGCATTTATTACCCCACTCACTTTTCAAGCACTTTCAGGCAATCCTGTGCACACCGAATTGCTTGATCCTGAAGCTGAAGCAGGCATGGGACATATCGAATTGGCACGTTGGGCTGATTTGGTTTTGGTGGCACCTGCCAGCTGTGACAGCATTGCAAAATTTGCTAATGGCTTGGCAGATGATCTGCTCAGTACGCTATATCTGGCAACCAAAGCACCAGTTTGGGTTGCACCCGCGATGAATCAGCAAATGTGGGCAGCAAAAGCCACACAACGCAATTTGCAAACTTTGGTTGAAGATGGCGTGCATGTGATCATGCCAGATGCGGGTGAACAAGCCTGTGGAGATGTGGGTCTAGGGCGTATGCCTGAGCCTGAAGATTTGGCTCGCCAAGTTGCAGCTTATTTCCATAAGGCGCAACGTGCCTTGGCTGAAAAATTCGGTTTGTTAGCTGGAAAGCGCGTCACCATTACCGCTGGGCCGACCCGTGAAGCGATTGACCCTGTACGTTATATTTCCAACCACAGCACGGGTAAAATGGGCTTTGCTTTGGCAGCAGCGTGTTATGCCGCAGGGGCAAAAGTCACCTTGGTGGCAGGGCCTGTCAGTCTGGATACGCCGAATGGTGTGCAACGTATGAATGTGAGTTCTGCCATGCAGATGCTCGATGTCAGCATGAATCAGCTGAAAGAAGGCTGTGACATCTTTATCGCAACCGCAGCGGTGGCGGATTATCGCGTGGCACAAGTGGCTGAGCATAAGATTAAGAAAGCAGGTGATGAGCTTGCGGTGGCGTTGGTCAAAAATCCAGATATCGTGGCGACCATTGCGCAGCAAGAACAACGTCCATTCATGGTTGGCTTTGCTGCTGAAACGCAAAATGTTGAAGAATATGCTGCGGGTAAACTGGTAGCGAAAAAACTGGACATGATTGCCTGTAATGATGTGTCACGTCCAGATATCGGTTTTGCTTCAGATGAAAATGCCATGACCGTGTTCTTTGCCCAGTCTTATCACATGAAAAAGCGTGAGCTGGAAAAGGCCTCAAAACAAGAGATTTCGCAGCAGTTGGTTGAGTCGATTGCGGATGCTTTACGCCGTCGCTTATAAAACCTGAACGCGATCTTTTTTTATCAAAATGCAACGATTCCGTTGCATTTTTTATGTATGCTAAATCAGCAATCGCCATTGGTGCTTTGAAGTCAAAGCACGATGTTTTGCGCCAAGAAATTAAGCATAGCCACAGTTTTTGATAGGATATCCGAATGATTAAAAAAACTTTAGCCACTGTTATGATGTTATCCGCGTTTGCATTGAGCCATACGGCAATGGCTGCGGGTTTAGACGATGACATGAAAACGCTGGGGAAAAATTATAAAGCGTTTAACCAAGCTGCAACGCCACAGGCGGCAACAGCTGCTTTGGATAATATGCGTGCTGCTGCGACCCATTCAAAACAGTATAAATTAGCGCCGAATACCACTGAAAAAGTGCCAGCCTCTACTGCTTTATTCGACCAGATTGTCGGGGAAATTGATAAAGCCAAATTGTTGGTGCAAGCAGGTAAGCTGGATGAAGCGAAAAAACAAGGTAAAAAGATTGCTGAATTACGTGACCAAGGACATAAGTATTACACCCATTAATCTATAAAGATTAGTCATCGAAATGATAGCGCCGTACTTCAAGAAGTACGGCTTTTTTTTATCGGGATTGGAGACACTACAAAGACAAAACGAAGACTGAGCATGATTCAGATTTTCACAGAATGGCAAAGTTGCTACAGTGAAAACATGAATGATGAGAGGTGATGATATGTCCTCACAACAACGTAATTATGAACGCATTGCTCAAGCGATTCAGTATATTCAACAAAACTTTCAGCAACAGCCGCAACTGGATGAAGTGGCAGCACATATTCATTTAAGCCCAGCGCATTTTCAGCGTTTATTTACCGAGTGGGTCGGCACCAGTCCAAAAAAGTTTTTGCAGTATATAAGTGTTGAACATGCCAAGAAGATTTTAAAACAAGAGCAGGGCAGTATTTTTGATGCAACCTTTGCCACAGGACTGTCCAGCACCAGTCGATTACATGATCTGTTTATTCAGATCGAAGGGATGACCCCTGCTGAATATAAACATGGTGGACAGAGCCTGACGATTCACTATCAATTCGCAGAGACCTTGTTTGGTGAAGTGTTGATTGCATCGACACATAAAGGCATTTGTGCACTGAGTTTTGTGGAGAATCGGGCTGATGCCTTGCAACAGTTAACAGCACAATTTCCTCAGGCTGAGTTTATTGAACAGCTCGATGCATTTCAACACAGTGCTTTGGCCTTGTTTCAAAAGGATCAACCGCAATTGGCAGAGATTAAACTGCATTTAAAAGGCACCGAGTTTCAGCTTAAAGTATGGCAAAGCCTGCTCAAGATTCCAATGGGGCAGCTCTCTACGTATGGTGAGTTGGCCAAAGCCATTGAGCATCCCAAAGCTGCACGAGCTGTCGGCACCGCTATTGGCAGTAATCCTGTGGCATTTCTGATTCCCTGTCATCGGGTGATTCAGTCTACAGGTGCTTTGGGTGGCTATGAGTGGGGAACATTGCGTAAAACAGCATTGATTGGTTGGGAAGGTGCACAAACCCATGCAGCCACCTGAATTGACACAAATCCAAGCGGTGATCGATCAGATTCAAGCTGCGGATTGGGAGGCCATCACTGAGCAAATGCACCAACAAGGCTTTGCCCTGATCGAGCAGGTTCTATCGACCGAGTTATGTGAAATGCTAAAACAGGCATATCCGCAAACCGAACTGTACCGTAAAACTGTAGAGATGCAGCGTTATCGTTTTGGTCGAGGTGAATACAAGTATTTTACTTACCCATTACCGAATCTGATTGAGCGGATACGGCATGAGATTTATCCATATTTGGTACCGATTGCCAATGCATGGTTTCGGGTGTTGAAGTTAGAACATTCATTTCCGTCCTCCCATGCTGAGTTTTTACAGCAGTGCCATCAACAGGGACAAAGGCTGGCAACGCCATTGATTTTGAAATATGGGCAAGGCGGCTTTAATACGCTTCATCAGGACTTATATGGTGAGGTGTATTTCCCGATACAGCTAGTGATTGTATTGAGTCAGCCGAATGTGGATTTTAGTGGCGGAGAATTGGTTTTTACCCAACAAACACCCAGAGCACAATCTAAGGCTATGGTGGTGCAGCCACAGCAAGGTGATCTGTTGATTTTCACCACCCAATTTAAACCTGAAAAAGGCAGTCAGGGCTATTATCGGGTCAATATGAAGCATGGTGTCAGCCCCATTCATCGAGGTGAACGTTATAGCCTCGGGATTATTTTCCATGATGCGGTGAGTTAATCTGATGTGGCGGCATCTAGACTTAACACAGACCGAGTTACATCAAAAACTGAAACAGCAACAGATTGTATTTGCAGGCAATGCACAGCTTAAGATTTATGGCAGATTGACCTGTGCCTCAGGGAAGCGCATGCTAAAAAAGAATCGGGTATTTTTTGTCGATGAGCAAGAAGCAATTGCACAAGGTTTCCGACCGTGTGGACATTGTATGCAGCAAGCCTATAAGAAGTGGAAAGATGCAACTATTTGATATTGAAGCTGATCCAAAGCAGAATCATTTGCCCTATGACGGTACGGTACAGTACTACGGCAAAGTGGTGCAGACTGCGGCTGCAGATTATTATTTTGATCAACTGATGCAGACCATTGCATGGGAAAATGATCAGGCGCTGATTTTTGGAAAGTTATTGACGACTAAACGTAAAGTGGCGTGGTATGGGGATCGGCGCTTTGAATATACCTATTCCAATATGAATAAATATGCCTTGCCGTGGACACAGGAATTACTGGAGTTAAAACAACTGGCCGAAGAGTTAAGCGGTGAGACATTCAACTCTTGTTTGCTCAATCTTTATCATAGTGGTGAAGAGGGAATGGCGTGGCATAGCGATGCTGAAACAGACTTAAAAAAAGATGGGGCAATTGCCTCATTTAGCTTTGGCGCTGAGCGAAAATTTGCATTTAAACATAAGCAGAGCAAAGAAAAAGTTGAACTCTATTTAGAACATGGCAGTTTATTGGTGATGAAAGATACCACGCAGACCTACTGGTTGCATCGCTTACCACCGACGAAGAAAGTCAGTACGGCGCGGGTGAATCTGACCTTTAGAACCATTGTGGATTGAGCATAAAAAAAGGACTGAAAAATCAGTCCTTTTTTGGATAAGGCAGGATAAAGCTTATGCTTGACCTTGCGCATCTGCATCCGCTTGTAGGCGTTGCATGTTTGCTTCAAATTCAGCATCAAAGTTGATTGGAGTAAGCAGCAATTGCGGGAAGCTACCTTTAGTCACTAAATCATTCACTGCTTCACGTAAGAACGGGAACAAGATATTTGGGCAGTACGCGCCCAAGATGTATGGAAGGCGATCTTCTTCTACACCATCAACCAAGAAAATGCCTGATTGCGTTACATCTACGATGAACGCAGTTTCATTTTCGTTGTTGGCTTGAACCACAACTTTTAAAGACACTTCATAATGAGTTGGATCAATTTTTTCTGCAGCAGAAGATAAATTGATGTTCAGTTCAGGTTGCCATTGCTTAGTAAAAACTTGTGCACCTGGAACTTCAAAAGAAATGTCTTTGGTATAGATACGTTCTAACGCGAGTTGTGGTTGAACTTGTTCTTCGCTCATTGTTTTTCCTTAAATCTTGGATTTAGATGTTGTTAAGCTAATAATTGGTCGAGTTTACCTTCACGCTCTAAAGCATAAAGTTGATCAAAACCGCCAATGAATTGGTCTTTGATAAAAATTTGCGGCACCGTACGGTGATTAGTACGTTGCATTAACTCAATACGAACTTCTGGCGCTTCATTGGAAAGATTAATTTCTTTATAGGCAACGCCTTTGCGCTCAAGTAATTGTTTTGCGCGTACGCAATATGGGCAAGAAAGCGTTGAATAAATGGTGACGTTTTGCGTAGTCATTTTATCTCTCCTTAAGCTTTGGTTTTGCTTTTCACTAAAGGTAAGCCTTGAGCTTTCCAATTGCTAATACCACCGTCTAAGCGGTAGCTGTCGGCATGACCAACTTTTTGCAATGCTGAGCCTGCAACCTGACCTAAGTTACAAATGAAGACCAAGGGACGATCACTTGCTTTTAATTCATCGACATGACTTGTAATCTGGCTATATGGAATGTTACGGCTGCCGCTGATGTGACCATCACGGAAATCTTTTCCATCACGTAAGTCGATCAAAATCGCATTTTTTGCTTTGACCAAAATACCTAGAGATTGTGGTGAAATTTTACGACCGTTGCGCTGTCCTTCTAAAACAAAGAACAACACGATTAACACGCCGAGCGCACCAAATAAGAAGGGGTGATTCCCCATAAACTCTAACCAGCGTTCCACAAGTCACCTAAAGTTAAAATCAAAATTGACCCTGAGTATAACTTATCTCAATGGTGATCAAAATCTTTAGTTCAAGGGCAAGCAGCGAAGAAAATTAACTTTTTTGCTGTGCTTCCTGAATTTCATCCAGTAAACGTAAATAACTGTCCAAACGGCGCGGCAAAATTTCACCTGCATCAACCGCTTGTTTCAGCGCACAATTTTTCTCATGGGTATGGGTACAGTTACGAAATTGGCAAAGCCCCAAATGCGCTTCAATCTCTGGAAAACCGGTACGAACCTTTTCTAAACTGAGATGCCACAGCCCAAATTCACGGATTCCTGGGGAATCAATCAATGCACCGTTTGTTCCAAATTTAATCAAACGAGTAGAAGTAGTGGTATGTTGACCGAGTGCCGAGTTCTCTGAAATGACATTGGTCTTCTGTGCTGCATCGGGAACAATGGTATTGATCAATGAACTTTTACCAACCCCTGATTGTCCAACGAAAGCGACGGTTTCATTATCAATACGATTTGAAAGCGCAGATAAGTCACCTTGTGAATGACAGATTAAGGTTTCATAACCTAAAGACTCATATTCACTCAGTAAGGTCAGAATCGGATCATTGTCCGTAAGCAAGTCAGATTTATTCAGTACTAACAGCGCAGGGATATTGGCATCGGCACACGCGACCAGATAGCGGTCAATCAAGGTTGGAGCGGGTTCTGGCAGCGGGGCAAATACAATCACAATCAGACTAATATTGGCGGCGACAGGTTTGACCTTATGATAACGGTCTGGTCGGGTGAGCAAGGATTGTCTTGGGTAAATTGCGGTGATAATACCTAAGCCAGTAATTGGATCGGCCTGCCATTTAACCCGATCACCTGTGACCAACAGTTCTAGGTTGGTACGGGTATGACAGCGCCAAACGCTGTCGAGTTCAATCGGTTTCCAGAACGGTTCTGGTTCACCTTCAACCACATGTGGTTTTTCAGGGTGCTGTTCAGGCACAGATAAAGCTTGTACTTCGAGTTGACGACCATAATGCTGAACAACCAGTCCATCCAGATCTTGCGATGTATCAATGTCGTCTTGACGTGATTTATGCTGTTTCTCAATACGACGCTGCTGTTGTTCGGTTAAACGACGCTTACGAATTAAAGCCATTCATATCCCAAAAATCCACACTTTGAAGACCGCAAAAATAGCACGAAGCCGCTATAGAATTACAGCCAAGATGTAATTAATTTGCTACTATTGATGTTTTTAAGCACATTAGAATCGCCATCCATGAGCAGCACCCCTGATACACGATTAATTTGGATCGATCTGGAAATGACAGGTCTCGATACCGATAACGACAAGATTATTGAAATTGCAACAATTATTACAGATGACCATTTGAATATCTTGGCTGAAGGACCTGTTTTAGCGGTACATCAATCTGATTTGATTCTAAATGCGATGGATGAGTGGAATACCAAACAACATGGTCAGTCGGGTCTGATTGAGCGAGTGCGCCGCAGTAAGTTAAAGGCTGAAGATGCAGAACAGCAAACCCTTGAGTTTTTAAAGAAATGGGTCAGCCCAAAATCATCGCCGATGTGTGGGAACTCGATTTGCCAAGACCGCCGTTTCTTGCATCGTTTGATGCCTGAGTTAGAACAGTTTTTCCATTACCGTAATTTAGATGTGTCTTCGGTGAAAGAGTTAGCGAAACGCTGGAGACCTGAAATTATGAGCGGCTTAAAGAAAAATGCTTCGCACTTGGCGATGGATGACATCCGTGATTCGATTGCAGAATTGAAATACTATCGTGAATACTTTTTCATCATGAATAACGATAACTAATCAGTTTATGAACAAAGTATAAAAAGGAGCGTATGCTCCTTTTTTAATATATGAAAAAATTTGGGCTTGCTCAAAAAATCGCTTAAACTCGATGTTTAATTGCAAACTATAAAAAAGAGAGCGTACATGCAAAGTACTAACCCTATTTTAACACGGGTAGAAACCTATCAAAATTTGGCTGAGCCAATGACCATTCAGGGTGCGATTCAAAAATCAGTCCTGTTAACGGTGATTGCAGCTGTTTTAGGCATAGCCTTATTTTTCTACTGTGCGATGACTGCTAATCTGTCGATTGCCTATGCTGCAACGATTATTGGCGCAGTAGGTGGTTTAATCCTTGCCTTAATTACCACCTTTAAATCTAATACTGCACCAGCTTTAGCCATTCCTTATGCCTTGTTTGAAGGGGCGTTTTTAGGTGGTGTATCGTTTATTTTCCAATTGAAATATCCAGGTGTCCCTTTACAAGCTCTGCTTGCGACTTTTGTGACCACATTGGTTTTATTTGCCTTATATAAATTCCAAGTGATTCGCGCCACTGAAAAGTTTAAAGCAGTTGTGATTTCTGCCTCGATTGCGATTGCCTTGGTATTTGTCGTACAGATCATTTTGCGTTTAGCATTTGGTTCAAGCATTCCTTATATCTTTGAAAGTAACTGGTTGGGTATTGGCTTTGCTGCCTTTGTTGCGGTCATCGCATCATTAAACCTGATCTTGGATTTTGACTTGATTGAAAATGCGGCTGCACAACGCGCACCAAAAGCATTTGAATGGATCTGTGCCATCGCCTTATTGGCAACTTTGGTGTGGATGTATTATTCATTCTTGCGTTTACTCAGTCTGCTTCGTGGCGATGACTAAGCCCAAAGCAAGATAAATTATCAATCGTCTTCTCTTGAAGGCGATTTTTTTATGCAAGATTGTAAAAAAGGTGGATTATGCAATTCCGCAAGCGGCGGAATATTGGCATGATGTGGTGAAAATTTTTCGAGTGAGAATAAGATGTCACAAGGACTTTTAGCTGGTAAACGTTTTTTAATTGCCGGTATTGCAAGTAAATTATCGATTGCTTTTGGTATTGCATCAGCACTCCACCGTGAAGGTGCAGAGCTTGCGTTTACTTATCCAAATGAAAAGCTGAAAAAACGTGTCGATGATTTTGCAGCACAGTTTGGTTCAACACTGGTTTTTCCTTGTGATGTTGCTGTTGACGCAGAAATTGACAATGCTTTTGTTGAATTGGCAAAACACTGGGATGGTTTAGACGGTGTAGTGCATTCAATCGGTTTTGCCCCTGCACATACGCTTGACGGTGACTTTACTGACGTGACTGATCGCGATGGTTTTAAAATTGCACATGACATTAGTGCTTATAGCTTTATCGCGATGGCACGTGCGGCTAAACCATTATTACAAGCACGCCAAGGTTGTTTATTGACTTTGACTTACCAAGGTTCTGAGCGTGTGATGCCGAACTATAACGTGATGGGCATGGCCAAAGCATCGTTAGAAGCGGGCGTTCGTTATTTGGCGTCAAGCTTGGGTGTAGACGGTATTCGCGTGAATGCAATTTCTGCGGGTCCAATCCGTACTTTGGCAGCTTCAGGCATTAAATCATTCCGTAAAATGTTAGATGCCAATGAAAAAATTGCGCCATTGAAACGCAATGTGACCATTGAAGAAGTGGGTAATGCCGCATTATTCCTTTGCTCGCCGTGGGCTTCAGGTATTACTGGCGAAATCATGTATGTCGATGGTGGTTTTAATACCGTAGGTATGAGTCAGTCGATGATGGATGATGAATAATTAGATTGATCTAAATTATTTGATAAAGCCGCTTTTAGAGCGGCTTTGTTTTTTGAGAGTATTAAATTTTAGCGTTCGGAATTAGTGAAGTCGCTGATTGCTTTTTTATATTTCGTATAAGCTCCAATAAACTTCTGTATTTTGAGTACAAAAAAAGCCTTCAAATGGTTCAATTTCTAAAATTTTATCAATAGTCTCTTTAGAAGAACAAAGAAATGAACAGTGGCTATCCCAATGTGTTGTTATGAGTAGACTCTGATCGTGTGCAAATACACAACCATGGGCAGGTATTTCGTCTTTTTCAATTAGGTCTTCAACCCAGTAAAGCTTCCTTTCTGTGCCGAATTCATCTCCGACCCAAAGCCAATTATGCCCAATTATTTTGATGGCATTTAAGAGTTTATTTTCAATAAAGGGGGATAAATAACCCTCTTGTGGAAGGATAATATGCTGACTTTGAAGCGCCGTAAGCTTTTCGGAAAAATATTTGTTTGATCGTTCTGGCTTTATGCCATTAATTATGGTTCTTAGACCAATATCTATATCTGAAAACGTTGTAAGTCCTGAAAGTAATAGAGTTTCACTCCAGCTTATTGTAGAGCAGCTCTCAATAAATTGATGCTTACTAGGCCATCTTGATGGGCAAAAACACTCGAGTTCAATTTTAGTAGACATAAAAAAAGGATGAAATATGACAAAGACACTCTCAAATTGCCCCTCATAAAATGAAAGAATCTTCTTGTCATAAGGACAGGATGCGAACTTTTCTGGTGTTGGTAAAATTCTATTAGTCATTAATTATCTATTTATGAAATATAACGTTGGAGTTAATGATGTACCAAAGTACTCTAGAGCGACTTATTATCTCTTGCTAGCTAGGTGTGAAGGTTAGTATTAGAATCGAATAGAAAAATCTGAACTATTTATTTCTACTCCATTATCATTATTCATCTAATTTGCAAGATATCTCGCTGTATACCTATAGGTTAATGTGAGACTTTGAAAGAAATTCATAATTAAGATGGTCTATATACTCTCCTTTGAGCGCCTTGAATTCTATTTTATTTTTCCATTTTTATGAAAGGATATTACTATAGTTATACTCCAGACTTGCTGTATAACCAATTATATTTTTTATATTATGTATCTATGTTTTGTTCAAAGATAAAATCACAATATTTGCATAAATAGAAAAATCGAGGAATAAAACAAAAGTCCTCGGTTTATTCAAAAATGAGCCGAGGACTTTAAGCGATTAAACAATAGCGCGAGTGCTATTGTTTCGGCAGTTCTTTAACAGGACTTCCACCCATGGCTTGCATTAACGTCACATAGGCATTGTATTGATTCTGCTTGGTTTCAACCAAGCTGAGTCGTGCATTACGTGTGGTTTCCTGTGCATCCAATAAGTTCTTTAAGGCAATCGCTCCATTGCGATAACGCACTTCGGTTAAACGTTCAGTTTTATCTGCCAGCTCAACATTACGTTGTTGTAACTGTACTTGCTGATTCAGTTGAGTGCGATTGGATAGCGCATTTTCCACATCGGCAAAAGCTTGGTATAGTGTTTGGCGATACTGGGTAATGGCTTTTTCATACTCAAGATCACTGATCGCAATGTCTTTCTTCATATCATTATATTGAAGAAAGGGTAGGCTCAAGCTCGCACCCAAAGTTAAAGCCGGATTCTTTAACAGTTGGGTTAAAGACGTGCTGGAAGAACCAACATTCCCCGTCAAATTAATTGAAGGGTAATAGCTGGCTTTGGTCGCGTCCTTATTCGCTAAAGTCTTACGCAAACGTAATTCAGATGCTTGTAGATCTGGGCGACGCGATAAAATATCAGCAGGGAGTCCAACCGCGATATTCGGCAGGGCATTGCGAGGTAACTGCGCAGGCTCTTGAATATTCAGTTGTTGTACGGGTTCATGTAGCAAAACGGCAATCGCGGTACGTGCTTCGACGCGTTGCTGTTCGATCTGGCTAAGGCTGGCTTTTTGGCTTTGCACCGATTGTTCTGCTTGGGTTAAATCTAAACCAGATACTGCACCTGCTTTGTATTGTGATTGCACCAAAGAGTAGGTTTTTTGGGTCGAAGCCAAGTTTTGCTGAATGGTTTGATAGCGCTCATTCAGATAGCCCAACTGCCAATACAGCTTTGCTGTCGTGCCAACCAAACTTTGTGCAGTCGCTTGTAAATCTTGTTCAGTGGCTAAGGCTTCCCATCGGCTTGCTTCCGTTTGATTGGCGAGCTTGCCAAATAAATCGAGTTCATAGCTGACGCCAACGCTGGTGGATAAACCACGATCAGAACCATCGCCAGAACGCAGATCAATATTATGACCTGCGGAAACACTAGAACTGGTTCGAATCCCTTGTTTATTTTCAGCGAGACCTGCTTGTAGGCGGGCTTGTTGCAAGGTGATGCCTGCGACACTTAAGTCACTATTTTTAGCCAACACTTGATCGACCAATTGATTTAATTGGGCATCATTAAATAATGTCCACCACTGATCAGTTAGATGGATGCTTTTACTTTTTTGTGCATCGTATTGGAACTGTTGTGGCACTTGGACGGTTGGTGCGTTATAGGGTGTTTTGACGACAGCAGAACAGCCAGCTAAGGAACCAGTGAGTACCAGTGCAAGTCCTAATTTTGTGAATTGAAAAGACATACTCAAATTCCTTATTCTCTCGCTAAAGCAGCAACTGGATCGAGTTGTGCTGCATTTCGTGCTGGCAAGAAGCCAAATACAATACCAATCATGCTTGAGCATACAAACGCTGCAACAATTGAAGTGGTCGAATAACTCATTTCAATGATGCCTTTGGCAAAGTGTCCAATAATCTGTCCAATGCCTAAAGATAGCAGCACACCCAAGATACCGCCCAATAAACAGACCAGAATTGCTTCAATCAGGAATTGCTGCAAAATATCACTTTGACGAGCACCAACCGCCATGCGTACCCCGATTTCTTGGGTCCGCTCAGTCACGGAAACCAGCATAATGTTCATCACGCCAATACCACCCACTACCAACGAAATGACAGCAATCGCTGAAATCAGCAAGGTCATGGTTGCAGTGGTTTGCTGAATGGTTTCACGAATACTGTCAGAGTTTTGGGTAAACACATCTTGTGCGCCGTGACGTTGTTCCAGCAAGGTCAGAATCGCATTCTCAGCAGCGCTACTTGGATATTCATCTTTGATACGCACGATAATGCTACGTACATTGGATTGACCTAGCATACGGCTCATGACAGTCGAGTAGGGCAGATAGACGTTGAGGCTGTCTGAATTTCCCATAAAGCCTTGCTGGGCATCAATCACGCCAATAATTCGACTTGGAACACTGCCCAATAACAGCACTTGACCGACAGGATTGGTACCATCTGCAAAGAAGGTTTTTTCCGTATTGGTATCAATCACCACATCTTGGGCGCGTTCAGTCACACTTGCCTTATCAAAAGGTTGCCCTGATTTAAAGGTCATACCACGAACATAGAAGAAATCAGCACTGACACCATTCACCGTTGCTGCGGCTTCGGTATCTTTATAGCGCAAGGTTAAACTGGTATTGGCAGAAGGGCTGACCCCATCCACATAGGGCTGTTCGGCCAATGCTTCGGCATCGGCAGGCACCAATGTTTTGGCTTGTGAGGTCCGTGAGTTATCACCAAAGCCACGACCTTGATAGACGGTAATGGTATTGGTTCCCAGACTACTGATATTTTCTAGAATTTGCTTCTGTGAGCCATTCCCCAGCGCCACCACGGAGACCACGGATGCAATCCCGATAATAATCCCGAGCATGGTCAAAAAGGTCCGCATACGGTGTGCATTCATGGCGAGTAATGCCATACGGAAGGCTTCACCAAGACGGTCAAAGAAAGAACGCCAAGCGGAGGTTTTTTTCTGCGGGTTACGCTCTAGGGTTTGATGCTCAAGTTCTGGATCACTATGTTCAGGCTCATTGGCACGGTCGGAAATAATATTACCGTCACTGATCTCGATAATACGTGTTGCATTCTTAGCGACATTAAGATCGTGTGTGACCAGAATAATGGTATGGCCTTTGGCATTCAGCTCACGCAAAATGCGCATTACTTCAATACCACTATTCTTATCCAAGGCACCTGTGGGTTCATCGGCAAGAATCACATCCCCACCATTCATCAGCGCACGTGCAATCGAGACACGTTGTTGCTGACCACCAGATAGCTGGCTAGGGCGATGATGTAAGCGTTCTTCAAGTCCTAGTTCGGACAACAATTCAGCAGAGCGTTCCTGACGAAGATGGCTATCAACTCCTGCATAAATTGCAGGCACTTCAACGTTACCTGAAGCACTCAAATCGCCGAGTAAGTGATAACGTTGGAAAATAAAACCAAAATATTCACGGCGCAGTTGTGCCAGTTCATCAGGTTCAAGCTGACGGGTTTCTCGACCATTGACCCGATAGCTGCCTGCGGTCGGTTTATCCAGACAACCCAAGATATTCATCAGGGTCGATTTACCTGAGCCTGATTGCCCGACAATGGCAACCAACTCACCTGCATAAATTTTTAAATCAATGCCTTTGAGGATCTGTACGGTTGCTTCACCCGCGGGAAATTCACGGGTGAGCTGACTGACCTCAAGCAGTGGCTGTGATGAATGTGTTTGATTTTGAGTCATATTACATTCTCATTGCACGTTGGTTGCTACGTTTGGCTGCTTCATTTGAGCTGTCAGAGCCATCTGCAATCACCACTTGATCGCCTTGTTTTAAGCCTTTCAGCACTTGTGCCGTGACGCGGTTATTCAGACCAATCAACACAGGTTGCGGTTGAGCCGTACCATCCGCTTGTAGCACACGCACCATACCTGTTGATGCTTTACCCTGCGCAACCAAGGCTTTTTCTTCTTCACTCAGTTCTAGGCGTTTTGGACGTTGTGTTTGGTCTGTATCTGATTTTTTTGCTGATTCTGCAGACTTATTGGCATTGGCTTGACCACCTTTAGCACGGTTGCCGCGTTGGGTCTGAATGGCTGCCGCAGGGACGGTCAGCGCATTTTTTGCATCTGCCAGCACAATATAAACCTGTGCGGTCATATCAATACGAAGTTTGCCATCTTCATTCGGTACATCAAATAAAGCGTTGTAGTACACCGCAGCATTTGACGTTGATGAACTGCTGCTACTGGTGGTTTCCGTATTAATTGAATTGGGCGCAGGTTCTACTTGACGTAACTTGGCATAATGTTTTTTATCACTATTACCTAAAGTGGTGAAATACACGGTTTGGCCTTTTTCAACTTTCATGACATCAGCTTCAGAAATCTGCGCTTTAATGGTCATGGTGTCGAGTTTGGCCAATTTTACAATGGTTGGTGCGGTTTGGTTGGCGTTTACGGTTTGACCTTCTTCAGTCACAATCGCCACAATGGTGCCATCCATCGGCGCCACGATACGGGTATAGCCTAAATCTTCTTTCGCAGTTGCCAAGGTCAAGCGAGATTGCTCGATTTGTGCATTAATCGATGCAATTTGTGCTTGTGCTGTTTTAAAGTTTGCGAGAGCAGTTTCGAGTTCAGCACGTGAAGTCGCATCTTGGCTGTACATGGCTTGCTGACGTTTATATTCTGCTTCGACCTTAGCTAAATTGGCTTGCTGTACTGCGAGTTGCGCTTGTTGATTTTTAATACTGGCATCGGCGGTTTTAAGTTCGTTTTCTTGGCGAATCGAATCAATTTGTGCAATCAACTGACCTTGTTTAACTTGGTCGCCCAATTGCACATACATTTTTTTCACCTGACCCGATACCTGTGCACCAACACTCACCATTTTGGTGGCTTCAAGTACCCCAGTTGCCAACACCGAATCTTCGATATCGCCGCGAGAGACTTCCGCACTAATATATTGTGGTGCTTGGGCTTTAGGTTTGAAGAACATCCATCCGAGCGCTGCAATGATGAGCACTCCGATTGCGATCATGATGATTTTACGAGGCTGGATTTTTTTAGCATTTGTTTTTGGCATGGCAGCAGGTCAAAAGTGAAAAACTGGACTTAGTATAAAAGTGAAATAAGGATAAAGCGTGAATATTTTTAATCTAGAATGAGAATTATTTGCTTTTTTGCCAATAAGTTATTCTATAAAAATCTGATAAATACTGTGAACTCCTTGTTCGGCAGTTGCTGCAAGGGCAAGACCGCCTTGTGCAGGAAGCGTATATTCACGTGGGTTAATTCGAATCAGACCTGGCGCAAATTGCTCACTAAAATAACGTACGGTTGGAATGGCTGTACCCGCACCCATTTCAATGACAATAGGGCGATGCTGTGATTTTAGAAAAGCTTTTAAGCCTTTTGCCTGCTGATCCTGTTGATGGCTGATCCAACCCATATCATTGAACATTAAAATATTCGGTCGTGCCAGTGCACCACAGTGCGGACATTGTGGCAATTGCCCGAGCCATTGACAGTCTTGATCATCAATTTCAGGCTCTAATTCATCCGCTGACCAAATGGTCTGTGTACAAGCGTCCAGACATTGCAGATGATGAATTGAGCCATGACATTCATAGATCTGATCCAGAGCAAAGCCAGCTTTTTGAAATTGGCCATCGACATTCGAGGTAAATACAAAAGTTGGTAGATTTAATGTTTCAGCCAGTTGCTTGAGTTGTAGAAAGCCTGAATGGGGTGTGGTTTGACGATACAGGGCTAGACGGTGTCCGTAAAATCCCCAAGCCAAACGTGGATGCCGTTTAAATGCGGCTGGATTGGCAATTTCGGTAAAATCGATACGTTGTTTACCTAGCTCTGGATAGGCTTGCCACATGCCTTGATTGCCGCGGAAATCGGGCAACCCCGAGTCAACGCCCATGCCTGCACCTGCGCTGATGATCAGGCTGTCGGCTTGTTGGAATAGACTTTTGATCAGCTTGATTTGGTCGGGGCTTAAATGGAATGACATGTGTTGATCCATTATTCTTATTATGTGATGAAGATGAATGCTCTAAGCAGGTTGAGCAAACAGGGTGGTACCACACAATTCAGCTAAGGCTTGTAGCATCAGTTGTTCAGGGTTTTCTTTGGACATGCCTTTAATCGAAGCATCAATGCGCAGTAATAAATCAGACCAAGTTAGGAATTGTCTCGGGTTTAAACGGCGTAGAGCTTGCTGATATTGCGAGACTTTGGTTTTCCATATCCCGAGTTGAATGGCATTGTGCGGTTGTTCAAACAATTGCATCAATAAGCGCATTTCTTTGCTTAAGGTCCATAAGATCAGGCTATCTGGCTCGCCCGCAGCAATCAAGTATTGATAAATCTTGACTGACTGCGCCAAGTTTCCAGCAAGCAAGGCATCACTTAAGTCATAAGTCGTATAACGCGATTGATCCTGTAAGCAGGAATATAGTTGTTCAATCTGAATCTGTTGAATATCGGGGAACGTATCTGCAACCCGCATCAAGCTATTTTTTGCCGCGAGCAGGTTATGTTCATGGTGCTGCATGAGCCATTGCCAAGCATCATTATTCAGCTGAATCCCGAGCTTTTCTGCTTCTATGCTTAAAATTCGTTGTCGATCTTGTGGATAGGTCGCGGTTAATGGAACTACCACACCATTGGCTTCGACCACTTGGAAAAAAGCTGATTTTAAGCTGCTGCTGTCTTGCTTCGGTAAAACAACCAATAAGAGGTTATGTTCATTATGTTGAATATAGCTTTTCAGCTGCTTTAAACCATTGGCATCAGGCTTAATATTGCCATGTACTTCAATCGCAAGTTGTTGTGAGAACAGGGATAAACTATTCAGCGCGTTAAAGACATTTTTCCAGTCATTCACGCTATTGATATCATAACGCTGCCGTTCAACTTCTTGCTGTTGCCAGCTTTTACGAAATGCATCAAGCAAGTTTTGTTCAAGTAGGGGCTCTTGTCCATGCATGATCCATGCACCGCGAGCCTCATCAACCCGTTTTAAGGCTTGCACATAATCCAGTTTCATAATGATGAATTAAGGTTGTGCTTTCGGCAAACGATTGGCTGCAATCTGACGCGTGATTTGTTGTGCCATATCATCAATAAGAATGCGATTCAAATATGCTTCTTGTTGATTATCGGTATTCACCGTTGCCACGTCGTATTGATAGGTACGAGAAGCAGTTAAGGTACGCGGTTCAGTAATTTGCTTACCTTGGCGGTCTTCAATTTGGAAAGTCACGGTTAAACGCAATAAGGCCTCAGTCAATTTACCATTCAACAGTTGACGGCGTGGAGTGTAATCCAGCACACGAAGCACATAGGCATCATTGGCATTACTGAGTTGTACGCCCGTTGCACCAAGATAAATGCTGAGCTGGTTTTCAAACTGATCCGTATTGTCAGGTAGGACTAAAGTCAGCTTGTTGTAGACCAAAGGTGCCGCTGTCGGGTTACTTCCCTTTAGATGAAAGCCACAGCCGACCAAGCCTGCACTTAGACCTAAAGTTAAAACGATAGTAGCTAAACGTTGAGCTAAATGCATGCTTTGTCCTTTATGATATTCCATTCAATATGGAAGATTTAATCTTGATAAATTGACCACATTTTAGAATCAAAGCCCGATGAATGACAGCGGGCTTTGATGAGGTTTTGTTTCTACAAATTCCGTCTGCTAGTCGCAGGGGAATTTAAGCAGCACATTAAACCACTAAATTAACAAGTTTATTCGGTACTACAATTTCTTTCTTGGTTGGGCCAGTCAAGAATTGTTGCACTTCTGGTAATGCTTTTGCCAAAGCCAATAACTCATCTTTTGAGATATCGACTGCGACGTCTAACTTAGCACGAAGTTTACCATTCACTTGTACAACAATCGTTTGCGTATTACGGGTTAACGCTGACTCATCCACTTGTGGGAATTCAATCGTTGTTAATTCCAAACCAAACTGAGTTAACAACGTTTGACTCAAATGCGGTGCAAATGGGGCAAGTAGCGTCAATAAGGTGGTGATTGCTTCACGTGCAACAGCAACATCATTGTCATCTTTTGCTTCAAACTTGTTGCTGGCATTGAGCAATTCCATCAATGCTGCAATTGCCGTATTGAACGCATGACGACGTTCGATGTCATCACCCACTTTTTGAATGGTTTCATGGGTTTTACGACGTAAATCTTGTGCATCTTTCGATAAGTTTGCAGTATCAATCGTCGTTGCTGGATTGCCTTTTTCCAAGAAGCCAGCAGCCAAACGCCATACACGTTTCAAGAAGCGGTTAGCACCTTCAACACCAGCATCAGACCACTCTAATGATTGATCTGGTGGTGCAGCGAACATCATGAAGACACGAGCCGTATCTGCGCCGTATTGATCAATAATTGCTTGCGGATCAATGCCGTTGTTTTTCGACTTCGACATTTTTTCTTGTCCGCCAATCACAACTTCCTGACCATCACCTGAATATTTCGCCGAAAGAATACGACCTTTTTCATCACGCTCTAATTCGATGTCAGCAGGGTTGAACCAAGTTTTCTTGCCATTCTCAGCTTCACGATAGAAGGTATCAGCCAACACCATGCCTTGGGTGAGTAAGTTAGTGAATGGTTCATTACCTTGTACCACGCCTTCATCACGCATCAACTTATGGAAGAAACGTGCATAAAGTAAATGCAAAATGGCATGTTCAACCCCACCAATGTATTGGTTCACAGGAAGCCAGCTTTGTGCTGCTTCAGGTTTTACCATACCACCAGTAAAGTCTGGAGATGCATAACGTGCATAGTACCAAGAGGACTCTACAAAGGTGTCCAAGGTATCTGTTTCACGACGCGCATCGCCGCCACAGCTTGGGCATTTGGTTTCATAGAATTCAGGCATCTTATTCAATGGGTTACCTGAACCATCTGGAACCACATCGGTCGGTAAAACGACAGGTAATTGATCTTCTGGAACAGTGACTTGACCACAGCTGTTACAGTTGATCATTGGAATTGGGCAACCCCAGTAACGTTGACGAGAAACACCCCAGTCACGTAAACGGAATTGAACCTTAGAGTTGGCTAATGCTTGTGGTTCTAATTTTGCAAGGAAGGCATCATAAGCAGCTTGGAATGCTAAACCATCAAACTCGCCTGAATTCACCAGTTTGCCATCTTTAGAACCATACCACTCTTGCCATTCAGCAGCTGAGTATTCAGCATCATCAGCGCCTTTGGCATCAATCACTTGTTTGATTGGCAAGTTGAACTTATTGGCAAATTCAAAGTCGCGTTCGTCATGTGCAGGAACGGCCATTACAGCGCCTGAACCGTATGACATTAATACATAGTTAGCAATCCAAACTGGGAGGTCTTCACCTGTCACTGGATGCTTAACAGATAAGCCTGTTGCCATACCTTTCTTTTCAGCCGTGGCTAAATCAGCTTCTGCCACTGAACCCATACGGCATTCTTCAATAAATGCAGCAAGCTCAGGATTGTTTTCAGCAGCTTTGAGTGCCATTGGGTGTTCTGCTGCAACGGCAACATAGGTCACACCCATTAAGGTATCCGCACGCGTGGTATACACCGTTAAGCCATCTGCATAAATTTCAGTATTGGCAGAAGGGAAGGTAATCTCCATCCCCGTCGAGCGGCCAATCCAGTTACGCTGCATGGTCAAGACCTGTTGTGGCCAGCCATCTTTTAAAGTATCTAAATCGTCTAATAATTCTTGTGCATAGTCGGTGATGCGGAAGTAGTACATCGGAATATCGCGTTTTTCTACCAATGCACCTGAACGCCAGCCACGACCGTTTTCAACTTGTTCATTGGCAAGCACAGTCTGGTCAACAGGGTCCCAGTTCACGGTTGAAAGCTTACGATAGATCAAGCCTTTCTTATAAAGTTGTACGAATAACCATTGTTCCCAGTGATAGTACTCTGGCGTACAGGTCGCAAATTCGCGATCCCAATCGACAGACAAGCCCAATTTCTTTAATTGGTCACGCATGTACGCAATGTTTTCAAACGTCCATTTTGCAGGTGCAACTTGGTGTGCAATCGCCGCATTTTCAGCTGGTAAACCAAACGCATCCCAACCCATTGGTTGTAATACTGTTTCGCCTTTTAAGCGATGGAAACGGCTGATCACGTCACCAATGGTGTAGTTACGCACATGCCCCATGTGCAGTTTGCCACTTGGGTAGGGGAACATCGACAGGATATAGCGATGTTTGCCCTCTACAGTGTCTGCAACTTTAAAAACTTTGCGATTGTCCCAGTCTTGTTGAACTTGAGGCTCAATGGCACTTGCTTGATATTCGGAGTCAATGTGAGAAGTCGTCATAGGGATATGCGATACAACAAAAAAGTAAAGTTAAGATTGCTGCACAGCATAGCGCAAAATTGTAGGAAATGTCAGTTTTTAGATCGGGATTTTATCTGCAAGGCCGCCGTGTTGAAGATGACCTCGCAGGATCAACTGGCTTGGTTATAGCACAGATGGTGCATTGGCAGATGGCTGGCTTTGCGGTTTCACTGTGTTCGTCGGAGTGGATGGTGCTGTCTGCGGTGCTTGCTGTGTTACATTTGGTGTGGCGTCTGGAGTCGCTTGCTGGCCGCGTTGAGTTGTTGGATTGGTGTTTTGATGGCTTGTACCATATGTTGAAACTTTGTCCAAACGCTTTGAGCCTTTTGGTGGTGGCGTAGTGGTGTAATGGGTTGACCCATTGGCATCGACCCATTTGTAATATTGTTGTGCGTAGTTCTGGCTGGAACAGAGTAATAGTGCTGTGGTTGCAACTGTGTACAAGGTTGTTTTTAAATAAGATAAATTCATGTTTGATCTCCCCAAATGAATGCTGTCTATATTCGATCAAAATGCCTAAATAAGCAGTTTACAATGCCTATTTTTCATTAAAAAGAAAATAGTTTTTTGATAAATGGGTGTTTTGACAAGACCAAATAATTCCGTGAAATGTGTCTAAAAAAACAACAGCTAAAAAATATTCGTTAAAATCCTTTTCTTTGTTCTTGACATTGCTTATGAAAGAAACAAGAATGCTTTCTCAAGTTTTATATGTGTTTATTTGATCACCCTTCGAATAAATGTCATGGCTTGCAATGGACATTCTTTCTAGCCGAGAGAATGATTTTTTGAAATATGCTTATCCCAGCACATTTTGATTCGAGATGTCATCAAGTTTATACGGCTGATGAGTCTCAGAAAATTTTTCCTATTGCAGCAAAAACGAGTAGAATACGCACACTTATAAAAAGTGCAAAAGTTAATGAATGAACACAATTTATGTCTCCCATAAATTGTGCAAAATACTAGGGTGAATCACGTTGGAACTTTTATCTGGTGGTGAAATGCTCGTTCGTGCGCTTGCGGACGAAGGCGTAGAGCATGTTTTTGGGTATCCAGGCGGCGCTGTATTACATATTTATGATGCGCTATTTCAACAAGACAAAATCAACCATTACCTCGTTCGTCATGAGCAAGCTGCCGGTCATATGGCAGACGCATACTCACGCGTAACGGGTAAGACAGGTGTGGTACTGGTCACTTCTGGACCGGGCGCAACCAATACCGTCACTCCAATCGCAACAGCCTACATGGACTCAATCCCAATGGTGATTTTGTCTGGTCAGGTTGCAAGCCATCTGATTGGAGAAGATGCATTCCAAGAAACAGATATGGTTGGTATTTCTCGTCCAATCGTAAAACATAGTTTCCAAGTGCGTCACGCTAGCGAAATTCCTGCAATTATTAAGAAAGCATTCTATATTGCTGCGTCTGGCCGTCCAGGTCCAGTTGTGGTTGATATTCCAAAAGATGCGACCAATCCTGCGGAAAAGTTTGCCTACGAATATCCTGAAAAAGTGAAGATGCGTTCATATCAGCCGCCTTCACGTGGTCACTCAGGTCAAATTCGCAAAGCGATTGATGAGTTGATTACGGCTAAACGCCCAATGATCTATACCGGTGGTGGTGTGGTTCAAGGCAATGCATCTGGCTTATTGACTGAGCTTGCACATTTATTGGGTTACCCAGTTACAAATACTTTAATGGGTTTAGGTGCTTTCCCTGGTAATGATCCGCAGTTCGTGGGCATGTTGGGGATGCATGGTACTTATGAAGCCAACATGGCGATGCATAATGCAGATGTGATTTTGGCCATTGGTGCACGTTTTGATGACCGTGTAACCAACAACCCTGCAAAATTCTGTACCAATGCAAAAGTCATTCATATTGATGTTGATCCAGCAACGATTTCGAAGACTATTATGGCGCACATCCCAATCGTGGGGGCAGTAGAGCCAGTACTTCAAGAAATGTTGGCACAACTCAAACAAATGAATGTATCTAAGCCAAACCCTGAAGCAATTGCGGCATGGTGGTCTCAGATCAATGAATGGCGCAAAGTACACGGCTTACGTTATGAAGCAGGTCAAAATGGTGTAATGAAACCTCAGCAAGTGGTTGAGGCATTAGATCGTGTGACCAATGGTGAAGCCATCATTACTTCAGACGTGGGTCAGCATCAGATGTTTGGTGCAAACTACTACAAATACAAACGTCCACGTCAATGGATCAACTCTGGTGGCCTAGGCACCATGGGTGTTGGTTTACCGTATGCAATGGCTGCAAAGCTTGCATTCCCAGACCAGCAAGTGGTTTGTATTACTGGTGAAGCATCGATTCAGATGTGTATCCAAGAATTATCGACCTGCAAGCAATATGGCTTGAATGTAAAAATTCTCTGCTTAAACAACCAAGCCTTGGGCATGGTGAAGCAGTGGCAAGATATGAACTACGAAGGACGTCATTCAAGTTCTTATGTTGATTCATTACCTGACTTTGCCAAGTTAATGGAAGCGTATGGTCATGTCGGTATTCAGATTAACCATGCTGACGAGCTCGATTCTAAATTAGCTGAAGCGATGGCAATTAATGATAAATGTGTATTCATTAATGTCATGGTTGATCGTACAGAACATGTTTATCCAATGTTGATTGCAGGCCAGTCCATGAAGGATATGTGGTTAGGTAAAGGGGAGCGTACATAATGAGACATATTATTTCTGTACTCGTTGAAAACGAAGCTGGTGCGCTTTCTCGTCTTGTTGGCTTATTCAGTCAACGTGGCTACAACATTGAAACACTGAATGTTGCGCCAACAGAAGACGAAACCCTATCGCGTTTAACCTTAACGACTTATGGCGATGATCATAAAATCGAGCAGATTACCAAGCAACTGAACAAATTGGTTGAAGTGGTAAAAGTGGTTGATCTCTCAGAAGGTTCGCATATCGAACGTGAGTTGATGCTCATCAAAGTGAAAGCCTTGGGTGCTGCACGTGCGGAAATCAAACGTACAGCGGATATCTTCCGTGCGCAAATCGTTGATGTGACACCGACGACCTATACCATTCAGATTGCCGGTACCACTGAAAAGATTGATGGTTTTATTGATGCACTCGCAGAAAATACCATTCTTGAAGTTGTACGCTCTGGTGTTTCAGGCATCGCGCGTGGCGAAAAAGTTTTAACAATTTAAAAATCTCCCCCAACCCCTCTTTGAAAAGAGGGGGGATCACCCAGAACGGTAATCATGGGGGAGCCTACAAAAGATCTGTCCTTGCAGAACAAGGGAAATGACAAAAATTTTAGCGGAGAAAACAGATGCAAATTTTTTACGATAAAGACTGTGACTTATCAATCATCCAAGGCAAGAAAGTTGCAATCATTGGTTATGGTTCACAAGGCCATGCGCACGCACTTAACTTGAAAGATTCTGGCGTAGACGTAACTGTTGGTTTACGTGCTGGTTCTACTTCTTGGAAAAAAGCTGAAAACTCAGGTCTTAAAGTTTCTGAAGTTCCAGCTGCGGTTGCTCAAGCTGACTTAGTCATGATCTTGACGCCAGATGAGTTCCAATCTCAACTTTATCGTGACGTGATTGAACCAAACATCAAAGAAGGCGCAACTTTAGCATTTGCTCATGGTTTCTCTATTCTTTATAACCAAGTTGTTCCACGTAAAGACTTAGACGTAATCATGGTTGCACCGAAAGCACCTGGTCACACTGTACGTTCTGAATATCAACGTGGTTCAGGTGTTCCTGACTTAATCGCGATCCACCAAGATGCTTCTGGTAATGCACGTAACGTTGCACTTTCTTATGCTTCAGGCGTAGGTGGTGGTCGTACAGGTATCATCGAAACTTCTTTCCGTGAAGAAACTGAAACTGACTTATTCGGTGAGCAAGCAGTTCTTTGTGGTGGTGCAGTTGAATTGGTTAAAATGGGCTTCGAAACTTTGGTTGAAGCGGGTTATGCACCTGAAATGGCTTACTTCGAATGCTTGCATGAACTTAAGTTAATCGTTGACTTGATGTTCGAAGGCGGTATCGCGGACATGAACTATTCAGTATCTAACAACGCTGAATATGGCGAATATGTGACTGGTACTGAAGTCATCAACGAACAGTCTCGTGAAGCAATGCGTAATGCGTTGAAACGCATCCAGTCTGGTGAATATGCGAAGATGTTCATCCAAGAAGGTGCGTTGAACTACCCATCAATGACTGCACGTCGTCGTCAAAATGCTGCACACGGTATTGAAGTAACTGGTAACAAGTTACGTGCGATGATGCCTTGGATTCAAGCAAACAAGATTGTTGATAAAGAGAAGAACTAAGGTTACGTGCCTTGCACAAAAATGGGAAGCGTTGCTTCCCATTTTTGTTCATACCTTGGATTCAAGCAAACAAAATCGTAGACAAAGAAAAGAACTAATTTTTTCTAAGTCAAATAAAGACCCTTGTTTATTCAAGGGTTTTTTTATGGAAAATCCTAATGTTACGTACGTTAGCGAAGCATAGCTTCACTCTTACGCAAGGGAAAAGCGATGCTTCTCATGCTTTTCTATTTCCCTGCTCCTTGCGTAGGAGGCCCTACTCAGGATTCAAGCGAACAAAATCGTAGATAAAGACAAGAACTAATTTTTACTCTGAGTTAAACAAAAAATCTTGTCGAAGATAAACAAGGTTTTTTTATGGGGTGCGATAACAGAGTTATAACAATATAGATGAATAAATCAGCTTATATTGTTTATGTTTTAATCATATTGCTGAGGATGAGCAGTTCGGATTCAAGCTAAAAAAGTGTTGCATGCTTTGGGGTGTCTGCACGACTAAAAATAAACACATTGTAATGACTTAAAAATTAAAATGATTTAGCAAAAATAAATGAGTCTTTTGGTCAAAAAAATGAAATAAAAAAACAAGATTTTTCATTGGTTTGAAATGATTGTGTGCTTTTATTCTATTGATTTATAAAGTGAAAAAGACTTGACCTTATGCTAGATGATGTTATTGTTAAGGAAAGTTTATGAATACACTATTCATGACTTCTTTGGGTGTGAAACGTCGTTCGGATTTTGAGCATTTTGCTCATCATATAAAAAAAAGTACTGAATAATCATGGAAGTCCTTTATGGTTCACGTTGATTACGATAGCACATTGGTCATCGTTTCCATTTTGGTTGCAGTCGTGACATGTTACGTTGCAGTATCGATGGAAGAACTCGTCTTTAAGGGTGCTTATAAAAAGTTTGAAAAAAGCATTTTGATTGCGAGCGGGCTAATCTTAGGTTTAGCCATATGGTCAATGCACTTTGTGGGAATGCTGGCTAGCCATTTGCCAGAAGGCTATCATTTTGATGTTAATTTAACCATACTCTCTTATTTAATTGGTGCTGCGGCTTCGGTTTTTGCCGTTTGGCTCACTTCAAGACCCACTTTACCGATCCCTCGTTTAATCCTTGGTGCTGTATTCATGGGCTTGGGAATATCTGGGATGCACTATACGGGGATGGCCGCATTGATGGTAGAACATCATGCCATGCATTATGATCCGCTTTTGGTTCTGTGCTCTGTTCTCATTGCAATTAGTGGTTCTGGTCTGAGTTTCTTCTTTATTTTTAAATATAAAACCGCAGTGACATACCGGACCTTACTGAAAGTTGTGGTCGCTGTCCTCATGGCCTTAAGTATCGTTGGGATGCATTATACGGGTATGGCGGCAACTTATTTCGATGAAAGTTTGGCGCAAATACTGACGTCAGAACATACGGAACAAAGTGTCTTGCTGTTTACCATTATCTTTATTACCAGTCTTGTTCTGGTGGCGGGTTTTGCCGTTGCAGTGCTTGAGGCTAGACTCGAAGAGAGAAATGAACAACTCACCTTAATCAATAAAGAATTAGCGACTCAATCTTTACATGATGCATTGACCAAGCTCCCAAATCGTTTGTATCTGACCGAACATGCAGAAGTGGTGTTTAATCATCATCGTTTAAATGGGCAAAAAGCGGCATTTCTGTATATTGATTTAGATCGTTTTAAATCAGTGAATGATGCTTTTGGCCATCATATTGGCGATCAGCTCCTAATCCAAATGGCAAACCGTTTATACAATAAGCTGGATTCGAGTCATAAGTTGTTTCGGATTGGCGGTGATGAGTTTGTCTTAATTTCTGAAGATACCGATATTAATGAAGCGATGCAGCTTTCAGAAGATATTTTGCATTACATTCAGGAAACCTATCTGATTGCGGCAAAGGATATTAATATTTCTGCCAGTGTCGGGATTGCCATGTATCCTGAGCATGGTTGTAATGTACAAGACCTGTTGATTAATGCCGATGTTGTGATGCTGATCTCCAAAGATCAGGGTCGTAACACCTATACCATGTTCCATTCCATGTCCGATCAGCAAGATGTACGCAGTCAGTCCAAACTGATTAATGACTTGTATAAGGCCGTTGATGAGCAACAGTTTGTCTTGTTCTACCAACCCAAATTTACTTCGAATTATGAGGTCTGCGGGGTGGAAGCACTGATTCGATGGAAGCATCCAACCCTAGGACTACTGACCCCGCAAATGTTTATTGAAGGGGCAGAAAAAACCGGTTTGATTATTACGATGGGATATTGGGCACTGGAACAAGCCTGCCAACAAATCCAGAAGTGGGAACGAAGTAAGAGTCCGTTTTATCCAATTGCTGTTAATCTTTCTGCATTACAATTTGAAAATAAAAAGCTGTTTAGTGTCCTCGAACAATTATTAGAACAATACCAAATCCAACCCCATCACCTCATTCTTGAAATTACTGAATCTACGGCCATGCATCATATTGATTCCAGTATTCGTACTTTGGAGCGCCTGCGTAAGCTCGGCATTCGCATTGCCATTGATGACTTTGGTACAGGCTATTCAAGCTTCTTATATTTAAAAGACTTGCCTGTAGATGAACTTAAAATTGACCGCGGTTTTCTGATCGACCTCAAACCGAATTCTAAAGAAGAAGCAATTCTGGAAAGCATTATCCATTTGGCTGCAAAACTGGGTTTGGTCGTAACAGCAGAAGGCGTCGAAACACAGCAACAAGCAGACATCCTAACCAGTTTAGGTTGCAACCAGTTACAGGGCTATTTATTGGGTACGCCTGTCAATGTGGAAGGTTTGGTATTGCATCGTTATCAACATTTTGCATGATCAAGCTGCATGGGAATTAAAAAAGGCTGCCTAGATGGCAGCCTTTTATTTGTGTAGATGAGTGACATTTATTCAGAACGTGGCGCTAACCACTGCGTTACCACAGGCCAGACCAGTTCTGGTGCTTGGCTGCCTGAGACCAGCCCCATATGTCCGCCGGGAACAATTTCAAATTGCTTGTCGCTACTGCTGATTAAATCCATCAGTGGACGTACTGCTTCCGCAGTTACGATAATGTCGCTACTGCCGCCAATTGCCAGTACTGAACAATCAATATCTTTTAGATTTGCACTTTGCTCACCAAATTGAACCGAACCCGTCGATAGTTCATTATCAATCCAGAAGCGCAGAATAATATCGCGCATCACACCGCCTGGATAGGCCAGCATATTGTCGACAAAGGAGCTTGAGGTGGCGTGGTTAATCACAAATTGGCGATCATTCAGGTTTTTTAACAGATCCCAATAGTTTTTAAAGTTTCCGATCGGATCGGTGAGTTTAAATCCCAGCGTATTTTGCCAGCCATGAATATGGAACACTCGGCTCGGCACTTGATGAATACGGAACTTGGTATTACTCCGAATCCATTGCGCAGGTACGGTAAGACGTTGATAAAACTTACCCATATAACCTGATTTATGCGTGTTGATAGGTGAAGCCAAGATCATCAGATTCTGGATGTTTTTATCTTTGAATAGAGCGGTATAACACAGAGATAAAGCGCCACCTAGACTCCAGCCAAACAGTGAAAGTTGTTGCTGACCGCTATGCTCACGAATCTTTTCGATAAAGTCGGGCATAAACGTTTTCACGTAAGTACCAAGATTATATTTGGCTTGGCGTAGACTCGGGGTACCCCAGTCAATCAGATACACATCAAAACCTTGGGCCAGAAAATAACGCACGAGGCTGCGATTTGGAAATAAATCATAGATCAGCATATTGGCAGCGAGAGGGGGCACAATCACCAAGGGAATCCGATGCTGGGTTGTGTTCTCCGTTGCCGCTGTATAGTGACGAAGGCTGATAATTTCACGTTGATACACAATATCAAAAGGTGTGCTTCCAGAAAGCGCAAGTTGATGCCCACGTAAAATGCGATCAGTCGCATTCGAGAAGATATGGCGTGCCTGACGTCCGCTACGGCTATTCAGCAATTTTTTCGCAGTTTGCGAGTTAAGAAGACGACGTTTAACTTTTGGCAATTGAGTCATGTGAACCTAACGCTCGAAGCTTGCTATTCAATAGCCGCATATTAGAAGAAAAAATAAATTTGCTCAGTGACTCATTTGCTGAACTTATCTTTCAAAATGATCAATTCGGTGAGAAGTGAACATCTACCAGAGTTGAAATAATGAAAAATATGTAAAGTATGCTTTACATTATGTTGTGTGCTAAATATACTGATGTAAAGCTTACTTTACATGGTGTGGTATGAATTATTCTCGGAATTTGTTGCAGCTGCTGATCGCGATTGCAATCTATGTGGTGGTTTTGATCGGCTCATTAAAAGTTTTAAATTTTATTGATCTACAATGGCTTAAAATTGTTGTTTCATTAACGCCAATGTTGCCGGCATTGCTGATTGCATTTGTGATTATTCAACAATTCAAAGGTTTTGATGAACTGCAACAGAAGATACAATTACAGGCGCTTGGCATAAGCTTTGTAGGTACATCTTTGATTACGTTTAGTTATGGCTTTCTGGAAAATGTGGGCTTTCCAAAACTGACCATGTTTATCATTTGGCCGATGATGGCGATGCTTTGGTCAATTGCGACCGCCGTAGGAACTTGGAAATATCGATGAAAAATAATGTACCCCAGTTGAGAAAAGACAAAGGCTGGTCTCAAAGCGACTTGGGGGATTATGTCAGTGTCTCGCGGCAAACCATTAATGCCATTGAAAAAGAGCGCTATGATCCGAGCCTAACGCTTGCCTTTAAAATTGCTCATGCATTTGGACTGAGCATTGAACACGTATTTCTCTATGAGGAAGAATAACTCTGTCAGCATTGCTGCTTAGGGCGTTATTTGTAGATGTAAAAGTGGATAGGGATTGCCCTGACCATCGAGTTCTGAACGACTTATCGTCTGAAATCCCATTTTTTGATAAAACTGAACAGCTTGTAGATTTTGCTCATTCACATCAACTTTATAGATCTGAAGTTGTTTGACTGCAAAATCGAGCAAGGCTTTGCCAATTCCTAATCTTCGATATTCTGGCAGAATAAACAGCATTTCAATATTGTCGTTACTACAGCCTAAAAAGCCGACAATTTTATGTTCAATCACATATTTATACAGTGCAACATGATGAAAATATTCATTCAGGATCAGTGGCTTGAGCTCAGTAATCATGGCTTCAGGTAAAAAGTCATGCGTCGCTCTAACTGATTTTTCCCAGATGTCTAATAAGGTTGCATGGTCTTGCTGGGTCGCTTTTATAATCATAAATTCACTTCTGTCACGGCAGCTTGCGGTCTCTATTTTTAACTATTCTATACACGATTTCTAGCTTGAGGGGGCGAAAATGAAGATTGTATTCACTGCCATTATTCAAGTTCTAACTGATCATCATCCTTGGTCAGTTTGATTTTGAGTTTTTTGTATTTACGTTTATTGGGATCGAGTGCGGAATTTAACACTTCGTTAGAAAAGTGTTGGTCTTGCATGAGGGTGGTATAGGTTTTATACCCGAGAATAATTCGTGTCGGTTGATAGCCATTCCGTGTCACATAATAATGAATCATTTGATTTAATTCAGTTAACAGACAGGTACTGCTCATGATTCAATATCACATTTAAGAGACCTATACAGCATAGTCTATAAAAGAAAACTTATCTAGCTGATGTTCATTGATTTTTTCAGAATTCTAAAGCTGTCATAAAAACGTCATCTAAAAACATTATCGTGATTTATATAATAAAAACTGAATAATCATAAAACGTTTCAACACGCATCCGAATAAATTTAAATCATGGTAAATGAAGGGGAAGGGCTTAGAAAAACGAGGAGCGATTTATATGCATGAAAAAGAGCTGACCTGGCGAAACAACAAGCCACTAAGCCATCGTTTGAATGTCTTACTTTCGGCATATCAGACATTTTTAGTGAGCAAGGGTCTAGTAAACAGTGAATTTAGTCGTCTGATCTTTGTTGAAAACTACACCCAAACACTAAAATTCAAAATTTATGATGACGACTTAAAGAAACAGCTCATTGATGAATTAGAACGATTTAGCTCGTTTTAGGATGTGTTTTAATACGTTATCAATCTAAAGCTCTCTTTGCCTGATAACAATAATTGAAAATTTATAAAAAATTATCTATATGATTTTAATCATATATTTTTAGGTGCCTTCATTTGGATTGAATATATGGATTTACATATATATGGTAAAACATATATATTGGTTTTATTCAATTTATCAGATCAACATGTCATGACGGACATCATCATTTACCACAATCCTGCGTGTGGAACTTCACGTAATACGCTGGCCTTAATTCGGAACACTGGAGTTGAGCCAACCGTGATTGAATACCTGACTCATCCGCCAACAAGGAATGAGCTGATTGGTTTGATTCGGGATGCACAATTAACGGTCAGAGAAGCAATCCGCCAGAATGTCGAACCTTATCGTAACTTGTCACTTGATCGAGACGATTGGAGCGATGCTCAACTGATCGAGTTTATGCTTGAATATCCTATTCTTATTAATCGTCCCTTCGTGGTCACGACTTTGGGGACACGTTTATGTCGACCATCGGAACAGGTACTCGACATTTTACCTTTCCCTCAAAAAGGCGCATTTCGCAAAGAAGATGGTGAGCAAGTGATTGATGAACATGGTCAGCGAATTCAGTAAATCTTAAGCCCGAAAATTGAAGATCTAAATAGGAAACTGAAATGGAAGCTGTCGCTTTTTTTAAGTGTTTATCTGATGAAACCCGACTCAATATCGTAATGTTGGTTGCCCAGCATCAAGAGTTATGTGTATGTGATCTGACTGAAAAATTACAATTGAGTCAACCGAAAATTTCGCGTCATCTGGCTTTATTACGTGCATCAGGTTTGTTGCAAGATCGCCGTCAGGGGCAATGGGTCTATTACCGTATCAATCCTCAACTTCCCGCATGGGGGCATGAGGTTCTGTCGGTTTTAGATACGCAAGCGGTGACCCTATTTCCAAGTTTGCAAAGCTTGGTATCAAAAAGTTGCTGTGATTAAAATGCCATGAAAACCCTTTCCTTTTTAGATCGGAACCTGACGCTCTGGATTTTTATCGCCATGGCTTTAGGCGTTGCGATAGGTGTGTTTATCCCGCAAGCCTCGGTCAGCTTAAACCAAATGAGTGTCGATTCAGTCAATATTCCAATTGCGCTGGGTTTGATTTTGATGATGTATCCACCCTTAGCCAAAGTGGATTACGCCACACTGCCGCAAGTGTTCAAAGACAAAAAAACCTTAACTTTATCTTTAGTGCAGAACTGGATAATTGCACCTGTGCTGATGTTTGCATTAGCTATCATTTTTTTGCATAGCTATCCAGAATATATGACTGGACTAATTTTGATTGGTTTGGCCCGTTGTATTGCAATGGTCTTGGTCTGGAACGGTTTGGCTTGTGGTGATAATCAATATGTCGCAGCCTTGGTCGCTTTCAATAGTATTTTCCAGATTCTATTCTTTAGCACCTATGCTTGGTTATTCCTAACATTTTTACCGCCTTACTTTGGGATTGCAGGGCAAGTGATCCATGTTGATTTTTGGACCATTAGCCATGCGGTGTTGATCTATCTCGGTATTCCATTTTTACTTGGGTTTTTGACCCGTTTAATCTTGGTCCGTGCCAAAGGTTTACAGTGGTATCAGCATGTTTTTTTGCCCAAGATCAGTCCGCTCAGCTTGTTGGCATTGCTGTTTACCATTGTGGCGATGTTTAGCCTGAAAGGTGCTGAGGTTGTGAGCTTGCCTTTGGATGTGCTTCGTATCGCACTTCCATTGACCATATACTTTGTCGTGATGTTCTTCATCAGCTTCTTTATGAGTAAATGGATGGGCAATGACTATGCGAAAACCACCGCGATTTCATTTACTGCGGCAGGCAATAATTTTGAGTTGGCGTTGGCTGTTGCAATTGCGACCTTTGGTTTGGCTTCACCTGTCGCTTTTACCACGGTGATTGGGCCATTGGTTGAAGTCCCTGTGTTGATTGCGCTTGTCAGTGTGTCTCTGTGGTTAAGAAAGAAATATTTCTATAATAGATTGAATTAGCACTTTATTTAGAAAATTATATTTAAAGTATAAATTGGTAAGGCTAAAAAATAAAAAGCCTCAGTTGTCTAATTCGGGGTATCGACAACTGAGGGTAAACTTGGGGCTATATAAAATAGCTTATTTTATTTGATAATAAATTCTTTAACTTATTATCAACTTTTACTTGGATTAAAAAGCCTCAGTCGCCTAATTCGGGGTATCAACAACTGAGGTAAAACTGAGTCTTTATAATGTATCTGTCTTTTTTTAATAATGGAATGGTTTAGGTGAAAAATGCATATTATGTCTAATTTTTTGGTTAATAATGTTGAGTGTGATGAAATTAAAGGGGTAGGTGTTATTTATATATTTTTTTAGATTTTTCCATATAATAGCTTTTGATAGAAATTCGTTGTTCGCGAATATAATCACTTGGTTTTTTACCTGTCCAGCCAAAAAAAGCTCGAGAAAAAGCACTAATATGGCTATAACCCAGTAAATCAGAGATTTCTTGAATATTACGATTTGAGTCAATCAACTTTTTGGCAAGCTCAAACTTTTTCGATTGTAGGAGTGCAGAAAAAGTTGTGTTGGCAAGTGCTAATTCTCTTTTTAAAGTTCTTTCTGAGAGTTTTAATTTTTCAGCGACATCAGTTAGGCTTGGAAAACCGACACCAGGGGTAAATTTGAGTTGTTGGTTGACTTTTAAAATAATCTTATTGTCTAGATCTTGGTAGAAAAGGTATTCCTTATTCACCATTTCCATTGCAAGTTGATAAGCACTATTTGAGCTAAACGTTAGTGGTAGATCCAAACATTTTAGATCAAAGCTAATCTGATTGTGCTCTTGATTAAAATGCATCATGGGTAAGCGCTTTTCATAAAAGGAATGATAATCTTCTTTATCCCATGCCACATGAATATTAATACCTGTTAAATTAAAGTTAGTGATCATCTGTAAATTATTAATAATATCAACCAAAGCACTTTCGATAAAAAATTTATTAACAGAATTTTTTTTGCTTTCATTGAGTTGGGGTGAGAGCTGATACAGTGGATTAAGCCTTAGAATGATTTTATTATTTTTATTCAGAACGGCTAAATCCATTTTATGAATACGCATACTATAATATTTTTGTAAATCAATAAGGACTTTGCCGATTGAACTATTAGTGATTAATAGAAACCCAAGTGCACCATGTGTGGTGGGTTTACAATTTAAACCAAATTGATAACCCACACCTTTATCGGGCAAAAGCTCTAACAAATGAATAATAATCTCTGTCCATTGGTCAAAACTAATACGTTCCTGTTTATTATTATCAGTAAGTAAAGATAAAGGGATTTGGCAATAGCGAATGACTTCAGCTTTTGGAACACCAAATGTGGTTGCAGTATCCACAAGTAATTTTAGATAATCATTATGGATGTTAAGTAACTGTTTTTTCATAGCATAGGAATAGAAAAGGTGTCGAAATGTCGAGATGACACACTTATACCTGAGCCTAAATATACAGTTGTGATTTATCTTAAAATAGTCCCATTATGTTTATTATTTTTGTTTAATATGTATTTTATTATGCATTATGGGAATACTTCATTAAAATTACTAAAAATGTGACGCAATTGTTAAATATTAGGCTTAATTGTTAATAGTGTGTAGGTTTTGTTTATTTAAATTTGTACGGGTTAGAATCCTCTAAGAAGTACTGATTATGAATAAAATTTATCGTTTGGTCTGGAATAAAAGTCTAAATTTATGGACTGTTGTTTCAGAAAATGCACGCGGCGTAACAAAAAAACGTAATGTAGCTGCGAATATATCTATAAAAACAGAGACCACCCCATCTGCTGCAACATATCAACAAACTCTGCTTAAACCTACCTTAATTGCACTTACGATTAGTTCAGTATTCTGGAGCGTAGGGGCTTTTGCTGCTGTGAATACGGGAGGCGGAACTTCGAGTAATGGCTCAAGTATGGCCATCTCACCTTCTTCAACACAATGTAGTGGGATGGGAGGAGAGGCGAGTATTAGCAATGGGACTACAGGTAATGGTGGTGGTAGTGTTGCGATGGGATGTGGTAATAGCATCTCAGGAACCAATTCAAATTGGCAACAAGGAATGGTGAACCGTCGGGGGGCGGGAAATGTTGCTTATGGTACTGGTGTACCGACAGGTAACGTTGGAGGGGTATTTACGGGGTCGACTGCTGTAGGGCGCCAAAACACCATTACTGGACAGGGTGGGGCAACCGTAGTCGGGACAGCCAATAACTCGAGTACAACTGGTAACTTTCATAATGTTTTGATCGGGCAGGGCAATAGTACAGCAGGGACTGGCGGTTACAATATCTTAATGGGAATTGGTAACCAGGTAGTTGATGCTCCGAATGCTACCCCTGACGGCACTGGGGTGGGGACCAATAGTATTTCTATTGGTGTGGCGAACCGTGTAACGGGTCAAACTGCAATTGCCTTTGGACGTCAAAGTTATGCCGATGCTGATTATGCTATCGCACAAGGGAACACCGCGACGGTCAATCGTGGCGCAACAGGGGGGATTGCACTCGGCTATTCTGCTACAACCAGTGGGGTGCGAGGTATCGCGATTGGTAGTAGTGACTCCACGACCAGAGATTATGACTTGGCTTCATCACCACATGCTGCGGGTGTTGATTCAATTGCAATGGGTACACGTTCAAAAGCAACAGGTAATGAAACTATTGCGGTAGGGCGGCAAAGTACAGCAACAAATACTCAAGATATTGCAGTTGGTCAAGGTGCAACTGCACAGGGAGCAACTGATAATGGTTTAGTCCGTACTGCGATTGCTATTGGTAGTGGCGCACGTGCGACAGGGCGAAATACACTTGCACTGGGTGAAGCCAGTGTAGCTTCTGGTTCTGGAGCAGTAGCTACAGGAGCTGATGCACAAGCAACTGGTAATTTTTCAACTGCGACAGGTGATTCATCTAGAGCTACAGCAGACTTTAGCACTGCAACAGGTAATGAGGCGACTGCTTCGGCAGTAGGTGCAACTGTAACAGGTTCCAATGCATTCGCCAGTGGTGTCGAGTCCAGTGCCTTTGGTGCAGAATCAAATGCTTCAGGTAATCGGTCTATTGCTGTCGGTTCTATTGCGGAGTCGGCTGGTGAAAATGCGGTTGCCATAGGGGCAGATACCAAAGCCAATAGTGCCAATGATATTGCGATTGGAAATGATGCAGCGACGGCAACAGGCACAGGTGGTAATAATATTGCTATGGGGAATGGCGTAACCACAGGTGCAACAGGTCAGAATGTGGCAATTGGTTCGGATGGGACTACGGCCAATTCAGAGACTGCAACAGGTGGTGCAGTTGCGATTGGCAGAGATCAAGTAGCAACAGGTGATGGCGCGGTTGCAATCGGCGATCCAAACCGAGCTGCGGGTAGTGGTGCAGTCGCTTTAGGTAAGGACAACACTGCGGCAGGAGATACAGCTGCAAGCACTTTGGCAAGTGGTGCAGTTGCGATTGGTAATACCAACCAAGCTATTGGTCAAGGTTCTGTGGCTTTAGGCAATACCTCTACCGCAGCAGCGGCAGGCGCAATTGCTTTGGGTGATACCGCTAATGCGCAAGCGACGCGTGGTGTGGCACTCGGTTCTGGTGCAACGGCAACCAATACGGATGATGTTGCGCTTGGTGCAGGTTCGGTCACTTCAGCAGCCAATCCAACTGCCAATGGAACGGTGGGTGGTATCACTTATGGTTATGCAGGAACAACGCCGAGCAGTGTGGTCAGTGTCGGCAGTACTGGCAATGAGCGCCAAATTACCAATGTGGCAGCAGGTCGTGTCAGTGAAACAAGTACCGATGCAATTAATGGTTCACAGCTTTATTCGACGCAACAAGCCTTAGGAAACCTTGCAGAATCAACAGCCAATCATTTGGGTGGTGGTTCAGTGGTGAATCCAGATGGCACAATCTCAGCACCTAGCTATATTGTCAATGAGACGCCAATCAATAATGTCGGTGAAGCGATTGAAGCCTTGGATCAAGGTTGGAACTTACAAACGAATGGTGCTGGCGCGGATGCGATTAAAGCAGGTGACACAGTTGATATTGGAACTGTTGCAGGTGAAGAAAATCTAACCGTGACAAAGGATGGCAATACCATCCAATACGGTCTAAACAAAGACCTGAAAGTAGATAGCGTGACCGCTGGCGATACCGTTATTAATGACAATGGTGTGACCATTACTAATGGCCCAAGTATTACCAAAGACGGGATCAATGCTGCGGGGAATACAATTAGCAATGTGGCAGATGGTGCAGCCCCAAGTGATGCCGTAAACAAAG
>NZ_ATGG01000021.1 GCF_000413855.1 Acinetobacter gyllenbergii CIP 110306 = MTCC 11365 | reverse complement strand
GTCATTCACCCCAATTTCGGAGCATAGCACAGCCTGGTAGTGCACCTGGTTTGGGACCAGGGGGTCGTAGGTTCGAATCCTACTGCTCCGACCATTTCATTGAATATCAATGATTTATTTAAATATTCCCTCCTTACTGTAATAAATACCACATGGTATTTTCGAATCTTTTATTTGATCAGTATAGCCAATAAAAGCATTCCCATATTCCCATTTCATTCCCAAAAAAATGATTGATAAATACTCAAATATCAGAAAAAAGGGTGAAATTGATAATCCTATTAGAATTTTGATGTTAGTCAATTTTAGAAGTAATAAAGTAATATCTATTCAATAACCTATAATTTTCAATAAAATACGATATACACTCAATGTAATTTATAAGAAATTTTTAAGTAATTACTTACTGTTAAAAAAGGTCATTTCACAGATTTTATTTATGCTTTAAAAACAAATGCTTATGAAATATTACTTTTGTTATTACAAATATTTACCTTTTTTTGTAAGGTATTTAAATTATATAAAACAATTAGTTAATCCATCTTGTTACTTTATTACTTCTAAAAGTCACGAGACTCTATAGAGAACATAAATTTGTGCTGAATTTCTTTTATCAGCTAAAAACTGCGTTTTATGAAATAAATACTAGAAATCGGGCAGAATGAGATGTTTACTTGCATAAATTTGAATTTTTTATAAGGAGTTAGAAATGATCCCAACGAATGAGATAAATAAATTAACTATGAATCCAGAATGGCAAAGGAATATTCAAGCAGCGTCAAAGATAGCTTCTCAATTTCAATCCGGCTTAATCAAATTTTTAAGCAATCCAGAAGTTCAGAATGCTTTTAAGGTAGCTCAGGAAGTAGCTATTAAATATAATGAAGTGTTAAACAAGCCTGAAGTACGGAACGCATTAGTTCGCTATGCAAAACGTATTGTTGAGGTAGCAGAGAATAAAGAGTTTCAGGAAAAGTACGAACAGTTAAGCTCAGAGGCTGTAATTGAAGAAGATAAAAAAATAATTTTAGAAACAATGCTTACAACGGAATTAGATAGTGTTTTTGATTTTTCTGAGTTAAATTTTTTATCAAAAAATGCCCAACAAATTTATACTGTTTTAGTATGCCTTGTTTCATTATTCGCTAATTTTTATGCCATACATACACCTGAATGGAATAATGCCAGTGAAGCATATATTGAGTATATTCAAAATATTGAAGGGAGCGGAGTAACAATTTCTCGAATTAATTTAAGAGAGGCACCTCACTTCAAGAGCGAAAGTATTATTGTCATCCCAAGAAATACAGCATTAAAAATTTATAAAGAAAAAGTAGGGGATTGGGTCAAGGTTTCCTTTACGAAGGACAACATTGAATTAGAAGGTTATGTTGCAGAAGCATACATTAAAAGAATCAAAAATGATGAAACGTATGAAACTGTCAGAACAATTTTAGAAGAAGCTTTTGGGGAATAATTCAAGTAAAAGCATCACGAAAGATAAAGTGTACTTTTGCAGTGAAATGCAGTATCAAAAATTAGCCTAAGCCTTAGAACACCTTAATACCAATAAGCTTACAAAGCCCTTTATGCTATCACCCACCATGCAGTAAATCAGCCCTATTTGTAAACCGCAGGTGGGGTGGGCAACTGCGCGGGGCCGTCCTAGGCCAAGGGATGGTATAGATGATAACTATTATCATTAAAATATTTCTGCATAAAAAACAATGATTTACTTGATTAAACTGTGAAAGGAAGCGAAAATACTTCTTATAAAGTTAGTTAAGTTATTGTTTTTAGAGGAAATTGTAGTGAATGAAGAGTTAATGAAAGCACAGCTAAAACTTGTTGAGTTGAATGAGTGGTTAATGCTTATTAAATCAGCCGAGTTAGATCATTCTTATTTAACAGGTGATATAGAAAAGGTTAATCATGAATTAGAAATAATACTTGAACGATTTAGACCATAAAAAAAAGCCCTCAAATATGAGGGCTTTTTTTTAATTACTTTTTGTTGGCTCATAATCTTTAAATCTAATGATTTCATCGCCAGCCAACTCATTGAATCTGAGCATTCGTGTTTTTAAGGGTTCAATCTCATTATGATAAAAAGCATCTGTTGCAGATTTAATGTCACCAAAGCCACCAGCATTACTTGGGACGATGCCCATTAACTGTGGTGGAATTCTAAGTGAAGCTAAAACATCCTCACGGGTAATGGATTTGATATTGGTGAAGTCATCCTTTGCAGCAATCTCAGATGTTGGAATGACTTGGATACCATCCTTTTTACCATTAGGGCTGTAATAAAAAAGATTACGGAAGTTGCCTGGTCCTTTACTTTCTTTTAGTGCTTGCCTGAGTGCTGTAATATCATTCGGATCTGAAGCTGGATCATTAACATATAAAATGAAACCAGCATGTGAACCATTGTTGTAATATTTGCGTCGAAACAGAGTTGCAGACTCATTTAACCAAGCACTCTGCAAAGCAGATATATATTCTGGTGTACCATAGATTTCTTGATCGATGTCTGTTTCACGGACTTGTAAAATTCGATCTGCAGGGAATTCATATTCTTCATACCCCTTTTTGCCATGATTTAAATAGAAGTACTGGCCATGTTCTCCGCCAGCCCGTGTGTATTTTGCCAAAGCTGGTTTATATTCAATCGTATTTTTGAGTCGTGATTTTACATCTTCCATGTATGCATTTCCGCACCATACATAGTCCAATGCCAATTGCTCAAAAGACATTTGGCTTAAACGTGGATGAGGTATGAATAGTTTCGCTAAAAAGTTTCTTTTTAGACAAATCCCGCTGCTCAGATATGGAGTAGATTTCCAACTCTTCGATAAACCCACCAAACTGACTTGTGGTTCATACCAACGGCCATTAAACCAACATTCCATATAATTTGATAAATCATTACCGTCCATAATTGGTACTGCATCACCGAATGAAAATGCTTCGACTTGTTGCTTTGCACCCGACGATTGAATGCTTTGCGGTAAGTGATTGAGCGCGGTGGTTACTAAACCTTTTGCTATAGAAAAAGGGTTCATGAATAAATCTCCAACATAGATGTATTTGTTTCTGTAATTCCTGCTAAAGGCTCGTTATAGATGGCGTGCATGAGTGCCCATGCGAGGTCCGCATGACCGATCTCTTCAGATCGCCCGGCCGAGAAAGTGATTTGTTTTTGACTTGAAGTTAAAGTCTTTTTAATGCTCATTAATGATTGAGCGAGATCCTTGTCGCCAGCATCAAATTCGAGTCGGCCATTACGGATGACATCCAGTGTCTTGTAGACAAGTTGGGATTTCACTTCAGGCGAATAATTGAAAGTAGTGAGGGCAGGGAAGAATGCGCGGACTAATTCAGCAACTCCATAACCCATGCCAGTGGTATCGATACCGATGTAAGTAACGTTGTATCGTAATGTGATGGCTCGAATATGTTCGGCTTGTTCTGAAAAGTCATCGCCTTTAAATTGGTGCCGTTCAAGTACTCGAAACTTTCCGCCAGCTACAGCTGGAGGAGCAACAACAACGAGACCAGCATTGTCACCAGTCAAAGCAGGATCGTAACCAATCCAAACAGGTTTATTTGCGAATGGCCTGTTATGCCAAACTTTGAAATCATTCCAGATTTCAAGCGTATCAACCATGCAGATCTGCAGCATACTTAGTGGGAACATGGACTGGCCATCATCCACAAACTCACACATAAATAGGTTTGCAAAGTCTTCAGGTGAATATTCAAATTTCAGTCGCTCAATATTGAATAAGTCACAACCACCTTCCTTGGCATCTTCTACTGTGACGATTTGACGCCACATCATGTCCTCGCATACACGACCGTGTTTTAATGCTTTATGTGATAGATCGATTTTGAATTGCTGATCCTTTGGTTTTCCTTTGTTGAAGCGGGTACCAGTCCAGAATTTATAAGCTTCGTGTGTAATCGATGAGGGCGTTGAAAAGTAGGTTTTACGCCACTTGTCGTGTGTGGCCATACCTGAAGCAACTTTTTCAAGTTCATCAAAACCATATGTCCAAAAAATTTCATCGAAATATAAATTTCCATGTGGACCCTGAGCCGTTCTGTAGTTAGTTCCTAAGAATCTAAGCTCGGCACCATTAGATAAAATGATCGGATCGCCAGTAAGTTCAACACCACAAACATCTGCTGCAAAAGCCTTAATGTAATGTTTGAAAATATGTGCCTGTGCCTTTGAGGCAGATAGAAAAATCTGATTTCGGCCTGTTCTTACGGCATCGACTAAGGCTTCATGAGCAAAATAAAAGGTCGCACCAATTTGGCGACTTTTTAAAATCATGCGTGAACGCTGATCCATTGCTCGGTACCATGTCCACTGGTACTCATAAAGTTTTTCCTCAAAGGCAAGGACGAGTTCTTCGACTTGTTCTTCTGAGAAGTGATTGGGAATGCTTTTACGATCTGTATGACGTTTACGAATATTGGGATTTAAATCTGCTTCAGATCCGCCATTTCGATACTTTTCAACACGGGCAAATTCTTTATATGCTCGCATTAACATATCGATTTCTTTGATATCACCAGATGTTTTTTTATTTTTTAAAATCAAAGTCATTAAACGCACAGTTAATGCATTTTCTACTCTGTTTTCTGGTTTTTCCTTTTCCCAATCTTCGCGTGTTTTCCAAGCCTGAACAGTTCGTTCATTCTCGTTGAGTACCTCTGCAATATCGACAATTTTCCAGCCAAGCCAATAAAGGAATTTCGCCTTCAGCTTGTTGTCCATAATCAGATGTAAATTGGCAATGGGGGATAGATCATTCATTTAAAAATGTTTGTTGGATTATTCATCCGCAAACATTCGCAATTTATTAACTACTATTCAGTCTGTACCAGTTGTATATCGGACTTTTACAACTTCAAGTGTTTGCAGCAGATATGCCTGATTGCCCATTCTGCACCTATTCGAAAACGTGAATTTTTCCATAATTTCATTGATAGGTTTGCAAATGAGCAAAGAAGAAAAGAAATACAAATCGAAGTGGTTTCGTATTGCTGTAGCAGGGGACACCACCGACGGCCGTGAAATCCAATCTGATTGGATCATTCAAATGGCTCAAAGCTACAATCCAAATACTTACGGTGCTCGTATCAACATTGAGCATTTACGAAGTGTTTATCCTGGTGGGACTTTTGGTGCTTATGGCGATGTACTGGCCTTAAAAACTGAAAAAGTAACTATTAATGGTGAAGAAAAAGATGCGTTGTTCGCCCAAATCGAACCAACCGATAACCTAATTTCTCTGAACCAGCAAAAGCAAAAAGTCTATACATCTATTGAAGTGGATGAAAACTTTGCAAAAACAGGAAAGGCGTATTTGATTGGTTTGGCGGTAACCGACTCGCCAGCATCACTTGGTACCGAAATGTTAGCGTTTGCTGCAGGGGCTAAGGTAAATCCACTCAATGAACGTAAACAGCGTCCTGAAAATTTATTCACCGCAGCCGTCGAAACTCAAATCGAATTCGAAGAGGTCAAAGAGCCTCAATCCTATTCCGCTGGCTTACTCGACAAAGTAAAAAAACTATTTTCTAAACAAGAAAAAAACGAGCAAAGGTCAGCGGAATCATTCTCTGAACAAGAAAACGCGATTATCGAAATTGCCACTGAAACCGCAGAGCAGGGCAAAGCGGTTTCAAAATTAGAGAATGATTTCAGCACTTTAAATACTGCACATGAGCAGCTTCAAAATGAATTTAACGATCTGAAGCAAAAGTTAAATGGTGAACCTGATTCTGAACCACGCCCAACCTCGGGTAACTCCCAATTCACCGAAGTTGTCGATTGTTAATCCCACGATAAAAATATAAAGAGTACATTCAATGCGTATCGAGACACGTTTAAAATTCAATGCTGCGATGCAGCAACTAGCCAAGTTGAATGGCATTCCAAAGGTTACACAAAAATTTACTGTAGCCCCGACCATTCAGCAAAAACTAGAAGACAAGATCCAGTTGTCTTCAGCATTTCTGCAAAAAATTAATATCCATTTGGTGTTGGAGCAATCGGGCTCGGCTGTAGGTCTTGGAATTTCACGTCCAATCGCTTCTCGAACCAATACTGATACTACAGATCGTCAAGCCAAAGACCCAACGTCTATGGATGAACGTTTTTATATGTGCCGTAAAACTGACTTTGATACCGCGATTAAGTATCAAAAGTTAGATCAATGGGCAAAATTTAAAGATTTCTATGCCCGCTTCAGTGGCCAGATTCATAAACGCCAGGCGTTGGATCGTATCATGATCGGTTTCAATGGTACTTCAATTGCAGCAACGACTGATATTGTGGCCAATCCTAAGCTTCAGGATGTAAACAAAGGCTGGTTGCAAAAAATGCGTGAAGAAAACGCTGCCCGCGTTATGTCTTCAGGTGCAACGGTTGGAAAAATCAAAATCGGTGCTACTGGTGACTATCACAACGTCGATGCTTTAGTAATGGATCTTGTCAATGAAATGATTGATGAAGTGCACCAGGATAATCCAGACCTAGTGGTACTTTGTAACCGTAAAACCGTTGCAGATAAATACTTCCCGCTTGTGAATAAAGAACAAGAAAACAGCGAAAAATTGGCTGCTGATATTATTATCAGCCAAAAGCGCATGGGTAATTTACCAGTCTATGCAGTGCCGTTCTTCCCTGAAAATGCAATTCTTGTGACGACTTTTGATAACCTTTCAATTTATGTTCAAGAGGGCTCTCGTCGTCGTACCGTGATCGATAATGCCAAGCGTGATCAAATCGAAAATTATGAATCTTCAAACGAAGATTACTACATTGAAGATTTAGGTCTTGCTGCAATGGCTGAAAATATTGAACTGGTGTAAACCATGACCTTAGCACGCAATCATTTCCAAAAACATAGTGCCAAAGCAGCAGCCGAATCGGCTGCTGAGTTTGGCACTATGCAAGAGCAGACATTCTATGAGCTGCAACTCTCACAGTTGAATAATGATATTCATCGCTTGAAGAACATCCAATCGATTGAAGCCAAAATTCAACTAAAACAGGCACTAGTTCCAACTTACTTGCCATATGTTGAGGGCATTATTGAAGCTAATAAACCAGTTCAAGACAATGTTTTCATGACTGTTTTAGTTTGGTGTATCGATACTGGCTTTTATGAAAAAGCAGTTGAAATGGCCGAGTTTGCTTTACGTCATAGCATGATCATGCCAGATCGCTTTGAACGAAAAACTGCAACATTGGTGATCGAAGAAATTTCCAATGCTTATTTGAAAAAATTGAAAACCAATGCCGAGATTGATTTACCAATTCTTTGGGCATTAGAAACTTTGCTCGAGAGTGAAGATATTCCAAAAGAATCACTAGATATGCCAGACCAAGTACGAGCAAAACTGCTAGTCGCTTTGGCCAAAGGTGAAATTAAGGAAATCAATGCAGCAGTTACCTCTAATTCAGGCGAGATTGATGAACAACTACCTGAATGGGTTTGGCAGCATGCCATTCATGCAAAAGAGCGTTTAGAACGTGCGATTGAGTTGGATGATCGTTGCAATGGCAAGCAAGACTTGAAATCGTTGACGACTTTACTGAAGAAATTTCCAGTACCTAAAGCCACTGAAAAAGCTTCAGATGTAGAAACTCAACCAACAGAACAAGGTGAACCATTGCTAAACACCAATGGTTCGCAAGTCGTGGATGACCAAAGTAACTTGGCATTTAAAACGACCTAACCAAGTGCCCTCGCACCGCATGGGCGAACGATTGCGATGTCATTACATTGTGATACTCATTAAACAATCGTTCCCACCCGTGCACTAATAATTACAGCAGGGGAGATCTCATGGGATTCGTTGCAAATGGCAATATCACACCAAGTCAGATCATCATCAAGAGTGACCCGTTTTTTCCGCAAATTGCTTTGGATGATATTCGGGAAAAAATCCGAATCGATGGCTCAGTCACAAACGAAAGATTAAAACAAAACATCATTGAAGAAGTGATCGATGTAAACCGTTTATTAAAGGCACTCAAATCTAAAGCATCTCAATTATCAGATTTGTCTGAAGGCGAAGTCGATGATTTACCTGAAACGGATTATCTCTACTTCTCAGCAGTGTCGAATGGTGTTGCAGCAAAGGTAAATGAGAAATATCGATCCTATGACAGTTCAAATGCTGGTTTAAAAAATCTCGAAGATTCAGGCCTAACGATTGATGAATATCGTCGAAATAAACAATGGGCGATTCAGCAGTTGCTAGGCGAAAACCATACGGTGGTTGAATTGATATGAGCAAAACAGTAACAGCTATCCAAAATGACACCGTTGATTCAATTTGCTGGCGTTACTACGGAAGAAGTTCTGGAGTAGTGGAAAAGGTCTTAGTGGCCAATCCTCATTTATCAGAACTGGGTGTAATTCTTCCTTTGGGTACTTCACTGATATTGCCCGACATTGATACACCGCAACAAACAAAACAAACCATTCAATTATGGGATTAGAAAAATATGGCAGAACCAGCAACAACCACAACAATGACAGCTTTGACTATCAGTGCTGCTTCATTACTGCCATTTATCAATGGTAATGCATTACTCGGGGCGGTCTTTGGAGCTGCACTATTTGCTACGACAAAGAAAGATTTAAGACCCTTACAACGTTTAACTACGATGATTCTAGCGACTGGATTTGGCTATTTACTTTCACCTGAAGTTATTGCCCGAACATTTATTACAAATGATGCAACGGCAGGAATGGCAGCAGCAATTTTTTCATTGCCAATCATTTTAAAACTTATGGTTTGGGTGGATCAAACCAGTTTATCTGACATCTGGAATAAATTTCGTGGTGGAGGAACATCATGATGGAAATCCTATTTCAATTTATCGCTTTGATTGCCTATATTTTTTGTGGGCTTCGCATCATCTGCTTTGATCCAACAGGATTACGCCATAGAAGACTTTACTCATGTATGGCAACGATTCTGATCGCTTCATTTATGGGGCAAAGCGTACATATTCTTTTATTTAAAGACCCCGTGACTTTATGGGATGCCGTCTTTTCAATCTTATTAGCAGTCATTATTTATCGAGCAAAAGGTAATGTGGCCAAGGTAATCTGGAGTACATCATGATTTTAAAATTTGGTTCTAAAGGCGATGCCGTTGCAACTCTTCAAAAGCAGTTAGCTGCATTAGGTTATAAAAATATTGGCGGAAAGCCACTTAATGTAGATGGTCATTTCGGACCAAGTACTGAAGCTGCAGTTATTCAATTTCAGCGCAAAGTTGGATTAGTGGCCGATGGTAAAGTTGGTGATAAGACACGACAGGCATTATCTGGAAATTCGGTTAGTAAGTATCTGACTGATAAAGACTATAAAAATGCTGCAACCCGTTTGAAAGTACCTGAATTGATCATTCGAGTATTAGGGGCAGTTGAGAGTCAAGGCGTAGGATTTTTGGAAAATGGCAAAGCAAAAATTCTATATGAACGTCACCGCATGTATTTTTATCTTGCCCAAGCCAAAGGTAAAACTTATGCCAATGATCAAATGAAAGCAGTACCTAATTTGGTCAATTCAGTTTCAGGTGGTTATCGAGGTAAAGAGGCCGAATACACCCGTTTAACTTTGGCCATGAATATTCATAAAGAATCAGCTTTGATGTCGACGAGTTGGGGACAATTCCAGATCATGGGTGAAAACTGGAAGGATTTAGGCTATGCATCGGTACAGGAATTTGTTGACCAGCAACAAATTAGCGAAACCCACCAGATGGAAGCATTCTTACGTTTTATCGAGTGGAAGCCTGGTCTTTTAGCTGCATTACAAAAGCAAGACTGGCATACGGTTTTTACCCTATATAACGGTAAAAATTATAAAAAATTAGGTTATCAAGCTAAATTCCAAAAAGAATGGGATCACCTTGAGCCAATTTATGGCGAGGTTAAAGTCGCATGAAAAAACCAGAAAGCTTGCGTACTCACATGCTCAATGCTGTAAAAGAATTACAGCGAGATCCAGATCGATTGCTGATTCATACCGACAATGGAAAAATCCGAGGTCTTATGTCTAATGGGCTTTCGTTCGAGTATGAATATGAATTAGAAATCATATTGACTGAGTACGCGGGCGAACTGGATGCCGTGATGATTCCTCTTTTAGATTGGGTACGCATAAACCAATCAGATCTATTGGTAAATTTAGATAAGAACAAAAATGCGTTTAAGTTTGAAACCGTGCTTTTAGACAATAGTAAGGTAGATCTAGCACTCAATTTCCCAATTACTGAACGTGTGATCGTGAAGCGATTGCCCGATGGTCAATTAGATATTTCTTTCCCGGGCGAACCACAATACGAAACTGCAGCTGAGCGGACACCCTTTAAAATGGTCGATCATAAAACAGGGGAAGTACTTGCTGAGTGGATGTCAGCAGATCCTGAAAATTTCTTTTTTGGTAATTAATTATGGCGGAGTTACAGGCTCTTAGTGATCATTTAGGCGCAATGTTGATTAAGCTTTCAGATGTAGAGCGAAGAAAGCTTGAAATGTCGATAGGCCGTAAACTTCGTGGTTCTCAAAAGAAACGTATAACCAAACAACAAAATCCCGATGGCAGTAAGTATGTGCCACGGAAAAATAAGTTACGCGATAAAAAGAACAAGATTAAAAATAAAATGTTCAATGCGATTAAAAATGCTAAGTGGATGAAGGTCCAAAGAACAACTGAAGGTGTGGCCGTTGGCTTTGCTGGCCGTGTTGCGTTTATTGCTCGGGTTCATCAATTTGGTTTACGCGATAAAGTGGATCGTGATGGTCCAACAGTCAAATACAACAGTCGTGAATTATTAGGATTTACTCCTGAAGAAATCGCCATGATCGAAAATGATGTTTTGGCTTATATTTCAGACTAGTTGTAAAACTTAGATATACAACTCCAACTCAGTGCAAATTCAAAAGGGTTGCAACACGATTGCAGCATGAATGCTGATATCAATCGTCGTCTTGAAAATTTTATCCGTTTAGGAAAAATCAAGACCTTTACACCGTCTCTACCTTTTCCAACAGTCACCGTCGATTTAGGCGAGATTACGACTGCGGAGATTCGTTTTTTAAATTTGAGAGCAGGCAACGACAAAACTTGGGACCCGATTAATCCTGGTGAAGAAGTAATTGTTTTAAGTCCTTGTGGGGTTCTTGAGTTAGGTATTGCGATTGCTGGCCTAAATAATGAAGAAAACCCAGCCTTGTCTCTTGATCCAAATAAGAATATCCGCCTTTTTTCTGATGGTTGCTTGATTAGTTATGACACCAGTACACATGTTTTAGAAGTGATTTTACCTGAAGACGGCACTGCCACTATTACAGCGAACGGTGGTGTCACAGTAAATGCTAATGGAGGCGTAACGGTAAACGCGAATGATGGACTTACCATAAATGCAGTATCTGGAGGTACTACACACAATGGAAACCTATTCATAAACGGAAGCAGCGTCACAACTGGAAACAATACCGTTGGTGGAAGTCAACTTGTGCAAGGCAGTAGCCATGCGACTGGTGACTTTAGTACAGAAGCTGATGTCAAAGCTGGCGATATCAGCCTCAAATCTCATCGAACCACTGGAGTTCAAAGTGGTGGGGATGTATCTGGAGTACCAACTTCATGATAAATAAAAATAATGGTCAATCCTTGAAATCTGAAATTCAATCGATCCAACAGTCGATTCAAGACATTATTTCTACACCAATTGGTTCTCGGGTAATGCGTAGAGAATATGGCTCATTATTGTTTGAGTTACTGGATCAGCCAATCAATGACAGTTTAATTCTGAAGTGCTATAGCACGATATTTACAGCTGTTTCTCGTTGGGAGGATCGGATTCAGATCAACCAAATATATTTGCCACTTATTAAAGAGAGTCAGTTGGTTTTTGAGATAGAAGGAAGCCTAAGAATTTCTGGCCAGAATATGAATTTGCGTATTCCGTTAAAAATGGGGGCTAGTTTATGAGTGTTGATTTCAACCTATTACCTAAACCTAATTTTGTTGATGAAGTAGATTATGAACAGATATTAATTGAGCGAAAAGAATATTTAATTTCGCTATTTCCAGTTGATGAACAAGCTGCTGTCCGTATTCAGCTGAATCGTGAATCCGATCCTTTGCATAAATATCTACAAGAAAATGCATATCGAGAAATGATTCTACGTAACAAAATCAATCAGAAAGCTCTTGCTACACTTCTTGCCTTTGCAACAGGAACGGATCTAGATGTTTGGGGGGCAAATTTTGATGTAATACGTCTAATTATTACACCAGCTGATCATTCAATTGTCCCTCCGATACCAGCTCGTTATGAAGAAGATGAAGACTTTAGATATCGTATTCAAAAGAAACTAGATGCATTGAGTACAGCTGGCCCTGAATCATCTTATGAGTATCACACTTTAAGTGCTGACGGGCGAGTTGCTGATGTGAAGTGCAGTTCTCCATCACCTGCGCATGCATTATTAACAATTCTTCAGCGGGATACTGAAAATAATGCATCAACCGAAGAGTTGAATACGATTGTTTTTAACTACGTATCCGGGGAAAAGAGGCGTCCAACTGGAGATCGGGTACTAGTTCAGTCTGCTGAAATTGTAAATTATGAAATTGAAGCTGTATTAGTCACTAAAAATGTCCCTGAAACGGAGGCTGTATTATCGGCAGCAGAGAAGAATATTTTGGCATTTACGAAAGCAGCCAAACGATTGGGGAAAGGTGTTTATTTTTCTGATATTTATTCCGCTTTAAAAGTTTCTGGAGTTGAAAGAGTTGAATTACTTAAACCAATTGGTGAGGTATCTGTTTCATCATTTCAAGCTGCTTTCTGCACAAGTTTAAAACTATCTGTGAGAAGTGAATAATGAATTTACTTCCTCCAAATGCTACTGATTTTGAAAATAAATTGGTTGAAACATCTTCAAAAAATATTGATTTAGATGCTGATTTATCCCGACTGATTCGTATTGATGATGCCCCTGCAGATTTCCTTTCAATTCTGGCTTGGCAGTTTTCTGTAGATCGTTGGCAGGATGATTGGCCTGAAGAAATAAAAAGAGCCCAAATCAAAAACTCAGTGAAAGTCCATACCTATAAAGGAACTAATTATGCACTTCGATCAATTGTAGAAAGTTTTGGTTATTCATTGACGATTCATGAATGGTGGCAAGAAAGTCCGATGAATGTACCAGGAACTTTTCAAATCACAATTGATACGAATGGACGTGCTCTTACTGAGAAAACCTCAAAAACATTAGTTGAACTTTTAAATGATGCAAAACCACTTACACGTGAACTTAAAGGTATCGAAATCAATGTCATAAATGTTCAAGGTGAAACAAATGTCGCTTGTGGCTGTTATGGCGGTGATGACGTAACCATCTATCCGAAAGTTGATGACCCCAATTCTTTAATTTATCCCGTTTTTGCTTTTTATGAGCATGAAACAACCAGTATCTATCCTAAATAGAGAATAAAAATATGGCTGCACTTTATCACTCGCTATTTACTGAGTTGGGTTTAGAACTCCTACGAGAGTCAATCCAAAACGGAACAAAGCTTGGTATTACACATATGTCTTTTGGTGATGGCGGTGGTAACTTACCAATACCAGATGCGACATACACACAACTGATTAATGAAGTTTACCGTGTTCAGTTGAATCGACTTGCTCCATCCAAAGAAAATCCAAACTGGCTAGATGCTGACGGTGTGATTCCATCGGCAGTTGGCGGATTTAATATTCGTGAAGTTGGATTATGGGCGGGTGATGTGATGGTAGCTTATGCCAACTATCCTCCAACGTATAAGCCTTCAGGGGACCAAGGCACAGCCCAAATCAAGACGATTCGTATCGTTCTGCAAATTGATAACACTGCTAACTTTGAATTGAAAATTGACGCCAGTGTAGTAATGGCAACAATTCAATCCGTTGAAGAAGCAAAGCTAGAAGCAATCAATCATGCTAATGATCTTGCAAAAATTCAATTAGAAAATATTGAAACAATAAACGATCTAGCCAATATTGAAAAAGTACATGGAAAGTCTGTTTTTGTTAAAGGATTTGAAATTGGAAGTTCAGTAGGTAATGGGATATTTACTTATTATGAGGATCAAAAAAACATAAATGATGGAGGTGTAATTATTAATGGATGGTGCCGAAATGTCGGAGAGTTTATTTACGCTTCATATTTTAACGATGACATCATTAAAGCAGCAAAGTATGCTGCACAATCAGGTTTAAAACTTGTTTCATTAGAAAAAGAATACCCTGTAAATGAAGAATTTGTACTACCAGAGAATTTAGTCTGGTTATCAAATAATTCAACGATTAAACAAACTGGTGCTGCCTCAAATAGTGCTACAGCATCAGGAATAGCACCTCAGTCAAATGTGACTATACAAGGACATCTTACGATAGACATGGGAACTCCAACCGCTGGTTGGGGAGAGAAGTGCCATCTCCGTTTAGATAGTTTTAACAATGTAACACCTAAAGTTCGTGGTTTTTATTTTGATACCATTAAATTAAAAAATGGTCATTTTAATTGCAATGGTTTTGTCATGGCTGGCGGTGCTTCCCTGGTTCGCGGCAAGCGTATTGAATGTGATGATAGTGCATTGATTGGTCGCGTATTTATGGCGCACTGGGGGAATTTCACTCATCATTATAATGACAATGGAACATATAAGCATGTTGAAAATTGGCAACCCACAACACATCCTCACGACTGTATTATTGATGAAATTGTTGCTGGGAATTTAACATGTAATACAACTGACTATTCGGGTATTGCATTAGTCTCAGCTGGATACGACATTCATATCGGGAGCATCCGTGGCAATATCTTAGATTCAACAATTTCAGGGAAAGGGCTTCTTTTTTTAACGCCAGGGGATCTTGCATTTGCTTATGCTTCGAGTGAAGAAAAGTCTCGTGGGATGAAGAATATTACGGTTGGAAACATCACTGGACAAACTTATGCACTTGGTATTGGTCTTATCGAGAGTGCGTTATATGCAACCGTAGATGATTATACCAATGTTCCTAATCCACCTAATTCAAATGATTATCTAGCGAAAATCTCTGCAGTCATTGATTTTATGGATTGCAAAGGGAAGGTAGAAGTTGGAAATACATCAAATATTCTAATTAATGGTGGTAATGGATTAGGATCTTTGTATGTAAAAAAAGCCATTAGTCAATATTTCTATTCAGCGCTTTATTTACGGAATCTTAGTGATAACGTTGTAATTGATGAATTAATTGTTAAAGACTCAAAAACTAATCCAGTTTGTATTGTCGGTACTGGAACTAACTCAACTAAATTACCGAAGAATACTCATATTAAACGTCTTGTATGTGAGCGATATGGGATCACCTCATCGAATACAACATATAGGTCGGCAGTCAGAAATGAGATGGCAATTAACACTCAAATAGATGAGATTGTTATCACTGAACATGGTAATGCTTACTGCGTTGCATCATCAAACAATACTATGGGATATGGATTCAAAGTTGGATCAGTCATTCAGAATGATCCAGCTTATGTGAGTACTTTTCTAGTCAATAATGCAAACCCGGTTAATGATCCCATTCAGATTGATAATTTTATTGATAAGTCAGGAAAGGTTTCAGCAGCAGTCAGTGGTGGTGTAACTACACGACAAAATGGTCATATAAAAGAATATATTTCAGCAAACTTCCCTACTGGATTGGCAGTCAATTTTGGGGATACGATTACAATTCGTAATCCTCCTGCAGGTGGGGTTTATAAATATTTTGTAGTAACTGGTGGTCTTGTTGGAACGACAGCTGAGCTACAAAAAACTGAAGCTAGAAAGACTTTCTTGACCCAAGCTGAGACTATTACGATTGCAGCAAAATCATCTATGTTAATTCGTACAGATGGTGCAATTTCTGGATTGTTAATGGGAGACTTGTTAAGATTTTCATATACAAAGAAACTATCAGGTTGTTTCTTATATGGGGATATTTATGAAGAAGGGAAGTTTCATGTTTATCTAAATAATCCTACTGATGTGTCGGTTACAATTGATCCTGGATTCATCTATATCAAACAGTGTTAATTATGTGCAAGTTGTAAAAGCCGCATATACAACTCTCTCTAAGTGAAATGTTTAGAGTGATTTGACAGCCTGTGATCTGAAAACAAAACAACAGATCACAGGCTTTTTTATGGCTACAGATTCATATTTTCGTGGTGTACGAGTCATTGAGATTAATGGCGGTACACGTCCCATTCGGACAGTTTCAACAGCAGTAATCGGTCTTTTAGCGACGGCTGAAGATGCAGATCCGTTGGTCTTTCCACTTGATACTGCAGTATTGATTACAGATATTCAGCGCTCAATTGAAAAAGCAGGGGTAAAAGGAACTTTGTCACGTTCCCTTCAGGCCATCATTGACCAAACCAATGCACTCGTAGTTGTGGTTCGTGTCGAGCAAAAAACCACTGAGGCAGAACAAACTACAGCAGTCATTGGTGGGCAAGTTAGTGGCAAATATACGGGCATGAAAGCCTTACTCACTGCAGAACAGAACCTTAAAGTCAAACCACGTATTTTGGGGGCACCAGGACTCGATACCGCACCAGTCACTGCAGCTTTAGGTGGAATCGCTGAAAAGTTACGTGCATTTAACTACGTGAGTGCGAATGGATGTGACACAAAAGAAGAAGCAACTGCGTATCGAGATGCAATTGGTTCACGCGAGACCATGATCATCTGGCCAGACTTCTTGGGATGGGACACAGAAACATCATCAACGACAACATTTGAGGCAACTGCACGTGCTCTTGGTCTACGCGCCAAAATCGACAACGACACAGGCTGGCATAAAACCCTTTCAAACGTTCCAGTGAATGGGGTAACGGGCATTTCCAAGGATGTGTTCTGGCAGTTGCAATCGATGGATACCGATGCGGGTTATCTCAACTCCAATGAGATTACTACGCTTATTCAGCGTGATGGCTTCCGTTTTTGGGGTTCACGTACATGTTCAGCAGATCCGCTATTCGCATTTGAAAACTACACCCGGACAGCACAGATTTTGGCGGACACAATGGCTGAAGGTCACATGTGGGCGGTTGATAAACCTTTACATCCATCGCTAGCCAAAGACATCGTTGAAGGTATCAATGCCAAATTCCGTGATCTACGTACGCAAGGTTACATCATCGATGGCCAGTGTTGGTTCGATCCAGCATTCAACAGCAAAGAATCTTTAAAAGCAGGTCGTTTATTACTTGATTATGACTTTACCCCAGTGCCTCCGCTTGAAGATCTCACTTTGCAGCAACGTATTACAGATCGCTATCTCGCTGATTTCGCATCGCGTATGACAGCCTAATTAAACAGGAACGAAAATGGCCTTACCTAAAAAACTCAAATTAATGGACCTGTTTAACGAAGGTAATTCATACCTTGGCCAGACAGGTGAAGTGACCCTGCCAAAGCTTGGACGTAAGTTTGAAGATTGGCGCGGTGGCGGCATGAACGGCAACATCAAATGGGATGCTGGCTTGGCGGATGATATTACCGAATTTTCTTGGAAGCTTGGGGGCATCGATCCTCTGGTGATCCGTCAATTCGGTGCAGCATCTGTCAGCGCAATCGGTTTACGCTTTGCTGGTTCATATCAACGTGATGACACAGGTGAAACATCTGCAGTCGAAATAGTCATTCGTGGCCGTCATGAAGAAATTGATTTCGGCAACGCCAAAGCAGGGGATGATACTGAAAAATCAATCAAAACCATCTGGTCTTATTACAAGCTGACCATTGATGGTAAGGTTGAAGTCGAGATCGATATCCCTGGTCTGATCGAAAATGTAAACGGTGTTGATTTACTTGAAAAACACCGAGCGAACATTGGTCACTAATTTTTCCTCCCTTCAGTAGCTACGTGCTGCTGAAGGTTTTTTTATTTCATTTTTATATTTAAGGAATTTGCCATGCAAACCCAAGAACAACTCGACAACTTACAAACGATTCAAAATCCAGATGTCGAAGTCGTAACCCTCGATACGCCATATAAATTAGGTGATACGACGATTACTAAAGTGGAAGTCCGTAAACCGTCTGTGCCTGCGCTAAAAAAAGTACGTATTGCCGACATCCTGAATGGTGATGTAAATGCCATTTGTACATTATTGCCGTTATGTACAAATCCAACCATTACTGCGAGCCAGTTAAACAATAATGTGATTGATCCCGTGGACATTATTCAGATGGGCGGAGCAATTATTACTTTTTTGCAACCGAAATCAGTGCGTGCGGAAATTGCACGCCAACAGTAGAAGACGCAATCGCCAATATCGCTGTGGTGTTCAACTGGACACCGCAGACTTACGACACTATGTCACTAAGTGAATTAATGGAGTGGCATCAAAAAGCTATAGAAAGAAATGGGGCAGATGCTGAATGAAGCAATTAAGATTGGAAGTACTTTTTGGAGGGAAAAACAAGTTAAGTCCAGCCCTTAAAGCGATTTTAGGCAGCAGCAATGCTGCCAGTCGTGCATTAAAAAAGACTAGAGATGAGATCCGATCTCTCAACGAACAACAGAAAAAAATAGACGGCTACCAGAAACAAAAAAAGGCCGTACAAGACCAGGCTAAATCCCTCCAAGATCTACAAAATCATATTAAAAACTTGCGTCAGCAGATGAAGACCAACCCCTCTGCGGATCTCACCCGTGATTTTGATAAGTCTGTGGCCAAAGCTCGTAAACTAAAACAAGAATATGAACGAAACCGCATCGAGCTTCAGCGCATGCGGACAGATATGAATAATGCGGGTTTATCTACAAATAGACTGGCAGATCATCAACAGCGACTCAGAACGCAATTGCGTCAAGCAAATCAGTCCATGCGTGAACAAGAACAACGTTTACAGCGTTTGACGCAAATGCAGCGAAATTATGATCGGCAATCGGGGCATCTACGTTCTGCAGCTGGCTATGGCATGGGTGCAGCAATGGCGGGTGCGGGTGCCATGTACATGATGAGTAAGCCCATTAACGAATCTAAACGATATGATGTAGAAGCCAATCGTATTCATGCACTAGGCTTAGGCGATCAAGTCAGTAAACAAGCGATTAAATTTGCTGAAGGCATGGAAACCTTCGGGACATCCATTTATGACAATGCCGTATTAGTCCGTGACGGTATGACAATTTTCTCAGATTTACATCATGCCGAGATGGTCGCACCGACCTTGGCCAAGATGAAATTTTCCAATCAAGCCATGTTTGGCCATGAGAAAGGGGAAGAAAACGAACGCGCATTTATGGACATGCTCAAAGTCATTGAGCTACGTGGAGGCTTGAAAAGTGAAAAAGCTTTCCAAGACCAGGCGAATAAGATTCAACAAGTCATCACGGCCACTGGTGGACGTGTACAAGGCAATGAATGGCTTAATGCGATCAAGACAGGCGGTATTGCGGTCAAAGGATTAACTGACGAAGCTCTCTATTACAAAATGGAGTCAATCGTTCAGGAATGGGGTGGCTTTCGATATGGTACCGCAGCCATGTCGGCATATCAGAATATCTATCAAGGCCGTACCACTAAACGTGCAGCCAACAATATGGAACGTTTAGGTCTAATCGAAGATGTAAGCAAATTAAAACATGATAAGGCTGGCCAGGTAGCTTTCTTGGATGTTGGCGCGATCAAAGGTGCAGATCTGTTTAAGAAAGATCAATTTGCATGGATGGAACAGGTACTACTGCCACAATTAGCATCAAAGGGCATCACCGAGAAAGGGCAAATTCTCGATGCAATTGGTAGTATTTTCACTAACCGTACTGCATCCAACCTTTTTGGTGATATGTACCTTCAGCGAGATATCATCAACAAAAGTGCCAAGATGAATGCCGGTGCAGACAATATTGACCAACTTTATGGCAAAGCAAAAAACACCGCTGCGGGTGAAGAACTCGAAACCAAAGCCAAATTAAATGATGCATATCTACGTTTTGGCCAGGTCATCATGCCGATCTATACAAAGGCACTTCAGGTCGCTACAGGAGCCCTCGAAAGCTTTACTGGCTGGATGGAACGTAACCCAACTTTAGCCAAAGCCTTAGGTCTCGGATTACTTGGTATTGCAGCAAGTATGATTGTGATCGGCGGTGCGCTAGTCGTGTTCTCACCGCTTATTCTTAGTATGTTAAGCCTACGCTTGCTGATGGCATCAACTGCGACGAGTGGAACCATATTAGGACGGGTATTCAGCAAGATCCCTTCAATTTTTGGCTTTGTTAAATCTGCGTTATTTAGTTTAGGCCGTGTGTTTTTATGGGTAGGACGTTTGTTTCTTACCAACCCGATCTTGTTAGCCATTGCTGCGATTGCGACTGCAGTCTATCTCATTTATAGAAATTGGGACTCTATTGGTCCTTGGTTCGCAGAAAAGTGGAACATGGTAAAAACAAGTGCTTCATCGGCTTGGGAGTCTGTTAAAACGGGATCTAGTAATGCCTGGTCAACTTTAACAACTACTTTTGCCCCAGTGGGAAATTGGTTTGCAGCAAGATGGACTGAAATTAAATCAGCATTTAATGGAGGCATCCTTGGAGTATCCGCATTAATTGTAAATTGGTCACCATTGGGCTTGTTCTACTCAGCCTTTGCCAGTGTATTAAGATGGTTTGGTATTGACCTACCCTCAAAGTTTACTGGTTTCGGTACCATGATTATTGACGGCCTTGTAAGCGGTATTAAGTCTGGTTTCCAAAAATTAAAAAGTACGTGGACCGACATCAATAACTACATGCCCGACTTTATGAAGAAAAAAATGGACATTCATAGTCCATCCCGAGTCATGGCGGGATTGGGTGGCCATATCATGACGGGCATTGCGATGGGATTGGATCAAAACTTTCCAACACTGAAGGAAAAATTCCAGCATGCATTAACCATTTTTAACCCACGGGCCAGCGAAGCAATTTCGAAAATTGATGTCGCTCCAGCGTTAAATAAAGTTAGACCGGTGCAAGCCATTTCCCCAACGCGTAGTGCAGGGCAGTTTGTCATTGAAGGTGATCAAATCACGATCCAACTTACAGCAGCACCAGGACAAAATTTACAGCAACTTGTGGCCATGATTGAAAACGTACTAGATCGTCGTGATCGTCAAAAACAGGCACGTATTCGTAGCAGCTTCAAAGACCAGGAATATTAATATGATGATGATTCTAGGCATGTTCGTATTCTCGATACCAACTGCCACTTATCAAAGCCTTCAACGTTCAACCACATGGAATCATGTCAGCAATTCTCGTGTCGGCAGCATGCCTGCATATCAATTTACAGGTAAAGGTGAAGACACGATGACTTTGGATGGATCTATCGTTCCCCAGTTTGGTTCTCAAATGTCGATCACCGCTTTACGTGTAATGGGGGATACAGGTAAATCATTTCCATTGATTGCTGGAAATGGAAAGATTTACGGCCTTTGGGTGATTGATAGTGTTGATGAAACCCAAAGCTATTTTTTTAAAGATGGTACGCCACGCAAAATCGAGTTTTCATTAAAGCTAAAGAAAACCCAAACTGCAGGGGTTTTAGTGGGGAACGTTCTTGGGAATGTATTGGGTAATATTTTATGAATATTGCATCAACCTTAACCAATATTGCCACGGATGTAGAGCAGGGCTTCAATGATAGCTATCCCCATGTAATTTACCGCTTGCTAGTCAATGGTACCGACATTGGTACCATGATTCAGGATCGGTTGATGCGTATGGTCATCACAGACAATCGAGGCATTGAAACAGACTCCATCGAAATTGAACTGAGCGATCATGATGGTTTATTAGATATCCCGCCCAAGGGTGCGGAGATTGAAGCATGGATCGGCTGGAGCAATACCGGTCTTGTTTATAAGGGTAAATACCTGGTCAAGGAACGTGGCCATCAAGGTGCACCCGATATACTCACATTACGTGCTGAAGCTGCGGATCTAAAAACAGCGTTTAAGAAAAAAAAGGAACGTAGTTTTGATAAAAAAACGATTGCAGATATTATCCAGACAATTGCGCTCGAGCATGGTCTAAATCCAATCGTAAACGAAACATTAGGGATAATTGAATTACCCCACCTCGATCAAAATGAATCAGATGCCAATTTGATTACCCGTATTGCCGACGAGCATGATGCCATTGCGATGGTGAAAAATGGCAACCTGTTATTTATGCCTAAGGGCGAAGGCAAAACCATGAGTGGCAATCCTTTACCTGAAGTCATTATTACTAGATCGGATGGTGATTCGCACCAATATTCAGATACTGATGGGGCAGATGAAGTATCTGGTGTTACGGCCTATTACTATGACAATACCCATGCCAAGCGAAAAAAAGTTACGGTAGGGATGTCGGATGAAAACACCAGGGAAATACGTAATATTCAGCGTGACAAACAAACTGCAGAACATGTGGCCAAGGCTGAATTTAATAAAATAAAAAGTAAGTCTGCGACCTTCAGCTTTACCTTGGCCTATGGCAGGCCTGAACTTATTCCTGAATCTCCTTTATCCTTTATTGGTTTTAAAGCTTTGATCGATGACATCGTGTGGCTCGGAACGCGAGTCATTCATGAGTATAACGAAAGTGGGGGATACACCACTAAATGCGAGGCTGAAGTCTATTTGCCTGATGCGGATAGTTTGTCAGAACTCATCGATAATGAACGTGGTGGCTATACAGGTATTTTGGCCTATTACAAAGATGGCAAAAAAACCGCAACAGTGACCAAAGGTGATCAAGCAACGCCAAAGCGTTTAACCTATCTGTATAAAAATCGCCAAACTGCAACAGTAGCTGTGGATCGTGAATATAAAGCCTTACAAGATGTAAAGGATTAATACTTCCATTGTTGGCCACGCCAAACAACGAAGCGTGCACCAGTGTTAAATTTCAGTTCCTTCCACTCATAGTCATATACTTTGACGAGATTGCCTTTTCGGTCTTTTAAGCAAGGTAAATCAGCATTTTGACTATCGGTTAAACGGACCCGAATCCAACCTTGTTCTAATTTTTCTTCAGCCATAAAAAATCCCTCCTAAGAGGGATTAGTTTACGTTAATAATTGGTGATAATTAACTCATTGCCATTATGTTCTTCATGGGCAGCTTTATTGTTGACTGACCAACGAATCTTTTTATGCTGGATCTTGTAGTCTTTAAATAACCCACGTACTTCAGGTGCATCATTCAAACTCAAAATAAATTTACCTTTGATGCCATCCAGTTGCTCCTTCAGCAAATAAAAATCTTGTTTTGACCAGATACCTTTGCCATAAACATTCTCGCAATCCCAATACGGTGGATCGATATAGAACAAAGTTTCTGGACCATCAAGACGTTTCAGCACGTAATCATAATTTGAATTTTCAATCGTTACCTTTTGCAGACGTTCATGGATTCCCTTCAGGTGAGCTCGTAATTCATCACCCAGTTTTAAACGCGCAGCGCGATCTTTGGAATAACTAAATGTACCATCCAACTGACAGCCAAAAGCTGCACGAAGCATGTAATAGAAACGGGATGCACGCTGTAGATCGGTAAATCCTCGTGCTTCGGATTGCTTGAAATCATTAAAAACAGTTCGGGACATGAGTAGAAATTCAAACTCATCCAGAAACGCTTCAAAATGGTATTTAAGCACCCGGTATAAATTGATTAAGTCGTCATTAATATCGTTGATGACTTCGACGGGTGAAGGGGTCTTTTTAAACAGTACCCAACCCGCACCGCCAAAAACCTCCACATACGTTGTATGGGTTGGCATGGTTTCTATAATTGTTCGTGCGAGTTGAGATTTACCGCCTAACCAGCCACTGAAGCTGCGGCCTTTAGGATTGTATTGAGGTGTTACAGTAGTGATTTGATTCATCGATCTTACCTGGTGTGATGAGATGCTCTGGGCATTCAGGTAAGGCACTCGGGGTGCTCTGGAAGTTATTTAATGTTTTACAACGTGGGCACTTTATTTCTATTTGATCAAAGTTTCCCGTTTTCGCCAGTAGTTTTAAGCAGCACTGGCATTTAAGGTTTTTCATGACTTTGGCTACTTCCAACAAAGTACGCTCATACTATTAAAAATTGCCAAAAGGTACAAATATTTGTTCACATTTACTATAATGAACAAAATTATAACCATTGGGCAAAACATGGCTTCAAAACGTCAATTTAAGTGTCCACATTGTTTTTCTGCTTTAGCGATACGGTCCAGTAGAGAAGAACATGCAATTTTGAAAACGCTTTGGTTTCAATGTAGCAATGTGAACTGTGGTTTTACCTGTGGTGGGCATATTGAAATAACACACACGATTTCTCCGAGTGCCATGCCAAATCCATCCATACACCTTCCTACCTTAAAAGAATTAATGGAGCTAAAGGCAGCAAATGATGAGGGTGATAATGATGAATAATTCCGAGCAATTATTTGAGCTCTTTTATCAGGATATTCGTCCAGATATGAATCCACCAGGATTCCCCAAATATCGTAGTGATGCGATGTTTTCATGGTGGCGGGATCGGTTTATGAATGCATATCATGGGATTCAAGAACCATACGCTTTAAGAAATTGGGGAGAGACTCCCCAAATGTGGCTTGCTGGATATAAAAAAGGACTGAATATAAACCGCTAAATTGTATTTTTATTCAGAAAATAATTGGCTAAATACTGATTTTCCATCATGATCATTTTCAATAAATGAATTAAAAATTTTGTATTTAATAACTTTTTCCATGAGTATTTCATCTTCAATAGTTAAAAGAGAAATGACGTAAAGTTCACTCATACTAAAATCGGATATAAAAATAGACAATGCTACTTCTCTGTCTTTATCATCAATCCCTTCAAAGTTCTCAATAAAATTAATGATATATAGGAAATTTTCTTTATATTTTGAGCCTTTCAAATAACTATATGAGAGAAGGAATGGTGAGGATTCATGAATCATTTTTTTTAATATTCTTAAAACATCATCTTTGTAAAGAAAATCATTTCTATAAGTTTTATGGAAAATATCATATGTTTTTAATGCTTCCATGTGTAATGTCTTAAAGGTGCTTTTACTCTGAATATTCGTTACATGAGAAGATGGCCCAAATACTGGTAATTTATCAGCTGCTTCGTAGTAAGTTTTTCTCCTGTTAAATAAAGGAAAAAGTATATTAAAGAAATTCTGGACCTGAGCCTCTCTAATCTGTTTCTCTAAAAGTTCAGCTTGCTGCTCTGTAATCGTTACTTGCTGTTCAGCTATATCATTACTTTTCTGAATTTCTAACTGTTGTGCCTCAACAGCCTTTCTTTGCAACTGTAATTCTCTTCTCTGAAGAATTAATGTGATGATAAGTGTTGCAAAAGCTAGGCCACTAAAAAGTGTATTCAGTGCTCCAAATGTATCGCCAAAAGTACCGAAGTTGGTATCATCACTGTTTTGTATATTCCACTCAAGCCATTTAGCTAAATGTGATAAAGTCCAAGGGAATAAAAACCATATAAGTACAATACCTATCATAAATAAAGGTATTAACCATCTCTCTTTTTTATCTTGTGGAATTTGGTTGTTCATATTCATCTTTTATCTAGCCACCTGATAACGACACATTGACTGGCCACAACGTGCATTTTTAATCACGGTACCATCTTCCAGATGTAGTTCTTCTACCTTGCCACCCTTGGCAATATTTTCATAAAGTGCACTGCCAGCTTGGCCACCTAACAATGCTCTGGTGATCTTCTGGCCATCATTGAACACTACAGAAGCCTTAGCTGGCTCTTTAGCATCAAATGACCAGGCGACATCAACATATTCACGGCTCAGATCAACCCGTAGATAATTGGCAAGATCCTTACTGAAGTAATAGCTTTGCATTGGCTCACCATTCTGGTTGGTTGATTCCTCTTGGTCAGCGACTGTCTTGCCAACTGCCTTTAAAATGGCTTTATCATTACGTAAATCAACTGTGGCCACAGCTTTGGTATAGTCCACTCGTGGCCATTCAAACTGCGGTCGATCTTCATCTTCAAGAGCTTGTTGTTGAGCTTCAATTTTTTCTCTGTATCGGTCTGTATTCTGATCATTTGATCGCTGAGAAGATTCTTCTACTTTTTTGCTTTCTGATGTTTCAGAACATCCCATGAATAAAAAACTTGTTCCTAATAGCAATGCTAAAACTTTCATAATTATAAAAAGTTAACTTTAGTGAATCATTATATTGTCATAATGATTCACTATAAGAAAGTAGAATTAGACGTTAACCAGTTGTGCTTTCTGTTTTCGTGGAATTTACCTCTTCTTTCTTAGATGGAATTCTTTCAATCAGATTATTGACGATAGTTGTTATATTCGAAGATATATCCACCTCATCGCCCTTACTTGCATACTTTCCATCATTTGCTTGGTTAAAATAGCTAGGAATAAGCCCTTTACGGATCTCTTTTTGTTCTTCTGGAGTCATACGCGCCATAAATGGTTCTAAAGCAGCTAGTTGTAAAAAAGTTCTATGGTTCTCTTGATAACATTCATAATGTTTCGCTGCTTGTTTAGATAGATATAAAGCGAGTACAAAAAACATAAGGGAAATAGATAACCGTGAAACTAATAATAAATAGTTTGTTTCTACAACTTTTCCAACAGGTATCTGAGATTGTTCCCAAAATGCAAAAGCAAAAACTGCAATTGTTGAAACGATTGCTGCGATAATTGACCAAGATGTATACTTTCTATAGTCCTTATACTCAATTTTTTCTTCATTAGCTTTTTCTTTATAATTTTTTGTCAACTCATAAATTCCAGCTTTTTCAACAAGTCCTAGAAGATCTGAGTGAGTAGTTTTTATCGCATTAATTTGATCATTAACTTCGTTAAATAATGTGTTGATATCTTCAGCTATATTTCCTTTAGCTACTTGAATCTCATTTTTAATCTTGTCATTTTCTGTTTTAATTATTTTTGAATATTCTAACTCAATGTTTTGAGTCCTTTCATTCAAATCAGCTAAGTTTTTTAATGCTGCATCAACTCCAGTAGTGAGCAAATCATGGCTTTTACCTAGTTTGTTACTATCTAATTTAATACTCTTATACTGATTTTCAAATTTTTTCGCTAAGTTTGCTACATCATTCTCAAACTTTTTTATAATTAAAGCAGTATCTTCTTTAAATCTAGTCTGATAACTACTATCAAAAATTTCTTTTTCTGTCCTTATTTCCTGCAACATTAGGCTTTTAATATTACTTAATACACGTAAAGATTCATCTAAAATTTGAGCTATTTCTTGGTTAATATGCTTCAAATTTTCAATTGTTTTTATAAGGAATGATTCAAGAGGTTTTAATACAAGGTTTTGTCCATTTTCACCTTTTAATTCTGGAGAAATTGTTAAACACAATTTTTTGAAATCTTCTACATGCGCTTCAGCTTTTTTAGCCAGATTGTAACAATAATTCGCATCCGTATTGTATTTTTCAAAATCAATATTTATAGAAGTTAATGAGTTATATTCAATGAACAAATTTTCAATACTATAAGTTAAGCCTCTAATCTTATTAGTAGTGTTGTTTATAAGCATTTTTTGATCTACTAAAATTTGTTTCGAATTTTTATTTTCTGTATTAATATCAAGATGCTCAGTTATTTGTTCTTCTAATTCATTATAAAAAAAAGTATAAGTTTTTTTATTGCTTAAATTAATATTTCTAATTTCTCCTAAATTTTGAATAAATTCATTTTTAATCGATTCGATCATTGCTAAAATCCTTTCCCCATAAAGTTTATTAAAAAAATAGTGAATCATTATATTGACATAGTGAATCACTATCGGCAACATGTAAAGACGCAGCAAAATCTGCGTACAGATGTGGAAGTCTGTAACAAGTACTCTGAGCGCAAAAATATATAGTCGCTTCTGCGGCATTTTTTTTGCCTAAAATGTCTGATCTGATAGACTCTCTATGGTAGATCGGGCAGGGTAAATCGTGTATTCGATTTAGCCGTTCTCAGAGTACGGTACTTCCACCCCTGTTCGGTCTGCCACCATTCTGTGGAAGGAGTGTTGGTGGGTTTGAAAAAAACTTACTCTGAGTACACTCTATGAAAAAATCAATTCATGCCATTGAGCACACTCCGATCTATAACTGGCACGACTATAAACAACGCCAGAAACAACGAAAATTCGCCCAAATCCGTAAAAACTTTATTGATGGCTTTGCAGCCCTAAGTACCGTTGTATTTGCGGTTTCATTATTCTTTTTTGGAGGGCGATAAATCATGAATACAGAATTAATCCCATACGTTCCCATTGCCCCTCGCGTTCAATCAAAACATCGGGAGCTTGTCGGAATCTGCGTTTTGTTCTTCGAAATTATAGACAGATCTGTATATTTATCTGTTAAAATCAATCACGTACATGACAAAGGATGGCTCGCAATTAGTCCAGATCAAATCAATGATCTAGCTAACGAGTTACAACTTAAACCAATCAACCTCCAAGAGTTAAAGAAAGCTCTTGAAAATTTGATTTATCCCAAATTCAATGGTGAAAAAACCATTCACAGCCCTATCTGGAATAATACGGAAGTCACCGTATGGGAATTCCAATTAAATCAGATTGATAGGGCAAAGGAAATGAAAACGACTAATGCAGATGCGACACTTTGTATTGATAGCTCACTTGGTGCGCTACGTGTTTGGAGAAAGTCGCTAGAAGCTTCCACTGGTGATAAAGATGTGATTTATAACAATAACGATTTGATCTTTCTGATACAGGATCTGGAACACAAGCTGGAGAAAGTCCAGCGATATGTCGAAGATACTGAGTAAATAAAAAAAGCCTCCAATTTGGAGGCTTTTCTCATCCTTAATCATGTTTTTTCTAAATCCTTGGCATAGGCTTTGCTCAAACCTAAAAGGGCAAGCTGCCCGTCAGGAGATAGTTGTCTATACGCCTTTAATAACAAACTTTCTTCACTGGTGAGACCAGCATAATCAGGATCAATGCCTAAGAGCACGTAACGGATATCCACGCCATTCTTATGCAAATTATGTAAATACATCCATTGGTCAGGCACGTTTCCACGTACATAAGCCCCTAAAGTATTGTCACTAGCACCGATTTCTCTTGATAGAGGCTTTGCTTTCAAATTCTTTTTTTCAAGCTCCTCTTTAAAACGTATCGCTATCTCCGCTTGAATAGTCGGGTCGATATCAGGCATAAAAATATTTCCTTTTTATGTTTAAAGGTAAAAATTCTGTGCTATAGTGATTCATAGCAAATCACTATGTTCTAAGGATAACGTATGAGCACAGAAAAAACACCTCTGTACCTTACCCGTGCCACGAAGCTCGATGAGCCTCGTAAGAGCGTGATTATTTACTTACCGCTAAGTGAGTACAACGAAATCACAGCACTAGCCAAAACTTCAGGTCGCAGTAAATCCAGTATCGCTGGCGAACGCTACAACGTAGGCAAAGCACAAGAGGGCTAATCAGATGCATCATTTCAAACAAAAGCGCGAACACCGGTACAACGTCAACTTAAACGATGACGAAGCAAAGCTATTCGATTTATTGAACAAAATGACAGGCGAGCATACGGGGGTAATCATAAGAAACCTCGCATTAAAGCAAGCACTTGCCCTATTAACCTCAGATGATTCGGTTGATTTTAGTCTAGATAACATCCTAAACAAAGGCACGCTTGAGCACCTCCAAGGGAGCTGAATATGCCGACAAATAAAACTGTAGCTCTCACAGAAAGAGAGAGGGTCATCATCGAAGAGGCCAGAGTTCAACTAGGACTCGAATCAATGGAAGAAACAATCGAATTTCTTTATCGCCAACGACTTAAAAATAAACTTTTTAGCCTCGCTGGACGTGAAATCGTCAAAAAGAAACGTAGCTTGTAGAAGAAATATGTATCCAGAAACTCAAAGCTTGATTGTAGATCGGTTGCACAACGACTACGGTTTTAAAGTTAAAAACGGTAAATTACGTGGCGGACGTTGCCCTGAATGCAATCACAAAGAGCGTTCGGCTTGGGCACATGCTGAAGCACCATGGGTCGTGTTCTGCCCACGTAAAGTTGAATGTGGGAAAGAGATCTCGATTCGAGATCTTTATCCCGACATTTTCGAAAAGTGGGAGAAACGTTTTAAACCCACTCAAGAAGATCCCAACAAAACCGTGAATGCCTATCTGGTTGAAGGGCGTGGTTTTCCTCTGGAGAAACTTTCTGAACTGACCTATTCACAAGAATACTATAGAAGCCCTGACCATGATCTTGGCTCAGTTACTTTACGCGTCCCGATTACGGATGAAGAGGGTAACGAAGGTTGGTGGCAGCGTATTCTGGATGATCATGGTGTATTGCAGAAAACTACTTTTAAATATAAGTGGGAGTCTAAGACACATGCTTGGATGACACCAAATACCAATTATATTGATTCAAAAGAAATTTGGATTACTGAAGGCATATTCGACACAATCGCACTTTGGCTTTCAGACATCACCAGTTTTTCTGCTTTAACGAGTAACAATTACCCCTCAATTTTCCTTAATTGGTTAGCAAGCAAGTGCGATGGTTTAGGCAAACCACGTCCTAAACTTGTATGGGCGTTTGATAATGATCAAGCTGGCCATGATGGTATTTTTAAAAATTTAGCACTGGCTGCTGCCGATGGATGGGATTGCGAAGTGGCTCTCCCACCTGGTGGGCGTAAAAAGACAGATTGGAATGATCTTTATAAACAAAACCGCCTCACTTTCGGCTATTTAGAAACCTATAAATATTATGGATCTTTGCTTATAGCTGAGAAAGCTGTGGATAAAGGCATACTTATCTACAAGCACAAAGGAACTAAATCATTTCCTTTTGATTTTAACAATCAAGTGTATTGGTTCAAGTTGGACATGGATAAATATGATGACTACATGAAGGGCATCAATTTTGAAGATAAAGACAATCAGGACTGGGCACAGGAAGAAAAAGACAAGGCAATTGAAGAACGTCGAGCAGCTGCCATACTTCATGCAGCTGAAGCGAAGTTAATCATGGATTGTCGACCGCGGGGTTTGTATTACCAATACATGGCTGAAATTGACGAAGCAGACTATTACTTCCAGATCGATTTCCCTCGCGGTGCCAAGACCATTAAAAATACTTTCAGCGCAGGGCACATCTCTTCAGCTTCAGAGTTTAAGAAACGTCTTTTACACATTGCACCAGGTAAATTTTACAAAGGTAACAGCAATCAACTTGATGCCTTTTTAGAGCGTGAGCTTACAGATATTAAGCGCGTTCAATTAATCAATTACATTGGTTACCATGCCGACCAGAAAGCCTATGTTTTAGGTGAATTAGCCTACCAATCAAGTAAACAGTTCAAACTAAACAAAGAGGATTATTTTGAACTTCCAAACAAAACCAACTTAAAGTGTAAAGCTCCTTTTGCTTTAGAAATCAATCCGAAATTTACCGATTATAAAAAACAATGGATTACTGATTTTATCGATGCATATAGCGTTAGGGGACTCATCACATTAACGGCATTTTTTGGCAGCTTATATGCCCAACAGATCCGGAAAATGCACAAATCTTTTCCATTCTTTGAAGTGGTCGGTGAACCGGGTACGGGTAAATCAACCCTACTTTTATTCTTATGGAAATTGTTCGGTCGAATCAAATATGAAGGTGTCGATCCGGTTAAATCCACCAAATCCGGGTTAATTCGTACCTTCAGACAAGTTTCAAATTTGCCAGTGGTATTGATTGAATCAGAGCGTGAAAACGAGAAGGGAACAATTAAGCAGTTCGATTGGGATTCGCTTAAAACGTTATTTGACGGTGGATCGCTGGGCGCACAAGGGATGAAAACGGGTGGTAATGAAACATATGAGCCTCCATTTATGGGCACGATCATTATCAGCCAAAATGCCGAGGTTGTATCGACTACGCCAATTATGGAACGTATCGTTCACACCAAGTTTTGGAAGAGCCAACTTACTAAAAACAGTCTATATGCATCACGCAGACTCGATAAATATGAGCCAGAGGATGTCAGTCAATTCATTCTGCAGTGTTTATCAAAGGAAACAGCGATCTTAGAAGCCTACAAGCATGGCTTTGAAAAATATGATGCGATTTTGCACCAGGAACAAAACAACATCCGCAGTTCACGTGTGGTTCAAAACCATGCCCAATTTATGTCGTTATTTGATGCCCTTTGCAAGCATGTTTGCGAGGTTCCATTAGAGATCCAAAAGCAAGTTCATGCCGAATTTATCGCAATGGCTCAGACACGGGACAAGGTGATCAAGTCTGATTCGATCATTGTGCAGAACTTCTGGAACACCATTGAAGAAATGGAAGATTCAATTAGAAAGGTTGAGCACCATGACAGCGTGGTAAATCACTCAGCCAAAGCAGACATTTTCGCAATCAACTTTGCCCATTTATACAAAGTCGCAGCGGATTATCGATATTCACTTCCTGAAGTAAACGAATTGCAGACTGCGCTTCGTCACAGTCTTCATTACCGCTTTGTCGAGGCCAATAAAGCCATTCAAAGCAAAATCACAAGTTCAACAAAACGATGCTGGATCTTTGAAAAACCAGTGTCATCACGGGATTAATCCCATTTTTAAGGAAAATCATTATGTATAAGTTAAATATTTCAACACCAGCATTTCTGCAAGCTTCGTTACCAATATCGATGGAAGTTGGTGAATTTCTAATAAATCGTTTAAATCAATTAGACAGTCAAACTATTCACCGCGATGAATTACAACAAAAACTGGGCTATCCCGTTGGTGTTGGCTCTAACTCAGGTTCGTTCTTACAGAACGTTTATAACTTTGCTGATGCGATTTTAAATGAATCAAATGCTCATCGTTTCACCGTTCAAATCGAAGCAATCCCAGCACATCAAAAAGTTGATTCAATTTTTTCAGAAGCAGCAAATTTACCTGAACATGGTCGTTCTATTGTTGTGGTCTTCAAAGATAAACAACTTATGTCAAATGTTGAGTACTGCAAAAAATGTAAGGAATGGCATTCACCAAAAGGTGATTTAAAGGAAAAGCAGATTCATCAATGGGCGTATACAGAGGATTTCTACAATTTATTAAATTTGCCTGAATTTCCAGAATCTAAAAAAAGTAACGGTAAAAGCACAGAAGATCTTGCAGATGCTTTAGCCCATCTATTTTTACTTAAAGCACTTCTAGGTAAAGCGAAGTCTGGATCTGAAAGTTCACGTTCATTTTTCTAATTTTACAGGCACACATACAAAAGCGGCCACTTTTGTATGTGTCACACAATCACCGGAGAGCAATTATGCAAAACGATTCTACAGTACAAACCGATCAAGCGGAAATTCCAACACATTTACAATGTGAACCACGTACATACAAAGTCTCCTATGACAAATGGAGTGATGTCTGTGATTTAGAGTTCACGGTTGTTATTAAATGCAACGATGAAATGCTTCATGAGCACAATAATTTTTGGTCTGGCCACAAAGACAGGCTCAAAGAAAATAATGGAGACATTGTTGCAGTCATATTGAAAATGATTGGAAAGTCCGTATTTTTTGCCTGTTTTGAAGGTAAAGAGAGCGTTGGAATCCCTCCTTATAAATGGGGAGTCAATACTATTTTTCAGGAAGAAGGCTGGTATAGCGACTGTTTTGAGATTATCAAAATTCATTTTGAAAGTTATGTAAGTGGTGAGGATTTTGAATTCAGTCCAGTTCTACCAGAAGGAGCTTCTTCATGAGTAAATATGACGAAATGGACTGGAAATGTCGTCGCTGCCGTTGGGTGGGAAATCAAAAAGAATTGATTGGTAAATACAACAAAAAACAGGGCATGACTGACAATGTTTGTCCACGTTGCGAATGTTCGGTTTTTACCCTCGTAGAGCGTAAGGAACAATCAAGTGCAAATTCACGAATAAAACAACGGATAGGAGGTTAAATCATGTCAAATTTTGAAATTGAATATAAGAAATATGCACCTGAATGGGCATTAGCCAAAAATATCGATGGTTCGTTTCAGCATAGAGCAACTGATGCTGCACATAAAATTTGGAATTTTCTAAATAAAGAAATAACCGAATTGAAAAATGAAACTCAACGACTTCAATATATTGTTGGTGAGAAAATAGGCCATCCATCTTCACGTGATTATTTAGATGCTGAAATTTGCAGACAGTTAGATGAACAAAAAAGATTAGGCCAAAAAGAGTTTTTGACGGATAGCGAGATCGAAGAATTGGTCAAATCAGTTATCCGAGACCATCATGAAAATCCAAATAAATATTGGAAAAACCTCTATAAACAAATTGATGATCTAACAAAACAGGTAAGTGCGTTTTCTAATCAGTTATTAGAAAACGACTGCATGATTGATCAAACTTGGTTTATGAAAGGTACGCCAGTCGCGAATTTGATTAAACATGCCGAAAATGTCTATAAGGCTGAAGTAATTGCCCAAAACTCTAAAATAGAATTTGGCACAGATGACAATGAACATTGGTTCGCACATGAAGTGCCATTTTTTGGCAGAGTTCAGATCTCCAAATTTAATGAAAACGGTTTGATTGAGTGGGACATTCATTTCGGTGAATGTTGGCAAGGTCCATTCGAATCTAAATCCCGTTGTATCCAGCATCTTGAAGAGTGCATCGCAGAAAAACATGAAGAAGCGAAGGAGGGATAGCCATGTCTAAATATCAATGTAAATGTGGTGGTCTTATCATTCCAAACTTTGATTTATACAAGGTTGATGATGAAGTAAATTTCTTGATCCAAAAAAGAAAGCGTATTGGTAATGGTGAAATCCTTGTCAATCAAACAGCCCACCAAGGAAGAATTACCAAAATTGATGGCGATGACATCACAGTTAAAGCTGCAGTACGTACTTATGTGTTGTCACGTTATGAAATAACTCCAAAAGATGCACCAGGACCAATCGAATATTTCCGCCTAGGTAAATGTCGTTGTGAACTGGATCAACAGGAGATATCAGCATGAATATGGCTGTCTTAAATTTTAAAAAAATGGGTAGACCATCCAAAATAAAAAGCACCCATGGTACCTGGTGGGATTCAGAATTAATCGTTCTGGAAACTATGCTCGAGGAGCATAAAACATTTACTGAAATTGCAGATGTATTGGATTGTACCGTTAAGCGAGTGCGTCAAAAGGTTGATTGGCTTAGGGTCAGAGGATTACCACCAAGTAAAGGGGGTAGACCAAGACATGCATTTCGTCGTACTCGAGGCAGTTGGTGGGATTGTGAAGTTGCGGTTTTAAAAGCGATGCTTCAGGAAAAATTCAAGGTTCCCTACATCTCAGAAGTACTGGATCGTGACACCAATTGTGTTCATACCAAAATTAAATATTTACAGACGAAGGGGGAGCTATGAGAGGCGTAAACAAAGTCATCTTGGTCGGCTCACTTGGAGCGAACCCTCAATCTAAAAACTTTCCGAATGGTGGCTCTTATGCCCAATTCTCGATAGCAACTTCGGATCGCTGGCAAGACCAGCGTTCAGGGGAATGGCGTGAAAATACAGAGTGGCATCGTATCGTGGCTTATGGCCGTTTAGGTGAGATCGCAGTCCAATATCTTGCCAAAGGCGCAAAGGTATATATCGAAGGATCTCTTCATACACGTAAGTACACAGACGAAAAGCGAATCGAACGCTATGTGACTGAAGTAAAAGTAAGCCAGATGCAAATGCTTGATACACAGCCGATCGCTAACCCAGTATAAGGATAATAATGATGGATTTTCAAAATATTGTGATCGCACGTCAGGCAATCACAGACAAACATGGTACCAATAAACCCCAATTAATCATCCAGAGTGAAATGAATTGTCCTGTGTGTACAACGGGCAAAATGCGCTATCAAATAAGTGCACACAATGGTCATATCGCTGCCGAATGTTCTAGCAGTGACTGTGTAAGATGGATGGAATGAATATGTATTCAAATCGAGGTTTTATTTTCGACACGGAAACCCACAAATTACATGGTGACATCATTGAAGCTGGCTATATTGGTATTGATGTGTTTGATGATGGCTTTTTACTAAAATTATCAAATTATCGTTTTAATAAACGCTATAAACCGAGTGAACCTATAGATTTATCTGCTATGGCCGTTCATTTGATTGTAGATGAGGATCTTGTAAATGCTCCGCCATTTACTGATTTTAAATTCGCGGACGGTGTGAATCCAGAATATCTGATAGGGCACAATATTGATTATGACGTTGATGCAATAACAAGAGCAGGATATGACACAAGCCATATCAAGCGTATTTGCACTTTAGCAATGTCCCGATATTTGTGGCCACAGCTTGAATCGCATAAATTATCTGTATTGGCACTTTATTTGAGTGAAAACAGGTCACAGACAGCGCATGAATTGAGATTTGCACATTGTGCTACTCAGGATTGCGATACCACATTTGAAGTGCTCAAAGCCATTTGCCAGCAAAGACAGATTAAATCAATAGAAGAGTTATATAAGTTTTCAGAGTTGGCCAGAACTCCAACTCATATTTTTTATGGGAAATACAAAGGCTATGCAATATCAGATTTACCCGATCAAGCCCTCGATGACCTCATAGAAAAATCCGACGGTTTCCTATTAAGTTCATTGCGTACTGAATCTTTCAGACGGAATGAGCTCCCATTCTAAACCTATAAAACACCTCAAATGCGCCTCCGAATGAGGCGCATTTTTTTTAGAATAAGTTTATGTAAATTTTAGGAAATATTATGGCAGCGGGTATCGAGTGTCGTGGCAACAGCCTACGAATGTGGATTCTCTATAAAGGAGAGCACATGAAAGAGCCTTTAGATTGGCAAGCGACTCCAGAGCACACAGAACGAGCCAAGCAATGGGCTGAATTGATCTCTTTAGAAATGAAAATGGGAAAGTTCGAGCTTTCAAGACACTTCCCAAATTCCAAAAATTTAAAGGAGAACCAGATCTCGTACTATGCAAAAATTTACTTAGATGACATCAAAAAGGATGTGGCTCCGAGTACTTATGCATCTTATGAAGGGCATGTAAAAAACCACATAAACCCCAAATGGGGCAAATTACATCCCGAAGAAATTGAGACCAAACAAGTGAAAAAGTGGATTAAGCAACTGAAGGAAACCCACAGCAGTAAAACGATCCGTGAAATTATCACTAGATTCTCACAAGTACACGCAGTATGGCGCGACGAGAATAAAGTGGCCTTTGATCCATTCCAAAACATCACCATCCACCAGGCTGATACTCCAGAGCCAGATCCATTCACGAAATCAGAAATTAATCGCATTCTACAAACTGAAACGGATCTCGATATAGAAAACCTTTTGCCATGTTTATTCTGGACTGGCTTATCTATGTCGGAACAGATCCCGATCGCATGGGAAGATATCAACATGGAGAAAGGAACAATTCAAATAAACCGGTCTTATGTTCGTGGTGTTTACCGAGTAACTAAAAATCGTCGTCGAAAGCGTGAAATCAAGCTATTACAGCCAGCATTGGATGCACTTAAAGAACAATATCGCATTACGGGTAATACGAGAACGCAAGTGATAGAAGTACTGCAGCGTGATAACCATAGTTATAAGGAGGAGCGTTTAAGATTCGTTTGGCTCAATCGAGAACGATCGACACATTTTGAATACCACGAATTGCGCTATCGATGGGGCAAACACCTCAGAAAAGCGAAGGTACGAAAAAGGGGGATCAACCAAGGTCGTCATACTTTTGCGAGCCAATTATTATCGAGTGGCCAAGTTCCCCCGGAGTGGATTGCGGAGCAGCTGGGGCACGCTGATACATCTATGATCTATAAGCATTACGGCAAATTGATTGCTGAAGATATGCCAGACTATTTATCTAAAATTAATCAATATATTCAGCAGTAATAACCAAGATAGTGATTCACTAAATAATTACTCTGAAAAGTAAGCAATAAGTACCTGAATTATTTAGGTACTTTTTTTTTATTACTCCATTACTCGGCTAAACATAGCACTCAATAATGCTATTTCTCTTTTTTAACTTTTGCGATCGTTCTCCTGATGCAATGACCGTACCAATGACCATTTATTCCCATATTTGCCATTTTTTAGACTTATGAAATCTTAATCTATTGTTATATATTGAATTATTTTTAATTTGTGTGGGGTTCGAATCCCGTCATTCACCCCAATTTCGGAGCATAGCACAGCCTGGTAGTGCACCTGGTTTGGGACCAGGGGGTCGTAGGTTCGAATCCTACTGCTCCGACCAT
>NZ_ATGG01000020.1 GCF_000413855.1 Acinetobacter gyllenbergii CIP 110306 = MTCC 11365 | reverse complement strand
GGGTTCGAATCCCGTCATTCACCCCAATTTCGGAGCATAGCACAGCCTGGTAGTGCACCTGGTTTGGGACCAGGGGGTCGTAGGTTCGAATCCTACTGCTCCGACCATCATCTTAAAAGATGAGATAAAATACCGCTAAGTTAGCGGTTTTTTTACGTCTGGATTTTTTGAATTTAATAACTTAAATTGAGTCCGTAGCCATAGGTCGAGGCGTACCAATTCACGATAAATGTAGAGATTACAAATATAAGAACTAAGATCATGATGAATTTATAGCTAGCTTTTCTTGCCGCTATAAGGTAACCAGTCAACATGCTTAAGATGAGCCAAAACCAAGTATAGGCCATTAAAAAGTTCTTAAATGAACCACTACAACCTTCTATACATGGCCTTTTATGTTTTAATAAGTTAATAAAAATTTCATGCGAAAGTTGCATTAAAACAATGATAATCATTAGACCGAAGATAGGGTACAGAATCTTTTTTATCATTTGACCTCAAAATTAATAACTTAGGTTTTTTCCATATCCATAATCTAGGCCGTACCATGTTGTTGCTATCCAAATGATTGAAAATAAAATTGCCCAGAAAAATATACTTTTATATGAAATTTTTTTAAGACTTTTTAGATAGGATAAAGCGGCTCCAAAGAAAATTGATATAAGAAATACCCAAAAACAAAAATCATTGTATGCTCGACTACATCCCTCCCGACAAGTATCTCGGTCAATAATAATTAAATACAAATTAGGGACTATGATCATAAGAACAAACGTTACTGTGATTCCAATGCAAATGTATAAAAATTTATTCATTCTTTTTTAGAGAGTCGTCCATTTAATAGCTTAAGTTGAGACCGTAGCCATAAGTCGAGGCGTACCACATTAAAAATATATGTGTAAGAAAAAATAAACTGAAATAAAAAACTAAAAGTAATGTCTTTATTTTTTGAATCGCGTAGTAATAACTTAATGCAATTGTCATAAGTATTATTCCCCAAAACCAATATTTGAGTATGGAAATAAACTCGGTACTGCATCCTTCTTTGCAGGGGATTTTTCCTGTAACAAAAACAAATGGGTCATATGAAAACTGCATAATTGCTAAAATAAATATTACCCCTACAATTGGGTATAGAATTTTTTTTATCATTTGACCTCAAAATTAGTAGCTTAGATTTAGTCCATAGCCATAACCTGTGCTGTACCAAACAATGACTAAATAAATCATTAAATAGAAGGCAAGAAAGGAATAAATATTTTTACGATTAACAGTTTTTTTTGCTAATAAGTAACCAAGTATTGGTGCGATGATTAAACTTATAAGACCAAACGAAAATACAAATTTCCTAAATGCTGGGGCACACCCTTCAGCACATACAGATGAATGAGGAATCATAAACTCATAGATTAGAGGTAGACCAAAAAAAATAATTATTACAAGGATGATACTTAAAATTGGAAATATTATTTTTTTCACTATTTTACCTCGAAAAACCAAATTCTTTTAGATTTACCTAAATCAGCATATAAATAGAATATTCTATTGATACCGAGCGTAAAGCGGAACATTGAAGCCCAATTGGGAGTTAGTGATTTCCCATTCCATAAATCTATATGTCCACCGCTTGCTGCATCTGCACTTTCATCATCGCGTTCCCAATACTCTCCGAAAAATATTATTCCTGTTTTACCTTTGATTTTTGATTGCCAATCTCTCCCTGTTATGACGATAGCAGGGCCAATTCCACAAACAGGTCTTGTTTGAAGCCAGATCGCCATCTCATTCGCTCTTGTTGCTGTTGCCTTATTGTTTAATACAATACGACCAAGCGTAGGTGCTTTCCCTTCAGGTTTAAGATTGTTCTGAGAAAAAGTAGTCATCTTCACGCCTACTTTATGCAAAGTCACACTCATTCGAATTGCACATTGATTTTCAAACCCTTTAGGAGCTTGTCCATTAATGTTGTATGGTGGAGTTTTGTCACCATAGTAATTATCCCATAGTTCTTTAAAGGTAATCGGAACGATTCCCACCATACTACAAGCCGCAACAGAACCTCGTTTGGGATTTGTTTTAACCGTCCCCGATTGATTAACTGGCATTACCACCACGCTTGGTGAGTGCTTCTTCACCTAAATAGAGTTTATAAGAAGCATGTCCCTCAGTTTCAATCCGTGGTAGTTTTCCATCAGCCCCCAATTGTGCCTTGATAGAGTTTAGCCTCAGCCGTTTCGATCAAGTAGGGCATCCCTTCGGCAAAACTAAACTCAGCTGCAACTTGCTCATCAAAAACTTGAGGGCTACTGGTATTGAGAAAGTTGCTAACAGCGGATGAACTATTCGCGCCTGCACCAATTCCGTTATCTCTCACCACAAGGCTTTGATTCGGGAAAAAGGTTGCACCGCAAGTGGCTTTGTCACCCGCCACAATAATAGTTCTGGTGCCTGCCATTAAAAAGCCTCTGCCTGAAGCTTGGGCTGTGGCCATCACTTGGCATTTAGGGCAATAGTGCCTCATGCCTTCGACGTGTACAGGAATCCCTTCGACGAGAAAGATGTTATCTGCCTCCTGTACTATGCCACCGTGGTCTGTATGACAACCTTTGGTGATGAGTGCCTTCATTATTTTATCCAGTAAATAATATTCAGTTATTTGAAAAATTTGTTTTAATAAAACTAATAAGTGGTTTATTTACTTGGTTTGGCTATTCAAAGTAAAGCGGAATGCAAACATTGTCCTGATGTGTTAAGAGGAAGTGGCTAAAATGGTGAGTTAAACTGGGTATTTGCGATATGATTAAATCAAAATAAAAAAGAGAAAATGACCATGCATAATATGAGTTATATTATGATTAGCATATTGGGAGGTGTGATTGTTCCACTACAGCTCGCAATGGTAAATACTTTTCGAAATACAAGTGGTGCTTCTCAAATTCAATCAACTTTTGTGCTTTATGTTGGTGGAGCAATTGCATCACTAATCATTGCATTAATCGTTGATGGTACGATTAAACCTCCGTTATACCAACAAGCCTCATGGTGGATGTGGTTTCCTGGTTTTCTTGGTTCTATTTATATTCTTTGTATGTTTCTTGCAGCTCCTCAAATAGGAGCAACAAATACATTGTTATGGGTTTTCTTAGGACAAATGCTCTTTGCAACGATTATTGATAGTACTGGACTTCTAGGAATGCAAATTAGAAAAATAGATGGATTAAAGCTGTTAGGTCTGTTTTTTATCCTTATGGGCGGTTTGATTCTAATTTATAATGAATATAAAAATATAAATAATTAAGTGAATGTTGATAAAATATATTCTAAAATTTTAGATCTTATTTTTTTGTTCTTAATAAATTAAATTTAAAATTACTGGGGAAGGAATATGCTTTTATACTTTATATTTTTCATTATTATTCTTTCTATTATCACTTATTTGAAATCACCATATTTTAAAGGAAGAATAGGAGAGCTGATGGTTAAGGCTCACGTAGAAAAGGGGTTAGGAGAGGAGTACATGTTATTAAACAACGTGACGATCCCTGATAGCGAGCAAGGTACAACTCAAATTGATCATATTTTAATAAGTCCTTATGGGGTTTTTATTATAGAAACGAAGAACTATACGGGGTGGATTTTTGGTAGTGTTCGACAGAAGCAATGGACGCAAAAAATCTATAAGAAAAGCTATAAATTTCAAAATCCTTTACATCAAAACTATAAACATAGCAAAGTGCTAGAGATAGTGCTAAATGACGTGTTAGATCCACAATATTTGCACTCGTTTATTGTTTTTACGCCTCGTAGTGAGTTTAAAACAGAAATGCCTGAAAATGTGTTTCGAGGTAAGACTTGGCTGAAATATGTGAAAAGTTTCAATGAGGAGGTGATCAGCCCCATGAAACAGAAAAGAATTCGCTCTCGTATTGAGAAAGAAGTATTGGAACCATCGTGGAAAACAGATCGTCAACATGTTGAGTATCTGAAACAGAAAAAATTAGAGAAAGAATCCATCCAGTAGTTTTGCAATTGGCTCTCTTTTTACAGCAACGTGACTGCTTGATTTGACTATTGCGCTTTTATTGCGTTGCAGTTAAGTTGCTTTTAATGATATGAGTTGGTTAGACAACAACAACAGTATTTAAATGCCGTGTTCGGCATAATGCGTCCACTTTTTAAAAAGAAAAAACAGAGTATAGCGATGACAGAAACAGCTTTTGATTTTGTAATTATAGGTGGTGGTTCAGCAGGTTCGGTACTGGCTGGTCGATTATCTGAAAATCCAAATATTTCGGTATGTTTATTAGAAGCTGGTGGTGATGGCAACAGTTGGTTGGTGAATACACCTTCCGCAGCGGTGATCAGTATTCCAACCAAGATTAATAACTGGGCTTTAGAAACTATTCCACAAAAAGGTTTAAATGGGCGTAAAGGTTATCAACCTCGTGGAAAATGCTTAGGTGGCAGTTCTGCCATCAATGCGATGGTGTATATCCGTGGACATCATAGCGACTATGACCATTGGGCTGCTTTAGGCAATACGGGATGGTCTTATGACGATGTTTTGCCATATTTTATAAAATCAGAGCATAACGAGCGCATTCGAAACGAATATCATGGTCAGCATGGCCCACTTAATGTCAGTGAATTACGTTCGGACAATCCGTATCAGAAAACCTTTGTTGAAGCTGCGAAGCAGGTCAATTATCCACTCAATGATGACTTCAATGGTGCAGAACAAGAAGGACTCGGTGTTTATCAGGTTACACAAAAAAATGGTGAACGCTGGAGCGCAGCGCGTGGTTATCTGTTTCCTTATTTAGGTAAACGCCCGAATCTACATGTGATTACCAAAGCTTTGGTGTCAAAAATTGTGATTGAAAATGGTCGTGCTGTTGGGGTCGAATATAAACACAATGGACAAAGCACGATTGTTCGTGCCAATAAGGAAGTGCTCTTATCTGCGGGTGCATTCCAATCTCCACAAGTCTTGATGTTGTCGGGGATTGGTCCACGCCAAGAACTAGAAAAACACGGTATCCCTGTAATTAAAGATTTGGCGGGTGTGGGTGAAAACCTGCATGATCATCCTGACTTTATTTTTGCTTATAAGACCAAGCAAATGGAAGGAACTTTTGGGGTGTCGGTTGGGGGCAGTGTTGATTTAGTCAAACAGATTGGGCGTTATCGTAAAGAACGTCGTGGTTTAATCACCACCAATTATGCTGAATGTGGTGGTTTCTTAAAAAGTCGTCCTGAATTGGATAAGCCGAATCTACAGTTGCATTTTGTGATTGCGGTGGTGGATAACCATGCTCGAACCATGCATATGGGACATGGAATTTCATGCCATGTTTGCTTGTTGAATCCGCGTGCGCGGGGTTCAGTCAAACTCAGTGGTAAAAATGTCGATGATCCATTATTAATCGACTTTAAATTCCTTGAGGATGAGCAAGATCTGCAAGATATGGTTGATGGTTTTAAAGTCACGCAAAAGTTAATGAATGCACCTGCTTTAAGTGAAAAAATTAAAGAAGATATGTTTACAGCCAATGTGCAGTCTGATGATGAAATTCGTGAGATTTTACGGCAACGTGTCGACACGGTGTATCACCCTGTTGGTAGTTGTAAAATGGGTGTGGATGAGATGGCGGTGGTCGATCCTGAGCTAAAAGTGTATGGCATTGCAGGATTGCGCGTGGTGGATGCGTCGATTATGCCAACCGTGGTCAATGGCAATACCAATGCACCTGCAATTATGATTGCTGAAAAAGCGGTGGATTTGATTCGTCAAACTTGGAAGTAAGTTCTAAGTTATTGAGGAGCTAAGCTATTTTTCCTTAGCTCTTTTCATTTTCAGTGCTGTTGCGTGGCGTTTCCAGCATACGCGGAAAAGTAAAATTATAATCTTGCAGTGCATAGCGGAACAATTGAGCAGGACGCTTGCCGACAATTTTTTGCTGTCCTGTTTCTTCAACGGCACCTGCTTCTTGCATACGCCGTCTAAATGATTTTTTTTCTAATCTATGACCTAAAATAATTTCATAAATCGTCTGTAATTCAGTCAGGGTAAATAATTCAGGCATCAGGCTGGCGGGTAAGGCGGTATAACGGGTTTTATTGCCAAGACGTTCAAATGCCAGTTGTAATAGCTGTTGGTGATCAAAGGCTAAATCAAGTTGTAATGCCTGATCGATTGTAAACCATTGACGGTGTTCGGTGGTGGTGCTTGTTTGAATTTCAAATTGGTCAAAATCAATCAGGGCAAAATATAAAGCGGTAATAGACCAACCACGTGGATCACGATATTGATTGCCAATGGTTTCGACTTGTTCTAGATAAGGGGAGTGAATCCCTGTTTTTTCAAGCAGTTTACGGTGTGCTGTTGCCATTAAATCGGGATCGGTTTTTAAATCGACAAAACCACCCGGTAGCGCCCATTTGCCTTTTTCGGGAAAGTTGGAGCGTTGAATCATTAAGACTTGTAATTGACCTTTTGCTACAGAAAAAATTGCCATATCGACCGTAAACAGAGGCGTGTCATAGTCTGTTTTTTGATAGTGGGCAAGGTATTCCTGTTCAGAGGTATAGGTCATTTGGCGTTGTCTCATGGATGAGTGAATCAAGTATAAAGGTTTTTTATAGATTTGAATGAGCTGATGGTACATCCTGAGCGAAGTTCAAAGTAATACTTTGAACTTCGTGCAAGACCGTTAAAGAGGCAGCATCCATGCCGTCTATCAATGTAGCGTAGCTGAATTTCAAATTTGAAATGAGTGATCTTGATATCGCTTTAGACCAATCTCTCCCGAATTTGATCAAGTGAGCATTCGCTTAACAATTGACCATTTTCAAATACTGTTTGTAGTGCGCCCATTTTCTCCTGTTCAAAGCTTTGTTGATCAAAGAGCTCAAAACCATTTTCAGTTTGTTCAACCCGTAACAAGCCTTTGGCTGACTTTTTAACACCTGAATCCGTTACAGGGTCTTTAAACAGTTCACGACCGACACCGTTAACCTGACCCCAAGTGGCTTTGACTGCAAAACCAAAGCTATCACGAGTCAAATAGTTATAAGTATAACTGCCGATTCCAAAGACCAGATTATTTGAAGCAAAGCCTTTGGCCTCCAAACCTTTTAAGATATTTTGGGCACGTTCTAGGGTAATCGAGTCACCATAAATCAAGCCAACTCGTTCATTCAATACCTTATAGCCTTGAACGGTTTCTGTGCCGCCGAAAATTTCCCATAAACATTGCACTGCACCTTTATAAGCAGGACTATCTCGCTCTGCATCAGGATCGCCGCAGATAATTTTCACGGGATCACCTGAGTCAGGGCGAAACACCACTTTGGCGAGTCCGAGGGCATTCGGTTGGCGTTTTAAAATCTCTGCTTTTAATTCCACGCTAAACTCGGTAATCACACGCCAAAAATCCCAAGTATCTGAAACGATACTGACTACACCGGCAGGATAAAGCTCACAGATCAGACGTCTAAAGGTCTCGATTTCACTTTCTTCACTACCCATACACATCACACTGTGTTCTGTTGCAGGTACTGAAACACCGACGACACCTGTTGCGTTGTAATATTCTTCTGCATAATCAATGGAAGCAACTGAATCTGTCCCAATAAAACTGGTTAAGTGACCCACACCCGATTGGGCAGCATCATAGATCCCACTCATTCCTCGGCTACTAAAATCATGGCCTTGAACAGCAACAAAGTCTAAAGCTGCACCTGTTTTTTCTGCATATTGAGTCAACAAACGTTTGTATTCGTAGGCAATGCTGGCGGTGGTACAGCTTTTCCATAATTCGGCACTGAGCACGGTTTCGATATAGTTGGTTAGCCAAAAGAAATTCGGGTCAGTATTGATAATCGTCAATACTGGCACTTTGATATTGACGCGGCTACCTTCTGGCAAGGCTTTAATTTTTAATGGTAAATAGCCGAGATCATGTAAAGCTTCGATGTGCTCGACAGGCACTGCACCTTCACCTAAAGCATTGTCCATACGGCGTTTATAGGCTGCGACCACTTTGGCTTTAGGTTGATTGAAGAAGCCTTCATTCCAGGTCTCAATCAAAAAGTGTTTGATAAAGCCTTGTAGGCCAAAGAACACAATCTTGTCATCAAAATCAGGCAGCATTTTGGCTAAACGTGATGAACGCGGGGTAAAGTTGGCATAGACGTATTCAGTTCCCACTGGATACTGGCGACGGTGGTCGGCTTTATAGAAATCAATTGCATTGAGTGGGTTAATTTTAATACTCATTTTTATTGGCCTCGTGCTTTAAAATCTTAATTTTGAAAATTGATAATGTTGAGTTTGATTGCTTCTGTTTGTGGCAGGCTATTGCTGGTAAAGACCTGATCGACCAAGCCATCAAATACCGCGAGACCTTTGCTAAAAATGCCATGCGTGACATATAAAATAATGTTTTGGCAGTTTAGGCCGCGTAATTGTTTGGCAATACCAATAAAGGTTGCACCACCATCGCAAATATCATCGGTGATCACAGCTGTTTTTCCTGTCAAATCAGGGCTATCCACCGCCGTTGTTCTAATTTTGCCAGTGCTTGGATCACGTTTCTTTTCACAGTGAATCACTTCAATGGCCTGTTGGCGTTGCGGATTAATACCGTTTGCAATCGCTTGGGTGCGCTGTATTGCGCCTGCATCAGGACAGATCAATACGCTATTGTCGGCGCTTAAAATCTGCATCAATGCTGGGCTTTGCTGGATAATCTCAATTGGTTCGATATTGATCACTTGTTGGAAGCGGGTATTTTTTCGTAGCAGCTCCAGAGTCACCTGACTATGGCAATCCCACACCACAATTTTCTGACGTTGCCCTGCAAAGTTTTCGCTATTGCTATTTAATAACTTGGTCATTAAATCCAATGAGAAGGCCTGACCTTGTGCACAGATACGGTCTTGACGTGCATAGGGAAAATAAGGGATTTCTACCGAAAGGTGAGTGTCTTGTTGCAACAACACATTTTCTAATAGCAGATAATCCATCACATCTGCACTGTTCTGTAGTGAAGCTTTGATCTGAGTGTCGGCTGTTAATTGGTTTAATAATTCAGGTTGTAGTTGAATATGACGCTCACCACCTGAAAACTGCAAAAACTCGATGGGAACATTCGCTTGAGCTGTCATAAGTTGAATCGTCATTTTTAGCTTCTCTTTTATAGTGGCTTAAAGCCAGTAAATATATATTGGCATAATGACACTATTGAATGCAAGGTTTAAATTTGATCGTTTTGATAAAAATCGGGCAACAATTTAGAAAAATAGACTCATCTATTTGAAGTTAAAAGAGAATAATTTTTAATCTTTTTTCAATCAATCGAGCTATCCTAAAATACATCATTTGCTGACTTTATTGCTTTGATATATTGATATTTCGGTCATAGTTTTTGACAATTATCCTTGTCAGGATTGAGTCATGTGTTGTTTGCTTGGTACAGCAACGGGTTAAAGTGCTGAAGGTGAACAATGGGAATAAAACAAAAAAGGAAAGCATTCTATGAAATCTCTGGTTTGTCATAACGCTGAGCTGAAACTGGAAGACAGTGTTCAATTGGTCCCTGCTAAAGGACAAGTCCTGCTTGAAGTGGTGCGTTGCGGTATCTGTGGTTCGGATTTACATATGCAACATCACTGTGACCATATGCATGATTTGGCAGCACGCGTCGGCTTTAATGGGGTGGCAAAATCCTCAGATAAATTGGTTTTCGGGCATGAGTTCTGTGGCAAAGTCTTGGACTATGGTCCAAAAACACGGCGTAAATTGAAAGCAGATACGTTGGTTTGTGCCATGCCATTGTTAAATGTTGATCCGCAAGGCTATGTTCCTACAGGCTTGTCACCGAGTGCTTCCGGTGGTTATGCAGAGCAAGTCTTGGTGCAATCCAGTCTGATGTTTGAAGTGCCGAATGGTCTAGATGCGGACAGTGCAGCATTGACTGAGCCAATGGCTGTTGCACTGCATGCAGTACGTCGTAGTCGAATCAAGAAAAATGAGCCAGCGATTGTGATTGGTTGTGGTCCTGTCGGTTTGGGCGTGATTATTATGCTGAAAGCGGCTGGCGTCAAAACCGTAGTGGCCAGTGATTTTTCACCGAACCGCCGTCGCTTGGCTGAGCAATGTGGTGCAGATATCTTGATTGATCCTAAACAACAGTCTCCATTTGGTAGTTGGAAAGAGCTTGGATTATTGGGCAATGTCTCTGAAGCAGTGAATATGGGGATGGGGATTTTTGACAAGGTTCAGACCTACTCATTACCTTGGGTCAATGCCATGCGCGTCGGTGATAAACTTGGAATATTGCCAAAGCGTCCAGTGATTTTTGAGTGCGTGGGTGTGGCTGGGATTATGCAGCAGATTTTGGAAGGTGCGCCGCTGTTCTCACGTATTGTTGGGGTGGGCGTGTGTATGCAAAGTGATAAAATCGAGCCTGCCTTGGCGATTAATAAGGAATTGGAAATCCAATATGTATTGGGTTATACCCCACTTGAATTCCGTGACACGCTGCATATGATTGCAGAAGGTAAAGTCGATTGTTCACCATTGATCACAGGTGTGGTCGGTTTGGAAGGGGTCGGCAATGCCTTTGAGGCGCTGCGCGATCCAGAGCAACATGCCAAGATTCTGATTGATCCAAAACGTGCAGGTACAACGATTGAACTGATCAAGCCTTAATATCCAAGATTTTTAAAAGCCGCTTTCAATGAAGCGGCTTTTTTTATGCCAGAAGACTTGATTCAGCTTGGATTAGAAGCTTTTGGTCAGTGACAAAGTTACGGTTGAATCAATTGGATTGGAGACTTTGGCGTTGGGATTGCCATTGCTGTATTGCTGATAAAAACCGTCTTTATCCCATGCTTTGCTATAGGTCAAACTGCTGGAAAGGTTATAGGGTAGCTCTTTGTTGACGGCAAAACTGGCATCTTGGAAGCTGGCAGCAGAAAAGTTTTTAATGCGTTGGTTGCCATAATGGGCATCGACTGACCAACCTTGTGTAATTGGTTGATGCCAATTGACATCCAAATACCCCGAGCCACGTGAATGCTTATTGTTGCCGACGCCTAAGGTATCCGAATTATTGCCGAAATAATCTTGGGTATAGGTAATCGCATATTTCACGCTGAGCGGGCCGTAACTGATTTCAGGAATAATTTCCCCATAATCAAAACGGGTATTGCCTGTATCCGCAGTGGTTTTTGCCCCAGGATAATAGTAATAGGCGACTTTAGTGCCGACGGTTAAATCACCAAAACTGCGGCTATAGCCAGTATATACATCCCATTCGACTGAAGCATCGCGAATAAAATGATCGCTTACGGTCGATGCCCATGTACCCGCATAAAAACCGCTGGCATGATTGTAGTCCAGTCCCCCTTGCAAGGCAGGTTTGCCCCAAGTTTGTTGAAAACCGCGTGAAACGTATTGGCTGGCCGCAGTGATATTGGCTGAGTAGGGGGAAGTGGTTTCAGTGGCGTGGGTGCTTTGAAAATAAAAAGCCAAAGGTGCAATTAAGAATAAAGTTTTTTTCATCATTTCTCCCTGAATGAAGTGGAACCCGAAGCTGAGCTTCGGGTATCCCCTGAGGAATATCTTCCTTATAGTATTGGACGTAACGGCGCTTGACGTACAGGTGCTGTACCCGCTTTGTAATAAGCCGCTTCAGAACGAGGGAGTTTTTTGCCACGGATTTGATCGGCAATTTTTTCTGCGATCATAATGGTGGTGGCATTTAAGTTGCCGGTAATGATTAGTGGCATGATGGAAGCATCGACCACACGTAAGCCTTGTACGCCATGCACTCGACCTTGGCCATCGACCACCGCCATGTCATCTTCGCCCATCTTACAGCTACATGATGGGTGGAACGCCGTTTCTGCATGGCTACGTACGAACTCATCCAGTTCTGCATCGGTCTGGATATGTTTACCTGGACTGATTTCTTCACCACGATACGGATCAAGCGCAGGCTGCGCCATGATTTCACGGGTGATACGGATTGCATCACGGAATTCACGCCAGTCCTGTTCTGTTGACATGTAGTTGAACAGAATACTTGGATGTTCAAACGGATCTTTGGATTTGAGCTTGATCCGACCACGCGAAGGCGAGCGCATTGAACCGACATGGGCTTGGAAGCCATGCTCTTTTACTGCATTACTGCCGTTGTAGTTAATCGCAACAGGTAAGAAATGATACTGGATATTCGGCCAGTCGAACTCTTCCGAACTGCGGATAAAGCCACCCGCTTCGAACTGATTGCTTGCGCCCACACCTGTGCCATTGAATAACCATTCAGCGCCAATGGCAGGCTGGTTATACCATTGCAGTGCAGGGTAGAGTGATACAGGTTGCGTGCATTGATATTGCAAATACATTTCCAAGTGGTCTTGCAGGTTCTCACCGACACCCGGCAGGTCATGTACCACATCAATATCCATCGATTTCAGGAAGGTACTTTCACCTACACCTGAGCGTTGCAAGATTTGTGGTGAGGCAATTGCTCCTGCACAGAGCAATACTTCACGTTTGGCTTGTGCCTGTTTCATATTGGCTTGGTCAGCACCAATAATATATTCCACACCGACTGCCTGTTTTTGATTAAACAAGATTTTATTGGTGGTGGCATGCGTGACGATGGTCAAATTCGGACGACCTTTGGCCATATCCAAATAACCACGCGCGGTACTTGAACGACGACCTTTTGGGGTCACGGTACGATCCATTGGGCCGAAACCTTCTTGTTGATAACCATTTAAGTCATCGGTACGTGGATAACCTGCCTGTACGCCTGCTTCAACCATGGCATGGAACAGCACATTATTGCCATTTTTAGGGGTTGCCACGGATACAGGACCTTTATCGCCATGATAGTCATTGCCGCCAATATCACGGGTTTCGGCTTTTTTATAGTAAGGTAAGCAGTCGGCGTAGCTCCAGTCTTCCAGACCTTTCATGCTTGCCCATTGGTCCAGGTCCATGGCATTACCACGGATATAGCACATGCCATTAATTAGTGAAGAACCACCGAGGCCCTTACCACGACCACATTCCATACGGCGATTGTTCATGTGGGGTTCAGGATCGGTTTCATAGGCCCAGTTATAGCGACGACCTTGTAAAGGAAAGGCCAAAGCGGCTGGCATTTGAGTCCGGAAATCTAAACGGTAGTCTGGACCACCAGCTTCCAAAAGTAAAACAGTCACGTCTTTATCTTCAGTCAGACGTGTTGCGAGCACATTTCCGGCAGATCCTGCGCCAATGATAATGTAGTCATATGCTTGAGTATTCATCGTTATCCCTTTTTCTATTCTTGAGGATGCCGAGGCAATCATGGGATTGCTCGGCATTGAGGATTAATTTTGAGGGTGAAAGCTGAGGGCATTAGAAAATGCTGTGATACTCACCCAACTCAACTTGAACGGATTTGATACGGGTGTAATGACCCAAAGTGGTTAAGCCATTTTCACGGCCAACACCAGATTGCTTGTAGCCGCCCACTGGCATTTCCGCAGGTGATTCACCCCAGGTATTGATCCAGCAGATACCAGCTTCAAGTTGATGAATCATACGATGCGCTTTAGTGATGTCTTGGGTCACCACACCTGCAGCTAAGCCAAAGGTGGTGTCATTGGCACGACGAATCACTTCTTCCTCAGTTTCATAGCTGAGAATGCTCATCACAGGACCGAAGATCTCTTCTTGCACAATCGCCATATCATCTTGGCAGTTGCTGAATACCGTCGGGAGCACATAAGCACCTTTGGCGAGATCACCTTCTGTGGCACGACCACCACCAATCAATAGTTTTGCACCTTGCTGTTTGCCTGACTCAATGAAAGACAACACTTTTTCCATATGCGGGAAGCTGGTGAGTGGACCGAAATTGGTTTGCTCAGCCATCGGATCGCCAATACGAATGCGTTTTACCCGTTCTACAACGGCGGCTTCAAAAGCCGCAAGCAGGGCTTTCGGTACAAACACGCGAGTACCATTGGTACAGACTTGGCCTGAGCTAAAGAAGTTTGCCATCACTGCGATATCCGCAGCACGGTCGAGGTTGGCATCATCACAAATAATCAGCGGTGATTTACCACCCAACTCCATGGTGACTTCTTTCAAGGTTGAACCCGCAGCGCTGGCCATCACTTTCTTGCCAGTTTCGACACCACCCGTGAACGAAATTTTTTCAATCACAGGATGTTCAGTCAGCCATTGACCGATATCACGACCCGCACCTTGAACCACGTTGAAGACGCCGTCTGGAACGCCCGCTTCCGTATAGATTTCAGCAAGTTTGAATGCGGTTAGCGGCGTAGTTTCGCTTGGTTTGAAAATCATGGCATTACCCGCAGCAAGGGCAGGGGCAGATTTCCACATTGCGATTTGAATTGGGTAGTTCCATGCCCCGATCCCAGCCACTACACCAAGGGGTTCACGACGGGTATAGAAGAAGCTTGATTCACGAAGTGGTACTTGCTCGCCTTGAATGGCAGTTGCAAGACCTGCGTAGTATTCGATGACATCGGCACCTGTCACAATATCAACAGTCGATGTTTCGCTGTAGGCCTTACCAGTATCGAGGGTTTCGAGCTGGGCAAGTTCATCATTACGTTCACGTAGGATATCAACCGCACGGCGTAGGATGCGAGAACGCTCCATCGCAGTCATGGCTGCCCAGACTTTCTGGCCTTGTTGTGCGCTTTGAACAGCCACTTCAATGTCTTGTTGTGAGGCTTGTTGAAGTGTTGCGATCACTTCACCGTTGGCAGGGTTAATGCTGTTAAATGTTTGACCACTGGTTGCTGCGACATAACGTCCGTGGATATATAACTGGTGAACTTGTGCATCACTCATTCTGTTTCTCCTGCAAAGGTTTGTTCGCAAATTGCAATTGCGTTTTTACATAATCGTAAGCAATGGAACGTGCCAACTGGCTGTCAAACTCATCATGACTGCTCAAACTGCCACGTAACCATAATCCGTCAATCAAAGCCGCCAATCCGCGGGCGGCAATGCTGGCCTGTTGTTTATCCTCTACCAACATCAAAAAATAATGCTTCAGGTTGGAGTACAGGCGTTGATCATTAATTCGTTGTAAACGTCCAAGCTCGGGCAAGTGCATACTGGCTGACCAGAAGTCTAACCAGACCCGCATGGCTTGTTTGTTGACCTGACTGATATCAAAGTTGGAATCAATAATGGCCTTGATCTGGCTTTCTGGATGCGCATCTGCTTCAGCTTTGTATTGGTCAGTTTTTTGACGCAAAACGTTGAGCATTTCCTGCATACAGGTATTGATTAGACCCTGTTTGTCACCAAAATAGTGACTCACGATACCGGTCGATAGTTCGGCCTTTTTTGCAATCTGTGCAATGGTGGTATTGGATAACCCCACTTCAGAAATTACATAAAATGCGGCGTTAATAATTTCTTCACGTCGCACATGCTCTGGTTTTACTCTACGCTTTGTCATGCTTATCCATTTCAAGCCCGGCCAAGGTGCTTTTTATTCAACATTTCTCGATGTAGAGCATCATAACATTTTTTTATCATACTTTTTATTGATTGAACGTTCAATCAATAAAAAGTATAATCTGTAAAAATCAATGAATTTTTGATTGGCAAGAATAGAAGTAGCGTAATAAATCAAAGATTCTTATGGATAAGGCGATAAGCAGAATTGAACACTTATCACATTATTTTTTAAGAAAAAAACACCAATTGCAAGGAGCAAGAACATGGTGTCAGAAAGTAATGAAGGGTCCCCATCTGAACCTATACGTTTAAATTTGTTTGTTTTTTGGAGCTCCGCAATCAGTATCGGCATTTTTGGCCTATTGTTTGTGTTGTTTCCACAGCGCAGCCAGTTCTGGTTGACCTATATACAAGGGCAGGCCAATCAATTGTTTGGTTGGTACTACATGCTGGTGATTGTGGTTTGTTTAGGTTTTGTTGCTTGGCTGGCTTTTTCACGGGTTGGGCAGATTCCATTAGGCAAAGATGACGATAAACCTGAGTTTGGCTATCTGGCTTGGGTCTCAATGCTGTTTTCGGCAGGGATCGGGATTGCACTGTTGTATTACGGTGTAGCTGAGCCTGTTGATCATTTCCTGCGACCGCCTGAAGGTCAGGGTGGCACCATACAAGCTGCGCGTGATGCCATGATGTATAGCTTTCTGCATTGGGGCATTCATGGTTGGGTGCTGTATGCCTTGCTAGGTGTGACATTGGGTTATTTTGCCTTCCGTCGAGATTTGCCGTTGGCCTTACGTTCTGCGCTGTATCCGATCTTTGGTGAGCGGATTCATGGTCTGATCGGTGACTTTGTCGATGGTTTCGGGATTTTAGCCACGGTGATTTCTCTGGTGACTAACTTGGGCATCGGGGCTTTGGTACTGGTCTCGGGTCTACATTATCTGCTTCCAGAAATTCCCAATAACCAAACCACACTGATTGCGGTGGTGTTGTTGATGATGTCAGTGGCGACCATCACCACCGTGGTCGGGATTGAAAAAGGTCTGGCGTGGTTATCTCGTATTAATCTACGATTACTCTATGCCTTATTGCTATTCGTGTTCCTGACAGGTCCAACCAATCATTTGCTCAATGGTTTGGTGCAGAACATGGGCGATTACCTCGATCATTTTCTGGCGAAAAGCTTTGACATGTATCTCTATAACAGCAAGGCGGGTGAGTGGTTAGGTTCGTGGACGGTGTTTTATTGGGCATGGTGGATCGCATGGGCACCATTCGTGGGTATGTTTATTGCGCGAATTTCCAAAGGCCGTACCATTCGCGAAGTGGTGTTGGGTGTCTGCCTGATTCCACTCGGTTTTACCTTGGCTTGGATCTCGATTTTTGGCAATACTGCAATCTATTTTATTCTGGAACAGAAGCAAAAAATCCTCGGTGACTTGGTGTTGACTGACCCTGCGTTGTCCTTATTTAAGCTTCTCGAATTTTTACCGTTCAATCCTTATATTGCTGGGATTGTTGTTGTGATTTGTTTCGTATTGTTTTTGACCCCTGTGGGTTCTGGTACACTCATGATCGCAAATCTGTCCTCGAAAGGGGGTAGCAATGAAAGTGATTCGCCGATTTGGTTGAGAATTTTCTGGTCTGTGGTGATTACCATTGTCAGTATTGGTCTGCTGTTGGCAGGGAGTTTTCACTCCATGCAAAGTGCCGTGGTGCTGTGTGGTTTACCATTTTCCGTTATTATTTTGCTGTATATGTTTGGCTTGGCCAAAGCACTAAAACAGGATCAGTTTCGTCCTACACCGCCGCAAGTGATAACGCAGGTAACTCAGTCATCACAAGCTATAACTGAAAAATCAGAAACATTGTAATTCGGGTAAATGACTTTTATTTTTCATTTTTTATTCAGACATGTCTTTTCATTGATGCAAAGGTGGAAAGACGTAGATGAATATTTTCTTTTTGTTCTCTAACTCCCTGAGGATTGTATGGCAACAGATAATCCAAGAGCGGTTGATGATTCTACATTAGCGAATAAAGACCATTTAAATCGTGTGGTCTTTTATGTTTCAGCTCTACTTATTTTAACATTTGCACTGGTTACGATTTTTTTTAATGACTTTGCCAACCACTTACTTAATGTGGTGCTGGCTTGGGTCAGTGATAAATTCAGCTGGTATTACTTGCTGGCAGCAACGCTATATCTGATCTTCGTGATCTTTATTGCCTGCTCGCGTTATGGTGATATTAAGCTCGGTCCGAAGCACTCCAAACCTGAGTTTAGCTTGCTGAGTTGGTCGGCCATGCTGTTCGCAGCGGGCATCGGCACAGACTTGATGTTCTTCTCGGTGGCTGAGCCGCTGTCTCATTATATGAATCCTCCCGTGGGCGAGGGACAGACCTATGAAGCTGCGCGTCAGGGCATGGTCTGGACGCTGTTCCACTATGGCTTAACGGGTTGGGGCATGTATGCGCTGGTCGGGATGGCCTTGGGCTATTTTAGTTATCGTTATAACTTGCCGCTGACCATTCGTTCTGCCTTATACCCAATCTTTGGGAATAAAATTGACGGACCGATTGGGCATACCGTCGATACAGCCGCAGTCATTGGTACGATCTTTGGTATCGCCACCACCTGTGGTATTGCGGTGGTGCAGATCAATTATGGTTTGCATGTACTGTTTGATGTACCTGAAAATCTATGGATTCAGATCGCCCTGATTGGTCTTGCTGTGATTGTCACGATTATTTCGGTGACGGCAGGGGTCAATAAAGGCATTAAGGTTTTATCCGAAATCAATATTTATGCCGCGATTGGCTTGATGTTGTTCGTCCTATTCCTTGGCAATACCGAATTCCTGCTCAATGCCTTGGTACAAAACTTTGGTGACTATATCAGTCGTTTCCCAAGTTTGGCCTTGGAAAGCTTTGCCTTTGACCGACCAAAAGACTGGATGAACAGTTGGACCTTGTTCTTCTGGGCATGGTGGGTCGCATGGTCGCCATTTGTGGGACTGTTCTTGGCACGTATTTCACGTGGTCGTACCATTCGTGAATTTGTCTGTGGCACCTTGATCATTCCTTTATTGTTCACGATTACGTGGTTGTCTATTTTTGGGAATAGCGCTTTATATAACGTAATTTTTGAAGGCAATACGGCACTGGCACAAACCGTTCTGACTGATCCTGCACATGGTTTTTATGACCTGTTGGCGCAATATCCAGGCTTTGCCTTTATTGCGGGGATCGCCACCATTACGGGTCTATTGTTCTATGTGACGTCTGCCGATTCAGGGGCTTTGGTACTCGGTAACTTTACTACCAAGTTCTCCAATGTCGATAATGATGCACCACGTTGGCTGAGAATCTTCTGGGCAACTGCCATTGGTTTGCTTACCGTGGCGATGTTGATGGCCAACGGGATTACTGCACTGCAAAGTGCCACCGTCATTATGGGCTTGCCGTTTAGCTTTGTGATGCTATTGGTGATGGCGGGCTTATATAAATCCTTGCGCTTAGAAGATTATCGTAAAGCCAGCCGTAGCCTGAATGCTGCACCTGTGGTCGGAAACGTGGATATTTTGAACTGGAAACAGCGTTTATCCCGTGTCATGCATCATCCAGGTAGTAGCGAGACTCAACGCATGCTCGATAGCGTGTGTAAACCTGCGGTACAAACCGTGGCGGATGAGTTGGTGAAGCGTGGCATGAATGTCGAAGTGACGCAGGGTGAAGTCGAAGAAAGCGAAAGTCTGTATCATCTTGATCTCACCATTTACATCGAAGAAGAACATAACTTCGTGTACCAGATCTGGCCGGTACGTTATATCGCGCCGACCTTTAGTGAGCGTGGTAAACGCGGCAAACAGTTCTATTACCGCTTGGAAACTTTCTTATATGAAGGTTCTCAAGACAATGACTTGGTTGGATATACCAAAGAACAGGTGATTAATGACATCTTGGATAAGTACGAGCGGCATATGACCTTCTTGCATATCAATCGTATTAGTCCTGGTAATCGTCCTTTGTACCCTGATTCGCAAGATTAATCGAGTCAATGAAAAAACCTCACGTCATGTGAGGTTTTTTTATGGGTGGACTTATAAAGCACCATATTTTTGCCATGTTTCACCAGTTTCATAGGGAGCATAATGGCTTTTCAGTTCATGCAGAGATTGGCTTTGGTAAATTGCAAAGATGATCATAATCAAAAACAGGCTGATCAACTTAATGGCGCGTTTATGTTTATATTCGCCCGCATATAAATAGAAAATACAGTAAAAAGCGATGATCAAATAGGTGCAAAATAAAGAGTGAAAGGCCAGATAGAGCAACAGTAGTGCTGTAATTGCCAGAGCAATTCGGTTTTTTAAGATGTTGGGGCGCAAGCTGAGTAGGTTCAGAATCAACAGACCCAAAGAAGTCCAGAACAGATAGGCTTGACCCCCGATAATGACAATATAGGTCGACTGTAGCCACAACAGCACTAGCCATACAAAGACGGAAAAAATAATAAATTTAGAGAGGCCTGAAGATGCGGGCAAAGTGTGTTTCATATGATATTGGTTTTTTAAATAGCTGTTTGTTTGGGGGATTAAAAACGAAACTTCAATAAATCTTTGGTTTTGATCTTGGTCAGTAGCACACAGAACAAAGACAGTGAACCGCCAATCAACATGGCTGGCACCACGCTAAAAAAGCGTGTCATCACACTGGACTGCAATGCACCCAGCTCATTGCTGGACGTGACAAAGATGCCATTAATGGCAGCGACACGACCAAGCATGTCTTTGGGTGGAATCAATTGCAGTATGGTTTGACGAATAATTATGTTGATGCTGTCACATGCCCCCATGATAATGAGAACTGCGATGGAAAAATAGAGGTGTCTGGTAACAGCAAATAACAAAGTACACAGACCAAAGCCAGTGACCGCAATGAGCATCATCTGCCACGGTCTGGATTTAGGTGGATAACGTACCAAAATCAGCAGCATGATCAAGCCACCAAATGCAGGTGCGGCGCGTAATAGACCAAAACCATCGGCACCGACATGCAAAATATCTTGGGCAAAAATGGGTAGCAGCGCGATGATGCCACCAAAGAAAACCGAGCCGAGATCGAGAAACATCGCCCAAAAAATAATTTTGGTTTTAAAAATAAATTGTAGTGCGTCTTTTAGACTTTGAGTCACCGACTCCGTTTGGATTTGAGGAAACGTGCGCTTCTGTAAGCACCATAGGGCCATACTGCCCGTAAGAAAAAGCGCCACAATCACGGCAAAGGTAATATCCAAATCCAGATGCGCCAACAGAAAACCGCCAACCACAGGTGCAAGTATACCGCAAGCTTGCCAGCACATACTGGTCCATGTCGCTGCATTGGTATACAGATGCTCGGGTACGACAAAAGGACGTAAGGAGTTAAAGCAGGGGCTATAAATACCGCGAATACAGCCAAATAAAAACAGGATACTGAAAGTCGCAATCAGTAGGACATTGGCACTGAACGTCTGGGTGTTATACAGATCAAAGCAGATCCATAAGCCAACCGATAGGGGAATGGCAAGGCTAAAACTGATTTGTAAAATACGCTGCCGATTAAAACGGTCAGCAATATAACCGCCCCATAAAGACAGAGCGAGAAAAGGTAAGAAATCCATGATCCCAACTAGGCCGAGAATGAGCGGATTTTTGGTGATTTGATAGAGATGAAAAGCCACCAGCACTTCTTGAATGAGCACCGCAAACGTTAGGCAGCATTGATTGAGGGTCAATAACCTAAAGTCACGACTGGCAAATGCAGCAAAAGCAGAGTGGGGTGCAGCAGCGGGCATAAGGTGTTATGTATAAAAGAGAGATAAAGAAAAAGGGAGGAGCGAAAACTCCTCCCATTTTCAATGGGCTAGGCGTTGCTTATTGCGCAACAGCTTCCGCTTTTTCGACTTTCTTGGCAGGAACCAAGTTTGCAGGAGTCTTATAGTTCAAGCCTAAAGTTGAACTTGAGTACTGACGGATTTGATCTAACAACGCTGGATCAGTTGAAAGGTCTTTACCATAAGAACGCACGATTTCATGTAACTTGCCATTCCATTCACCTTTAGTTTGCTCAGGGAAGGCTTTTTCAAGCAAGTTGAGCATGATGTAAGGTGAAGTTGAAGCACCCGGAGAAGCACCTAACAATGCGGTTACAGACTTGTCTTTAGACGCAAAGATTTCTGTACCAAATTGCAATTTAGCAGGTTTACCCGGCTCTTTTTTGATGATCTGAACACGTTGACCACCTTGTTGTAAATGCCAGTCTTTTGGATCAGCTTCAGGGTAGTATTTTTTCAACTCGTTGAAACGATCAGCATCAGACATTAACACTTGGCTGACCAGATACTTAACGAGATCGGCATTTTGTAGACCAATTGCAGTCATAGGCAAGACGTTGTTTTTGTTGGTCGATGCAAGCAAATCAAATTGTGAACCATTTTTCAGGAACTTGTTTGAATAGGTTGCGAATGGGCCAAACAACACATATTTTTTACCATCAATATAACGGGTATCAATATGTGGAACAGACATCGGAGGCGCACCAAGATCAGCACGGCCATAGACTTTGGCTGTATGTTTTGCAGTGATTGCTGGGTTGTCAGTTACTAGGAACTCACCGCCTACAGGGAAGCCCGCATATTGTTGTGCTTCTGGTAAGCCAGTCATTTGCAATAATTTAATTGCAGCACCGCCCGCACCAATAAATACGAAACGTGTTTTGACATGATCAACTTTGCCCGATTTCAAATCTTTGAAAGCAACAGACCAAGTGTTGTCGTCATTCTTGCTGATGCCCGTCACTTCAGTTGAAGTGCTGAGTTTAAAGTTAGGACTCTTTTCGAGGTTGTTGATCAACTGGGTCGTGATGGCACCGTAGTTCACGTCAGAACCAACGTCCATACGGGTTGCAGCCACTTTTTGTTGAGGATCACGACCGTCCATCACCAATGGTGCCCATTGTTGAATTTCAGCTTTGTCTTCACTCAATTTCATGCCCGCGAATAACGGATTTTGAACCATGGCAGCATAACGCTTTTCCATGAAGTTCACGTTATCGCCCCACACAAATGCAATGTGTGGTACAGGGTTAATGAAAGTGTTTGGTGTTTCGAGTACACCTTGTTTGACTTGGTATGCCCAGAATTGCTTGGCAATTTCAAACTGACCCGCCACATTCACAGCTTTAGAAATGTCCATTTTACCGTCTTTTTCTTCGGTATAGTTCATTTCCATAAAGCCTGAGTGACCTGTGCCCGCATTGTTAAAACCGTTTGAACTTTCTTGTGCAACAGCATCAAGACGTTCATACATGCGGATGTTCCAGTCAGGTTGTAATTCGTTGAGATAAGTACCTAACGTGGCACTCATAATCCCGCCACCGATGAGTACGACATCGACAGTAGGTTCGTTGTTGGTGGTTTTAATTGCCTTAGACGCAACTGGTCTAAAAAGAAAGGCAATTGCAATAATAATTAGTACCACGAGCAGTACTAATAAATATTTCCAAAATTTTTTCATTCAATTTACCTTAAAAATTAAATGACGCTCTATATGACAAACCAGATAGAGAGAAAGAATTTAAATGATGATACAGGCGCAATAAAGGCACATCAGCAGGGCAAGGGATTGCCTTAACACTGATGTTGAAGAAGTTAGTTCATGAATTTTACTTTAATTTAGACGGTGTTTTAGTTGTACTAGTGTTTCAAAATGTATCAATCAAGTTGATTATGATTATATTTAAGATGGTTTATTGTTAATAATTCTAGTAATGTTCACCTTTATTGGGTAGGGCGAGAGTTTTCTCATCCTTGATACATGTTGTTTCTGACATTTAAATGATTAAGTAAATGAATAAACTAAATTTAATATTGAAAAGTGGGGTGGTTTTCACCATTTGTTTGTTACTCCAGGCATGTGCTACAACGCCGCAATCAAGAGAAATGAATGCAGTGGCAAAAGATGTGTTCGCACCTGAGCAACAAGAAGAGAAATTATATCCTGTGGTCTTAAGTATCGGTTTTAATAATGGGATGAATTTTCCGTTTTTACTCGTAGAAAGTCTTACAGAAAAAACCATGATCCGGAAAAATAATAAGACCTATAAAATTGATGTTATTAATTCAGGAGTTTCACGTTCTACACTGATTTATAGTGGGAAATTACCTGCGGGGGAATATCGTGTTGTTGAGCTGAACAGCTTTATGCCGAGTGCAAATCCGATGCTGGCAGGGGCAACAAAATTTATCAATTTGGTGGATAATGAGCAAGCCAGTCAAGCCCGTACATTTAAAGTGGTTGAGAATACAACCACTGATCTTGGACGTATATTTTTGACGCATGCCAATGGTGCATATTTTTTTTCAAGATCTGAAAACTATCCATCTAATAAAAATCTAATCAATAAATTTGGAGATAAGTATCTGCAAGCGATTTATAAAGACAAGGTTTTAACAGGCTGGACTCAACCCATTACTGAGATAGAAAAACATTTTGGTAATGAAAATAAATTATTACCTTTTGGAATGCAGTGTTTTAAGGAAACACCAGACAATAGGGTGGTTGCAGCAAGTAAAATTGGTTCTATTTTTTCTTTTTCCTTAAACGATGATATCCAAGATAAAAAAGAAAAAGCCAAAATACTTCAAAGCCAAGAAGCTCTGTCTTTTGACTGCATAACCGTAAAAGAAAATCGTCATTTTGATTTTTTAGCTTATGGTGAGATGAATAATTTCTATAAGCATCAAAAAGATAGTGATACGCTAAGTCCTGTTGATACGGGTAATTTGCCTATAGGAATCATTGCCTATGTTGTGGGTAACGATCAACAAGGTTGGTATTTAGCACATATTGTGGGAACTGATCTGACTATTTATCGTAGTGATCGTTTAGAAAAGGGGGATTGGAAACCAATTTCAACAAAAAAAATATTTAATGCTTGGTTAGGGCTGAATGGTTTCTGGATGTGGGAGGATGAGCGCGGTTTTGATTATGCTGATATGTATGGAAATATTAATCGCTATGAGTATGCAAGCAAAGCATGGAGCCAAAATAAGGTACCCGATAACGCCAATATTACGCAGCTGTTTGTTAACCCAGACCAGTCCTTTAGTTTGATTACTTCTAAAGGTGGTTTTGCAGGTGTTTTTGCCAAGCAATTTAATTCAAAAGATCATGGTGCGACATGGCAAAAAATTGATAGCCCATTTAAAGTCAATATTTGGCCAGCGCAATTTTCAAAGCAAGGCGATATTTATATTGCTTCTGGACCATTTAGCTGGGGTGAGTTAGCGGTTAAAGAAGAAGCAACCCCCACATGGGAAAAACGTAAAATAATCCCGCAGAGCTATATCACGGTGCTTGATTCAGGGGCTCTTTTAAATACTTATTTTTCACCTTACTATGCCCTTGTTAATTTTTCTAAAGACAAAGGCAAGACGTGGAATCCCGTCTATTCAACCTATAGCAAAAAATTACATGAGCTACAGCAGAAACAAAATGCTTCAGCTCAAAAATAATGAATGAGCTTGAGAAAGAAACCGTCATTTATGACGGTTTCTCATTGATTCGAATTTACCATTTATGGCTATAAGACACTTTCAGCGTAATGCCATTTGCGAGTAAATGACTGGTATTGTTGCTGTTTCTCATCAGTTGGCTATACAGCGGGTAATATTGCTTGTTAAACATATTTTCGATACCGATGGTCATCGTATCTTTCTTGTTCAGTGCAAAGCTACTGAGTAAATCAGCGGTGGTATAAGATTTGACATCATAACGTCCAAAGCTATTTACGCCATTCAAACGATAATCCTCTGCGCCAAAATAAGTGGCTTGAATGCGGTTGGTCCAAGTATCTGTCGGACTATAAGAAATATAGCCTGTGACTTTTAATGGTGGGATACGGTAACCAGTCATATCTTGCTCAGTATGGGTATTTTGAGGGGTTTCGCGTCCTTTCATCCACGTCACACTCCCACCAGCACCCCAGACTTTGGCATCTTCAAGATAATCAAGGGTCGCTTCTACACCAGTCACTTTTTCTTTGGTTCGCGCAAGCACCAGTCCATTATTAAAGGATTGCACCCCCCCCCAGATCAGAAGTGGAGTGGAATACCGCTAAACTAGAACTAAAATGATTAAAATGACCATTCCAGCCAAGCTCATAATTATCCACTTTGACAGGTTCTAAGAAAGAAGAACCTAAGTCGAAACCTACCCCTGCATTACGGATGATGACACCAACATCGGGGAGTTGGAAACCCTGATTAAAGGAGGCATAAATCGAGTGTGCATCTGTAGGTGCAAAGCTGACATTGGCATTGTAAAGCCATGCGTCTGCTTTGACTTTACCGCCTTGAACCGTATAAGGATTGGCTTTGCCGAGTTGAGACAAGGGAATAAAGCTGTCAATTTTGGCATAACTGTCTTCATAACGTGTGCCGATTTCTGCTGACCATTGCTCATTGAAATGGTGCTTCAATTGCGCAAATCCACCGATACTTTGCGTGGTGAGCTCAGGTAAGTAAATCAGTTTGCCATTTTTGACAAATTCCAGACCACCTGACTGGTCATAAATTTTCGGGTCGAAGGTATCTAAGGGCATTTCACTTTTTTCACGGCTGAAATCACCGCCCCAAACCAGCGAAGTGTCGCCTAAAAACGCAAGCGGTGTATTCACGGTTAAACGGCTGCCCAGCACATTATTTTCTTGATAGACCTGATCGACTTGTCCGCCACGGGTTGCGACTTTACGCGCATCAAAGGGTGCAAAGCGGGTAAAAAAGTCACGATAATACAGTTGCGCATCGACTTTATTGCCGAAGAAATCTTGATGGCTATAGGTCAAATTGTAGATCTGATTTTCGTTTTTATTTTGGTCTTTTAATTTCAGACCTTTGATTGCCTTCGCAGGCACAGTCCCCGCTGGCAGTTGAGCCACACTTGGATCAGAGGCATAGTCCGAGTCTTGTTCAGCATTATAATAATTTGCTGCAAACTGAAGATATTGATTGTCATCCAGATGATAGCCAAATTTGCTACCGATGCTATAGGCATCGGCATCAAATAGGTCACCTTGACTGGGTTCAGGCGCAACCCGTCTGCCACGTGCATCGTATGGACTGCCAATACGTTGATAACCAAAGTCTAAGGCATAGTCGAAGTTATTCAGGCTGCCAGAGAAATATTGATGGATGTCACCACTTAAGGCATCAGTACGAAGATTGGTTAAGCCGCTTTGTAAACCAATGACTGTTTTCGCGCTCGGTTCGCCACCAGCCGCTTTGGTTGTAATCGAAATGGTCCCCCCAGCTGCACCACTGCCATAAATCGCATTACTGCCACGAATCACTTCGATACTGCTAATACTTTCAGGATCAATCGCAGAAAGCCCCCTTGAGGTATCACGGGTAAGATTCATCGGAACACCATCGACCAAGATCAGCGCATTACGACCGCGTAGGGTTTGTCCATAATCGGTAATGGTGCGACTGGAATCGGATAATCCCGGAACGACTTTTGCTAATACGGTGGCGATGTTGCCTGATGAGGCATTTTTTAACAGCTCGATTTGTTTTTCATCGAGCTTGGTGACTTGTTTGGCCGAAGAGGACAATTCATCTGCACGCGATGCCGTAATGCTAATGGTCGGCAGCACTTCGGAGGGCTGATCTTGATTGGCAACTTCAGCAGGCGTTGCTGCAAAAGATGAGTTTGAAAATAAGATAAATCCACCGATAGAGAGAAGGGGAATAAGAGGTCTGGCTTGTTTTTTTCGATTAAATACACGATCTTTTTTCATCTTCTGTCCTTTGATCTCAGCCTGAGATTGCTTTTTAATTGGTCTGAATTATAGTTGAGAATGAGAGCTATTCACAGTTTGATCAATTAATACAGCTTGCTTGTTATGTCCAGTCGATTGATTCAGCCCTTATGTAATTTTTATTGGTATCGTATTGATTTTTAATTAATTGAACTGGAGTTTTTGTCCTATGGTTTGTCTATATCCGCCCAAAATCCCCTAAGTGATATTCATCTGCAAAATTACCATCAATCGAGGATACTGAGCCATTTTCATCTCAGCAAATTTCTTAACGTGAATTTCATTCATTTTGGACTTAGATTAAATCATTTTTATTCAGCTAATGATTACGGTATAAATCACTCTATACAGAAATTCAGATTTATCTCAGAAATTAGGGTGGCGGATTAAAATGAGTAGCGCATTTAATTTTACGATCAAGAGTATTCGTTTTGATGAGAACTATTACCCATCAGAAAATACCCGTATTACAACCAACTTTGCCAATTTGGCTCGTGGTCAAAGCCGCCAAGAGAATCTGCGTAATACCCTAAAAATGATCGACAATCGTTTCAATACCTTGGCGCATTGGGATAATCCAGAAGGCGATCGTTATGCGGTCGAGCTTGAGATTATTTCTGTTGAGATGAAGGTTGAAGCGGGTACTGATAGCAATGCATTGCCTTTGATTGAAATTTTAAAAACCAATATTGTTGATCAAAAAAACAATGAGCGTATTGAAGGTATTGTGGGCAATAACTTCTCTTCTTATGTACGTGATTATGATTTCAGTGTGTTATTGCTTGAGCATAATAAAAACCAGTCTGGATTTAGCACACCAGAGAATTTCGGCGACTTACATGGCAACTTATTTAAGAGCTTTATTGAGTCAGAGACTTATAAGGCAAACTTTAAAAAACCGCCTGTGATCTGCCTCAGTGTTTCCAGCAGCAAGGTCTATCAACGTACTGAAAACCAACATCCAGTATTGGGTACGGAATATCTGCAAGATGAATATTCATTAACGGATGAGTATTTCCAGAAAATGGGCTTAAAAGTGCGTTATTTCATGCCGCCAAATAGTGTTGCGCCGTTGGCCTTCTATTTCTCTGGGGATTTATTGGCGGACTACAGCAATTTGGAATTGATCAGCACCATCAGCACCATGGAAAGTTTCCAGAAGATTTACCGTCCTGAAATTTACAATGCCAATTCAGTGGCAGGTAAATCCTATCAACCAAGTTTGAGCAACCAAGATTATTCACTGACTCGCATCGTCTATGACCGAGAAGAACGTAGTCGTTTGGCGATTGAACAAGGCAAATTTGTTGAAGAACAATTTATCAAACCTTATCAAACCATTCTGGAACAGTGGTCTGCCAGTTATGCAGCACAAAGCAACTCGCAAAAAAGTTACGCGCACTAATTTATTGAAAATATAAGGTTATTGATGATGAAAATATTATTACCAACGTCGACTGCGGGTAGCTTACCGAAACCGTCTTGGCTGGCAGAGCCTGAAAAACTTTGGTCGCCGTGGAAACTGCAAGAGCAAGGTTTGATTGAAGGTAAACAGGATGCATTGCGTTTGTCTTTGCATGAACAGCAAGTGGCAGGGATTGATATTGTCAGCGACGGCGAGCAAACCCGTCAGCACTTTGTGACAACATTTATTGAGCATTTGACAGGTGTTGATTTTGAGAAACGTGAAACGGTGCGTATCCGTAATCGTTATGATGCTAGTGTTCCGACTGTGGTCGGTGCGGTATCGCGTCAAAAGCCAGTTTTTGTGGAAGATGCCAAGTTCTTACGTCAGCAGACCAATCAACCAATCAAATGGGCGTTGCCAGGACCAATGACCATGATTGATACGTTGTATGATGCACATTATAAAAGTCGTGAAAAACTGGCGTGGGAATTTGCCAAAATCTTGAATGAAGAAGCCAAAGAGTTAGAAGCGGCGGGCGTGGATATTATCCAGTTCGATGAGCCTGCATTTAACGTGTTCTTTGATGAAGTGAATGACTGGGGTGTGGCGACTTTAGAGCGTGCGCTTGAGGGTTTGAAGTGTGAAACTGCGGTGCACATTTGCTATGGTTATGGCATTAAAGCCAATACCGACTGGAAAAAGACCCTCGGTTCAGAATGGCGTCAATATGAAGAGGCTTTTCCAAAGCTACAGCAGTCAAAACTTGATATCATCTCACTCGAATGTCACAACTCACGTGTGCCGATGGATCTAATTGAATTGATTCGCGGTAAAAAGGTGATGGTAGGTGCGATTGATGTGGCCAGCAACACGGTAGAAACACCAGAAGAAGTTGCCGATACCTTACGTAAAGCACTGCAATTTGTCGATGCTGATAAACTGTATCCATCAACCAACTGCGGTATGGCACCTTTGGCGCGTGATGTTGCGCGTGGCAAGCTGAATGCATTGAGTGCAGGTGCAGAAATTATTCGTCGAGAACTGCAAGGCTAAAATGCACTGAGGTCGAGAGGTGGAAAGGGCGAGTAGGTGCGCCCTTTGCACTATCCCCAAGCTCGGGTTTAATTGAGGAGTAGAGTGATGGTTGAAGCAACAGATTTTAGAGATGCAATGTCTTTACTTACCAGTGCGGTCAGTGTGATTACCACCACAGGTATGTCTGGTCGTTACGGCTTTACTGCATCTGCTGTATGTAGCGTCACCGATACGCCTCCGACTTTATTGGTATGCATGAATCGAGCTTCGAGTTCGCATGTGCATTTTGTCGACAATAAAATCCTGAGCGTGAATGTGTTAAGCGCAGATCATCAGCATATTTCGAAAGCCTTTTCCTCTAAATTGAGTCCAGAAGAACGTTTTAAACACGGTGCTTGGTCAGCGTTGGAAACAGGTGCGCCAGTTTTGGATGATGCCTTGGTGAATTTCGATTGCGAGATTGATCAGATTCAGGACGTGGGAACGCATACCATTTTTATTTGTCGTATTGTGGCGGTTCAACAAAGTGGACATGATCAAAGCTTGGTGTATTTTAACCGTGCTTATCACCAAGTTGGGCAGACCGAAGTCGCTTAAACCAGAGTGCTTTAAGCCGACTGGCTGATTATTAAAATACATTTATATGATAATTTAAAAATAATAAATAATTTAATTGATTGAAAAATAATAAGAAAATTAATTTGGCCCAAAGTGTAGCATTGACACCCTTAGACCCACTGATTATTCTTTAAGCGCTGGCCTACATCGCCAGCCGGTTTTGACAGACCGTTTCCTAAGTGCATTGAAAAACCTAGTTTTTTTGATGTAGACTTGTTCGTCCCTCTTTTGTAGCGGTAGGGCGAAAGGGGGACGCCTTCGGGCGTGCTGATTCTTAGGTTCAGTCTGTCAACCCTCTTTCTCCCTGCCACCATAATCTTTATGTCTTGGCAGTATTCCGAATGATTTAGGAGTTGGCCATGCACTGTCTTTATATTCTTCTCAATTAGTCTTTGACACCGTTTGATTGCCCTTAGGTTTTCAAGCGTAACTTCGTCACGACTAAAAAATCATATCAACAATAAAACTTGAGATGCGCTCAGGCCGTCTTATCGGGTCTTTGCACGCCTTTTTTTTGCTTATTGCAGCATAAATGGCCGCTTGATCTGTTTGAGCAACAACAAAAAATTATTCAATCATGGAAATGATATGCCACCTTTTGCTTTGACTTATCGTGCTTTAAAAGTCTTGGATACTTCACAAGCGTTGTTTAGCCAAGATGGTTTTCATCAGGTCGGGGTCGATCTGATTATTGATGCGTCACAAATTGCCAAAGGCACCTTTTATAAATATTTTCACTCCAAAGAGCATTTGGTTGAAATGACGTTGAGCTTGCAGAGGACGGCACTGAAGAAAGAAGTCCGTTCAATTCTCTATGCCAATAAAAACTTATCGGGGCGTGAAAGGCTGAAACGGATTTTCTTTTTACATGCCGATGTAGAAGGGATGTACCATTTATTGTTTCGGGCAGTTTTTGAAATTAAAACCCGTTATCCAAAGGCGTATGACATCGTGGTAGAGTACCGAAACTGGTTGATTCGTGAAATTTATATGTTGTTGGCAAGGACGGATATCCATACTGGAAAAGCAGATGCACAGATGTTTTTGTTTCTGGTGGATGGGGCAATGGTGCAGTTGTTGAGTGGCAATAAAGTGGATAAAGGGAAGTTGTTGGAGGGATGGTTGGTGGGGAGATAATCAACAATGATAGTTAATAAATAAAAAAGGTTGCTCTTGGCAACCTTTCTTTGTAGCATTGAATGGCATAACAGTTATTATTTTAATTTTTTTGCTTTAATACAAATTTTATAAGTTCTAACTGGTAGTTGTATCTTTGGATTTGATAGTTAACAATCATTGAACCTAAAGCAATTCCTGTAAGAAAAGCTGCGCCATACAATAATAAAGTTTGAACTATATCTCCATTATTAGAGGGCACCTTTGACAATTCTTTCCATACCGACCAGCCTAAGCCTATTAATGAAAACACAGCATATTTATCAGAGTTTCCGATAAAAGTTGAAATTCTATTATTGAGTCGAGAGCATTTTAACTGAAGCCAATCTTGCACCTCTAAAAGAGTTTCTTTTTTGTAATTCGCTAATAACTCGATTGCTTTTTTATCATGAGCAATTTCAAGTATTAACCAATCAAAACTCCTCGATTTAAATTTAAATATAGATACTAAACCAACGCCTATATCGATAATGATATACATTGTTGGTATAAATATGGTTGATATAGCAATCCATATAGCAATTTCTCTTCCTTGATCCGAAAAAGGTGATGTCTTATGCCATACAGCTAGTATAATTAATATTAAAAATAAGATGCCTGTAATAGCAGCCATATATTTATAGCCTTGTCGAGTAAGGCCTTCCCAACGAGTTTCTCTATTCTTTGCTGGTAAGGGGTCAAGTTGATTTAACAGTTCCAAAAGGGGTTTTATTTCTTGCATGATTTTCCTCAGATAGATGGTTTTTTATAAATTAAGTAAATTTGTTATTTATTACTTAATTTATGGTTATGGAATAGCAAAACTTAAAAGCGTCATAACCAAAGCATATATCTTCTTAATAGAATAAAACAGGAGTAACCGAGTGGCTAAGGTTTACTCTAGTTTTTTGGCATAAGCATTTAATTTTAAATAGATAATCATAATTTAATTATGGTTGCGTTGAGGTCGCCGCAACATGCAGACAAAAAAAAGAAGTAGACGATTAAGAAGAGATTGGATTGATGTTATTCGTACAACTATTTGGTACGCCTATATAGAAACAAACTTCTCCAATCCTACAAATTATCAGATAGAAAAGTTCTTTGAACCTGAAGCTTTTGTAAAAGATGGGAGTTATTGTTTTCATCGCAATAAATGGACAAAATATGAATTGGGAAGGCATACGCCTGGCATCGAGCTTATTTGTAAAGTAAATCAACATGTAGAAGGGACAGCAAGGATTATCAATCATGTTTTATGGGAGGCGATAAGAGGACGTAAGCCATTGAGTTGGCTCGTAGAGATTGGAGTCAACCAACTTTCTTGGGATGTTCAACGAATCATTTTTAAATCAGTGAATGATCAAAAGGAGTTAATTTCGGTTTTAGAGATAAGAAAAAACTTAAGAAGATTAGAGCGCTTAGCAAATTTGGATGCATTAGCGGCCTTGATCATTTTATTAAGAATTGCAGATGATCAAAATCAAAGAAAAATTGCTTTAAGCATAGGTCAGTCAATTTACAGAATATTATTGGTCATGTGTGTATTTTTGCCCTTAGCAAATTTTAGGTATGGATTAGCATTTTTAATCTATCTATACGTGTTTCCACTTTGCCAGAGTGAGATGAAAAAATTTGATAGTAATGATGTTGAGGAATTTTTTGATAGGTCTGGTAATTTAAATTATATTTTATTAGTGGCTGAAGATGAAAATATTATTGATTTAGAGCGTAAAGGAATCACTAGGAAAATATATACTAATTTTTTATTTGATATTCTTGATGGAAAGCGTGGGCTTAAACTTATAAAAGAATTTTCTCCCTCGTTTTAAGAGAGGGGATTTTTTATTATATTTTCTAATTCTTCTATATCCTACTTTTGGATATTTTTAATTGTAACTGGTATTGAGCTATGCGCTCAATACATGATCCAAGGTATCAAGACCTAATTAAGAAACATATAAAACTTCGCGAGTCAAAAAAGTGACTTAGGTTGAGCTTGAGCATCGTTTGAACAAACCCCAGTCTTATGTTTCTAAAGTCGAGATTTTAGAAAGACGACTTGATATGATTGAGTTATGCGACTGGTTAAGTATTTTAGAGCAAGATTTAGCTAAATTTTTAGAAAATTAGCCTATTCTTTAATTACTAATAAAGAATAGACTTTTCTCTTATTTAGTATAAAAAACTATTTTATCTTGGGCTATCTTGTATCTTTTTATTTCTTTTTTATGAATAAAACTAATTTTTTCTAGTTCAAGTGAAAGTTTACTATTTAAGTCATTTAATATAATTATATGTCTACCTACTATTGAAATTTCATTATATGGATTTTGAAGTAGTTTTAGATATTTGGAAATTTCCTCATGTTCCAAGTATTTAATCTGGTCTATAAGTAGTTCTAGATTTTTAGTGTTAGAAATTGATTTTTCAAAATAAAAGTCGAGATACTCTTGTGGAAGTTTTAAAGATAAACTTTTATATAGTTTTATAATTGATATTCTAATATTTTCAGACTTTGAAAATAGATCTATTTTTAATTTATCAATGATATTTTTTTTAAATGTATTCGTGAAATTATTAGATGCTAGTATAAGTTCAAATTCATCGTTAGATAATTCGATTTCTTCTGGTACTTTTCTGGATAAGCTATTTTGAAATGGTAATAGAAATTCTATTACCAAATTTTTAGTTTTGTTTCTCAAGTTATCTAAGTTTTCACAAGTTAGTGCTAGTACTTTATTTCTGCATAATAATAAAACCTTATCCTCTGATAATTGAGATATATCAAGATTATTGTATGTAAAATAGATAGATTTAATTAGGCATTGATATGCTGAAATATTTAAACGGTTCTCCTTTAATAAATCCCTTTGAAACTTCTTAGAAATATCACCAAGTTTATCAAAGTTCTTGGCCTCTGAAATTTTTTCCTCTATTAACTTATTGTGAACTTCTGGTGAGTTTATGTAATCAGTCATAGTTTTATCTATATTGGATTCAATAATTTCATAGTAGTGCAAAATTGAATTCCAGGTTGGAATTAATCTATAGTTTTTAATTATATGACCCCATAAGTATTTATTTTTAATTTCATTTAAATTAAAAATTTGGACTTCATTTTTTTCAATTAACCATTCTTTGTGAGAATTATCTAAATCTTCATTATTAATTAATTTGATGAAGTTGTCTGAGTTTTCACTTAGATTTCTAGATGATGAAATATACACTTCTTTGAAGAAATTACTGATTGATTGCTCTACCTGAGTTTTCAAGTAGTCTGGCGCAATGTCTTGTAAAAAACCATAAGGCTTTGAAGCAAAAATATTTTGGATTTCATCAATTTTTTGATCTTCATTATTTATACGTATAATTTGTAATATCATTTTTTCATTAAATTCAAAATATTCATTTCTACAAATTTCATTAAATATACTTACATCATTTTGATTGTTACAATCCAAATATTCGAATATTGGTTTAATAAGCTGTAGAAAGTTAAGAATTTCTTGCTCAGTACTATAGGCATCTTTGATGTATTCGATAAAATTACTTTTAGAAGACAGATAGTTTTTTAGAATGTCATCATTATTAAGTAAAGGAATATTTTCTTTTTCTAAATTTTTCAATATCAGTAGAAGACAGCTTTCGATTTTTTCGTCTGTCATTGACGTATGAATATGTTCAAAAAAAGTCTGCCAGCTTTTAACTATTTCATTAATGAATAGGGATGAGTTTTCTCCTCTATCTATATATTCGAAAATAAACTGAATTGAACGCTCATCCTGATTTGATAATAATTTGAATAAATTATTGTAATGATCGTTAAATTTATCATAGTTCTTAAGTATAAAATCAACTAAACTGAAATTGAGGATGCTTGCATGTGAAAACTGTCTAGGTGTCAAATATTTTTCTAATATTTTTTCCACATTAGTTAAAGTTAAGTCAAACTCTGAGTTGATATGGTTGATTACACGTTGTGCGTAATCTCTTTCAGTAATATTAATTACACTGTCAATAAAGAATGAAATATAGTCAGGATAGTACTCATCTATGTAACCCTCTCTAACTAAAAATTGAAGTAGAGGTGGATGTTTGTCAGATTTAAAGAATTCTTCATTTGAGTTTATAGTGAGTAACTCTTTTAGTGTATTCAGCTGAAGACTATTTTTTTTATTAACTAAGCCTTGTTTTTGCTCCAATAACTTTTCACGATTCGTTATTTCGCGATTTTTAATTCTAGTTTCTCTATCTGTATATGAGAGTGTGGCGTTTACTATATTTTCAATATTTCTAAAAGTAAACGTAATATCTTGACTATTTTTAATTTCAATATTTGTATGTCTATTATTACCTGTAATCTCTACAAACCACGCTATATTTTCTGAATTTTGAATAATGTTGAAGTTTGCATCAGTTGTGAGATTGTTGTGGTCGAGATATGTGTCTCCAATTTTAAGTTTTACTAGATAGGTAGTGCTACTAATATAAGTATAGTGATTACTTGCACCTGTAATATTGGGATATCTTTTAAGGATTTCATAAACATATAATTTTCTTAATTCTGTGATGGTTTGAATTTTTTCTAATTGGGATGCTTGGATTTTATCATCCAAAGTGATAATTTCTTGTTTAATTTTTTCTAATTTGCTAGTAATGATATTTTTCTTTTTAATTGTAAAAATTTCATATATTTCACCTTTATTAGAGTGTAGGTTTGCAAATTCAGCAGGGTAGTAGTTTTTATAAATTATTAAAGCTAATAATTTGTTTTTATTGAGATTTGGGTTGTTAAGTTTTTTTACATAAAGTTTAAACTCATTAAAAATATTTGTTACAAGTCTCATATCATCAAAATAAAGTGAGACTTGATGTAGGAAAATATCTTCAATTTCAACGTGTAGTTGACTATCACTTTCTTTGTTAATATAGTTTTTTCGAATCAAATCATAAGCATTTGTAGGGTTTATGACAGGAATAATTGGGATGATAAAATCGAAAAATTTAGATCGATCTTTATCTTTGAACATGTTATCTCTAATAGCGTATAAAAACACTATAGGACGGTTTACTTGTTTTGAATTGTTGATAAGAGTATTAAGTTCTCTTAGTCGAATAAAAACTTCTGAATTCTCAAAACGGTCTAGATCTTCAATTACGATTACATCGAAATTTGTTCTTTCAAAGAAATATAAAATTTCATCTAAGTGCTTGTTTAATATGGACTCTACTTGATCATTATTTAATGTGATTTCGGTATCTTGAAACTTTAATTTAAGTTCTTTAAGCTTTTCAATATATTTTATTCCAGTGAATAATCCAACTATGCAATACAATAAGAATAATAATGAGATAGTTTTTTGAGCTAGTTCGTCTGAACTAGCCAATATACTAAACTTATCAAAAAGAATACTTTCTGGAAAAAATATAAATAGTGTTAGAAAAGCCCATAGGAAAATAAAAAGTGTATTAGCAATTAGCTCTCTAGGTTGAACAGTTACTATTCGCTTTAGTCGGGAGCGAGGTAATGTTTTTTGATCTACAGAATAAAAGAGTTGTTGTAATATACTTTTTTCTATAGCTTCGATTTCAATTTCTTTATTATTGTCTTCAATTTCTAAATGATCTTTGAATGTTGCTAGCGATATATTTAAGTATTTCCATTGTGGATTATTTTTTTGAAAAGTTTGTAACACGCTACTTTTGCCCGAACCATATGGTCCAGTTACAGCAATGTTGTTGGTTTTCTTCTGTGATAATGCAAATCTTAGCATATCAGAATAAGCATTATCTTCATCTGCGTTAGTAATTGGTGTTAAAGATAAATATTGATGTGTAGAGGTTATTTGAGGAGCTAAATAAATTTCTTTAATTTTAGCATAAGTTATTATTATTTCATTCCAGATTTTTTTAAGTTTATCTTTTGACATTTAAATATTTACTCAAATAATAATATATTTTGAACTTGTATATATTTTATCTCTTTATTTTCTTTATATCTATCTGTAATTTATTGTTTTTATAATTGATTTATATTTGGTTACTATTTTTTTTAATAGAAACTGAACTTTTAAGACTATTTGGTTTTTTAAAAGGTCTATTTTTCTTATATAACGTAAATATTTAGAGACTAAAATTTAGGTTATATAAGAAAAATAGAGCCCTTAGGCTCTATTTTTTATCAATGACAACTTATGTGTCGCGTGACGATTCTATTGACTTACCAGCTTAACGCACCACCAGTTTGGTAATCCGTTACACGCGTTTCAAAGAAGTTCTTCTCTTTACGCAAGTCCATCATCTCAGACATCCACGCAAACGGGTTAGTTACACCAGCAAACTGCTCAGGTAAACCAAGTTGCGCTAAACGACGGTTACAGATGAACTTCAAGTACTCTTCCATCATGCTTGCGTTCATACCCAATACACCACGTGGCATGGTGTCACGCGCATATTCGATCTCAAGCATCGTGCCTTCAAGAATCATTTGAATCACTTCTTCTTGGAACTCAGCCGTCCACAAATGTGGGTTCTCGATCTTGATCTGGTTGATCATGTCGATACCGAAGTTCAAGTGCATAGACTCATCACGCAAGATGTACTGGAACTGCTCAGCAACACCGTTCATCTTGTTACGACGACCCATACTCAAGATTTGAGTAAAGCCACAGTAGAAGAAGATCCCTTCAAGAACACAATAGAACGCGATCAAGTTACGCAATAAACGTTGGTCGTTTTCAGGCGTACCTGTGTTGAAAGTAGGATCACTTAAAGATTGAGTATACTTCAAGCCCCACGATGCTTTACGCGCAACACTTGGAATCTCGCGGTACATGTTGAAGACTTCGCCTTCGTCCATACCCAAAGATTCGATACAGTATTGATAAGCATGCGTGTGAATCGCTTCTTCAAATGCTTGACGCAAGATGTACTGACGGCATTCAGGGTTGGTAATGTGACGGTAGATCGCCAATACCAAGTTGTTTGCAACCAATGAGTCCGCAGTCGAGAAGAAACCCAAAGAACGCATGATGATGGTACGCTCATCTTCAGTTAAGCCATTTTCAGACTTCCAAAGCGCGATATCATGGTTCATGTTGACTTCTTGCGGCATCCAGTGGTTTGCACACCCGTCAAGATACTTCTGCCAAGCCCACTCGTATTTAAACGGAACAAGCTGGTTTAAGTCAGCGCGACAGTTGATCATTGCTTTATCATCAACCTGTACACGCTGTGCACCCATTTCAAGCTCTTCCAAGCCAGGTGCAGCATCTAAGTGTTCTAAGGCAGCAGATGCTCGTGCCAACGAATCGGTGGGATTTGTTGATCGCACGGAATTGGTTCCAGCGGGTTGTGCAGCTGCCACGCGCGGCGATGATTGCTCTGAATCAGATACCACTTGCGTATTAACCGTTTTTTGCGTGTCGATGGACGCAGACTTGTGTTCAGGTGCAGTCGGTTTTTGCGAATCATCTTCAAAATCGTCCCAACTAAGGATAGACATATCAATTCTCTCTTCGTTGCTTTATATCTTTTATTTAGACATCTCAAGCAAGGAGATGTCCTACTATACGCTCAATTTGTGTAAGCAAAATTAAGTTTTATTGATTGAGTTTTTAAAAGTGACCAATGGACACTGACAATCCCTAAGACTTATTTTGATTACGCTGTTGTCTACGTATTTTAAAAAACGCGTAAACGAGGGGGATATAAAACACTAGAAAGGCACAAATCAGAACAATCACACCAAATTGATAATTATGACTGAGATGGAACATGATCGATGCCTCTATAGGAACCTCTCTCGCGGCGCTTTAGTCGCTCTTCACCTCTCCTAAAAGGAGAGGGAGTTTATGGAGAGAGGAATAAAATTACTGACAAGCTTCGCAGTCTGGGTTGTCAATTGAACACGCCAATGGCACTGGTGCTGCTGTCGTGAAACCATCTTCTTCAACCGCAGTTTCAGGTTTCTTCTCAGCCACAACTGCCGCTGGTGCTGCCGCAACCACAGGCGCTTCAACCGATGCTGGTTTAACTGCATTGAGTGCGCCAGTATTGATGGTTGATTTCTCAGCCGATGTTGCACCTAAAGCTCGGAGGTAATAGGTGGTTTTAAGACCACGTAACCATGCCATCTTATAGGTGATGTCAAGTTTCTTACCGTTCGCGCCAGCGATGTAAAGGTTCAATGACTGTGCTTGGTCGATCCATTTTTGACGACGTGACGCAGCATCTACGATCCAGCGAGTATCCACTTCAAATGCAGTCGCGAAGATTGCTTTTAATTCTTCAGGAATACGCGCAATCTTTTGAACTGAACCTTCGAAGTGTTTCAGGTCATTCACCATGACGGTATCCCAAAGACCACGTTCTTTTAATGCACGAACAAGGTAAGGGTTGATCACGGTGAACTCACCAGAAAGGTTCGATTTCACATACAAGTTCTGGAACGTTGGCTCAATCGATTGAGACACGCCACAAATGTTAGAGATGGTTGCAGTCGGTGCAATCGCCATCACATTTGAGTTACGCATACCGTCTTTTTGAACTTTAGTACGTAAAGTATCCCAGTCTAAACGTTGCGTGCGATCCACTTCGAACATACGCTCTGGACGAGATTTTGCAACGATTTCTAAAGAGTCGATTGGCAAGATCCCTTGATCCCACAATGAGCCTTTGAATGTTGAGTAAGCACCACGTTCAAGCGCAAGGTTGCTTGAGGTTTCGATGGCGTAGTAGCTGATCACTTCCATTGATTCATCAGCGAAATCAACCGCTGCATCTGAACCATAAGCAAGATTCATTTCATACAATGCATCTTGGAAGCCCATGATTCCCATACCCACAGGGCGGTGCTTCAAGTTTGAATTCTTCGCTTGTGGCACGGCATAGTAGTTAATGTCGATCACGTTATCGAGCATACGCACCGCAGTTTTCACTGTACGCGCAAGTTTCTCACGATCTAATACACCACCTTGAACGTGTTGTACAAGGTTGATCGAACCTAAGTTACATACCGCGATTTCATCTTGGTTGGTGTTTAAAGTGATTTCTGTACACAAGTTCGAAGAGTGAACCACGCCCACATGTTGTTGTGGTGAACGTAAGTTACATACGTCTTTGAATGTGATCCACGGGTGACCAGTTTCGAACAACATCGAAAGCATTTTGCGCCATAAGTCTTTGGCACGGACTTTCTTATGCAGCATGTTTTCTTGTTTTGCGACTGCTTCGTAGTGCGCATAACGCTCAGCGAATTCAGCACCCGTTAAATCATGCAGGTCTGGTGTTTCAGACGGGGTGAACAATGTCCACTCAGCATCTTCAAATACACGTTGCATGAACAAGTCAGGCACCCAGTTCGCTGTGTTCATGTCGTGAGTACGACGACGGTCATCACCAGTATTCTTACGCAGCTCTAGGAATTCTTCAACATCCAAGTGCCAAGTTTCGAGGTATGCACAGACTGCACCTTTACGCTTACCACCTTGGTTGACAGCAACGGCTGTATCGTTGGCAACTTTAAGGAAAGGAACCACACCTTGAGATTTACCGTTAGTGCCTTTGATATATGAGTTCAAGGCACGAACTGGTGTCCAGTCATTACCTAAACCGCCAGCCCATTTAGACAACATTGCGTTATCACGCATTGCGCCATAAATGTCGTATAGGTCATCACCGATGGTGGTCAAGTAACAGCTTGATAATTGCGGACGCAAAGTACCTGAGTTAAATAGCGTTGGTGTAGATGCCATGTAGTCGAAGCTAGACAATAAGTCATAGAATTCGATTGCACGGTCTTCTTTATTTTCTTCGTTAAGTGCCAGACCCATCGACACACGCATAAAGAATAATTGTGGTAATTCAAAACGCACGCCATTTGAATGGATGAAGTAACGGTCAAATAAAGTTTGTAGACCTAAGTAAGTGAATTGGTTTGAACGTTCTGGTTTGATCGCAGCAGCCAATTTAGCAAGGTCAAAGTTCAACAAGTCTTCAGAAAGCAGGTCAAGCTCGATCCCTTTCTTCAAGAAAGTTTCTAAAGCGTCGCCTTCCAAGGTTTCTGCTGGCAGACCTAAGAACTCGAGACCCGTGCTGACCAATTCGCTACTGAGTAAACGTGCAGTCACATAAGTATAGTTTGGCTCTTGTTCGATACGGGTACGCGTTGCCATCATCATGGTGGTCGCGATATCGCTTTCTTTTACGCCGTTGTATAAGTTCTTTACGGTTTCATCAAGGATGGCTTGAACATCAATCCCTTCTAGACCTTCACTTGCAGTTTGGATGGTTGCGGTAAGCGCATCCAAATCCAACGGTTGGAGCTGACCATTGGCATCTGTAATTTGTAGGGTAGGGTGATGGTTCGCACCAGTTTGCTGACGAGCACTTGCGCGTTGGTCACGATAAATCACATAGGCGCGGGCAACTTTTTGCTCGCCTGTGCGCATCAATGCCAATTCAACTTGGTCTTGAATCTCTTCGATATGAATCGTGCCACCAGACGGTAGGCGACGATTGAAGGTGTTCATAACCATTTCTGTCAGTTGCGTGATACGGTCATGGATACGACTTGAATCCGTACCTTGTTGACCTTCAACAGCTAAAAATGCTTTCCCAATCGCAACAGAAATTTTCTCGGCATTAAATGTCGCAATCTCACCGGTGCGCTTAATGACCTGAAGTTGGCCAGGAGTAGAAGTGATGATGCTCATGTCAGCATAGCTCCATTATCATCTATTTTTATGTTCATTGACCGTTTGAATCGAGCAAAAAGTATGCCACGATGTTTGAGGGATAAACACAATACTTAGTGGTTAAAGTTTATTTTCAACACAAGATACGGGATTTTTTGGAGTAGATCAATCCTTGACATTTTAGTAATTTTTTTTTCATGTCTTAACTGCTGAAATCACAGTCACATAGCATATCAAAGCCGTTAAAAAAGGCTTATAGATAACTCTGTGGATAACTCAAAAAACAGACACTTAAATTGTTTTGGGCGAATAAAGAAACAAATTGTTTAACATTGGCACAAAATCTATACTAAATATTCATCCTGTCGGAAAATGCATATATTTCTGAAAAATATATTAAAATTCATAATTTTAATAAAAAGATAACAAAACAGGGTAAGCGTGTATCAGTTTGGTGAACGGCTACTTGTTTACAATGTAAACGTGTGTATATTGCAAAACATAAACCAATGTATCTATCAGATTTTTATAGATGGATTCACTCAGATTTTAGGGGCAACAAATGAGCCAAGAAGAAAAGTTACCGAAGATTTTAATCGTAGAAGATGATGAGCGCTTAGCACGTTTAACACAAGAGTATTTGATTCGTAACGGTTTAGAAGTTGGAGTCGAAACTGATGGTAATCGTGCAATCCGTCGCATTATTAGCGAGCAACCAGATTTAGTGGTTCTTGATGTGATGTTACCGGGTGCAGATGGTCTGACCGTTTGTCGTGAAGTGCGTCCACATTATCATCAACCGATTCTAATGTTGACTGCACGTACAGAAGATATGGATCAGGTACTTGGTTTGGAAATGGGTGCAGACGATTACGTTGCAAAACCAGTTCAACCACGTGTGTTGCTAGCGCGTATTCGTGCTTTATTACGTCGCACTGACAAAACAGTAGAAGACGAAGTGGCACAACGTATCGAATTTGATGATCTGGTGATTGATAACGGTGGTCGTTCAGTGACTTTAAATGGTGAGTTGGTTGACTTCACTAGCGCTGAATATGACTTGTTATGGTTATTGGCGTCGAATGCAGGTCGTATCCTGTCTCGTGAAGATATTTTCGAGCGTTTACGTGGTATCGAGTACGATGGCCAAGACCGTTCGATTGATGTGCGTATTTCACGTATCCGTCCAAAAATCGGTGATGACCCAGAAAATCCAAAACGTATTAAAACTGTACGTAGTAAGGGTTATTTATTCGTTAAAGAAACCAACGGAATCTAAACACGCTAAGCCTCCTGATCTCAGGGGGCTTTTCCCTTGATAGCAAGCTCTGTGCAGCGTGGTTGTTTAGGGAGAGGTGTTCACTAGCTTGGAATTATTTACCCAATGGTAAGTCGAGTACTAAAAAACAGCATATTCTTGCGTATTTATGCTGGTTTGGTGGTTTTGGTTGTTGTGGTTGCCGCATTTTGTTATTTGCTGGTGCAGATCATTAACTATCAACGTGCGCAAGAATATCGTGAATCTCTTACTGATGGTATTTCCTATGTCATTAGTGAAGGGGTGTCTCGTCAGCCAGAAAAGCAACAAAAGTTAGATTGGATTTCCGATGCTTCTGATTTGCTGGAATTGCCGATCTACTATGTGGATGCGGAACGGGTAGAACTGTCTCGTACTGAGAAAAAACGTATTGCTGAACAAAAGTCAGTGGTTCGGTATGATGCCAATAATGGCATCGGCTATATTATTATCGGTCTAAAAGACGATCCTAAACATTTCCTCTATATCAAAGTCGACAAAATTGGCGAACGCCAAATGAAGGCGCTGCCGATTTTTGTACTGGATTATTTAATTTTTTATCCAGGGCAGGAACGGGAATATTTAGACAAAATCAAAAAACATTTCTATTACCCAATTGAAATTGCCGATATTAAAGATATCAATCTGGATTCAGAGCAGATTGGTCGTTTGCGTCAAGATCAAAGTGTGTTGCTGTATAAAGACAGTGCCACAGTACGCGGCACCACCATTTCCATTGTTTCGCCAATGCCGAATCATTCTGCACAAGTACTGATTTTAGGCCCTGTGCCGATGTTCAATTGGATGCCATTCCAGCTTTCTGCAGGCATTACCTTGTTTAGCTTGTTCTTGTTGAGCTTGGGGGTTTACGGTCTGATCTTGCCATTAGAACGTAAAATTCGTCAGGTTCGTTATGCTTTGAATAAGATGAAGTCTGGTGATTTGTCTTTGCGTGTCCCGATTGAGGGCAGCGATGAAATGGCAAACTTGGCCTCCAGTTATAACAACATGTCCGATCATATTCAGCGCCTGATTGAAGCACAGCGCGAGTTGATGCGTGCGGTATCGCATGAGCTTAGAACGCCTGTGGCGCGGATTCGTTTTGGTATGGAAATGTTGGCAGAAGAAGACGACTATAATTATCGAATTCAGCAGGTGGATATGATCGATAAGGATATTGAAGCGCTCAATACCTTGATTGATGAGATCATGACCTATGCCAAGTTGGAACAAGGTACGCCATCTTTAGATTTTGAAGACATTATCTTGGTTGAGGTACTTGACCAAGTCGCAATGGAAACCGAAGCGCTGAAGACGCAAAAAGAAATTGAATTGATTGCGCCACCATTGGCCTTGAAGGTGGATGCAGAGCGCCGTTATCTACACCGAGTGGTGCAGAATCTGGTCGGTAATGCGGTCCGTTATTGTGATCATAAGGTGCGGATCAGTGGTGGGATTCGTGCCGATGGTAATGCCTATGTCTGCGTTGAAGATGACGGGCCAGGAATTCCAGAGCAAGAGCGTAGTCGTATTTTTGAAGCTTTTGCTCGCTTGGATGATAGTCGGACCCGTGCTTCGGGCGGTTATGGTCTAGGCTTGTCGATTGTCAGCCGAATTGCTTACTGGTTCGGTGGTACCATTCAAGTCGATCAAAGTCCAAACTTGGGTGGCGCGCGCTTTATTATGACCTGGCCCGCCAAGCGTTATAAGCAAGTGATTAAGAAATAACAACCGAGTAAAAAGGAATGGTGCAGATCATTCCTTTTTTATATGCAGCAATAAAAAAGCCAAAGCGCAATGCTTTGGCTAAATCAGGTTTTTAAATGACCTTGTTTTATCGCTGCTTACTCATGAACAGATGGATCGGGTTCAATCAGGGGTTTGCCTGAGCGCAGACCTTGCAATGCATCCGCATTAAAATCAATCAGTAGGGCATTATTTTTAATATCAATTTTATAGCCTTTGATGAGTGCTTGATCTCCATTTAAAGTTTCGACTTTATAGCTGTCTGCAATATTCAAAATACTTTCTAGATTGGTTGTGGTTGCCGCAAAATCCTCTCTAAATACTTCGTAGATGTCTCTTAAATCAAAAATCGCATTATCAGCATCTGGATGTTTTCGAACATAACTTTCTATATGACGCATCAGCAGTTGTGAAAAAAAGAAATAATCCGAGTCGTGTGTGTATTCTAGATGCATGTTTTTCTCCTTTTGTGCTCATTCTAGAATACTCATCTATTCGCGCTGCTGTGTATAAAGATAATTAAAGTATTTAGCTGAATTGCAACATATTATGTCGAAATGACAACTTGGTTGCGACCCAGTCGCTTGGCTTGATACAGCGCATCATCGGCCTGTTTAAATAGTTGCTCAATTGAATGCTGATTTTCAGGTTCACAAATGCAAACACCGATACTGATTTGAATCGAAAAGGTCTGTTGCGCTGCATATTCAATCGGGGTTTGACTGATTTGCAGGCGAATTTTTTCCGCACACAGATAAGCTGTGTCGGCATCAGTATCGGTCATAAAGATGGCGAACTCTTCGCCGCCTAAACGGCCCAGCAGATCTTGTGGTCTAAGCAGGCTTTGAATGGTGTGTACACAGCTTTGCAAGGCACGATCCCCCATCTGGTGTCCATAGCTGTCATTCACCTGTTTAAAGTGGTCAATGTCGAGCATCAGAAAAGCAGTTGTTTGACCGGTGTGGGTTGCTTGTTGCTGAAACAGTTGCACCGATTGCAAAAATTGGCGTCGGGTCAGGCTGGAAGTCAGTTCATCATGGGCGATGGTGTGCTGCAGCTCTTGAATCAGCTTGGATCGTACCATATTGATACTGGAAACCGTGAGCGGGGCAATGGTCATCATAATCAGCCCAAGGCGGATTGAGATAGCATTATTTAAAAACTGTTCGGGGTAAAGCAGCAGATAGTTTTGTGAGACATGATAAATCACAAAGGCGCAGCTGATTGAGGTAATAACGGCCACTGAAAAATGACGATAGCTCAAAGCACACCAAATTAGGGCGGCAATCGGATACAGCAGTGAACCGGGGCCTGCATCGTAGTAGCCAATCGCAATCGAAAAAATGACCGCAAATAAGGGCAAGCTTTCTTGCACGGTCTGGGTTTTAAATTCTTTCAGTTGTTGTTTAAACTCGGCGAAATGCGGTGCACTGATCATCGCAGGGAGCAGTAACAAGGCATTTTGGATTTCAGCAGTAAACCAATAGCCAAAATCAGTCCAGAATGAACCGAGCGCGAATTTGGTGTTGAGTAAAGGCAGGGTCAGCGCTGCAAATGACGAGCTGGCCAAAGCGCCGATACAACAGAAACTGAATAGAAAGAGATAAAAATAACCGTGATGCAGTGAGCGGATAAAGGCATTAAATTTGATATACAGGGTCAGTGTGGTGATGACATAGAGCAAATTGGCAGAGTTCAAGCAGATATTGAGCAAGAGAGGGGTGCCTTGCAAGGCATCAGCAAGTAGATAGCCGACAATTGCCCCGATAAAGCTGATCGGGTGCCGAGTTTGTGGAAAGCGAATCAGTAAACCCAGTAACACCGAATTTGCAGGCCAAAAAGAGGCCAGAAAAGTCAGGTGTCTGGTGGCGATGCCAAGTAGGCAGCACAGCAGAATCACCCCCGCAAAGAGTAGGAATAATTGTAACAGCGAGCGTGGTTTTAATGCTGCATGAGCTTGGGGCATTCGGACATGGTTCTGTAGGGGAGAGAAGGTCGCGCTATTATATAAATTCTGCTTAAATTTTCATCATAAATTTGTATCAATGCAATGATTTAGTTCGTGCTGCAATAAATTGGGGCAGTGGCTCAAAACACGAATGTTTTTTAAGGCCTAAATAAAGAAAAAAATGATCAACATGCTGTTCTTGATTAGATAATTCGATTTTTAGGGGTGAATTAACCATGATCTTGGATATATCTGTAAATTTAAGGACAAAATCATCCGAAAGACTAAAGCGCTTCAACTAGCATGAGAAATTAGAAATCAGGTACAATTGGCGGGATTAATTTTGTGTTTGGTGTATTTGAAGGCCAATACATACATTCTTTGTTAAAAATAGGCCTGCCAGGAGTTATCCCCGCATGAGTGCCATTACTCCATACGAATGGGCAATAATTGCCTTCGTGATCGGCGTTACATTTCTTTGCGTTTTTATGCTGACAGTTCCCTTACTCCTCGGGGGTAAAGCATGGGGACGTGCAAAGCAAGAGCAGTTTGAATCAGGTGTAGTTGGTGCGGGCGGTGCTCGTATCCGCTTGTCAGCCAAGTTCTATTTAGTTGCAATTTTCTTTGTGGTTTTCGATCTAGAAGCCCTCTATCTCTACGCTTGGGCAACTTCAGTTCGTGAAGTTGGTTGGGTGGGTTTTGCAACGGCTGCCGTCTTTATTTTGGTTTTATTGATTGGTTTGATTTATGAGCTTTCTACCGGCGCACTTAACTGGGCACCTTCAGATCGTCGTAAAGCAGCTGGCGTGAAGACCAAAATCGGTTCGCCAAATATGAACATTGCAGACATTACGCGATTCAATAACATTGAAGAGTTAGTTGTCGATCCTACTGGTCATATTCCAGCACAGTCTTCTGGTCGTGTTAAATCTAAAACACCGACTACATCATTACTTGAAAAGGAGTAAGTCGGGATGAAATATACTTTAACCCGTGCGAATCCGGATGCCGATCAATATCCATTACAAGATCGTCAAATCGTCACTGATCCACTTGAGGAAGAAGTGAATAAAAGTGTGATGATGACACGTCTTGAAGATGTGTTGCATACAGCAGTGAACTGGGGGCGTAAAAACTCTTTGTGGCCATTTAACTTTGGTACATCATGCTGCTACGTTGAATATGCAACCACATTAACAGGTGTGCATGACTTGTCACGTTTTGGTGCCGAGGTAATTCGTGCTTCACCACGTCAAGCAGACTTGATGATTGTTGCAGGCACATGCTTTGTCAAAATGGCGCCTGTCATTCAACGTTTGTATGAACAAATGCTTGAGCCTAAATGGGTCATTTCAATGGGTGCTTGTGCTAACTCAGGTGGTATGTACGACATCTATTCAGTGGTTCAAGGTGTAGACAAAATTATTCCTGTTGATGTGTACATCCCAGGTTGCCCACCACGTCCAGAAGCATTAATCCAAGCATTGATGTTATTGCAAGACCAAATTCAACTTGAGCGCCGTCCACTTTCAGCGGTTATTGGTGATGATCTTCAGCCTGTGTATAAGCCAAAGATGATGCCAGAACGTGACCGTAAAAATGCGGAACGTATTGCGGTGAAAAACCTACGCTCTATGGATGAAATTAAATAATTTTAACGATGAATTTTTGACATATTTCATGATGAATATGGTCGTCGGGAAAATTGACAAAATTTGTATTAAATAGGAAGCCAAGCCAATGGCTGAAACTGACATTGCTATGCCAGAATCAACTCCAGTTGATTCACGCCCAGCATTTGCAATCGTAGAAGAGCTCAAAACCAAGTTTGGTGAGAACTTCTATGTGCAGGCGACTTTTGAAGAGTTTCCAACAGTCTGGGTTGAGCGCGCACGCGTGCAAGAAGTCCTTATGTTCCTCCGTAAAGTGGAACGTCCTTATGTGATGTTGTTTGACTTGTCAGCGGTCGATGAGCGTTTACGTGTTCACCGTGACGGTTTGCCAGCATCTGACTTTACTGTGTTCTATCACTTGTTATCGCTTGAGCGTAATAGTGATATTCGTATTAAAGTTGCATTGAATGAAAATGATTTAAGCATCCCAACCGCAACCAATATTTGGCCTAATGCCAACTGGTACGAGCGTGAAGCTTACGATATGTTTGGTATCGATTTCGCTGGGCATCCAATGCTCCGTCGTATTTTGTTGCCAACCTATTGGGAAGGTCATCCGTTACGTAAAGAATATTCTGCCCGTGCGACAGAATATACCCCGTATATGCAAGACCAAGCGAAGCAAGATTTCGAACAAGAACACTTACGCTTTGTCCCAGAAGACTGGGGTCTAAAACGCGGTAATGATGACGAAGACTTCATGTTCCTGAACTTGGGTCCGAACCATCCATCTGCGCACGGTGCGTTCCGTGTGGTGTTACAGTTGGACGGTGAAGAAGTTAAAGATTGTGTGCCTGATATCGGTTATCACCACCGCGGTGTGGAAAAGATGGCTGAACGTCAAACTTGGCATTCATTCATTCCGTATACCGATCGTGTTGACTACCTCGGTGGTTGTGCGCAAAACATGCCATATGTGATGGCTGTTGAGCAGCTTGCTGGTATTAAAGTTCCAGAGCGTGCACAAGTGATTCGTGTGATGTTGAACGAGTTATTCCGTATCAATAACCACTTATTATTCTGTGGTACAGCGATTCAGGATGCGGGCGGTATGACCCCAGTCTTCTATATGTTCGCAGACCGTCAAAAAGTCTATGACATCGTTGAAGCGATTACGGGTTACCGTATGCACCCAGCATGGTTCCGTATCGGCGGTACCGCGCATGACCTTCCAAACAACTGGCAAAAGCTAGTGAAAGAGTTGTTGGAATGGATGCCGAAACGTTTGAACGAGTACTACACTGCGGCACTTAAAAACTCAGTCTTTATCGGTCGTACTCGCAATGTTGCGCAATACGATGCGAAATCTGCGTTGGCTTGGGGTGTGACAGGTACAGGTTTACGTGCAACGGGTATTGATTTTGACGTTCGTAAATATCGTCCATACAGTGGTTATGAAAACTTCGACTTTGATATTCCAGTGGAATATGAAGGCGATGCATACGCACGTGTCTTGGTTCACTTCCGTGAAATCACTGAATCATTAAAAATCATTCAGCAGTGCTTGGACAACATGCCGTCTGGTCCATATAAAGCGGATCATCCATTGGCAGTTCCACCACCGAAAGATAAGACATTACAAGATATTGAAACCTTGATTACGCACTTCTTAAGCGTCTCTTGGGGTCCTGTAATGCCAGCGGGCGAGTCTTCATTTATGACGGAAGTGGTGAAGGGTGCGAGTACCTATTACCTCACTTCTGATAAGTCAACCATGAGCTATCGTACCCGTATTCGTACACCAACGTTCACGCATTTACAGCAAATGCCTTCAGTGATTAACGGCAGTTTGGTTTCTGACTTGATCATTTATTTGGCAACCATTGACGTGGTTATGGCTGACGTGGATCGCTAGGGGTAAACGATTATGATGATTTTGACTGATAAAAAACCACGTGTGAATGTTGAAGGAATTTTGACTGCGGACGAAATTCATGACATTGAACATCACATTGATCATTACCCATACCCACGTGCGGCTTCTTTGGATGCTTTGAAGTGTGTACAGCGCCGTAATGGTTGGGTTGATGATGCACAAATGAATGCGATTGCACAGTTGTTGAGTATGAGTGTGGCGGATCTGGAAGGTGTTGCAACTTTCTATAACCGTATCTACCGTCAACCGGTTGGTCGCCATGTGATTTTATTGTGTGACTCAATTGCATGCTTCTTGATGGGTGCAGAAACTTTGGCAGAAGCGTTCCAGCGCGAGTTGGGTATCCAGTATGGACAAACCACAGCAGATGGTCGTTTTACCTTGCTCCCAATTTGCTGTTTAGGCAACTGCGATAAAGGTCCAACTTTAATGATTGATGAAGATACGCACGGCCTCGTGGACGTGTCATCAGTTAAACAGTTATTGGAGAAGTATGTATGAATACTGAACCAAAACCAATTTATGGCGACGGTAACCCAGAAACGCATCCATTGACTTGGCGTTTGAGCAAACAAGAGTTTGTTCGTGCTGCCGATGAATACGAAGCACTAGAAGGTTATGCTGGCTTTAAAAAAGCCTTGAGCATGCCACCAAAAGATGTGCTTGAAGTCATTAAAGCTGCGACAGTCAAAGGTCGTGGTGGTGCAGGTTTCCCAGCGGGAATTAAATGGTCATTGATGGCGCCAAATGATGGTGGCCCACGCTATTTGATCTGTAATGCCGATGAAATGGAACCAGGTACCTTTAAAGACCGTTTGTTGATGGAAAAACTTCCTCATCAATTGATCGAAGGCATGCTGATTGCAGGTTATACCTTAGAAGCAACTCAAGGTTATATCTTCATTCGTGGTGAATATGTCGAAGCAGCTCAATACTTAAATGAAGCATTAGAGCAAATCCGTGCCAAAGGTTACTTGGGTGACAACATCCTTGGAACAGGCTGGAACTTTGATATGCATGTTCACACCGGCGCAGGTCGTTATATCTGTGGTGAAGAAACTGCATTGATCAACTCGCTTGAAGGTCGCCGCGCCAATCCGCGTACCAAACCGCCATTCCCGCAAGTTGCAGGGGCATGGGGTCGTCCGACGATTGTCAACAACGTTGAGACCTACAATAACTTGCCAGCAATCATGTTGCGTGGTCCTGAGTGGTATATCAATCTTTCAGCAGGTAAGTCGAAAGATCCAGGCACCAAGATTTATGGTGCATCAGGCAAAGTTAAATTCCCAGGTCTTTGGGAACTACCATTTGGTACAACTGCGCGTGAAGTGATTGAAGAACATGCGGGTGGTATGCGCGACGGTTTAACCTTGAAAGCATGGTTACCGGGTGGTGCATCAACGGATTTCTTGGCGGCTGAACACATTGATTTGCCAATGGATTCAGAGACGATCATGAAAGCAGGTTCTCGTTTAGGAACTTGTCTACTCATGGTGGTGGATGAAAGCCAATGTATGGTTTCTGCAACACGTAATTTAGAAGAATTCTTTGCGCGTGAATCATGTGGTTTCTGTACACCATGTCGTGACGGTTTACCTTGGGCAGTGAAAGCGCTTAAAGCACTGGAAACAGGCGAAGGTAAGAAAGAAGATATCGATCATTTACAAGAACTGACGCGTAAATTATGGATCGGTAAAACTTTCTGTGCTCACGCACCGGGTGCGATGGAGCCGCTTATGGGCGCACTTAAATATTTCCGTAACGAGTTTGAAGCTAAGGTTAAAACCCATGCTCCAGCTCTAGACGTAGAACAAGCTTAAGGAATTCGACTATGGCTACAATTCATGTCGATGGAAAATCGTATGAAGTCAACGGCTCAGAAAACTTGCTACAAGCATGTCTTAGCCTTGGCATCGACATCCCGTATTTTTGTTGGCACCCATCCTTAGGTTCTGTTGGTTCTTGTCGTCAATGTGCGGTGACTCAGTATGCGAATCCTGAGGACACACGTGGACGTCTGGTGATGTCATGTATGACACCTGCGACCGACAATACCTATATTTCGATTGAAGACAAAGAAGCAACGGATTTCCGTGCGTCGATTGTTGAATTCTTGATGACGAACCACCCGCACGACTGTCCAGTCTGTGAAGAAGGTGGTCACTGTCATTTACAAGATATGACCGTCATGACGCAACACGATCGTCGTCGTTATCGCTTTACCAAACGGACTCACTATAACCAAGAGTTGGGTTCGTTTATTGCGCATGAGATGAACCGTTGTATCGCGTGCTACCGTTGTGTGCGTTATTACAAAGACTATGCGGGTGGTACGGACTTTGGTGTCTATGCCAATGCGTCACGTGTCTATTTCGGTCGTCCAGAATCAGGTACTTTAGAATCTGAATTCTCAGGTAACTTGACTGAAGTGTGTCCAACAGGTGTATTTACCGACAAGACCCATTCAGCACGTTATAACCGTAAATGGGACATGCAATATGCGCCAAGCGTATGTTTCGGCTGTTCTTCAGGTTGTAACATCTCTCCGGGTGAGCGTTATGGCGAAATCCGTCGTGTTGAAAACCGTTTCAATGGTTCTGTGAACCAATACTTCCTTTGCGATAAAGGTCGTTTCGGTACAGGTTATGTGAACCGTGAAGACCGTCCACGTCAACCACAGTTCCGTAATGGTGAAACTGTTGCGACGGTGACTGTTGATCAAGCGCTTGATCAAGTGATTACTCAGCTGAAAGGCAAGAAAGTGTTAGGTATTGGTTCTCCACGCGCAAGCTTGGAATCAAACTATGCACTGCGTGAGTTGGTTGGACAAGACAACTACTCAACAGGGATGTCTCAAAAAGAGCAGAACTTGGTTGAGTTAGCGGCATCAATCATGCAAACACAGGGGATCTATAACCCGAACATGCGTGAAATTGAAAGCTATGATGCGGTGTTGATCTTGGGTGAAGACTTAACTCAAACTGCACCACGTATGGCCTTGTCTGTGCGTCAAGCTGCGAAAAACAAAGCCAAAGAAATGGCTGCTGCAACACGTACACCAGACTGGTTGGCTGAACCGGTACAACGTATCGGTCAAGATGCAAAATCCCCTATCTATATCCTTGCGGCAACGCAAACGCGTTTAGCGGATGTGGCGACAGGTGAAGTGGTTGCATCGCCTAATGACATCGCACGTTTAGGTTTTGCGGTTGCTGCTGCGGTGAAAGGTGAAGCATTGACTGGTTTGGCAGATGATGCCAAAGCCTTTGCGCAAACCATTGCGGATACTTTGAAAGCGGCGAAAAAGCCATTGATTATTTCGGGGACTAGTTTACAAGATCCTGCAATCATGGAAGCTGCTGCTCAAGTTGCGCAAAACTTAGGTGGAAATGCGGGCTTGTCATTGACTGTTCCTGAAGTGAACTCAATGGGCTTGGCATTGTTTGGCGGTTTAAGCCTAGAACAAGCATTTGCACAAGATTTTGATGCCGTGGTTGTGGTTGAAAATGACTTAACCCGTCGTTTACCTGTGGCACAAGTCAAAGCTGCATTAGATAAAGCTGAAACTGTGATCGTCTTGGATCATAGTGAAACTGAAACCTTGAAACTTGCGGATATCGTACTTTCGGCAGCAAGCTTCGCTGAAGGTGATGGTACTGTGGTGAGCCAAGAAGGCCGTGCACAACGTTTCTATCAAGTGTATGACCCAAGCTACTACAAGCCAGAATATGCGATCAAAGAATCATGGCGCTGGTTACATGCCGTTGAGACAGGTCTTAAAGGCAAAGCAGTTGATTGGACATTGTTGGATGATGTGATTGAAGACATCGTCAAGAATGTACCCGTACTTGCTGCAATTGAAGAGGTTGCGCCAGATGCGGGTTACCGTATCCACGGCTTGAAGATCGCACGTGAACCACGTCGTTACTCGGGTCGTACTGCAATTCGTGCGCCGTTATCGATTCATGAACCGAAACAGCCGACTGATCCAGATTCAGCATTGACGTTCTCGATGGAAGGTTATGTCGGAACTCAGACGGCATCTTCATTGGTACCTTTCGCATGGTCTGCGGGCTGGAACTCACCACAAGCTTGGAACAAATACCAAGATGAAGTGGGTGGTCATTTAAAAGGTGGTGATTCAGGTATCCGTCTATTCGATCGTTTAGCTAAACGTCCTGCACGTAGCTATGTTGCACCAACAGCTGTGGTGGTGAACCCTGAAAGTTTCCGTCTTGTGCCAATGCACCATATCTTTGGTTCTGGTGAATTCACTATCAAAACACCTGCAATGGAATCTCGCATTCCTGAAGCGATGTTTGCGGTGGGTGAACAAGATGCAACACGCTTAAATGTTCAAGATGGTCAACGTATTACAGTACAAGCGGGTGAGACTAGCATTAGCTTGCCAGTACAAGTCATCGAATATTTACCAACAGGTTATATCGGTTACCCAATTGGTTTAGCACCAACAGTTTCATTGGCAGAGCCTGTGTCTGTGGCGGTAGGAGTGTAATTCATGAATCAAGAAATTATACGTCAAACGCCACTTTGGGCTGAGAACTGGCCAATCGCTTATTCAGTGATTCAGGCGATTGTGATCTTGCTTGTAGTGGTTTTGGTTGCTGCTTTAATGTCATTTATTGAGCGTCGTCTCTTGGCATTATGGCAAGACCGTTATGGTCCAAACCGTGTTGGTCCTGGCGGTATGTTCCAGATTGTTGCCGACATGCTCAAGATCATGTTCAAAGAAGACTGGACACCGAAGTTTGCTGATAAGCTGACTTTCCGTTTAGCACCAGCCGTTGCGATGGCAACTGCGGTACTTTCGTTTATGGTGATCCCAGTAAGTCCTACACTGGGCGTTGCAGATATGAGTATCGGTCTATTGTTCTTTATGGCAATGGCGGGTATCGCAGTCTATGCAGTGTTATTTGGTGGTTGGGCATCGAACAACAAATACTCATTACTTGGTGGTCTTCGTTCTGCGGCTCAAACCATTTCTTATGAAGTGTTTTTGGGTATCTCGTTGATGGGTGTGGTTGCGATTGCCGGCTCATTCAACATGCGTGAAATCGTTGAAGCACAACGTGATATGTGGTTCATCATTCCTCAATTCTTAGGTTTCTTGATCTTTGTGGTTGCGGGTGTTGCGGTCACGCATCGTCATCCATTTGACCAACCTGAAGCTGAGCAAGAATTGGCGGAAGGTTACCATGTTGAATACGGTGGTATGAAGTGGGGGATGTTCTTCGTTGCGGAATACGTCAACGTCGTATTGATCTCGGCATTGATCGTGACTTTATTCTTCGGCGGATGGCTTGCACCATTTAACTTAGAAATTCCATTTGTTCCACCATTATTCTGGTTCGTGATTAAAACAGCATTCTTCGTAATGATGTTTGTCTTGGCGCGTGGTTCGTTAATGCGTCCTCGTTATGACCAAGTGATGAACTTTGGTTGGAAAGTTTGTTTGCCATTGGCGTTGGTCAACTTGTTAGTGACTGGTGCTGTGATTCTGATGAATCAGGCCTAGGACAGCAGGGAGTACAAAATGTATAAAATTCTAGCTGGATTCGGATCGATTGTACGTTCGTTGTGGATGGTGTTTAGCCATGTCACACGTAAACGTGACACGATTTTATATCCAGAAGTACCGGCTGAACAAATTGTGCCACCACGCTACCGTGGTCGTATTGTATTGACGCGTGATCCAGACGGTGAAGAGCGTTGTGTGGCATGTAACCTATGTGCGGTTGCTTGCCCAGTTGGCTGTATTTCATTACAAAAAGCGGAAAAAGAAGATGGTCGTTGGTATCCAGAATTTTTCCGTATTAACTTCTCACGCTGCATTTTCTGCGGTATGTGCGAAGAAGCATGTCCAACGACTGCCATTCAGCTGACCCCAGATTTCGAATTGGGTGAATATGTACGTCAAGACTTGGTTTATGAAAAAGAGAATTTACTCATTTCTGGACCGGGTAAATATCCTGACTACAACTTCTACCGTGTCACTGGTATGGCTGTAAGCGGCAAAGAAAAAGGTCAAGCACAGAAAGAAAGTGCACCAGTTGATGTACGGAGCTTATTACCATGATGTGGCCATTTTATTTGATGGCACTTGTGGCCATCGTTTCAACGGTTCGTGTTGTGACTAACACGAATCCGGTGCATGCACTGTTAAGTTTGATCGTTTCTCTTCTAGCGGTTGCTGGTATTTTCATGATCGTGGGTGCGCCGTTCGCGGCTGCCCTTGAGATCATCGTATATGCCGGTGCCATTATGGTCTTGTTCGTCTTCGTTGTGATGATGCTGAATCTTGGACAAGAAACCATTGAACAAGAAAGTAAATGGTTGAGTTCAGAGGCTTGGGCTTTTCCTGCACTGATGAGCTTTTTATTGGGCTTGCTTTTGGTGTGGATGCTCGGTGGCGAATACACCACAATTTCTGCGCCGATGGGAGCAGAAGTTGTAGGTCCGAAAGCTGTCGGTCAAGCACTATTTACTCACTATCTATTATTGGTAGAAGTTGCCGCGATGTTATTGCTAGCAGCACTGGTTGCAGCATTCCACTTAGGCAAACGTGAACCAGGTGCAGAAGAGGATAAAGAATAATGGGACACATCCCTTTAGAACATGGTTTGATCGTTGCAACCATCCTTTTTGCACTGGGTTTTTACGGTGTAATGGTGCGACGCAACCTTTTATTTATGCTAATGAGCCTTGAAGTAATGATGAATGCCGCGGCTTTGGCATTCGTTTTAGCGGGTAGCGTATGGGCGCAGCCAGATGGACAGATCATGTTCATCCTGATTCTGACGCTTGCTGCAGCAGAGGCATGTATCGGTCTTGCGATCGTCCTTCAGTTTTATCATCGCTTCCATCATCTGGATGTGGATGCTGCTAGTGAGATGCGCGGATGAGTACATTATATTTAACCGTTTTATTCCCGCTCATTGGTTTTATCCTGTTAGCGGCAGGGCGTAACAAACTGTCTGAAAATGTCGCTGCCATTATTGGTGTCGGTTCAGTTGGTTTATCTGCGTTATTTGCTTTAATTGCTGGCCTTGCATTTACCAGCAGTGGCCAAACCGTTTTTGTTCAACACTTATGGACATGGTTCAGTGTTGGCGGTTTTGAGCCAGGCATTAGCTTGCACCTTGATGGTTTGTCATTATTGATGACAGGCATGATCACGGGTGTTGGTTTCTTGATTCACATCTTCGCATCTTGGTATATGCGTGGTGAAGAAGATTACGCACGTTTCTTCTCTTATTTCAACCTGTTCGTTGCCAGCATGTTGTTGTTGGTACTTGGCGATAACTTGGCGTTATTGTTCTTGGGTTGGGAAGGCGTAGGTCTGTGTTCATATCTATTGATTGGTTTCTACTACTCAAACCCTGCAAATGGTTGGGCAGCAATCAAGGCATTTACCGTAACACGTGTGGGTGACGTATTTTTACTCATCGCATTGTTCTTGCTCTATCAACAGTTTGGTACGTTGAATACACAGTACATTGTTGAAAATGCAGCGACTGTGATGACGCAAAGCTCATCATTGTCGATCTGGACAGCATTGATGTTGTTCTTGGGTGCAGCAGGTAAATCAGCACAAATTCCATTACAAACTTGGTTAGCCGATGCGATGGCTGGTCCTACACCAGTTTCTGCATTGATCCACGCCGCAACAATGGTGACAGCAGGTGTTTACCTATGCTGCCGTATGTTCTCAGTGATGGAAATGGCGCCAGAAGTGATGCAATTCATTTCGATTACGGGTGCAGTGACCTTGCTGGTGGCAGGCTTTGCCGCATTGGTGCAAACTGATATCAAACGTATCTTGGCTTACTCAACCATGAGTCAGCTCGGTTATATGTTTATGGCAGTGGGTGCTGAAGCATACCAAGCTGGTTTATTCCACATGTTGGCTCATGCATTCTTCAAAGCGTTATTGTTCCTTTCTTCAGGTGCCGTAATTCTTGCATGTCACCACGAACAGAATATTTTCAAAATGGGTGGATTACGTAAAAAGATTCCATTCGTATTCTGGTGTTTCGTTATCGGTGGTGGCGCCTTAGCTGCACTTCCAATCGTGACCGTTGGCTTCTTCTCTAAAGATGCGATCTTGGGTGCAGTCTATGCACAGTCGACTATTGCAAATCTTCCGCTTTACCATACCTTGTACTGGGTAGGTGTTGCTGGTGCATTCTTAACGTCTATCTATACTTTCCGTTTAATTTGGGTGGTGTTCTTCGGCGAAGAGAAAACTCATGCGCATGCGATTCATGGCGTGACTTACTGGGCACCGCTTGCAATTCTTGCTGCGTTATCGACCGGTATCGGTTACTTCCTGCAAGCGCCAGTCGCAAAATTATTGACTGCTGCAAGCATTCCAAGTTTTGTGATTCCTGAAAGCTTAGAAGCGGCTGTTGCACATGCTGAACATTTAGCAAGTGGTGTGGCCCTTGTTGGTTTGGCTGTTGGTATCTTCTTGTTTGCCTTTGCGTATGGCGCAGTAAAATCGTTTGCTCAGACTTCTTTGGGTTCAGGCTTAGCGCATATCTGCCGTACAGCATTCGGTTTCGATGCCTTGTATGACATCGTATTTGTAAAACCTTATTTATTGATTGCGAAAATTTTAGGTCGTGATCCAGTTGACGGTTTATGGTTAGTATTGCCTGCCATTGTGAAGGGCGGGAATAGCTTTACCAGTTCGCGTCAAACCGGTTCATTACGTGAATACGCATCAAGCATGTCACTCGGTGTAGTGGTGTTATTGATGATCTTGATCGTGATTCAGGTTGTGGGGAAATAAAATGGAAAACAATTTAATTTTACCCGCACTGATTTTAGTTCCTTTCATTGCTGGTTTTATTTGTTGGTTGGTTGATAAATACGACCAACATTTACCGCGTTGGATTGCCTTGATTGGTATGCTCATTACCTTTGGTTTGGGCATTGCACTTTGGCAAAGTGGTACATATAGCTATGCTGTAGGTAGCCCAGCTCCCCAATGGGCTGCTGAATTCTACCTACCTTGGATTCAGAGTTTAGGTATTAGCATTCACTTAGCGGTGGATGGTTTATCTCTGCTTATGGTGCTGTTGACTGCCTTACTGGGTGTACTTGCAGTAGGCTGTTCATGGGGTGAGATCCAAAAGAACGTAGGTTTCTTCCACTTAAACCTCCTGTGGAGTTTAGGTGGGGTTATCGGTGTATTCTTGGCGATTGACTTATTCTTGTTCTTCTTCTTCTGGGAGATGATGCTTGTACCAATCTATTTCTTGATTGCGTTATGGGGTCATAAAGGCTCGAATGGTCGTTCACGTGTTTACGCTGCAACCAAGTTCTTCCTCTATACACAAGTTGCTGGTTTGATCATGTTGATCGGTATCTTGGGGCTGGTTGCTTATGGATACATGCATACACAAGAGATTAGTTTTAATTACTATTATCTCATGAGTATGGCGAATCACTTGGATAAAGAAGTACCAGCATTGGCATATGGCTTTATGGTGTGTATGTTCATCGGTTTTGCGGTGAAACTACCTGTCTTCCCATTACACGGCTGGTTGCCTGATGCGCATGCGCAAGCACCAACAGCGGGTTCTGTGGATTTAGCTGGTATTTTGATTAAAACAGCAGCGTATGGTTTACTTCGTTTCGTAATTCCATTCTTCCCAGCAGCGTCAGCACAGTTCGCTGATATTGCGATCATTTTGGGCTTGATTGGTATTTTCTACGGTGCATTCCTTGCGTACCAACAAACTGACATGAAACGTTTACTTGCGTACACGTCAATTTCACACATGGGTTTCATCTTACTTGCAATTTATGCAGGTAATATTCTGACTTTCCAAGGCTTAATGATCATGATGTTGGCACATGGCTTATCATCTGCTGCATTGTTCATTATGTCGGGTCAAGTCTATGAGCGTGTGCATACACGTGATTTACGCTTAATGGGCGGTCTTCGTGGTCAACTGCAATATTTGCCATTCTTCTTAATGTTCTTTGTTGCAGCGCTCGTAGGTGTACCGGGTCTAGGTAACTTTATTGGTGAATTCCTGATTCTTATGGGTTCATTCAAAGCGTATCCGACTTTCACGATTATTGCCGCAGTGAGCTTGGTGTTTGCGGGTCTTTATGGTCTGATTCTGATTCACAAAGCTTTATTTGGTGAACCGAATCCAGAACAAAAGCAGCACTACAAAACACCGTTAAAAGATCTATCTGCACGTGAAGTCAGCATTCTGATGATCTGTGTAATTGGTTTAGTTTGGTTAGGTATTTACCCACAAACTTTCTTGGATATGTCTCATTCAAGCATGCAGTGGTTGGTAAATAGTTATATGCCAGTACAAGAAGTTGTTGAAACTGTTCAACAGGCTGCAACTCAACTTGAACATGTGGAGATGCAATAAATCATGAACTTCACACTTTCTTTTTCTGAGCTTATGCCACTTGCTCCAGTGATGATTGTTGCTTTGACTGCAATCGTCGTGATGTTGTTGACAGCGATTAAACGTAATCACAACCTGATTGCGACAACTTCGGTTGTCGGTCTGAATTTAGCTGCGATTTTGATTATCTATACGATATTTAGTGGGAGTTTCATTCCATCAAATATCATGGGCATGTTTATGGTTGATCCATTTACCATGCTCTATCAATTTCTGATTCTAATTGCAGCCTTGGCTTGTTGTACTTTGTCTCATGCTTATATTGAGACCTATAAGGAAAACCGCGAAGAGCTTTATATCTTGTTACTGTGTTCAGTGACAGGGGCGATGTTATTAGTTGCGAGTACGAACTATGCATCATTCTTTATTAGCTTGGAATTAATGTCGATTCCTGTGTATGGCATGTTGGCTTATACCTATCAACGTAGTCAGTCTTTGGAAGCTGGGATTAAATATCTTGTGCTTTCGGCAACGGCTTCTGCAATGTTGCTTATGGGGATGGCCTACGTTTATGCTTATACAGGTAGCTTATCTTTTGCAGCCGAACCAAGCCGAATGTTTAATAGCTTTAGTCAGCCTGCTGTTGTGCTTGGACTTGGACTTATACTTTTTGCAGTTGGGTTTAAGCTATCATTAGCACCTTTCCATAAGTGGACACCTGATGTGTATGCTGGTGCACCTGCACCAATGGCTACATTCTTAGCAACAGTCTCTAAAGTTGCCATGATTGGCTTATTTGCTAGATATGTTTTATCTTCAGGATTTATTCTTGCCGATAGTCTAAAATTAATGGTTACCATTCTGGCTGTCGTTTCGATCGTCGTTGGTAACTTATTGGCTGTTCGTCAAGTCAATCTCAAGCGTATCCTTGCTTATTCATCGATTGCTCATTTCGGTTATCTATTGGTTGCTTTGGTTAGCGCACAAAATATTGAATTTATTCAAATTCGTGGTTTCATGACCTTTGAAACAGTCAATGTTTACATTATTACTTATGTGTTGACCACTGTTGGTGCTTTTGGTGTCGTGACATTAATGTCGAGTCCTTATAACAATAAGGATGAAGCTGGTAGTTTAGCTGAGTATCGTGGTTTGTTCTGGCGTCGTCCGATCTTGACTGCGACTTTAACCGTAATGATGTTATCGTTAGCTGGTATTCCATTAACCGCGGGCTTCATTGGTAAGTTCATGGTTGTGAAAACAGCCGTAATGGGTGCACATTGGTTCCTTGCAGCAATGGTAATTGTTGGTAGTGGTATCGGTTTATATTATTACCTGCGTGTGATGGTTGTTATGTACATGACTCCACCAGATGTGCCTCGTATTGATGCTGATGAGCATTGGGGTACACAAGTTGGTGGTATTATGGTACTCGGAGCTGCTTTATTAGTCTTTGTATTAGGTATTTATCCTGACCCAATGATTTATTTAGCTAAGTATGCAGTTTTTGCAGTTTCACCAGAGTTACAAGAGTTTATTCTTACTTTAGTGCAAAAAGGCATTTACTAAACGTGTATAACTGATAAAAAAAAGCCCTAAAGTTAGGGCTTTTTTTTATTGACGAGTAAAAAACGTTTTATAATAGAACAAGATTAACATTACCTAGGTACTCACTCGTGTCGATTCAAGAAATTCGTCATCCGCTTATTCGCCATAAACTTGGCTTGCTACGTCGTTCTGACATTAGTACCAAGAACTTTCGTGAATTAGCGCAAGAAGTCACGATGTTACTGACTTATGAAGCAACAAAGGATCTTCCTGTTGTTGATCATGAAATTGATGGGTGGGCAGGGAAAGTCTCAACTCAACGTATCGCAGGGAAGAAAATCACCATTGTACCGATTCTGCGTGCTGGTATCGGGATGCTTGAAGGCGTTCTTAGCCTGATTCCAAGTGCTAAAGTCAGCGTCTTGGGGCTGGAACGTGATGAAGCGACCTTAGAAGTACGCACTTACTACAAAAAGTTAGTGCCAGATGTTGCCAATCGTTTAGCCATGATTATTGACCCAATGCTGGCAACAGGGAACTCTTTAATTGCGGCCATTGATGTATTGAAAGCAAGTGGTTGTAAAGATATTCGTGTCATGATTTTGGTTGCTGCACCAGAAGGTATTGCCAAAGTTGAAGCTGCACATCCAGATGTCCGTATTTATACCGCATCGGTTGACCAAGGTCTGAATGCAGAAGGCTATATTGTTCCTGGTCTGGGTGATGCAGGTGACAAGATTTTTGGTAGCGTGCAAAAAGACTAATTTTACCAGACCGATAAAAAGAGACTTGATCCATCCGTAGAACCTTTCAGGGTGGATTGAAAGTCTCTTTTTTATTTCGATATACTGTAATGATTACATTGAGAACATAGGATAAATGTCATGGCACAAGAGTTCTATCAAGGAAAAATTAAGCAATATAATCCTGATAAAGGATTTGGTTTTATTGCGACATCTGAAGGCGATATCTTTTTTCATATTTCAGATTTTCCTGCGGCAGAAGGCGAGCCGAAAAGAAATGAAAAAGTGAAATTTGTGGCGCTTGAAAATGGTGGGAAGTTTAAAGCAACGCAAATTGAGCGTGTTGATGCAAATCCTGCTAAAACCAAGAAGACCAAAATTGCCAATCACAATAAGTCGATTACAACCGAGTTGTTGTCGAACTTTCGACGTTAATTGCTTAAGTTGATATTTTTCAATATTCGCACTTAGTTTAGGTACATGATAAAAGAGGCTTTTTAGCCTCTTTTTGATTAGAATAGGGGCAATATAATAAGCGTGTGTTGATGATGTTGGTTGAGGGTAAAATTAAAAAATATAATGCTGAACGGGGCTTTGGTTTTATTGAAGTCGAGGGGAAGCAAAGCGATATTTTCTTTCATATTCGTGATTTTCCTCGAGCTGGAGGGGAACCTAAGCTTGGAGAAAAACTAAAATTTTCCATGGTGCACGATACTGATAAAGGGAAATTTAAAGCTGTTCAAATTGAACGTTTGGATCTAATGCCTACGCCTATTCGCAAAAGCACTATTGTAGCGCCTCAATCAAGTACTTCTTCTAAGCAGGGAGCAATCGTTACGGTCATTGGTGTCGTAATGATTGTGATTTTGGCAGTTTTGGTTTTCCAGAAATATCAGTCTTATCTGCAATCAGAACAATTAAAAACAGTTCAATTGATAGAGCAACAAAAGCGAATTGTTGAAGAACAGCGAAAAAAGATTGGGGATTTACCTGTAGTAAAGTTGTCTGAAAAAACAGAAAGGGCGTTGCAACATGATCCAGCACGGCCTATACAAGCAGCACGCTCAACAACTGCTGTAGGTGCCCAATTTAGCTGTGATGGGCGTGAGCATTGTTCTCAAATGCATTCTTATGAGGAAGCTGTCTTCTTTTTAAGAAATTGTCCGAATACTAAGATGGATGGTGATCATGATGGCATTCCATGCGAGCGGCAATTTGGCCGATAAAGGCAAGATATACTATCCAATAACGAGGTGAGAGCTTATTTATTTGGATTCTCATGATAAGACTTTCAGATTGACTAAATGAATGGTAATTATTTTGTTAATGATTTTTATTATCATTTGTTAATTTATCTTATATACTGTGGTCAAATTTTTATCGGGGTTTGATCACGTGAAAAAGAATATCTTATTTTTATCTCTTATTGCTTTGCCAATGTTCGCGCTTGCTGATGACAGCACAGTTTTACCAACCATTACCGTAAAAGCTGATTCACAAGAAACGGATGCGACAGGCAAACTTAAAAAAGATGCCAGCTTAGGGATACTCGGTGAGAAAGCGGTATTGGATACACCCTTTAGTATCCAGTCTTATACCGAGCAGGCGATTAAAGATAAACAAGCTGACTCGATTGCGGGCATTCTTAAAAATGACCCAAGTATTCGTACCACCACCAACAGTGGCCATTTAAACGAAAACTTTATGATCCGTGGTTTTCCAGTAACATGGGAAGATGCCAATATCAATGGTTCTTATGGCATGTCACCAAGTGGTCGTACCCCGACTGATATTTTAAGCTCTGCCAGTGTACTCAAAGGGCCAAATGCGTTGATTGCAGGGATGGCCCCAGGCGGTAGTGTTGGTGGTGTGGTGATGGCAACCACCAAACGTGCCGATCGAGATTTGACCCAAGTTTCGGCCATGTATGAAGATGGCGGCTATTACAAATCAGGTTTTGATGTGGCACGCCGTTTTGGTGAAAACAAGGAGTTCGGAGCACGCGTCAGTGCGACTTATGGACAAGGTGAACACATTGTTGATGGTTTAGAAGATAAAAATACCGCAGCGGTATTGGCTCTCGACTACACCACGGATCAAGCCAAAATTAATTTTGATGCCTATACCACACGTGATAGTCGTGATGGTGGTTCACCGGCTATGATCTCTTTTTCAACGTTGAAACGTGTTTTAGCTGCGCCAGATGGCAAATTGAATTATTTTCCACATTTAGAAGGCATGCAAAGTGCCAATTACGTGGGACTATCTGGGGAATATAAGCTTTTACCGAATTTAAAAGCCTTTGCAGGTGCAGGTTTTAATGAACGTGAGTATCGTGGACATTTATTTGGGACACGTATGATTGTACGTGACCTGCCAGCCAACTCAATGGGAATGAATAATCCTGCTTTGATTGGGGCGAATGGTGATGCACTGGCACAATATTATCGTGTCGGTTCAAAGGAACATAACACGACTTTTAATGCGGGTTTAGAAGGTCAAATTTTCACGGGTGATATTTCTCATACGTTGGCATTCCGTGCGGATTATCTCAAACGTAAATACAGCCAACATAAAGGGCGGGGGGCAACAGAGGTTTATTTCCCAACCAATATTTACAATCCAAGCAATGAAGGGCATATGCCGAATACATGGCCTGAAATTATTCCTACAGCCGATGATGTATATGTCAGCTATAGTTTGAGTGATCAGATTTCCATGCTGGATGATAAGCTACAGTTCATTCTAGGCGTGCGCTATCAAGATATGAATCTAAAGGCTCTCGCGACGAATGCACCACCATTGAAAGATGATAAGTTATCTCCAAGTGTAGCCATTGTTGTGAAACCTTTTGGTGAAGAAACCTCATTCTATGCCAGCTATGTGGAAGGTTTGGTGAGAGGGGCAAGGGTAAGTGTAGAAACTGATGCGAACTATAATAAAACTTTTGCACCATTTGAAAGTAAGCAATATGAAGTGGGTGCTAAATATCAAGGCGAGCGTTGGTTACATACCTTAGCACTTTATCAAATTAAAAAGCCAAGTACGCTGACGGACTCAACCTACCGTGATCCAAATGATGCAAAAATTACCCAAATCACGACTGATGGTGCGAAGACTGAATCGAAAGGGGTTGAATACGGCTTTTCGGGTAAAGTCACTGAAGATCTGATTGTTTACGGTAACTTGGCATACATTGATACTGAATATACAAAAGCGATTTCAAGTGGTGTGAATCTTTCAGGTAAAACCATTGAGGGGACGCCTGAGTTCACAGCAGGTGTGGGTGTAGATTATCAAATCCCATTTGTTGAAGGATTAAGCGTGAATGCCTTTGCGACTTATGTTGATGAGCAATATTTAACGGCTGATAACACACTCAAGTTACCTGATTATACGCTGGTTGATTTAGGTGCGAAATATGCGACCAAACTCGGTGGGGTCAATACAACTTTCCGTGCCAATGTTGATAATGTTGCAGATAAAAAATATTGGGATGGCGTGTTTACCAGTGGCTTTACCACAGTAGGCGCAGGCCGTACCTATAAATTGGGTGTCAGCTTCGACTTCTAATCATACATGCAATAAAAAACGCTTCTGACTAGAAGCGTTTTTTATTTTCAAAACAATTAAACTTTATTTTCACAGAACTGCAAAAAGGCTTTTAAACCTGGTCCTTGATACTTTTGACGGTGCACTAACATATAGAGCGGGCGGGTTAATTGCCAGAATGGAGTATCCAAGATTACCAGCTGACCTTTCTCTTGAAGCGGTTCAATCGCGAGTCGTGACACGCAGGACATGCCTAAACCACCTGCGACAATTTTTAAGATCGCTTCATTATGCCCCAAAGTTAAACGGATATTGGCATCGGGCAGATCTTGCAAAATTGCATTATCAAACACTTCACGTGTACCTGAACCTTCCTCACGTAAAATCCATTCCACATCTAGAAAATCGGTTGGGCTGATTGGGCGATTCAGTTGTGCTAAGGGATGATCAGGCGCACAACATACAGCGAGCTCATCATCACGCCAATGGATACATTGCAGTTGAGGTAAATGACAAGAACCTTCAATCAAGGCAAGATCCAATTGGAACTGATTGACTGCTTCAATCATTTGACGGGTATTGCCCACTTGCAGTTGCAAATGTGCTTGTGGATGACGTTGTAAAAAGTCAGCCATCAAATCTGGCATTAAATAGTCACTAATCGTAAGAGTGGCACCTAAACGTAAGTCAATGCTTTGAAGTTCACCTTTAGCAGCTTGTTCAAAAGACTCACAGCGACCTAAAATTTCTAAGGCTTGTGGGAGTAAAAAACGTCCCAAATCATTGAGTTGTAATCGTTTACCTAAACGGTCAAACAGCGGTGCGCCCAGACCATCTTCTAAATCAGCTAAGGCCATACTTGCCGCACTTTGTGTGAGTCGGACAGCATCGCTCGCTTTGGTAACCGTTCCTTCCTGAGCGACCGCCACAAAAACAGCCAACTGGCGTAATGTCATGCGCATGTTAAATAGCCTTAATGTTTTGAGTATCCATCAATTATTCGATCATGCTAACATGAGCGCACTGTTTCGTGCCACGTTCTCATCATGTCAATTGAAAAATTTAGCGTAGAAAAGGTTTTATCTGTACACCGTTGGACTCATAATCTTTTTAGCTTCACCATGACCCGTCCAGCACATTTCAAATTTACCGCAGGGCAATTTGCCCGTATTGGTTTAATGGTTGAGGGAGAATTGGTGGTACGTGCCTATTCTGTGGTTTCTTCACCTTTTGATGAAACTTTAGAATTCTTTTCAATCGTTGTGCCTGATGGTGCTTTTACCTCGAATCTGCAACACCTCAAAGTTGGGGATGAGTTGTATCTGGAAAAAATTTCCTATGGCTATCTAACGCTGGCACGTTATCAGCAACCTTTACCACAAGATTTATGGTTATTGGGAACAGGGACAGGACTGGCACCGTTTTTGTCGATGTTACAAGACTTTGAAACGTGGAATAAATACCAGCAGATTAATTTGGTGTACAGCGTCCGTACGGAATCTGAGTTGGCTTATGTCGAGCGTATTCAAGAGATTGCCGACTTATTTGGCGAAGGGCATACCGGCTTTAAGTTTATTCCAATTATTACTCGTGATCCGAATGCCGCTCTGCATGATCGTTTGCCTGTTTTAATTGGCAATGGTGAATTAGAAAAAGCAGCAGGACTGTCTTTTAACCGAGACGGTAGTCATGTGATGTTATGTGGTAATCCACAAATGGTGGAAGATACCAAAGAAGCGCTGAAGCAACGTGGTCTCATTATGAATCGTCGTGGTGAAGGCAATATTGCAGTCGAGAATTATTGGTAAAGCAAATACATCATCACTTTTAGTTGTTTTAATAAGAATAAGGAAAAAGAATAGGATGGAGGAGCAAGTCGGAAAAAAGGCAATTGGCAAAGTTCCTTATATCGCTTTTTTTGTAGGAATGCTCATCATGAGCATTTTACTCATCTACAGTTATACGACGACCTCCGTTGGTGGGTGGGGCGATTTAGGTCGAAATATCATGGTCGGGCTGACCTTATTGGTTGTTGCGGCATATAGTTTATGGTTTTTTCTTTGTGCACTGTATCTTTGGGTGATTTATCATAAACAGCCCAATGTGGATGTGTCTCCGGCAAATTGGGCTATGGGTTTACATGCTTCCACCGTGATATTTATCTTGTTATTGTTTTTTTCGGGCAGTTAAACGCAATAAAATACGATGTTGTGCTTGATCGTCTTAATGTACAAACATATCCATAAATTCACGAATTTCTTGAATGGCGGTGTCGACATCGGTGGTTAACCACGTCGGTTCGAACAAGCCGATATAGTGTTCCAAGCGATCCTGTGGGACGACCAGACGTACTGGACAATCTTCTTCTAGTAGACGCCATGGCAGAATAGGCACCTCATTATCCAGAAACGGTTGTACATTGCGAATATCGACAATCATGGCATTGATACAGTCGGGCAAAGGCATCACCGAAAATTCTTCGGTACGACGACGGAAGTACTCTAAATCGCCCCATTTTAAGATATAGCTCGGCTTATTGAACTCAATAATTCCAATCAAATGTTCATCGCGTGTGTGATGTAAAAAACATTGATGGGTGACATCAGTGTCTAATTCGAGGGAGATGCTTTGTTGGCTATAGGACATAAAGCAGAACGGTTGAGAAATGAGGCGCGTATTATAGCTTATTTTAACCCATTCTAAAACCGCCTATATTTTAAACAAAAAGAAGACCAATGAAAAGTAGAGTTCTGCAACCCGTGCAACGATAGTCCGAAGCTTTTTCACACAATGCAACAGTCGGTGTTGCTAATATAAAACTTGAAAAGTAAAAGGATGAGGGCTGCTATCATGCATGATTTTAGTAAGCCACAGCCTCATGTGGCCAGCAAAGAAGAAATTACCAAAAAGAGAAGATTGCCCGTTTATATTTTGATTATGGTGGGAATCTTCCTGATTGCATTACTTGTTTATATGGTTGCTGATCATTCAGCCAATCCAACTGCTCAAGTGACAATGGCACATATGCAGTCGGCTATTCTGAATGTTTAAGCAAGCATATCTTTAGACCAAAACCTATTCATCATAAAGCTCATTGATGTGAATCAATGGGCTTTTTTGCAAAATTATGAGACCTTTTTGTTGTATTAGTGATGCCATTGATTGATTGGAAAATAGACAAAAACTAAGGTGGAAGCATCCATAAATCATGTTCTTTATTGCAGAACGTTCTTGGGTGGATGTGTATCAAGATTTAAAACACAATATAAGGATAACAACATGAATGAATTTTTTAATGACCCCTCCAATCGAGGAGGATTTGATGCAATGTATTATTGGGATCAGTTTCATCCTATTTTTGCTGCAGTTGTCATCCTATTGGTGGGATGGATTGTTGCTTTAGTGATTGCAGCAGGTGTGAAAAAATTACTGCAAAAACTTGATACCAATCATAAATTGTCTTCTGCCACAGGCCGTACCCCAAATATCGAAAATCTGGTCTCCAAACTGGTGTTCTGGTTTGTGATGATTCTTGCTGTCGTTGGCGCACTGAATGTTTTAAATATCAGTGGGGTCAGTGATCCATTCAGCAATATGGTGGGTCGTGTGTTGGCCTACATTCCGAACTTGCTGGCAGCAGTCGTGGTGGGCTTTATTGGTTGGATCGTAGCACGTTTGGTTCGTGCGGGGTTGACCAATGTGCTTGCCAGAACGGAACTGGATGAAAAGCTCAGTAATGAAGTCGGTGTCAGTTCACTCAGTACCAATATCGGTGAGATTTTTTATTGGTTGGTGTTATTACTGTTCTTACCAATTGTTTTATCTATTCTTGGTCTAACGGGCTTATTGATCCCTGTCCAGAATATGGTGAATGAAGCGATTGCTTATCTACCGAATCTGTTCATCACCGCTGTCATTATTTTCGTGGGATATATTCTGGCGAAAATTGTTCGTGGCATTGTCGAGGGACTCAGTAATAGTCTTGGTCTACAAGCACAAGCAGAAAAAGTTGGCTTATTTAAAAACTCCAATGTGGCCAAATTCTTAGGTTCATTCGTCTTTGCCATTATTATTATCACCACCTTAATTGTGGCCTTTGAAGCACTGGGTATCCAAGCGATTTCTCAACCTGCAACCGCCATGCTGAATCAAATCATGTATGCAATACCACAAATTATTGCAGCAGGTTTGATCTTGATTGTGGCCTATATCGTGTCGCGTTTTGTGGGACGTTTAGTGGCTGAATTGATTTCTGGGGCCGGGGTGGATGAAATCCCGATGAAGCTGGATTTACAACGCTTCTTGGGACAAACCCGTGTGTCTGATGTGGTTGGTTATCTCATTGTTTTCTTTACCATGTTATTTGCGGTTTCAGAAGCGGCAAACCGACTTGGCTTAGAGCAGGTCAGTGTACTGATTGCGATGTTTATCCAGTTCGGTGCCAGTATCTTGCTTGGTGCTGTGATTCTGGTGATCGGCTTCTGGTTGGCCAATGTGGTTGCCAATATTGTTCAACGTGGTGAATACAACAGCTCACGCTGGTTGGCGAATCTGGTCCGTATTCTCATTATGGGCTTAGTGATTGCAATGGGCTTAAAAGCCATGGGCATTGCGGATTCGATTGTGAATTTGGCTTTCGGTTTAACACTTGGCTCAGTTGCTGTGGCGTTTGCCTTGGCCTTTGGTTTAGGTGGACGACAACCTGCGGAACGTTTACTCAGCGATTTGCTGGATAAAGCCAAAGCTGAAGCAAAACAACCGAATCCTTTACATAAGGAAGAAGTTACGCCAACAAATCCTGTGAGTCCAACGGCACCAACATCCACCAATACAGTCAATCCGACGCCACCAACACCGCCGTATTCGGATGAATAGAAAAAATAATCTTTGATTTTTTTGATCAATTCGACCACTCTAAGCAGGGTGGTCGTTTTGTTTGTATCAGCGCTATTGAGTGTTATTTGGGATTGTAATCGGGTGTTTTAAGCGGGTTCAAAGGCTTTAATGAAAAAATTTGACCTCAAAAGCAATTCATTTATCGCTCAAGTATCAATAGTCTCTAAATAAAAAGTCGATAGGAGAATGAAATGAAGAGGCCAAATCGAGTATTCGCACCGATTATTATTGCAGGGATTACGGTTGGATTCTTGGCGAGTGCTTATAAGTTTGTGGTTGCTAAATCAAACTCTTCGAAAGAGAAAAGTATTGAAAGTACGCAGCACATCACAACTTCAGAAGCGGCAAATTCTTCCGAGCAACGTAACTGAAGCGGGCTATACCGAATTAAGCCCGCAGTATGAGATTGCATTAAACGAATTGAGCTGCGGCTTGCGCAGAAGACCATGCCCACTGAAAGTTATAGCCGCCTAAGTGTCCCGTTACATCGAGTACTTCACCGATAAAATAGAGGCCTTTCTGTTTTTTACTTTCCATGGTTTTGGAAGAGACTTCGCTGGTGTCTACCCCACCGAGCGTGACTTCGGCAGTACGATAGCCTTCCGTGCCTGATGGTTTTACCGTAAAGGCATGCAATTGCGCCGCAATATGTTCGAGCTGTACATCACTGAGGTTGCCAATTGGCGTTTCACTTTGTTCTGCCCAAATCAGTTGCTGTAATTCAAGTACGATACTTTTGGCGGTAAATTCACTGATTAAGGTGCGTAGTAGAACTTTAGGCTGTGACTTTTTCTTATCTTTAAAAAATTGTGCAAAGTCTTGGCTTGGGAAGAAATCAATTTTAAAGCTTTCCCCAACATGCCAGTAGTTCGAAAGTTGCAGTGAGCTTGGACCACTGAGACCACGATGGGTAAACAGCAAAGCTTCGGTAAATTGATGACGATCGTTGACCAAAGTGGCATCTAAGGCATTGCCACTCAAGCGGGTGGTGACTTCTTTAAACTGGTCTGAGAAGGTGAAGGGAACCAGACCTGCACGAGTTGGGAAGACATGGTGTCCGAACTGTTGTGCCAGTTCATAACCAAAACCTGAGCCACCAAGCGTGGGAATGGATAAACCGCCAGTTGCCACCACCAAAGACTCACAGTGATACGTCCCTTGACTGGTTTCAATGATAAAACTTGAATCCGCCTGAGCCTTCACTTGTTGTACTTCACAGTGGGTTTGAATCTGAACCCGTTTGGCTTTGTCACATTCTGCAAGTAAAAGTTCCAGAATTTCTTTTGAGCCTTTGAGGGTGAATAATTGCCCGTGTTTGCGTTCTTCATACTCAATGCCGTATTCACAGACCAAACCGATAAAGTCCCAGTTGGTATAACGGGTTAAGGCTGAGATGACGAAATGCGGGTTTTCAGACAGATAATTGGCCGGTTCGACCTCCAGATTGGTAAAGTTACATTTACCACCACCTGACATCAAAATCTTTTTGCCGACTTTATTGGCCTTTTCCAATACTACAACCGAGCGCCCACGTTTGCCTGCTTCTGCAGCCAACATCAAGCCCGATGCACCAGCACCTAAAACAACAACATCAACTTGATGAACCATGGGGAAATACTCAAGGGAGGAAAAGCGGGCAATTATAAAAGATTTAAAGCCTTTTGAGTATGTCGATTGTTTGATTAAAAAATATACTTTTAAAATCAAAGCATGTTATAAAATTGGTCTCAATAAAGGGGATAACAATAATGAATGATAAGACTTTTTTAGAAGACACACCGCCGAATCAGCAAGATTCACTCAGACAATATACCTTAATTATATATGGGCTTTATGCGGCCAGTATTTTTGTGGGATTGACCAGTATTGCTGCGATTATTATGAATTATATGAAACGCGATGAAGTTAAAGGAACATGGTTGGCCAGTCATTTTGAATGGCAAATCAAAACCTTTTGGATCACGCTCATTGCTGCAATTATTGGATTTATCTTGTCTTTTGTACTCATTGGTATTCCGATTCTATTTGCGGCATCAATCTGGTTTATTTATCGTATTGTCAAAGGTTTAGTGGTGTTTATGGACAATAAGCCGATTGGTGATGGCTGGTTTTAAGCACTTGATTCGGTCAAATAAAAAAGTCACTTGAGGGTGACTTTTTTATTTTAAGCGACCTTGTAAACCACCGGTATGGATTGCCAAAATACGGCTATTTTCAGGAAAATACGGCTGTTGGATTAAATCGAATAGCCCCATCATCATCTTTGCGGTATAGACTTGTTCCAAAGGAATTGCATATTGTTGCTCAAAATGTTGCATAAATTGCAGGAGTTCGGTTGTGGTTTTGGCATAACCTCCACAACAATAAGCATCGGTTAAAGACCAATTACTTTTCTTGGTCCACTGTTGAATATCCTGTTTTAGGAAGTCGCCTTTCAATGCAGAAAAGCCCAAAATCTGTTGTTGTTCTGAACTGCTTTCAATTAAGCCCGCAATAGTGCCACCTGTTCCAACTGCACAACAAATCACATCATAATTCTTTCGATCATCTTCGCTTAAAATTTCCTGTGTTCCTTGCAGTGCAAGTGCATTGCTGCCACCTTCTGGAACAATAAAGGCTTGAGGATATTGCAGTTGTAGTTGTTGTATATACTCAGCCTCATGACGCAGACGATACTCGGCTCGGCTGACAAAATGTAGTTGCATGCCAAAATCTTGTGCTGTCTGTAGGGTAGGGTTTAAGTCACGGGTCGCAAGTTCTTCACCTCGGATCAGGCCAATACTTTCAAAGCCAAAGCGCTGGGCGGCATAGGCAGTTGCGGCAATATGATTGGAGAATGCGCCACCAAATGTGAGGACTTGGGTCAAACCTTGTTGCTGTGCTGCAAGCAGGTTGTATTTTAGCTTATAAAATTTATTGCCTGAAATCTGTGGATGAATCAGGTCTAAACGCTTAATCGTCAGTTGAACCGAACTGGGCAACGCTAATGTTTGATAGGGGGGAGGAAAAGCAATGTGATCAAACATTTTCGAACAAGAGAAATGGATTTGATCACATTGTAAATGGATTTGATTGAGAATGTCAGTCTTGCATTAGGAGTCGGTGTCCACAGAGCTAATTACCGACATCCCAGGACGTAAGTTTTCGATACCTTTTTGATTCGGATCAATGGCGATACGGACTGAAATCCGTTGCACCACCTTGGTGAAGTTACCTGTGGCATTGTCAGGTTTGAGCACGCTGAATTCTGAACCTGCCGCAGGGGAAATCTGCTCAACATGTCCGGTAAATTTCTGATGATTCATCGCATCGACAGTGAAATAAGCTTTTTGCCCGATTTTCATATTGGCAATTTGGGTTTCCTTAAAGTTGGCAATCACCCAAGTCTGTGTTGGAATCAGATAAAGCAACTGAGTTCCTGCCGCAACATATTGACCGACGCGTGGATTAACCTCACCTAATTGTCCATCCAATGGGGCAACAATGGTGCTGTAGTCCTTGGTGGTATTGGCTTGGTCGAGTTGTGCCTGTGCACTATTCACTTGTGCTTTTAAACCTGTCTGCGCCACTTGTGCCGTTTTTAAGGCTTCTTGTGCCACCAAGATATTGGCTTCGGCCTGTTTCAGTAAGGCGTGATTATTTTGGGCATCTGCCGCGGCTTTGTCTTGTTCAGATTTAGATGCAGCACCGCTATCTCCCAATTGCTGGTAGCGTTTCAGCTGTGCCACAGATAAATCATATTGTGCTTTGACCTGATCCAGCTTGGCCTGTGCCGCGACAACATCAGCCTGACGTTGTGCAATGGCTTGGGTTTGATTGGCAAGACTGTTTTCTGCCTGTTCGACACCAGATGCTGCCTGTGTGACCTTTTGATCATAGGTGGTGGCATCAATATGCATCAACACTTGACCTTGTTTGACTTGGTCAAAGTCTTTGACCAGCACATCTTTGATATAGCCATTGATCTGTGAAGACAAGATAGTGGTTTTGCCTTTCACATAGCTATTGTCGGTTTGTTCAACCGCTGTATGAAATGGACCAATGCGCCACGCCCATAAGATAATGGTGATACCCACCAATAATACCAATAGCATCCACCACAGGGTCGAGCGTTTGGTCTTGATTAGCTTACTGGTCGGCGGAGGAGGCGGTGGTGGCATTTGTGCCACAGTTTCAGGCGCCTTTGCTACTGGCGTTGTTTCATTTTGCTCCGTGGTTCGAGCATTATTCTCTTCGGGTTTATCTTGTTCTGACATCATCTTTTCTCAATCAAAAAGGATTAACTGGCTGCTTGCAGATTTTTGCGGGTTTTGTATTTATTGCGTGCGTATTTAAATAAGCCCCATAGCAGTAACACCACTGCAAAAATACCGTTCAATACGATCACATCGTTATAGGCACGGACTTGCGCTTCACGGGTGACCACTTTATTCAGGTTCTGCAAGGCTTGGTTGTTTTGCAGCACAGGGTCATTGGTATTGATCATGGCACTATGCTGATAGGCTTGTAAACGCTGTGCAACAATCGGATCGGTGGGATCCAGATTGCTATTGATTTCCACTTTATAATCATAGGTATGGCGTTGCTGATAGGTGTTGAAGAAGGATGAGCCGACCAAACCACCAAAGTTCTGTGTCGCTGAAAACAGCACAATAAAGGTCACCACATATTGTGGACCACGTTGTAAGGTGCGCATAAAACCCATCAGCAACAGCGGGCCGATAAAGACCCCACCTGCAAAGCTGACTAAGAATTGACTGCGATAGAAGTTAGCAGGGCGCACATCACTGGTCAGGTGATAATCCAAGGCGCAGGCAATTAAAATCAGGATTTCAGCAAGGAATAAATTTAAAATTAAACGTTCGCGATGGAAGGTCAGCGCGCTGAATACTGAACCTGCAATGGTGCCACAAAAGATCACCACATAAAGCGGTACAAATTGATCAGGGCCCATCCCCATGGTCTTGAGGAAATTAACTGCGGCATAACTTTGCTCTGACATGAGCAAACGTAAGGCAAAGGCACTGACTACAAAACTGAGTAAATCACCTGCCGCTAACCAACGGGTCATAATCAGTGGGTTGCTGCGGTAATGTTCGTAAGTAAGTCCTAATACAATCAAGCAAAAACCGACAATTAAGGTATAAGCCAGCCAAGGGCTATTGAACCACCATAAAATAGGCCCTTGGGTCAGTACGATACACAAACAAGCAAAACCAGGGGCGAGCAAGGCAAAGGTAAAAAAGTCCTGCTTCTCAAAGACCTCTAAGCGTAAGCTGCGAGGCAGTTTTAATGCCACCACCATGGCAAAACAGCAAATTGCCAAACCCAATTCAAAGGTATAAATCACATCCCACTGATTGGCGCTAAGTAGAAAAGGCGAGATGATCCAAGCCAAAGGTAGACCAAGTTGCTGAAAGCCGAAAGCCAAATAAATCCCTTTGGCCATATCTGCCTTACCAAAAGCTTGCATGGTGTAATACATCCCCAGCGAACTCAGTGGTGCAGCAGCCAGACCTGCAATGAAACGTACAAATAAGGCCATTTCATAGGTTTTGACAAAGATATGCAGAATCAGTACACCAATAAAAACCAGCAAACCGATTTCAGAAAACAGGCGTAAGCCATATTGTTGCCGTGCTTTGAATAAGATGAGGTTGGAACTGACATTGGCCATCACATAGGCTGCAGGTAGCCATGCTGCCTGTGATGGGGTCAGGCCATACTCACCTTGGAAAATCGGCAAATTCGCAACGATAAAACCATTACTTAAACTGGCTGCAATACATATAAACAGACCAATAACGAAGTAAGCAAGACGTTTTGGTCTGGCATGGGCAATTGCAGCAGGCGAGCCGGGTAAGGTTGGGCGCTCATCGGCAGACCAATCTGGAGGTGTCTCAAGATAGCGAGGGCTTTTATCCATGTTATTTCCCGAACTAAACTTTAATGCCGTTTAATAATAATTCTATTGCTCGTTTGGCTAAGCGCACTTGATCAGAGGTATGATGTCCTTGAAATGAAGACCCCAAGATCGCCGTGATCATTCCGAAATCTTGTGGAGTAAGATCAGGACGACAAAGCTGATGTTGTATGGCTTGATCAATCAGTGGCTGTAATGCTTTATCGCGTCTTTGATAAATGTTTAGCATGATTGGGTCTTGCCGATCAATAATACGCCAGTAATCAATCAGTACAACTAAATGCGGCAGTTGTTCGATATGACCTTCAATCAAACGAATAAAACCATCATTAAATGCCAGTAAAGCCTGCGACCGTTGTTCTAAACGTGTAATCGCTCGTTCCAACAAGGCAGCCACCAGCGCTTTACGATCTGCAAAATTACGATAAAACGTTGCACGTCCCACGCCCGCATGATCAATGATGGCTTGTAATGGCACATGAACCCCTTGCCTGCGGAAGATTTCTTCGGCGGCATTGAGGAGTTCATCACGATTATGCGCTGCCAATTGCTGACGTTTTGCCATGACCTAAATTTCTTGGGAGATATAGGGTGAATTAAACGGACATTTTTGTCCGAAGTAAATATGTCGAGAAACTTTATTTTGTTTAATTTCGGTAAAATCGCAGTTCTGAGTGATTTTTCTAAGGCAATACAGTGTTAAAAAATAAGGGTAAATTACTCATGCATAAAAAATACAAATAGGTGAAATATGCAAGGATTCATCCATCGTTTAGTGAAAGGAATCAAGTATCGACCATATTTGTCTGCGACTTTTTTTTTGGGATTGTTGATTTACGGGGCTTTGCATCTGTTCACGCAATGGCATTGGGCAACCTGCTTGCAACTTGGTTGGAATATTGCGATTTGGCTGTATTTATTTCTGACCTTGAAAATGATGTGGCACTTGGACGCCACCCATATTTTACAACGTGCCAAACAGCAGGATGAAGGCAAGTGGATGATCTTGACTGTGGTACTGATCGCTATTGTGATTTGTTTTATTTCGATTGTGGTGCAGTTGGGACATGTCCCCAAAGATCAACCCATTTTAAAAACAGTACTCATTTTACTGACCATCGGCACGATTTTCTCGACATGGTTATTACTGCATACTTTATTTGCCATTCATTATGCACATGATTACTACCTTGCCAAAAGTCGTCATCAAGATGCAGGTCTAGATTTTCCGAAAACCGATCAACCAGATTATCTGGATTTTATCTATTTCAGTTATATCATTGGTACTTCTGCACAAACCGCGGATGTCTCGATTACCAGCTCAGAGCTTCGACATCTGAATATTTTTCATTGTGTGTTGGCCTTTATTTTCAATACCGTAATTTTGGCGGTGGCGATCAATGTGGCGGCCAGTTTGATTGGTCTTTAATTGATAACTTATTTTTATTAATTTTTATAAAATTAATCATTTTTATTTTTGGTTGTTGTTGGTTATTTTGAATTTAGACCGACAACGCAAGGATAAGAACATGAGTACCCAGCATCAAGTCAATCAACAGCAATATCAAGATAAATCTCAAGCCTATTTAAACAGTAGTGTTCATGCACAAGGGATTGAGTTTGCAAAAATGCAGCACTTGATCCAGTCACAGCAATTGAAAAAAGTGTTGGATTTAGGTTGTGGTGGTGGCCATGTCAGCTATCAAATTGCACCCTTTACCGATCAAGTGACGGCTTATGATTTAACGCCGTCAATGCTTGAATTGGTGGCACAGCAGGCCAAGCAAAAGGGCTTTGATCATGTCAAGGCTGTGCAAGGTGCAGCAGAGAGTTTAGCTTTTGCCGATCAAAGCTTTGATTGTGTGATTACGCGCTATTCAGCACATCATTGGCAAAATGTGGCACAGGCGATGGCGGAAATTCGCCGTGTATTGGTGCCGCAAGGCAAGGTGATTATTGTCGATATTTTAGGGCACTTAAATCCCGTGATGGATACCTTCTTTCAGACCATTGAAACGATTCGAGATCCAAGCCATGTACGCAATTATAGTTTACAGGAGTGGATACGCTTTGCTGAATATGCAGGTTTTCGGGTTGAGACTGTTGAAAAGCAATATTTAGATCTAGAGTTCAAGAGTTGGACGGAGCGAATGCAAACTCCTGAATATGCAGTCCAGACTATACGGGATTTACAGCAAAAGGCAGCTGATCAAGTTCAACAATATTATCGTATTCAAGCAGATGGTTCGTTTAGCAGTGAAGTGTTGTATTTGGTACTTTCAGCCTCATGTGAATGAGGCGAGCAATAAAACATTGAATTCCCAATTTATTCTAAGCAGAATAAGCTGTCTATCTTGTGGCACTTAGACCACGGCTTAAATCAATTGGGTATATTATAAAATGACAAGTAGATTAATTTTAGCAATCAGTGTGCTCTGTTGTAGTAGCACGCTATGGGCTAAAGCAGAAGTTTTGGCCCAAGCGGGTGAGGTCAAAATTATTAAACGAAACTGTAATGTAAAAACCGATGCCTGTGACTATATCAAAGTCTATAAAGGTCAAGAAAAGGTCTTAATATCGCAATGGAATAAGACGGCAAGAGCCTATCAATTCACCCCAAAACGGATTGGTTTTCAGTTGGGTGCAACTGGCAATCCGCATATCCTCACGGTGTATGATCAAGATAACAAGCAGCAGGAATTCTTTGAATTATTAAAAATGTCACCCGATCAAAAGTGCTTTGTGACCAAACAGCAATTGGACAAAGAACATGACAAAGTGGTGTTTTACCGGCTACCTGAACTCAAGCCTTATCTCAGCATCAGTAAAAAGGATCCAAAGTTTAGCGAGATGGGACAGATTGGCTATTCCACCTTCTTTGATGAGAGCGATGCTTCGTTTAATTTTGGCTATGATGCAGAAGAAGACGGAGAGAAATACTTTCAGGAGATCAAGGTCGAAAATCCATGTAGTTTAAAACCAAAAATCATTAAACAAGGTGATGAGTAAAATCAAAATGATGAAGCAAAATAAGATGTTGAAATGGGTACTTGCTGCTACGGTATTGGTCGCTACACAGACTGCTTTTGCTGCGGAAAACGTCAAGAAAACACGTTATGGGCAAGTTCAAATTAAAGTCAGCCCTGAGACTGGACAAGAAACGCTATATTTTAATCATAAAATGGTGTTGCCAAAAATTGAGGGCAATAACGGTCTGTCAATTGAAGGCATTTATAAACTACACATGGATGATGTGGTTTTGGTGCAAGACATTGGCGGCAGTGGTTGTCCGATCCAACTGAATTTTGTGAAAATCAGCCCGAATCAGAAAGTGACGGTTTCGCCTGTTTTTGGTTCATGTTCGGATCTCATCAAGGTTTCAGCGAAGCCGAATCAAATTATCGTGAGCATGCCTGACTTTATGGGGGCACCAGAAAGTGAGGAGCAAGAACGTAAAGTTGCTCAGAAGAAAATGATTTATAGCTATGATGGAAAATTACTGAAAGAAAATGGCAAGCTGCTGCTGCAAGAATAAGCGCACTATTCAGCAAATTTGACTGAATTTTTGCTCATAGATCTAAGAGCTGATCAGGAGGATGAAGTAGATCATCAAGATCTACTTCATTTTTAGCCTTTCAAAATGATTTAGTGAAACACGGTTTCTAAGGCTTTTAAACCGACTTTGGGATCGAGCAAGCCGTTATAGATTTCTGGAACTTCACGATCTACACCTAAAAGCTGATAAATGGCAAGCATGGCGCCACGAATTGAATATTCCACGGTAAACACCACATCATCCTCGAGTTCCACAAATTGGCCCAAGAAGGCAAAATTAACGGCATTTTCTGGAATCAGTAAGGGACGGTCGCCCGCTTTACGACAGGCAAACAGGGCAGAGGCATAGGGCATCATCACCGTGGTTATATCACTATGCGCCAGTACATGATCCAAGATATCGTCGAATCCGAGTTGCTGAATTAACTCAATCACAATCTCTTGTCCAGTGGCTTCACTCATGGGTTTTTTGATGTAATCACCGATGTGGTCAATTTCGAAACCATAGCCCCACAAGGTAAATTTACCTGCAGGTAAATCGGCAAAATGCGGCTGTGCAGGCACCACGATGGATAAATGCCAGCCTGATTCAAACCATGTCATTAGTGCGCCTGTTCCCGGTTCATTGCCTGTGTATTCGATGATACGTTTCAGCAAGACATCATCATGCAGCGTCAGGGTAAAGGACTTCCATTTATGTTCATCAATATTGCCATTAAAGGTCATTGGGCGACCAAAATCAGGTGCTTTTTGTGCAAGGGTTTCCCATAAGCGCCAGCCATGATCCTGTCGATCACGGATTAGGGCAGGCACATCATTCTGACCGCCATAACGTGAATCTGCTGTAATCGAACCTAAAGTGAAAAGTGCCAAATCATGTTCACCCAATACAATCTGTTCCGTGCCTTCTGGCAGGTTGAGATACAATTTGCTTGCCTTACGCTCTTTACTCTGCTCGTCTTCAACAAAATCAGCGTCAGTGACATAAGTACCAAAACGGACATCTACGCCTTGTTCGACCAGCCAACGTTGTAAGGGATAAATCATCGAATCATATTGGTTGTATTTGGTACGCTTAACCCCTGCCAAGGTATGGATACGAGGTAATTCTTGAATAAAGCGTAAGAAATAACGACGCAATTCTGCTGCACTATGCCATTTCTGAAAGGCAAAGGTGGTGCGCCACATCCGCCAGAAATTGCTTTGGAAAAATGCATCATCAAAAAACTCATCAATACGCCGGCTGCCAATCCGTTCTTCTTTGAGTGCCAGCAGGCGTAGCATCTGTGCACGATTCAAGGTGGATAAACCAAGCTTTTCGGCTTCTACAATCACATGGTTCGCATCAATTAAACGGGCTTGGGCATGGGTTTTAATTTTTTCATTAAAATCGCGACATTCCTCACGGACAGAAATATTGGGATCTTCCAGTGAAGGGATGCTAGAGAATAGATCCCATGTGCAGAGATAGGTTTCATCGGTCAGCATTCGTCCGCCTCGCGTCACCCAAGCATGATTGGGATTGAGTGGGTTATGTCCACCATCCATTGAACCACCTGAAACCTCAAGCTCTTCTAAAATATGAATGTTTTGGGCGGGTACTTTGGCGTCACGAATGGCAAAGGCTGCCGCCGCCATGCCGGCAATACCGCCGCCAATGATCCAGAGATGTGATTGTGAAGGGTCTAATTTTTTCAGTTTTTTGCTTTGCATCTAATGTGCCTCGGTTATCGTTATTGATGAAAATGAATTTAATCCATAATTTTATTATGGGATTTAAGTTGCTAAAAATAAATGAAAGTTACATTAAAATGGATGACAAATTTTGATCATAAAATTAGTTTTATAGAAAAATCGGATACTTGATTTATGGCGGAGATGAATATGCTATTTTTAAGTGTTTGATATTCATTATAAATTGAGTCTTTGCTCTAGTTTGTTGCCTTCTAATCAGATGACATCGCTTGAAGCTCTCAAAAATTGCTGAGATTAGTCAAAATTTTTATATCTTCTCGCTCTACTTTTTCAGTAAAATTAATATTTGAAAATTATTCTAATCTAGAGGTTTCACTTGGAATCGTTATTGATTTTAGGCTCAATTGCTTTGGCGTTAATGTTGGGTGCAATTAGCCCCGGCCCTACCTTTATTTATGTGGCTAAAAACTCAATTGCGATTTCTCGTAAGCATGGACTGTTTACCGCCTTGGGAACAGGGACGGGTGCAGCTTTATTTGGTTTGCTTGCGGTCATGGGCTTGCAAGCGATTCTATTGGCGGTGCCTTCTGCCTATATCGCGCTAAAAATATTTGGTGGTCTGTACTTGCTTTGGCTGGCCTATAAAATTATCAAACATGCCAAAGAACCGATGGAAGCAGTCAATGGCACTGTGAATCAGATGAGTTATGCACAAGCCTTTCGTTTAGGGCTGATTACTCAGCTCAGTAATCCAAAGATTGCGATTATTCTGGCCAGTATTTTTACCGCCTTATTACCGAAAGAGATTCCAAGTTATTACTATGTGGTATTGCCAATGCTGTGCTTCTTTATTGATGCAGGTTGGTACTCGCTGGTTGCAGTGGCGCTGTCAGCAGAAGGCCCACGTAAAGTTTATTTAAAGTCTAAATCGATATTTGATCGCATCGCGGGTGGTGTCATGACCTTACTGGGATTAAAGCTGATCTTTGGCATGAAATGATGCAGCAGAAAAAAGCGACCGAGAAGGTCGCTTTTTTATTGCCTAGAATCAGCTTGTTCAGCTTAATCTTTAAAATGTACAGGAATCCATTGATAGCTCTTTCCATTAGCAGAATAAATATGCCCAATCCCCGGAAAAGGTAAATGCGGAGCTGCAATGGTTTGTCCATTCTTGGCAAAATCAGCAAATTGTTTTAAGCGTGTAGCAATCGCTTTTTTCGGATCAATATCATATTCGATCGCAGTTTCAGGTTGATCAAATTGCACAGTATGTGAATGCACGATATCTCCAATAAACACCACGCTTTCGCCCTTAGTTTTTAATTCATAGCTAAAGTGACCGGGCGTATGTCCCGCCGTGTTAATGACTTTAAAGCCTTGAATCTCATCACCGAGTTTATAAGTTTTAAAGCGTTGCTTGGCTTGGTAAGGCGCAATCGCCTGCTTAATGTGCTTAACCGTTCCTTCATAACCCGCTTGTTGGTCTTTTGGAAGCTTAGCGGCCTGTTTTGGATCGAGCCAGTAATTGGCTTCATCACTAGAAACGTACACGGTTGCATTGGGGAAGTTGGCAATCCCATCTTTACTGATGCCACAGACATGGTCGGGGTGTAAATGGGTGAGTAAAATAGTATTGACCTGTTCAGGTTTGTAGCCCGAAGCCTCGAGGTTTTTTAGAATCGAGCCTAAATGTGCACCAAAACAACTGGCAGCACCGCTATCTACGAGTACCAATGATTTTCCAGTATTGACGAGGAAAGCATTGATGGAAGTCTGTACGCCTTTATCCTGATCGGCGTAGTATTTCTTTAAGATTTGCTGGACGTGTTGCTGTGAAATATCTTTAAACAAGCTGGGTGACATAAAGTTGGTGCCATCGAGCAGGGCGGTAATTTGTACGTCACCGATTTGGTGTTGATAGTAGCCTGCAACCTGTTTTTGTTGTTCAATGATCGGCAACGTTTTGCTGGTTTCTGCATGGCTGAGTAAAGGAAAGCCGCTCAAGAATGAGATAGAAAGGAGGAGGGCTGTTTTTTTCATAGAATCATTAAATTTATTAGAGAAAAACTTTTTTACCATGAATTCAAATAAAATTGGGTGTTTGAGCGCAGAAAAAAATCCGCTTTTGTAAGCGGATTTTATCGGATGTTCTCGTCTTAGGGTATGGCCTTACTGCTGGGTTAGCTTGGAAAAATCCACCATTTCAAACTCTTCAAGATCACAATTTGCCAGTGCACATTTCTGCTCAGTATAGGCCGCCTCACCTAAATTCTGTTTGGCCTTATTTGCCCAAAACTCAGCTTTTTTGGCATTTTGCTGCTCAACTGGTAGTCGAAATCCATATTCATCTGCAAGTGTCATTTGTGCAGCAACAGAACCTTGCTGTCCTGCTTTTTCGAGCAAGGGGATGTATTGTTCAGTACTTGAATAGTATTGCGCCAGCAAATAACTTGCATAAGCATCCTTTTGATTGGAAAGCTTTTGAATTGGCTTAATATCGATTTGTTCTTTTAATGCTGAATCCTGTGAAAATAAAGCAAATTCTAAAAGTGCAACGGATGCACTTAGGTCTCCTTGTTTGATGTAGCGATTCATCTGCTCTAAAAATAAGTTTTGTTGCTGATCGATATATTCTTTTGCCTTTTCCTCATTGTTTTGTGAAAGTAGCTGTTTTAATGTGGGATCAACTTTTATATTGGGGTTTTCATCATCCGATTGGAATAACGTATTGAATGTCAGTTGAATTTGATCTTTGGCTTGCTGCACTTGAGGACTAAATTGAGATTGGGTTTCCTGAGCTAAGGCGATTTGAAAAGAAAAAATGCTGAAAAAGAAGACGGTGATTATTCTCTGGAACATGTTTTACCTAATGTATTTATCGTTCATTTAATATTTTGGTTGAATTATAGAAATAAAAAAAGGGCCTCCGAAGATGGTTTCTCAAAAAATATGCTTTAATCAAAAAATATAATTTTTAATTATTTCTTACAAAAAGGTTGAATAAATTCATAAATTTCATAGCATATTTTTTCTTCAATTAATCTAATGCCACAAGCTAAAAAATAAATATATATAGAAACACTTAAAAACATAGCTGCTTCTTGCAAATGATTGTTAAATGAAAAAATACTTGCTGAAAATAAAAAACCGCTAACACAAAGAAAACCATTTTTTAATGAAAAAATAGTAAAAAATATTTTTTCTAATCTATTATTTTTGTTGTTTCGAACTTTTTTTATCAATGAGTAGATGAAAAAGGAAATAGCGAAAACAAAAAATAGGTCGGATTTAAGCCCAAAGAAAATAGCGATATTTGATATTGAACTATGAGAGGAAAAACATATTATATAAACTCCACATAGTACAAGGCCTATAAGCAGGAGTATTAAATCAGAGCGATCTGTTCTAATCATTAGCTTTCATTATCTTCTTAAAAATTGTTATTAATAAGCTATTAGTTTTGAACGAATAGCTCCAGTAATTTTTTGTTATTAAAAATAAAAACCCCTACATCAGTAGAGGCTTTCCATCATCTTAAATTTAAAACCTTAAGACACTTTATCGCCTGGTTTCGCGCCAGATTCAGGTGAAATCACCCAAACCCCTTCGCCATTACCTGCTGCAAGTACCATACCGTTAGAAATACCAAAACGCATTTTACGTGGCGCAAGGTTGGCGACCATCACCACCAATTTGTCTTTTAGATCTTCTGGCTGATAAAACTCACGAATACCACTAAACACATTACGCGGTTCAGCTTCACCGACATCCAAAGTTAGTTGTAGCAATTTATCAGAACCTTCAACTGTTGCAGCTTCTAATACTTTTGCTACACGAAGATCAATTTTCATGAAATCTTCAATACCAATGATTTCAGCTTCACCTACTTTTGGTTCAGGCTTTTTCTCGGCTTTCTTGTCTTTTTTCTTCTCTGCTTTTGGCGCTTCTGCCGCCGCAGCTAAAGAATCTTTAGATGCGTCCACCATTGCAGCCACAGCTTTGGCATCAACACGTTGCATTAATGGCTGGAATTGCGCAATTTCATGTCCAACTAAAATTTGCTGACGTGATGCAAAGTCGAAGCTTTCAAGCTGTAAGAAGGCTTGAACTTGTGCGGCAAGTGTTGGTAAGACTGGCGCCAAGTAAATCGCAAGTTGACGGAATAAGTTAATACCCACCGAGCATACATCATGAACTTGTTGTTCCTGACCTTCTTGCTTGGCAAGTGCCCACGGTTTTTTCTCATCAATGTACTGATTGGCACGGTCAGCCAACGCCATGATTTCACGGATTGCAGCTGAGAATTCACGTGCTTCATAAGCCTGTGCGATTGAATCACCTGCATCAATAAAGCTTTGAACCAGTTCCGATTCTGCACATGTATCCGACAACGTATTATTGAAGTTGGTGTTAATGAATTTTGCACAACGGCTGGCAATATTCACCACCTTACCGACAAGGTCAGAATTCACTTTTTGAACGAAGTCATCTAGGTTTAAATCTGAATCTTCAACTTTGTCAGACAGCTTAGACGCAAAGTAGTAGCGTAAATATTCAGGATTTAAATGTTCTAAATAGGTTTCAGCTTTAATAAAGGTACCGCGAGACTTCGACATCTTCTGACCATTCACGGTCAAGAAACCATTCACAAATAAACCTGATGGGGTGCGGTAGTTAGCACCTTCAAGCATTGCAGGCCAGAACAGCGCATGAAAGTAAACGATGTCTTTACCAATGAAGTGATAGACTTCTTTATCGCTGTCTTTTTTCCAGAAATCATCAAAGCTTAGATCTGGGCGTTTAGTTTTGATGTAGTTTTCAAAACTCGACATATAACCAATCGGTGCATCGACCCAAACGTAGAAATATTTGTTTGGCGCATCTGGAATTTCAAAACCAAAATAAGGTGCGTCACGCGAAATATCCCAGTCCGACAAACCCGCCTCAAACCATTCGTCTAGTTTGTTGGCAATCGAAACAGGTAAACGACCTTGGTCACGGGTCCATTTCTGTAAGTATTCTGAGAAATTCGGAAGTTTAAAGAAGTAGTGATCTGATGATTTTTCAACAGGGGTCGCACCGCTCAAGGTTGAGCGTGGATTTTCTAATTCGGTGGCGTTATACGTTGTACCACATACTTCACAAGCATCGCCGTATTGATCTTCCGCTTTACATTTCGGGCATGTGCCTTTAATGAAACGGTCAGACAGGAACATGCCTTTTTCAGGGTCGAACAGCTGGCTAACAGGACGAATGGCAATATTGCCTGCTTCACGGTTTTTAATATAGATTTCTTCTGAACGTGCTTTGTTCTCATCACTATTGGTTGAATCATAGTGATCGAAATGTACGCCAAAACCATCAAAGTCACGAATATGTTCTTTCTGAACATTGGCAATTTGTTGTTCTGGGCTGATGCCATTGGCCTCAGCGCGTAGCATGATTGCTGTACCGTGAGCATCATCCGCACATACATAAGTCACATCATGGCCCATTGCACGCATCGCACGAACCCAAATATCTGCTTGGATATAACCGAGTAAGTGACCCATATGGATAGGACCATTGGCATAAGGTAGGGCATTGGTGACTAAAATTTTACGCACGGATATTGTTCTCTCATTCGTATTTGCAAGGCAGATGATTTTACATGACTTGGCCCCGACTTGCACAAGGGATTCAGTGAAATCTTTTCAAGCCTCGTTTTTAATTATTCTAGAACTTCATTAAAGCTTCACTTGCACTTCAATCAAAACACATTTCCTTTATTGATAATGGCTGCATGGTCAATAAATAAAGGAAACAATAATGAGATCTTGGCATTTGCTTTGTGCATCTTTCTGCGCAAGTGTGACATCAGTTTTTAGTTTTGTGATTCCGTATTGTTTGTTCTTAAACTTTCAACAAAACCATTTATTGCATGTGGTCAGCAATGCAATGCAAGTGATGCTGTATCTCACCCCATTTCTCGTCGTGCTTGCTTTTATCTTCTACGTCATTGTTCTATCAGTATTGAAATTACCCAGCAAAATTTTTGATTTGGTGCAGTTCTTTAAAGTCAGTCTGGTCTTCTTTTCAGGGTGGATGTGCTTAGTATTGATAATTTTATTTGAAGATCAGGTCAAGGGCTTTGATTTTGAAACATTGGCCATGAGTCTTTTCATTTTTGTTGCAGTTTTGCCCGTACTTGCAGTGGGTTGTATCAGTGCCAATTGTTGTTATGTGTTGATGTGCAAGAAACAGTATAAAAGTGCTTTTAGTTAAGTACTTTTAATTAACTGAAGCTTTTTTGTTTCGTGGTAGAAATAAACGCCGTAGCTTTTGAGTTTAGTTTGATGTCCATTCATGGTGAAATAACCTGAACAGGGTACTTGCGATTGTCTCTCTGTATTCTCAGTAAAGCCGATCCAAGCTTGGACACTAAATATAAATGTACGATCATCTTTCATTGTAAATTCATCAAAATAGATTGCATCGCACCAGAATGTATTTTGACTAAAATCTATTTTAGAAAATTTCCAGCAACTTAAAAAAGCAATAAAGCTTTCTAAGTCTTCGCGTTGTTTATATGTTTTGAATTGAAGAATAGTATGGGCAATATCACGCTCTATAGCCAAGACTCTACGTTGAATTCTTCTTTTGCTGGAGTAAACATAGTTTGACCACTTTGCATACCTTTCATTTTCTTGTTTTTGCAGTATAAGTTCTTCTTTATTCATATTCGATGTTGAGTGGTTTTATCTATGAGTTTTTTGATTGTTGAGTTGAGAAAAAAGTATGCATCCCGAAGGATTACATACTCTGCATTTGTTTGACGGTCTCACTATGCTTTGAATTTTTTCTTAAAGAGATAATCTTTCCTTTAGATAGGAAATGAATGTGATAGCTCTTTAAGCCACCCGTTTTCGGATCAAGGGTAATTTCAGCAAACATTGGTGTCTGCCAAAGTTCATCACTGCCCAAAGTTCCTAACCAAGCCTGTGCTTTTAGTGCCACCGTAAATTCATCTTTGCACTCAAGCTCAGTAATACTGAGTTCACTGCACCAATGTTCAGTTTTAGGAAATTCAGCTTTAGAAAATTTCCAGCAGATGGTCAGCGCCAGACTACTTTCAACAGGTGCTTTATCGTCACTTTGCTGATCAATAACTGGAATTAACTGTTCAGCCAGATCCTTTTCAAACGAAAGAATCATGTTCTGGATTCTTCTTTTACTTGAAAGAATGTAGTTCAAGCGTTTTTCTTGGGCTTGAAGTTCCTGCTGAATTTCTAAAAGTTCATTTTCATTCATATTAGGTAATTCTGACAACGAGGTCTATGATTGAGATATTGCGGAAGTATATCCGAACTATCTCCTTATATTGTTAATAGTTTTTAATACAAATTTATTGGTTGTAAAAATGATCGAAACAGCCCGACTACGTTTAAGACAGTGGCAAGCAGAGGACTATGCTTCCTTTGCCGCAATGGGTACTCATCCACAGGTGATGGAATATTTTCCTAAACTCCTGACTCGAGCAGAAAGTGATGCGATGATTGATAAAATGAAATCAATTATCGACACGCAAGGCTGGGGTTTTTGGGCGGTTGAATTAAAACATAACCAGAAATTTATTGGTTTTACTGGTTTACATGATCAACCGACACAATTTTCATTTTCACCGTGTGTGGAAATTGGATGGCGACTCGATCAGGCTTATTGGGGACAAGGTTATGCACCAGAAGCGGCTCAAGCGGCACTTGCATTTGCTTTTGATCAATTGAAACTGGAGAAAGTGGTTGCCTTTACCACTTTGGAAAATGCTAAATCACAAGCTGTGATGCGAAAATTAAAGATGCAAAAAGTGTCTGAGTTTCAACATCCCGCTTTAGCGATGGAGCATCCTTTAAGTTGGCATGTACTGTATGAAATTTTAAGACATGATTTTATTGAATAAATAGGATGTTATTCATTTATATGATTTTTATATCTGAAAATGAATAGCTTTAACAATCCGCAATTAATTGAATCTTCCTGTATCCCATTTGTTTCAATTTGCAGCAATGGGCAAAAAAAAACTCCAAACACGGTATAACTAAGGTTGATCCAAACAATATGTTTTTTACCTATAGAGTGAGGAAATACCATGACAAACGAAAAACTTGATGAATTAAAAGACCAAGCAGCAGAATTGGGTAATGACTTAAAATACAAAGCAAAAGAAGCTCAGTTACAAGGTGAAAAAGCAGTTGATGACTTAAAGCATTCCGCAGAGGAATTAAAGTTAAAAGGCGAAAAAGCCCTTGATGACCTCAAGAAAGATGTTTCTGAGCAAAATGCTGAAGGTAAAGAGGCGGTTTCAAATAAAGTGGATGATCTTAAGGCCAAACTTGAAGATACCCAACACGCAGTTCAAGACAAGTTTGATCACTTTAAAGAAGAAGCTGGTCATAAATTAGATGATGCCAAAGCCAAAGCTGCTGAATTGAAAGATGAAGCGGCTGCCAAATTTGATGATCTAAAAGCTCAAGCCAGTCATAAGCTGGATGATTTAAAGAAAGCTGCAACGGATACTATCAATAAATTCAAAGGTTAAGCTTGCTAACCGAAGGATTGACTAAAGATATTCCTCAAACATATGTAAGGTATGTTTGAGGATTTTTATTTGAATCTTTTATAATTGTTGTCTATCAGGCCGTGCAAATGAATCGAACGGGTTGATTGATGGACATATCGGTATATTGTTGGCGTTCTAGATCGAAAATTTTATAAAAGGGCTGAGTGCGTTTTTGATCAGGAAAAAGCTGATTCATTAATGATTTTTCTAAGACTGGCTGAGTCTGTTGCTGGTGTATTTTGCCTTCTTTATCTATGTAGAGTTTTACATTCAATCTGAAAGATTCACCTTCTAATGGAACACTTTTTTGTAAAAGCAAACAGGCCATTTCAGTTAAGGAAGACGGTGAGGCAACCCGTCGAATACGTTGTGTAACAGCTTGATCTTGCATGGAAATAAAAGAATAAACTTGCTCATAGTTTGAGAACAGGCGTCTGTTCGTGTGATCACGCTGTTCTGCCGAGGTCTCCTGAGTAGGTAAATCCTCTGGCTTTATCTGTTGCGCAAGCGCTAAGGCATGGCGATTAAGTATGTCTGAATTGCTTGCTTTGAATAGTTGAATCTTTAATCCGTTTTTTTCTGGGCTAATTCGAATCGAGACCTTAATTTCCGATGACGCAGCTTGATCTTTGTGCTTATTTACCACAATTTCTGTTTGTGGCGGCAATTGATAAACAGCACGATGAATCGATTCTTGGGCAAATAGCGGGAAGCAAGCAAATAAACTACATATCACTAAATAATATCGTGTCATTAAACCCTCCCAAGTTAAGCATAAGCATCATGTGGCACAGCATATGATAAAAGAACAATCTGGTATTTTTTTATCATCGGCATGATTAGCTTAACAATATAACCCGATCCTGTGACAAGTATCAGTTGCTGCAGATTGAAATTTAAAGCAGAAAAGTTGCTATAAAAAATGAGCAATTATCTGTTTTGATATGAGCGTCCATTCTTCAATACTGCTAAACTAGCCAAACTCAGTGAAATGTTGATCTGTTTTTGGAGTAAACAAAATGTCGTGGCTTTCTTCCTTAAAATCTGTTTTTTCACCAGCACAAGAAGTGAAGGAAGACGAGATTCAAACAGTTCTACAAAGTTATGTACTGCCACATTCAGACAATGCGCTGAAAGATCGTATCAGCCAAGTCAATGTACAAGGTCGTATTTTACAACTTACTGTGAATACCTTTCCTGAAGAAAAAGATCATTTACAGCAAATCCATGATGAACTGGCCGAAGCTTTGGAAAAGTGTGGTATCCAAGAATTAAACTTACATATTATTCAACAAAAACATGCGGCACATGGTGAGGCTGGCCATAGTTGCTCATCTAAGCCAAAAGCAGGAAATAGCAATTTACCCCCTGTGATGGATGCTTCTCCTCAAGCAGAAGCTGATCCGAACAATCCACCGATTCAAAAAGCGGCACCACAACAACGCGATGTAGCAGCACATCCACGTATTCAAAATGTGATTGTGGTTTCATCTGGTAAAGGTGGAGTAGGTAAATCAACCACCACGGTGAATCTGGCACTTGCATTGCAACAACTCGGTCTAAAAGTCGGTGTGTTGGATGCCGATATTTATGGTCCAAGCATTCCAACCATGTTGGGTAATGCCGGTAGAACGCCACAGATTGAAAATGAGCACTTCGTACCTTTAGATGCGTATGGCATGGCGGTACTGTCGATTGGGCATTTAATTGGTGCCCACAATACACCTGTGGCATGGCGTGGCCCGAAAGCAACAGGTGCATTGATGCAGTTATTCAATCAGACTTTATGGCCTGATCTAGATGTACTGGTGATTGATATGCCACCCGGTACAGGCGATATCCAACTGACTCTGGCACAACGTATTCCTGTGACGGGTGCAGTGATTGTGACCACACCACAAAATGTGGCGTTAATGGATGCAACCAAGGGTATTGAATTATTCAATAAAGTGAATATTCCAGTACTTGGTGTGATTGAAAATATGTCCACGCATATCTGTTCAAATTGCGGTCATGAAGAGCAGATTTTTGGGACAGGCGGTGGTGATCTGTTATCTGAGCAATATCATATTCCTTTACTTGGTCATCTACCTTTAGATGCTAAAATCCGTGAACATGCAGATAAAGGCACACCAAGTGTGATCGCAAAGGATGCAGCCGCAGACAGCTATCTCAATATTGCACAAGCCGTGTTGCAACAAATGGAGAAGTTACCAAAACGCCAGAAAGACGATAAACGTATTTTCTAAGTACACAGAAAACCCAACATGCTGATGTTGGGTTTTTGCTTTCTAAAGCAAATCACTTTTTATTTAGTCCATTTCAAAACTCACCTTAACAGCAAAGTAGGTACGTTACTTGCTTTGTATAGGGTTTCTTTTTTAAGACAGGTTAATGATGCAAGTTAAATATTTTATCGGTATCGCCAGTTTATGTACGGCTCTATTTTTAGGGGCATGTAATGGTGATGGCAATTCAAATTCGACTCAACCTCAAGAACAAGCGAAATTACAGCCGATTGTGATCCAAGGTGCATTACCAGTTGAATCAGAGCGAATGGCATCAAAACTAGACAATGTGACTGTAGAAACTATCGGCGGCTGGAAATTCTGGAAAGGCACTTATAAAGGCTATCCAATGGTGGTGTCTAAAACCCGTATGGGCATGAGCAACTCGGCCGCAGCGACTGCCATTGCAATTCAGCATTATCAACCGATTGCGATTATCAATCAGGGTACTTCGGGTGGTCATGATCCAGACTTAAAGGTATTTGATATTGTACTGGGCAAATACACCACCAATATTGGTGCATTTAAAACCCCAAATAAGCCAATTGGCGGTGGTTCTAATTCACTGGAGTGGAATGAAGCCTTTGATGTCTTACCAGAAGATGAGTCTGATCCAGAACCGATTGCGATTCGTAAATTCGAAGGGGATAAGGAGTTACTGGTCGCTGCCTATAAAGCTAAAGTGCATTACAGCAAAGGACAAGTCGTTGAAGGCACTATCGGTTCAGCAGATACCTGGAATAATGAACTGGATCGTATCAACTTTTTCCATACCAAATACGGAACTTCTGTAGAGGAAATGGAAGCAGCATCGGTGGCGCAAATCGCGCAACAGTTCAAAGTACCATTCCTTGGGGTGCGTATCTTATCGAATAATATTACCAATAATGGTGCCTATGACCCTGCAACAGGCGAAGCGTGTCAGGACTATGCGCTTGAGGTGGCTGAGCAATATATGAAGGCGAAAGCAGACGCTAAATAATGAATGTGATCGAGAAAAAATCATTTAAATGGTTTCTTCTCGCTGTTGTTTTTCTCGTTTGCGCCAGCTGCGAATCACGATCCAGCGCCACAGCAGGTGAGTCGCTAAATAAAATAAAATGGCAAATAAAACAGCTTCAATCATTAGGCCAGAAACTAAGATCTTGGCCAAACTAAAATCAATATGACCATGCCCAAAGTTCTTAATCCAGTTTAAAATCTGATGTAACACTCCAAGCAACATCTCTTTATTGATCATATTGACGTGATAAATTTTGCTCCCAAACCAAAAGCCCAAATAAAGAATTGGCACCACGGTAAACGGATTGGTGAGCCATGCCATACAGAGGCCAATCGGCAAGTTCACTTCAAAAAATAACACCGTTAAAATAATGAATAAACTATGAAATGGAACAGGCAAAATTCCCCAAAAGGTGCCTATAAACATGGCTTTTGCAATTGAGCGACGATTCACATACCAAAGCAATGGATTCAAGGCACGGTCACCAAAAATTTTCATCAGCTTTAAGCTCGCGACTTTCTCTGATGAAGGCAGCCACTTGTGAAAGAATTGCTTAGGCATAAACGCGGAAATAAACCCAATTGAACAGATAAACAGGAAATTGTATAGAAAATAACACGATTTACTTAGTGAAAACTTAAAATACTGACAGACATTATTGCACTAATCATAGGCCTCCGATGAATAGCTTACATTTCTTGTATTTTAAATAGACGGTTTTTATGCTGTGACTGTTGAGTAGAGTCAACTTGTAATTTATAAAACATAGTTAAAACAGTTGTTTATATTGTTTTTGGTCATAACTGTTTACAGTTATTTTTTTGCTATGGTTTGTGAATTGGATTAATCTGAAAAATATCTTCTAGTGAGGTCATTCAATGATTTCATGGTTCTTTATTGGTTTAGTCATTACCATTTTGCTGACTCCTGGCCCTACCAACACCTTATTGGCATCTTCTGGTATTCAGGTGGGCTTGCGTCGATCTTTATTATTGATTCCAGCGGAAGCGGTTGGCTATATCATTGCAATTAGTGCATGGGGAATGTTGATTGGTAAAGTGTCTGCCACCTTACCAGCTTTACCGATTTTTCTGAAATTATTAAGTGCGGGTTATATCGTCTTTCTTGCGATTAAATTATGGCGCACTGCCAACCAAGAAGTGGCTTTAAATCAACCGACCATTCGACCTAGAGAGTTGTTATGTGCAACCTTGCTTAATCCAAAAGCATTGTTATTTGCTTCAGCGATATTTCCCGTTGCTGCATGGAAAAGCCAAGAGATTTACATGGCACATATGAGTACTTTTGTCGGCTTGATTTTGCCCATTGCATTATTTTGGATTTCTGTCGGTGCAATGTTAGCAACCAATAAAGTTGCATGGTTATCTCAATCAAAATTACAGCGCACTGCGTCTGTCGTTCTGATGGCTTTTGCCATTCCGATTAGCTATTCAGCATTAATCAATTTATAACTTTGGCAGCGTTATCCCTATAACAGGATAGTGCTGTTGTTTTCATTGATACCATTTTACGTTAAAGTACTCGCCAATTATTAACTTCGTCTATGGATAAAAAGTCATGGCAATAAAATCTGATCGTTGGATTCGTGAAATGAGCGAAAAACACGGCATGATTGAACCTTATGCAGAGAATCAAGTTCGTTTTGATGAAAACGGAGAAAAGTTGATTTCTTATGGGGTATCGAGCTATGGCTACGATGTCCGTTGTGCACGTGAATTTAAAGTGTTCACTAATGTTCATTCAGCAATTGTTGACCCGAAAAATTTCGATGACAAAAGCTTTATCGATATCGAATCTGATGTATGTATCATTCCGCCGAACTCATTTGCTTTGGCGCGTACGATTGAGTACTTCCGTATTCCACGTAATGTTTTAACTGTTTGCTTAGGTAAGTCGACTTATGCGCGTTGCGGGATTATCGTGAACGTAACGCCGTTAGAGCCTGAGTGGGAAGGTCACGTTACCCTAGAGTTCTCAAATACAACCAATTTGCCAGCGCGTATTTATGCGGGTGAAGGTGTTGCACAGATGTTGTTCTTTGAAAGCGACGAAGTGTGTGAAACCTCATATAAAGATCGTGGCGGTAAATATCAAGGTCAAACAGGTGTGACTTTACCGAAAACTTAATAACGATACATAAAAAAAGCTCACTCTGTGAAAACAGGGTGAGCTTTTTTATGTGATCTGTTTAAACAAATACAATATTTATGGCCTAATTTGTTAAGTTAAATTAAACTTGTATTTAATAATAATTAAAATATAATTAAAAAACGATTTGTTTTTATACCAGCTCACAGCGTGTAAATAGATTAGAACCCTGTCTGTGGTTGATATAAGACATTATAAAAATAAACAAATATGGATGTTTTAAACACGGAGGTCGGTCATGCGACAGTTTAAATCTCTTCATCTAGCAATGCTTTTGTTCAGCAGTTCGTGCTTAAATTTTGCATATGCCACGACGAGTACATTGAAAAGTATGACGGATAGTGAGCTGTCTGAAGCAGCGGGACAGGCATTACTGAGTATGTCTTATATTTCACCCACTGATTTAGCCAATAAAGAAGCACAACGCATCGGTGGAGATAATAGCATTGGTTTCTATAAGCTCGGTTTGGAAGCCGAAATGGAACTTAATGTAAATATTAAAAGCCTTCAATTGGGATGTGGTGGTGTCAATGGAGCAGGTGGCTGTGATATTGATATTGATTATATTAGTCTGAGTGGTTTAGGCAATTCGGCGACTTCAAATACAGATAGCGCCGCTGATCGTGCTGCCCGTGTAGGTTCATCCGCCGTGTTAAGCAATCCATTTATTGAATTTGCAATTAAAAATCCCGATAAAGCCTCAACTCGACAAGTTGTAGGCTTAAACTCAAGTGCTGAAAAGGCATTGGGTTTAGTTACGTTTGGGCTGGAAAATGGCCCTGAAAAGAGTGGAATTAATTCACTCAGTGGCTATATGGAAATTGCTGCAACCACTGGTGTTGCCAATGTCAATGGTTTTGGAAACAGTCAAGTGGCGGGAGAAGCGGATAGAGGCACTTTGAATCAGTCAGATGGCTATAACTCAATTACAGGCAAAATTTGTTCTACACCTTTACTCTGCATACCTACGATTGATTTTGAAACCACATCCTATACACTCAATCTTCGAGATAAAGCCACAGGAAGTAATATTTTAAAAGGTGATTTAGCAATAGGGCAACAAGCGATTACAGGCAAACGTATTAACACTGCAAATTTGGCGGCGACTGCGAAAGTGCGGGATATTGATTTAAGCGGTAATATTGTGGCACGAGCCATTGGATTGAACCTAGATAAACAGGTGACAGGTACGATTCAGAACTTGCTGGTTGATGCGGCAATTAGTGAAAATCTCGGTTATTTCCATAAAGCAGATTTAAATGGAACCGCTGCTTCGCTTTCTTTACAGTCCCAAAATATTCAATGGACGAATAACAAATCAGTGTCTCAAAATGGTTGGTGGTTAGAGTTTAGTAATCCAATGGATATTGGCTTCATTGAACCTGTGTTTAATGTAGATATCCCTAAAGCCACGTTAAATGAAGCGCTGGGACAAGTGTCTCAGTATTTGAATGATCACCCGATTGATTGTGGGGCATTGGGCGCGTTAAATTGTCTTTTGGGTGATACCGTTCCAGTCGGTACCGTGAATTTAATCAATGCAACTCGGCCACAGATGGGCTTAACCGATTTGCAATTGGCGACTCAAAACTTTACGCCAAACTGTTATGGCACTTTAAAATTCTGCTAGTTTTATATTGAGTAGTAAAAAGCAGCTTAGGCTGCTTTTTACTTATATATTTTAATATGTTAACTCTAGGTTATAAATTTTATAAAAAATCTAATTGCTTGGAGTGGTCTGCTTGGGGGATATAAGACTTTAAGCTTGATTGTTAATTTTCAGCGCTATTCTGCATCATTCATCATTTCTTCCCAAATATCCTATTGGATATTTTCAAAACAGGCCCACAAAGCTTTGTGCATGCGTGTATTCAGATGAAGTATTTTATAAATCGTCTTGATTATTGTTTGATCTAAGTGTTGGTGAATGGCACTGCAATTATTTACCTCAAATTCTTTCATTTTTTTATTTTTCTTTAGGCTTAATGATCTATTTGATATTTATTACTATTATTTTTTCTGTGACAAATCTTTACCTTTATGGGCTATTTCTGTCATGAATTGTATATTATTTAACACTTTTCGGGTTTATAGTGAAAGTGGATATAGGGTTGATTATTAGTTTACTAATTCTTTGTCTACTCAGTTAGTGCGATGCAAAAAATTGTTTGGAACTAATATCTAGAATTAAAAAAAGGATTTTTTAAATGAAAAATAAAGGTTTATCCATAATTTTTTTAGGGATGGTCGGAGTTTTTGTTAATCCTGCATATGCGACGACGAGCACCTTGAAAAGTATGACGGATAGTGAGCTGTCTGCAACAACTGGGCAGGCCTTAATGAGCTTGTCTTATATATCACCCACAGATTTAGCCAATAAAGAGGCGCAACGTGCAGGTGGTGATAAAACCATCGGCTTCTATAAATTAGGATTAGAAGCTGAAATGGAACTCAATGTGAATATTAAAAAGCTTCAATTGGGCTGTGGTGGCGTCAATGGGACGGGTGGTTGTGATATTGACATTGATTATCTGAGTTTGAGTGGTTTAGGTAATTCAGCGACATCCAATACAGATAGCGATGCAGACCGAGCAGCGCGTGCAGGCTCATCTGCAGTACTTACCAATCCATTTATTGAATTTGCTATTAAAAATCCAGATAAAGCTTCAACTCGTCAAGTGGTCGGTCTTAATTTAAGTGCAGAAAAGGCATTGGGTTTAATTACCTTTGGTCTGGAAAATGGGGCTACCAAAACGGGTATTAATTCACTCAGTGGCTATATGGAAATTGCTGCAACTACAGGGCTTGCCAATGTCAATGGTTTTGGTGACAGCTTAGTGGCAGGAGAGGCTGGAAAAAGTACTTTGAATCAATCAGACGGTTATGATCCAATTACAGGTAAGGTATGTAGTTTGCCTTTACTTTGTGTACCTACGATTAATTTTACAACCAATTCTTATGCACTTAATCTTCGAGATAAAGCCACAGGAAGTAATATCTTAAAAGGTGATTTAACTTTAGGACAGCAGGCAATTACAGGAAAACGTATTAGTACTGCAAATTTAACGGCGACTGCAAAAGTACGTGATATTGATCTGAGTGGGAATATTGTGGCAAATGCAATTGGGTTAAATCTGGATAGACAGGTCACTGGTACGATTCAGAATTTGCTGGTTGATGTGGCGATTAGTGAAAATCTCGGTTATTTCCATAAAGCAGATTTGAACGGTACCGCTGCGTCATTATCGTTACAGTCTCAAAATATTCAATGGACGAATAACAAATCAGTGTCTCAAAATGGTTGGTGGTTAGAGTTTAGTAATCCTATTGATATCGGATTTATTCAACCAACTTTAAATGTCGATATTCCTAAAGCAACACTGAATGAAGCTTTTGCGCAAGTCTCTAAATATTTGAATGATAACCCAATTAACTGTGGTACCTTTGGGGTGTTAAACTGTCTTTTTGGTGATACTATTCCAACAGGTACAGTCAATTTAGTTAATGCAACACGACCACAAATGGGCTTAACAGATTTACAGTTAGCGACTCAGAACTTTACGCCAAACTGTTATGGCACATTAAAGTTCTGTTAGTGTAATTTAAATAAAATGAAAGCGGCTTAGGCTGCTTTTTTATTTTTTTAAGAAAAATAATATGATGATTTGACCTTTATTAAATTGAAATTAATTTACCTTTATAGGTCATTTTATCGGATTTTGTTTATTATTTAACAATATTTTAGTTTATATTGTGATGACTTTAAGATCATAAAATGAAACTGAAGCATTTTAATAAGCGAATCTTTTAGGGGTAAGCATCTTATTTAAATGCTAAGGATTTAAATGGATTTCTATAATGAAAAATAAACATTTATCTATATTTTTTTTGGGAACTATTGGTCTGTGCTTAAATTCAGCATATGCCGCGTCTAATACAATGCAAAGTATGACCGATAGTGAGCTGTCTGCAACAACAGGGCAGGCATTAATGAGTTTGTCGTATATTTCCCCGAATGATCTTGCAAATCAAGAAACACATCGTCTTGGTGGGGATAAAAGCATAGGGTTCTATAAACTCGGTTTAGAAGCTGAAATGGAACTCAATGTAAATATTAAAAAACTTCAATTGGGCTGTGGTGGTGTCAATGGGCCAGGTGGTTGTGACATCGATATTGATTATCTTAGCCTCAGCGGTTTAGGTAATTCAGCGACCTCAAACTCGGATAGCGCGGCAGATCGTGCGGCTCGTGCAGGTTCATCTGCGGTATTAACCAATCCATTTATTGAATTTGCAATTAAGAATCCAGATAAAGCATCTACACGTCAGGTGGTCGGGCTGAATTTAAGTGCTGAAAAAGCATTGGGATTGATTACATTTGGTCTAGAGAATGGTGCTCAAAAGAGTGGCATTAACTCACTCAGCGGCTATATGCAAATCGCAGCAACTACGGGTATTGCCAATGTAAATGGCTTCGGTACAAGTCTTGTTTCAGGAGAGGCTGGTAAAGGAACATTAAAGCAGTCGGATGGATATGATGCCATTTCTGGTGAAGTCTGTTGTACCTTGGTTGGTCTAGGTAATATTCCATTTACCACAACCAACTACAACTTAAATTTACGAGATAAAGCCAGCGGTAGTAATACTTTAAAAGGTGATTTGATTTTAGGGCAGCAACCGATTGAAGGTAAGCGAATTACCAATGCACCATTAAAAGCGACAGCGTATGTTCGCGATATTTCCTTGACTGGAACAATTGATGCGACTGCTAGAGCTCTTGGTTTTATTAATGTGCCGCTAACTGGAAAAAATGTTACTGGTACAATTGAAAACTTAACAGTTGATGTGGCGATCAATGAGAATTTGGGTTATTTCCATAAAGCAAGCTTGAATGGGACTGCCGCATCTTTATCACTCCAGTCTCAAAATATCCAATGGACCAATAATAACTCTATTTCTCAAAGTGGTTGGTGGTTGGAATTTACTAATCCAATTGATATTGGATTTATTGAACCCGCTCTCTCTGTGGATATTCCTAAAGCAACATTGAATGAGGCCTTTAGGCAGGTCAGTGCATTTTTAAAAACGAAAGAAGGGCGAATTCAGTGTGGAGATAATTTAGCAAGCGAATGTCTATTTGGCAGTGATATTCCAGTTGGGACTGTCGATCTTCAGTATGCGACACGTCCGCAAATGGGGTTAACCGATTTAGAGTTAGCCACCCAGAAATTTACACCTAACTGTTATGGTACATTGAAGTTTTGCTAAAGTTTTTGATGAATTCGCAAGGCAGCTTCGGCTGCTTTTTTATTTTCCTATTAGAAAAGTCCTGTCCTTGTTTATCATCTACTGCATTGAAATCAATTTACCTTTATGGGTCATTTTTATCGGATTGTGTTTATGGTTTAACAAAAATTTAGTTTATATTAAGCTGAGTTATTGAATGGCATCGGATGAAGCCATTACGTTTTTATAAGTCATCTTATGGGGATAAGAGTCTTATTTAAACTTTCAGGATTTAAAAGGATTTTGAGAATGAAAAGTAGAGGTTTAGCTATATTCCTTATGGGAACTATCGGCTTGTGCTTAAATTCAGCCTATGCCGCTTCCAATACAATGCAAAGTATGACGGATAGTGAATTGTCTGCAACAACTGGGCAGGCTTTAATGAGTTTGTCTTATGTTTCACCAACAGATTTGGCAAATAAAGAATCACATCGTTTGGGTGGAGATAAAAGTATAGGGTTCTATAAGCTCGGTTTAGAAGCTGAGATGGAGCTCAATGTAAATATTAAAAAGCTTCAGTTGGGTTGTGGCGGTGTTAATGGGCCAGGTGGTTGTGACATCGATATTGATTATCTGAGTCTGAGTGGTTTAGGTAATTCTGCGACATCAAATTCAGATAGTGCGGCAGATCGTGCGGCTCGTGCGGGTTCATCTGCGGTATTAACCAACCCATTTATTGAGTTTGCAATTAAGAATCCAGATAAAGCATCGACTCGTCAGGTGGTTGGGCTGAATTTAAGTGCTGAAAAAGCATTGGGATTGATTACTTTTGGCTTAGAGAATGGCTCACAAAAGAGTGGTATTAATTCACTCAGCGGTTATATGCAGATTGCACCGACTACAGGCATAGCCAATGTGAATGGTTTTGGCAATAGTCTAGTCTCCGGAGAAGCTGGTAAAGGGACATTAAAACAAACAGATGGCTATGATCCAATTTCAGGAGAGGTATGTTGTACATTGTTTGGTTCAGGTAATATCCCATTTACAACAACCAACTATAACTTAAATTTGCGAGATAAAGTCAGCGGTAGTAATACCCTAAAAGGAGATTTAATTTTAGGACAGCAAGAGATTACAGGAAAACGTATTACCAATGCGCCACTAACAGCGACAGCCAAGGTTCGAGATATTGCTTTGACTGGAACCATTGATGCAAATGCGACCGCGCTTGGTTTTATTAATGTTCCTTTAACTGGAAAAAACGTTACAGGGACCATTCAAAACTTAATGGTTGACGTGGCGATCAATGAGGATTTGGGTTATTTCCATAAAGCAAACCTGAATGGGACTGCGGCATCTTTATCGCTCCAATCTCAAAATATCCAATGGACCAGTAACAATTCTATTTCCCAGAATGGTTGGTGGTTGGAATTTACCAACCCAATTGATATTGGATTTATTGAGCCTGCTCTCTCTGTGGATATTCCGAAAGCAACATTGAATGAGGCCTTTAGGCAGGTCAGTGCATTTTTGAAAACGGACCAAGGTCGAATTTTCTGTGGAAATAATTTAGCGAGTGATTGTTTATTTGGTAGTGATATCCCTGTGGGTACAGTCAATTTAATCAATGCGACACGCCCACAAATGGGGTTAACCGATTTAGAGTTAGCCACCCAGAAATTTACGCCTAACTGTTATGGTTCACTGAAGTTTTGCTAAGCTTTATGCTTGCGATATAAAGCAGCTTAGGCTGCTCTATATTTATGCGCTTATCGGAAAAATGTAACATTTAGCCAGTTTGTTTTGCATTTGTGTAATTATTCGGCATAATAAATTCTGTGATGAGATAGACATGATTCGTCTATATTTTGAGTGATGCTAGGAAGCAGCGTTTAAAAATCACTCAGAGGGATGAAAGAAAAAATATAATGTAGGTGCGGAGCACTAGGTAATTAGGAAGGTCAAGATGGCTATACTCCAGATGGATTCATTTCAAAAGACGGTTTTAGCGAGCCTGATAGGACTATGTGTCAGTCAGTCTGCTTTTGCATTGCAAGAAATCTCAGATGAAGGTCTAAGCCAAACGATCGGTGAGGGCATTGCCTTACTTCCTCAGAATACTTATATGATTTTTCAGGGTGAAAAAGCGACGACGACGAGTGCGGACTTACTCAATCGACAATTAGATACGGGTTATATTAATTATGTACCTGTAGGGCCACTCTCACTGACCGCAACGGATACCAATAAGAGTGGAGGCGTAGATGCTGGAGATCGAGCTGTCGGTAAGGCCGACTTATTTTTATATGGTTTAGCGGTTTCCGCTTCGAATTCAGCACGTACAACCAATAATAATGAACGCGTCGGTTTAAATACTACTGGAAATGCAATTAATGCGATTAGTAGTTGGGGAACCGCAAGTAATCCATGGCTGTTAAAAGTTCAATCTGAAGCGAATATCCCAACGTTTACACCAGACGTTATTACGTCGAATGGAACTACGCCCAATACAGATACGGGTGTAGTGACCTATATGGCTTTGGAAGCACCACTCTATGAATATTATAATGACAATACGAGTGGTACAGGTGCGCCTACTGTAATTAAGACAGGAGCCGATCCTGTTGGTGCCAGTGCTTATAACTTAAAGTTAGGTTTATGGGCCGATGCCTTTGTGCGTAATCCTAATAAAACTGATGGCGCATCGGATCAGTTTCAATATGGCAATAGTGTGGGGCAAGTTGGTACAGATATTGATGCCAATCGCGCTAACCGTCTGCGTTTGCAGGGAATCTGGAATGGTTTTAGTTTAAATGGTAGTAACTTAAAGGTTTTTCAAACTTTAAATGGTGCTGGAAATACAGGAGGATTGAGTCCGTTTTATAACAATACATTGGGCTTGTCAGGTGTATTTCGTTTTAACAGCGGTGATGGTTCGAATTTAAAAGCGGGTATGACGATGAATGCCCCAACATCAACAAAAACAGATACGTTGCCAACACTTCCCGCAGGTCAAACCTGTACTGCTTGTGGCTCTGGGTCTGATATCTGGACAGCACGTTATAGCCCTGATCAAACGAGTAATCCGGGTTCGACAGGCGTCGTTCAATATCGTATTCGTAGTCAAACGACAAAAATTACTTCAACAGGTAACTGGACCGCACCAACGGGTCTAAATGATCGCGTACTACGTTTGAGTACGAGAGAAACAACAGATACGAATAATTTGGCGACACCTGCGATTCAAGGCGGTAGTGCACCTACTTTCGATGCAAATGAAGGCATTTTCATTTATAACTTAAATACCAACCTTGTTTTGGGGAACTTATACCAACCTGTAATTTTGGGTTCAGATGGTAAGAACTTTAGTTTGGAAGTTGCTCGAATTCCAAATAAAGAAAGTATTTATAAGAAAATTTATACCGATTATTCAGGTTTAGATCAAAGTTATAAAGGGTCAACCTGTAATGTATACCAGTGTGGTAGTAATATTAGCTTAGGTGGGAAAACCTATCAGGGTTCTAATGCAACTCACAGTAGTATTAGTATCGGAACGGTATATAGTGATGATGCAGGGAAAACACTTCAGGCATTTAAAGGAAATAGTACACAAGACGCCGTTGGTATTTCTTTTGGCTCTTTGAGTACTGGGGCGGTATCGAAAGACCAGTATTTCTATCAATTGCAAAATCAACAACGCACAAGTGTGAGCTGTAGCGGCTTATTTTGTAGTGGCTACCGTTGGCAATATCGAACCAGTAGTGGATCAACAACAGGAAGTAATGGGGATTATGGTTTACGCTTTGACTCAACCAATGGGGTAAATTGGGTCGATATTGATAGTACCTCTCTCTATAATCCAACCACAGCCAATACGGGCTATACTCGACAAGATAATGGCAATACCAATTCAAAATTTGTTGTTCCAACAACTGCCGGAGCATTACCGAATGCTCGTTTTGAAGATGGGAAGTGGTATACAACAAAACCAAATGCAGACATTAATACGTATAAGCTAAATACAGCTTCGCCAATGAACAATATGGGTTCAGCTGTGATTGATGGTGTATTGATTCAGCACCTTAAAATTACGACTACTGGGCTATAAAGGGAGTAATACGATGAAAAAAATCTCAACTTTACTTCTTTTATTAATGGCGACATGGACTCATGCTGAGTTAGAAGTTTTGGATAATGATGCTCTTCAAGCTGTTGAAGGGCAGGCAGGGGCAGATCTATCCTTGAAGCTGTCTTTGAACCAAGTTTATAACACGACAACTGGAAAGTATGAGTTTGATAATGGTTTGGGTGGCGTTTGTGCAAATTTAGCCTTTTGCCATCTTGGACTTTCTGTAAATAAGCGTTTTGTTAGAAATGGCAATCAACCTGTCAGTGATCCAACGCAAGCGAATCCCGCCAATAAAGTTTGGTTAGTCTTTAAAGGAATACAAGGGACCATCGATTTGCAAAAATTAGGTTTGGATGGCTTCGATTTAATTTACAATGATGACGGTGGTGCGGCAAAAACTAAACCAGCAATGCAATTAAGCATGGATGCGACAAAACCTATTTTAATCCGAAACTTTGGTTTCAATGCGCTTGCCATCGAGCAAGATGATTTTACCAGTTATTATGACAGTAATGGAAAACTAGTCGAAGGCTCTAATCCGACCACGCCACCAACAAGTGGATATGGTTATTTAAAAGCACCAACATATGCTGCTGATCATCCTTCTGTTTATGATCGTAATAAAGAAACAGGGTTTATGGGACTGAAAATGAATGGCAATTTAGCAATACAAGGAAATGTCATGATGTTTTCTTGTGATGCAAGTCATCCACGGTGCTAACCAAGTCTACTTTTCAAAGGATTGAAGTGATGAAAAATAAAAAATTAAATCATCGGACCATAAGTTTTGCTCTTAATGCTTTGGCTGCAAGTATTTTTTTCATTAGTCATTCTGCTTATGCATTACAAGCATTGGATGACAGTGCAATGCGCAGTGTAAATGGGCAAGACGGTGTCCATATTGAAACAACCTACGACAATATTAATGTCGATCAATTCTTTTGGCAGGACAATGCGGGTCGTGGAAGCGCAGATGCTGCTGGTACAACATTAAAAGCCGTTGCGAATAATTTTAAAATACAAAAAAATGCTTTAGGCGATCAGCTCGGTACAAATTATAAACTCAATACAGGCAGCAATGGCAATAAAACAGGTCTGGATATAGAGCTATCATCTAATCCCTCATTAATTACAATTGATTCATTCCAGATTTGTGATACCAACCGTTGCAGTAGTGATATTGGTAATTTAGCAATTCAAACAACCTCACCTTTAGATTTAAAGTTTAAGACCACAGATGGTTTATTTAGTAAAAATAGCCAAACATCTTTGGAGCTTGGCTTAAAAAATGCAACCGTCTATTTAGGACAGACTTCAAACAGTCAGCTCAATCAATTAATTTTGAAGAACTTTAACTTTAATTTTTTGGGTAAAGGTGTGATGTTTGTCGATGCCGTGGAAGGTATTAAGTTACAAACAAATAATGCATTGTTGAGTGGCGGCGCTGCAAATGCTTCATTAACTCAAACACCAAATAACGATTATGGCTATGTAGACTTTACCCGTGTTAAAGATACAGGTGCTGTGACTGCAGGTACATATTCTGATGCAGGAGTAGCAACAAACTCAGGCTTAAACCTAGAGATTATGTTGAATAAAAATGTAAACCCTAGCTCTCCTTACACACTTGATTCAACCAATACGCCATTGAATCAACAGGCTGCACCCAATAACAAAGCTCAAGGACTTATTCGAGTTGGCGCAAATGGACGTATGGTCAATGGTTCTTTACAGGTACGTGGTTTAAATGCAAATAATGCAGCGAATCCGACTTATGGGACCAATTATGGTAATCCAAATAATACCAATATTTTAGGTAAGACGACCGATAATAAAGCAATCATGGGAGACACGGGTATCGCTTTCCGTATGAAAGCTGAATTCACCAAAGATGGTGACTCCATGTTGGGAAGTGATGGTAAAGCCACGACTTTAGAAATTGGTGGGGCTGGATTAAATACCTATGGTTTTGAATTCGGTAACTTAACTGGTTTACAGCTCGGTACACGAGGTTCTTTTGATACAGGCAATGTTTATATCAATTTAGTTGATGCTAAATCTGTATTTTTACCAGCGAATTATGTGTTTCAAACATCTAAGTTTGGTAATGGTAGTTTCTTGACTCAAGATTCTGATTATATTCAGAATATTCATAAAGAGACAGGGGCGAACAATCCATTTAGTTTATTAATGGCAATCCGTGGTGCCGAGTTCCAAGCGATTTCAAGACGAGGGCGTTTTACCAATAGTGCTACGAGTAATCCTCAAGGTGGTTATGCGCCAATTAATGAACATACAGATAATAATTGGGGACTGGCTTTACCTTTTTATAATCTCAATGCCAACATGGCGATGTATGGCACGCGAATTAATGCAAATGAAGCCTTTTATTTTGACAAAAATGGCTTAAAAAAGGCTGTTGCAGACAGTGGGACTACACCACGGTTAGGTTTTTCATTGGGGATGAGCACTACTGGGGTCGATCGTGATGCCAGTTATAAAGCATTAGGGAACAAAACCACTTCAATTTTAGTGATTGATGGTGCGAAGAATTATTATATGGGACTGCGTAACATTGACATGTTATTGAAAGGAACTGGCAGTATTGGTCTAGAAAATGGCAGTTTTAACGCAACACTTAAGGATATGTTGATTGTTATGGCGGCGGAAGTCGCTGCTGGATATTTACCTGGCGCAAGTTATAGTGGTGGTGTTGCTCCGAGTAATAATTTTGCTTTAAGTAGTGATGTATTATTTGGTTTAAAACTTCGTGTCGGTGGCGATATGAATCTTTCTCTTATTCCGAATAACGAATATAAAACTGATGGTACAGGCAACGCACTAAATATTGTGGGTGATCTAAAACTTAATGCAGCAAGCAATAATACGATTCAAATTAGTGATCCTGTGGATGGTTCAACCTTAGGTTTAGACAATATACAAGGTGATATTGCTTTTAATAATGCAATTCAAATTAATCGAAATAGCGCTGGCGAAGGTGTGGCAAGTTTTAATGCAGGACTGACATTTAACCCGAATCGGACCACTGATGGTGTGTTTAGAACCAGAGATATTAACCTTTATTCTCCATCGGGCAGTGCTCAACGGTTAGGTGAAATGGCAATTACAGGTGGACGTTTGACCAGTCAATTTTCTATTATGCCTCGAAATTAGGCGCTAGCAGTTGATAAAAGCATTCAGTTCCACTTGTCTACTTGCTAAGAAAGTGATTGTGCTTGAAAAAGGTTATGCTAAGCTATAGTACATATTTTAAACATTTGTCTACGGATGAGGACAATGAATAAAAACAAAAAATTTGGATGTTTGTCATTATTACTGTTGAGTCCTTTATCAATGGCAATGCAGCCTATGGATGATCAAAGTCTTTCGGCTATGACAGGGCAGGATGGTTTAACGATTGGTGTCCAAGCAAATATTCAATTCGATCAAATGGCCATTATCGATAATGATGGCTTATCCTACGGCGGTTATACCGCACCGTCTTATACCAATCGTGCAGGTTTGGTGATTGCTGGTGTTGCAGGACAATCGACAGCAGCTCCTGTCAAAGTGACAGGTTTGAATGGTAGCGCTGAGACTACTTTAGGTCTTAGAGCTGCGATTGATACGGACGCTGGTACTGCTTCCCGAGGTGGTGCATTTGCCAATATTGCATTGGCTTTTAATAACAACGTAACAGGGCTTCGAATTTCTCCTTTATCGATTTATACCGCTGGTTCTTCATCCCTCTCTAATTTGAATGGCAGCACTTATACGCGCAATACGATTTTTAATTCAGGCACATTACTTAAAAGTGATGTAAAAGAGTTACTCCGTGTGGGTGGAATTGATATTGTTTTTGCTTCGAATAAGCCAACCATGAATATTCAGATGGGTGCATCTCCACAAGGACATATGGTGATGTTTGATGGAGCCATTGAGTCGATCTGTGGCACGGGTACGGGCTGTAATATTATGTTGGTGTCGGATTATGCAACATCTGGTGACTCGACGACTGCACCCGTTGGCGCAAGCTTTAATTTCAAATTGACCGGAAATAATGGGAATCCCTTTGGTTTAAAAGGCTTCTATGCTGGAATTTATGGTCCTACTGGGACGACGGATAAAGGTGGCGTAATTTTCGGAAATACCGGAACAAGTAATAAATTTGACTTACAGCTCAACAATGTTTTGTTAGGTACGAATAATGCTCAACAAGCAGGGACATTTAATAACTTACCTAATGCTTCGATTGGAAATATTGGCATGACAGGTGCATCAATAACCAATTTAAAAATGAAAGTCAGTGGAATGTAGCGACTAAATTCATTAAAAAAGCGGCCTCGGCCGCTTTTTTAATGAAGAGGTATGAACAACAATCAGCTTTGTTTTAAATACTGAATGATTTCATCAAGCTGTTTGATTTTTTTCACTTGTCCCCATAAGGCTTGTGCTTCTGGATAAGCTTTGGTCATCATCCCTAGCCATTGTTTATAACGTCCCACCATACCAATTTCAGTCTTGTATTGGCCGCTTAAGAAACGTAGTTGTAAGTCAACCAAATCTGACCAAGACAAAAGCGCCTGATCCATATTTTGGCGGATACACAGGGTTAAATCAGGGGTGGTGACTGCTCCACGTCCAATCATCAAATCTTGGCAATGTGATTGTGCTAAACAGGCTTTAGCATCGGCATTGTTCCAGATCTCGCCGTTGGCGATCACATTGATGTTTAAGGCTTCTGTAATGGGCTGAATTTTTTCCCAATAGGCAGGTGGGGTATAACCATCAGCTTTGGTCCGCGCATGTACAGTGAGCCAGCTTGCACCTGCGTCTTCAATCGCATGGGCATTATCTAGCGTATGATTTTCATCAAGGTAGCCCAAACGCATTTTGGCTGAAACAGGAATATGCGCAGGCACAGCATCGCGTACCGCTTTTACCAGTAGATGTACGGTTTCAGGCTCATCCAATAAAACAGAACCGCCGCGATGGCGATTGACTGTTTTGGCTGGACAACCGAAATTTAGATCAATAGCTGGTGCGCCCAGTTCTACGACTTTGGCAGCATTGGCAGCGAGCATATTGGGGTTGTTGCCAAGAAACTGTACATGTACAGGTGTACCTGCTGCAGTTTTACCCCCATTTTTCAGTTCTGGACAAAAGCTATCGTAGATATGATCTGGCAGGATGCTATCGGTAATACGGATAAACTCAGTCACGCACCAATCAAAACTGCCAACATGAGTGAGCACATCACGCATGATCGGATCAGTCAGACCTTCCATTGGGGCGAGTACAAGTTTCACGATTTATTACCTAGCGAAGCGAAAACAGCGTTATACGCATTTTAAGATAGGCTGTCTAGTTTTTATTAAAATGTAAAAACTAGCGCCCTAAAATCATTTCTAATACAAATTTACTGCCCATAAAACCAATGGCAAGCAGGACAAAACCAGTAATGGTAAAACGAATGGCTTTGCGTCCACGCCAGCCGAATTTGTAATGTCCTATGAGCAAGGCGCCATATAGGAACCATGAAATAATACTAAAGGCGGTTTTATGTGCCAGATGCTGGGCAAAAAAGTTATCAATGGTAAAGAAACCAAACAACAAGGCTGCTGTCAGCAGACCAAAACCTGTGATAATCAAGTCAAATAGCAGGGATTCCATCACTTGGAAGGGCGGCAATAAGTTGACCCAGATCCGTCGTTTTTGTTTCTTTTTTAGTTCTCGATCTTGGAACCATAACAATACCGCATGAATGGTGGCCATCAGTAGCACTGCATAAGCAGATAGCGAAAGAATGATGTGTAAATCTAAGCCCAAGCTATGCTGTTCAATAATTTGATTGGGTTGGCTAAAGGCAAAGCCCAAGATTAGGCCAAAGGCAGCAACAGGTGTACCGATCAGGTTCAATGGCAGAATTGGGCGGATCAGGCTCAAAATCAAACTCAGCGCTAACATCAGCCCTGAAGTAAATGACATCAGGTTAAAGACATCATAGTTCACCCCAATTGGCGTCATCATGTCTTGGTAGAGCACAGTACTATGCAGTACCAAGCCTAATCCAACCATCAGACCATAACACCAAAGATTTGGACTACGTTTTGACATCAATCGAATAAATAAATACCAAAATGAACTGGTATAGGCGATGAGTGCCAAAATTGTGTAAACCAAGGGGAGACTGATCATGTCAAACCTTTTTTAGGAGGATGAATAATATTCACCATATAAGATATAAATTCGCTTCGAACTACAGTATCCTATAGCATCTTACGCATAAATTTTCTATTTTAAGAAAGATTTTTTTGCAACTAGCCATTTTAAGCGGATTTCGCAATGTTTGATACCTTAACAGAACGACTCACACAGAGTTTAAGAAATGTTACTGGCTCAGGGCAGCTGACCGAAGACAATATTAAAGATACCCTACGTGAAGTACGTATGGCGCTTCTTGAAGCCGATGTGGCGTTACCTGTAACTCGTGAATTTATCGCGAAGGTGAAGGAAGAAGCGCTCGGTCAAGAGGTCATGACTCAGCTTTCTCCTGGTCAGGCATTTGTAAAGATTGTCTATGATGAACTCACCAAGATGATGGGTGAGGCAAATGAGACACTAGATTTAAGCGCAAAGCCACCTGTTGTTGTCCTACTTGCGGGTTTGCAGGGTGCGGGTAAAACCACAACAGCTGCAAAATTAGCGCGTTTCTTAAAAGAACGTCAAAAGAAAAAAGTCATGACTGTTTCTGCTGACGTATATCGTCCAGCAGCGATCAAGCAGTTAGAAACCGTATCCAATGAAGTGGGTGTGGGTTTTATTGCTTCAGAAGCAACTGAAAAGCCAATTGATATTGTCAATCGTGCCATTGAGCAGGCAAAAATCCAGTTTGCTGATGTCTTGATTGTCGATACTGCAGGCCGTCTACATGTCGATGAAGACATGATGGACGAGATTAAAGAATTACATGCTGCGGTGAAGCCGACTGAGACGCTATTCGTCGTTGATGCGATGACAGGTCAGGATGCTGCCAATACAGCAAAAGCATTTAACGATGCTTTAGCTTTAACCGGTGTGATTCTGACCAAAACGGATGGTGATGCGCGCGGTGGTGCAGCACTTTCTGTTCGTGCCATCACAGGCAAACCAATCAAGTTCTTGGGGATTGGTGAAAAGCTAGATGCACTTGAGCCATTCCATCCAGATCGTGTTGCACAACGTATTTTGGGTATGGGTGACGTCCTTTCTTTGGTCGAAGAAGTTGAACGCAAAATCGACAAAGAAAAAGCCGAAAAAATGGCGAAGAAATTGCAGAAAGGCGGAACCTTCAACTTTGAAGATATGCTGATGCAATTTGAGCAAATGAGCAAAATGGGCGGCATGATGGGCTTCTTGGACAAGTTGCCGGGGATGAGCAATGCGGGCATTCAGGATGCAATTGAAAAAGCCAACCCTGAAAAGCAAGTGAAGCGTATGGAAGCCATCATTCAGTCGATGACGATCAAAGAGCGTCGTAATCCTGATTTGATGAATCCGAGCCGTAAAAAACGTATCGCAGCAGGTTGTGGTATGGATGTAGCTGAGGTCAATAAGTTGATCAAGCAACAAGCACAAATGGCGAAGATGATGAAGAAATTCGCCAATCCATCAGGTATGAGCAAAATGTTGAAATCATTAGGCAATATGCAAAAGCAATTTGGTGGCGGTGGAAATATGGGCCCTTTATTTGGCAGCAATGACCAGAAAAAGTAAGTTCTAAACTTCCTAAAAAGGCGCGTGATGCGCCTTTTTTAATGCGGGTGTGTTGTATAAATTTAATACAAAACATCAACATTCAAGGTGCTTTAAAAAGAAGAAAATTAAAAATAAGTCTATGTTTTACATTGAAAAGTAGTGTTAAATATGTCACATAATTCAAAAAATAGCGTATTTATTCTGCATTGTGAAAATGCTGATCCAGAACAGCATTGGTATGCATGGTTAGAACAACAACTGAAAAGTGAGGATGTTTTCGTTGAACGGGTTTTTCTTGCGGATGCCAATCATCCTGAAGCAGAGATTTGGCAAACTTGCTTGGATGCACAGCTCAAGGGACTAAATGAACAGAGTATTGTGGTGGCACATGGCTTATCTTGTGTGGCTGTGGCTCGATTTCTCGCCAAACGACTCAAGCAGCATGCCGTAAAAGCAGGCATTTTTATTGCCGGTTTTCATGATCCTATTTCAAAACATCCTGAGTTCAACAGTTTTCTTGAACACTCCCATTTTGAAAGTGGTTTATTGCGTGTCAATATTCAAAGACGTCTGGTGTTCTTTTCTACTAATGATCCAGTGGTTCCTGTACCACTCACCTTTAAATTTTCAAATTTACTCAATGCCCAACTGATTGAGGTGGCTCAAGCTGGGCATTTTCGTACAGAAGATGGGTTTAGTGAGTTCCCTCAATTATTGCAAGTTGTTCAAACCTTGCTGAAAGCTGAGTTTAGTTGAACATAATGGCGCAAGCCTTTGAGTAATAAATCAGATTCAACTTGAGGTTGATAGTGGCTAAGGAATTTTGCAAATAAGCTCGCATCGCCACCAGTCAAAATCAGCTTCTTCGGCGATTGTTGCATAATTTGATCAATGCTGCTGATCAAGCCGAGCAAGATGCCGTGATGTACTGCATCCACTGTGTTATGGCCAGGTTTTAAATTATCAAAAGCAGAGTCTGGAATTTTAATGCCTTTGGTATTTTGAATCAGCGAATCTCGTTGTAGATATAAATTTGGCAGAATATAGCCGCCCAGATGTTGCAATCCTTCGACCAGATCAATGGTCAGGGCAGTGCCACAGCCAATCACACAAAAGTTTTCATTGGGTTTTGCCATGGCGAGGACTTGCAACCAACGGTCAATCCCGAGTTGGCTTGGCACATCATAGCCGCAGTGCAGTCCCGCATATTCAGCATGCACTTTGGCAAAAATAATTGGAATATCCAAAATGTCGAGAATCATGTGAATACGTTGATTATTTTCCGAATCCAAAACCGAAGAAATGCCGACACGACTTAAATTCTGATGACGAAAGTGCTGAATCAAACCGAGCAATAAATCGGCAGGTGACTGTAGGTGTAACTCGGCAGCATGTTCAATCACTTGATCATGTGCGGTGATCCAGTATTTTAAGCGGGTATTACCAATATCCAGCCATAAACTTTTCATTGCATCATCACTCTTTTAAATCGAGGCAAGACGTAAACGGCCTTGATAGAATTGTTGAAGCTGATCGGTTTTGATCAACACCGCACCGTCATTGGAAATCCCTTGAAATAGCCCCTGAACTTTACCGAGGGTATGTTCAAATTCGACCTGTTGATTCAACCAAATTGCATGATGGTTAAAACGTTCAGCTAAATTATAACTGCCATGTTCGAACCATTGTGCTGCTTGTTGAATTGCGGTGTAAAGTTCCGCAATCAGGGTTAAACGATCTACATGGGCTAAACCGAGCATGGCTAAAGAGGTGATCGGTTGGTCTGCATTTTCAACAGGGGGAGTACTTAGATTCATCCCTACACCGACAATGGCTTGATTGGGTGAAAGTGGTTCTACCAAGATTCCGCCCCATTTCCCCTGAGGGCTGTATAAATCATTGGGCCATTTGACCTGTAAGTTCAAGCCATGCAAGCTAGGCATCTGTAAGATATTTAACGCAACTTCAAGCGCTAAGCGACCATCCAGTGCTGTATTGGTTTGGATCAGTGTGCTTAAATAAATGTTGCCCTCAGGAGAGGCCCATTGTCGCTGGTGCTGACCACGACCTTGGGTTTGCTGTGCACTACAGACCAATCCTGTGGTCATCCCTTTTTGTGCAATTTCACGCATATCATCATTGGTCGATGTTGTGGTTGTTTTAAGCAGCACCACTTCTGGAAATTGATTTTTTGCGTTCAATAATTGCTGAAGCTGGCGGGTTGCGAAATCATCCATCATTTTTACAAGTAGAGTGGTCATGTGTTTATGGAGTTAATCATATATTTGCTGATTGGCGCAATTGCTGGATTTGCTGCGGGGCTATTTGGTGTGGGCGGTGGTCTAATTATTGTGCCGATTTTATATATTGTGTTCACTCAAATGAATTATGACCCCAATGTCATTATGCATATTGCAGTTGGAACATCCTTAGCAACCATTATTGTGACCTCGATTAGTTCGGTGATGGCACATCATAAAAAAGGGGCAGTGTTGTGGCCCGTATTTCGTAATTTGGCACCGGGCTTGGTGTTGGGTTCATTCCTCGGTGCTGGGGTGGCTGATTTGATGTCAGGGCAGCATTTACAGTTGGTGATAGGTGTCTTCGCCGTCTGGATGGCTTATAAGATGTTTAGAGGGGCAAATGCGGTGGTTGATCCAAATCGTCATCTTCCTTCAGCAGCGTTACAACTTGCTGCGGGTGGTGGCATTGGGGTGGCATCCGCGATTTTTGGTATTGGGGGGGGCAGCCTTACAGTACCTTATCTCAATCGTCATGGCGTGGTCATGCAAAAGGCAGTGGCAACTTCGGCTGCCTGTGGTTTACCCATTGCAGTGGCGGGGGCATTAGGCTTTATGTGGTTTGGTGCCAAAGAGCAGATTGAAGTGCCGAACACGATTGGTTATGTGCATATCTATGCTTTCTTGGGCATCAGTGTGATGAGCTTTATCACCGCAAAATTTGGTGCCAAAGTGGCACATCGTCTGTCACCAGCCATGCTAAAAAAATGTTTTGCAGGCCTATTGGTGGTGGTTGGCAGTTACTTTATTTATAAAGGTTTGCTCTAATCCGTTTTAGTGAGTGAGACCATAATGTACTTCAATGGTGGCAATCAAGGTTTCGACCAGAAGAAGTACATCATCTTGCTGACGTGCATCAATAAAGAATAGTGGGTAATTCAGTTCTTTGGCGGCCAGCCAGTCACGATACATGGATAAGGTGCGTTCTGGCATACGATCAATATGGGTAATTGCAATCACAATATTATGACTAAAGGGCTGAAAGGCCTGAAGATATTGCTCTAAATCTAATAAAGGGTTTTCGGCAGCGTGATCAATCATGACAATAGTGCCGATTGCACCTTTACAAATCACTGCCCAAATAAAATCGAAGCGATCTTGCCCGGGTGTGCCATATAAACCGACCTTGAGCCCGTCCTCCAAAGTCAGTTCGCCATAATCAATCCCAACAGTGGTCAGTAACTTGTCATGTGATTCGGTATCGGTGTTCAGTGCTTCGGTACTGAGGACTTCAATTTCAGATAATGCTTTGATTGCCGAGGATTTACCTGAACCCATGGTGCCACCGAAGACAATTTTATATTGATGTAAAATCATAGGGATGACCTTAATTAAAAGCCTAAACGATGGCGTAAGCGACCAAATAGTTTTTTCATAAAATGTTGTTCTGTTTCGCTTTGCTGAGTTTGCGGGCGATATTTTGCCTGTTGATCTTTAATCAATGTGCCACACTCTGCACCCAAACACGCCGCAACAAAGTGTCTGACCTTTTGTTCGGGCAGATTGAGTTGTTGTGCAACCATACTGATTTGCGCACCTTGGGCAAAACAAGCAGACATCCGTAAGATATCTTGGCGATCAAGCTTGTTTTTGGGTTGCGGCCAGAACTGCAGATAAAAACTCGAGGCAGAGGCGGGACATAATCCTTCAAAGTTCATGGAGGTCCAGAGTAAATGCCAGAGCCATTGTTTTAAGTCTTGCTGCGGTGCATCTAAAGTCCAATGCAGATCATTTTGTGTGGCATAGGTGTAGTTCAGGCTTGGGTCGGTTTGAAAAGAGTCAAATTCAGCATGTTGCCATAGCCATTGATTGCGTGGATCGGCAATGGCGAGTAGTCCTTGGTTATCAAACAGCTGAATCTTGCCATTTTTCGGATTCTGGATTTCTTGTAATACTTCTTTAATTTGTTTGCGCTGAAAGGTCGGAGTATCTTCAGTTTCGATATTTTCTGAGCTTTGATTTAAGCGTTCATTTAGATGAAGGCTGAGCCAGTGATGCAATGAATGGAGATGGTTCAAGGGCAGAAATAAGGTGTCATCTTCAATGGCGCTATTTTTATCAAGGTCATTGGCAATTTTCAGCACATTGATTTTATTGTTTTGCAGCAAGCTTTTAATATTGGGGGAATCAAAAAATAGCTGATTGATCATGAGGATATCCAGCTGCGGCTCGGCAATATTGCTCCAATTGATTTGGACATGATGTGGCACAGCCGTTTCAACCTGTTGTTTTAACTCATTCAAGGTTCTGAGACTGAGCCCAAAAATAGCAATATTGACCGCTTGATGAACACCCATGTTATGACTCATCTATATGTGTACTGAGTAATTCAGTAGGAGAATTAAAAGTGCGATATTTTTAATGAAAATATTATTTTTTGTGACTTGTATCAATTAAAAGGCGATGAAAGAAAATCTTTTCAGATGTGTGGTTAAGTTTTACTTGAGTACATAAATATTTGATATTCAAAATAGAAAAACTAACTTTTTAGTACATATTGAGAATCATATTGCGATTTTTTAGCGCAATTGGCTTAAAAAGCAATAAAATTGTCAGACAATGATATAGAATTTATAGGGCGAGATCAGTTAAAACAAAAAAGCGCAAACAGCATTGTATCAATGCGTATAACAAAGATAGCGAGGGACTCATGAATCTCGAAGAGGCTGATAGTCTTTCTGAACAGATTGCAAAGTATATTAGTGAACAAATTATTAGTGGTGAGCTGGTTGAAGGCGAACGCATTCAAGAGTTGCGCATTGCCAAAGAATTAGATGTCAGTCGTGGCTCGGTTCGTGAGGCACTGTTGTTACTGGAACGGACTTATTTAATTGAAATTTTTCCGCGTCGTGGCGCGATTGTCTCTGAAATGTCAGCACAACAAGTCAAAGCTTTATTCGACACCAATGTGATGGTGCTTGGGCATATTGTGCAGCGGATTAGTGAAACGTGGCGAGTCAATGAAGCAGAACAACTACAAACTTTATTGGATCAACTGGTCGAATTTGTTCGCGCAGGCGATATCGAAAAATTTTACGATGCCATCTTTAAATATCTGGCAGAACAGCATGACATGGTGGCGAATCCTTATTTGATGCAATTTTATAAAGAACTGTTGCCGTCGTTACGCCGTAGTTATTTTTTGACCTTGAATACTTCGCGTCGAGAGCTCCAAGAATCATTTACCCTATTCAAGTTGGTGATTGATGCTATTTTGATCCGAAAATCACAACAAGCTGCTTTATTTATGGAAGATTTTTGTCGACACTTGCGCAACCTTGTGTTGGAATCTCTGACACGTATGAAACAGATTGAATTGGCTTGGGCTAGACGCTCACGCCGCTAGTTAGGGCAGTATGCGTTTAAGCAGTTTAAAACTTTCAGGCTTTAAATCTTTCGCCGATAGTACAACATTACATTTTAAGGCCAACCGTACTGCGGTGGTTGGGCCGAACGGTTGTGGTAAATCAAATGTCATTGATGCGATTCGCTGGGTGATGGGCGAGTCCAACGCACGCCAGTTGCGTGGCGGCAGTATGCAGGATGTTATTTTTACCGGGACCGCCAAACGCAAACCAGTTGGGGTTGCCAGTGTCGAACTGCGTTTTGATAATACTTATGGCAAACTCGGTGGCGCTTATAATGCCTATAGCGAGCTGGCCGTCCGCCGCCAAGTCACGCGTGAAGGTAAATCTGAATATTTCCTGAATGGCACCCGTTGCCGTCGCCGTGATATTACCGATATTTTCTTGGGCACAGGTTTAGGGCCACGTTCTTATGCGGTGATTGAACAGGGCATGATTAACCGTCTGGTTGATGCCAAGCCAGAAGAAATGCGTGTGTTTATTGAAGAAGCGGCAGGAGTGTCCCGTTATCAGGCACGCCGTCGTGAAACCTTACAGCATTTAGAGCATACTGAACAGAATCTGGCACGTTTAGACGATATTGCGGCTGAACTAAAATCTCAACTCCGCAGCTTGAAGCGCCAGTCTGAAGCTGCAATTCAATACAAGACCTTAGAAGGGCAGATTCGAACTTTAAAAATTGAAATCCTTTCGTTCCAAGCCAATCAAAGTCAGAAATTACAGCAAGAATATACCGTTGAAATGACGGCATTGGGCGAAAACTTTAAACTGGTTCGTTCTGAGTCACAGACCATTGAGCACGATCTTGAAGCCACTAGTGCTTTATTTCAGCGTTTAATTCAACAGTCTTCACCGTTGCAGCATGAGTGGCAACAGGCTGAGAAAAAGCTGTCTGAATTAAAAATGACTTTGGAACAAAAACAGAGTTTATTTCAACAAAACAGTACCAGCTTGCTGCAACTTGAACAGCAGAAAGTACAAACCAAAGAGCGTCTGCAACTCTCTGAATTACAGGTTGAAACCTTAAGCACTCAATTTGATGAGCAAAATGAAAGCTTACTTGCCTTAGAGCAGCAGACACAAACGGCTGAGCAAAATTTTACTGATGTTCAGGCACAGCACAAGCAAGCACAACAGCAATTTGATCAACTGAAAACTCAAGTCGATCAGCAACAACAAAAAAAGTTGCAGATGGCGGCGCAAATTGAACAGCTCGGTAAGAACGTGCTGCGGATTGAGCAGCAAAAGCAGACCTTGCAAACGCAAACCACTCAGATTCGTGCTCAGGTTCAGGATGATGAACAGGTGCAGTTACAACAATTGCAACAACAACTGCAACAGGAAATTATTGCGTTAGAAACTGCGATTGAGCAATTACAGCAGGATGTTCAAACACAGCAAGATCAACAACAGTCGAACAAAACGGATCTGCAAAGCCTGAAAACAGAAATTCAGGTTTTATTGGCTGAACAAAAGAACTTAAATCAGCTCGTCGCAAAACAAAGTCCGAAGCATGATCAAAATGCAGTTCGATTGATGCAAAGCCTACGTTTAAGCGCTCAAGCTAAAGCGCATGCAAGCATTATTGAGAAGTTCTTAGCCAAATGGTTACAAGCGCAGTTGATTGAGAATGGGCAAGCCTTCCAAGAGGGTATCTCACGACAGTTAAAATCATCACCACAGCAGCCTATTCAAGTTGCAGAGCTGACCTGTTTGAGTGAATGGATCGAGGCGCCACAATCTTCTTTATGGGCCAATGTCGCCGTTGCAGAAGATTTAACCACAGCTTTGCGATCTCAAGTGGATCTCCAGCACGCACAATCCATTTTAACGCTGGATGGTTATCATGTCGGCTCAGACTGGGTGATTGCACTGCACTATGATGAAGACAGTCAAACTGCGCAGGGCATGCTCAGTCATCAAGTCCGTTTAGAGGAAATTGAACAGCAACTGGCACAGCAACAACCACAGCTGGATAACTTGGAACATCAGTTTTCTCAACAGCAGGAAATGTTGCAACAGCAGCAACAGCATTTGCAGCAACAACAGCAAAGTCTGAAGCAAAAGCAAAAAGAGTTACAACAACTGGATGTGCAAATTGCCAAACTACAAAGTACCGCACAGGCCTTTGTGTTGCAGCAACAACAATTGGCCGATCAGTTGAAACAGCTTGATCTACAGCTTGAAGAAGATGCCATGCAGCGTGATGATCTGGAGATTGATCTGCATGCGCTGGCATTGAAATTAGAATCGGTGTTACCAAATTATAAGACTTTGCAATTTCAGGTGGAAAACTTGAATGAGCAGTTGGATGAGCAGCAACAACAGTTGACTCAACAACAGCAGCAACGTGAAGCTTTGCGTCGCCAGACTTCGCAAGCCAATCAGCAAATTGAGTTGTTAGAGAAAGATATCTCGTTCCTAAAAACACAATACCGTCAAATCATTGAACAAATCGAACAGGCCAAGAAGTTTGTTGATCCGATTCAGCTTGAACTACCCAACTTGGAGTCACAATTCCAACAGCAATTCCAGCAAACCGAAAAGCTGCAAAAAACCTGGAATGAATGGCAGCTGGAACTGAATCAAGTACAAGAGAAGCAGCAGCAACTGACGGAACAACGCCATCAAGCACAGCAAAAAGATGAGCAGGTGCGTGAGCAGTTAGAGCAAAAGCGCTTGGCTTGGCAGGCGGCGAAATCAGATCGTGAACATTATTTAGAGCAACTGAAAGAACTGAATACAGACGCTTTATCTGATGTGTCGATTGAAATTAAAGATCATCAGCAGAAACTGGAAAAAGCCCAGCAGCAATTTGAGAAAATCGGTGCCGTGAATTTAGCGGCTTCACAAGAATACGAAGAAGTGTCACAGCGTTTTGATGAACTGAGTCACCAGATGCAGGATCTACAAAATACCGTTGATCAGCTCAAAGACGCGATGAAAAGTATTGATCAGGAAACGCGTAAGTTATTTATGACCACCTTTGATCAGGTCAATCAAGAACTGCAACTGTTGTTTCCAAAGGTATTTGGTGGTGGTGAAGCGACTTTAAGCCTTGAAGATGATTGGCAGTCTGGGGTGAAACTGATGGCGCGTCCACCTGGCAAGCGTAACAGCTCTTTGGCCTTGCTTTCAGGCGGTGAAAAGACCTTAACGGCTTTGGCTTTGGTGTTTGCCATCTTTAGATTGAACCCTGCACCGTTCTGCGTACTGGACGAAGTTGATGCGCCACTTGATGATGCCAATGTACAACGGTATTGTAATTTGGTAAAAGAGCTTTCTGAACAAGTGCAATTCATTTACATTACACATAATAAATTGGCGATGACAATGGCAACTGATTTACTTGGAGTCACCATGCCAGAGCCAGGTACATCAAAATTAGTGACTGTCGATTTAGAACAGGCAAAAGAATACGGGTTAGTTGCGGAGTCTTAGTATGGAAATGAATACAATAATAGGCATTGTTGCCGCCGTTGCGATTATGCTCGTTGGTTTAATCATGATTTTAAGAAAACCAAAACCAGTTGAGCCATCATTAGAAGCAGATTTACATATTAATCCTGAAAGTCAGCAACCTGTGATTCCACGTCATGTACGTGACCAGCTTTTACAAAAAGAAGTGGTGACCACAACTGAGCGTGTTGAACCAAGTTTAAATACTGAAGCAATTGTAGTGGAGCCTGTGGCAGAGCAAGCCATTGATGCGACTAGTGTTGAAACAAAAACGACGGAAATCGAACAAACTGCTAAAGCAGATGAGGCTGTTGAAACTGTAGTAGAACTGGAAGCGGCTCAAAAAGATCAGACAGCAACGACTGAGCCAGAAACAACAGTGGCCTCTGAAAATGTAGAAGCTACAGAGGAAAGCAAAGCGGAAACTGAGCTCAGCTTAAATCCAAATATTGAAACGGTTGCGATTGAAGAGTTTGATGGCGAAAGTAATATTCTGGATGTGCATTTACATGAACAGCAGCGCTATGATGATGAAAGTGCTTTAGCAACTGCAGAACAGATTATTGCCTTGAATGTTTATCCGAACCCACGCCGTGCCTTATCAGGTGATAAAGCACTTAAAGTATTATTGAAATACGGTCTACGTTTCGGTGAAATGTCATGTTTCCATCGTTATGAAAACACTGATGAGCCAAGTGCCTTGATGTTCTCTGTGCTGCGTATGACGGATAATGGTCCAGCAGGTTTTGATTTGGAAACCTTATCTGGCGAACAAGTACAAGGTCTAGCATTTTTCCTTGCATTGCCAAATAGTAAAGCAGTCACGGGTTATGACATGATGACCAGTATTGCGGGTTTAATTGCACGTGAAGTCGATGGTAAAGTCTATGATGAAAACAATTTAGAGTTTACGCCGCAGTTGAAAGAACATTGGCGTCATCATGTGATCGATTATCGTCCAAATCAGGCGACGGTTTAATTAGTTGCTTTTTCATAAACTGATTAACATGTTTTTAAATTTGAAAAATAAAGAACTTAACGGAGTCATGTTCGGTTCTCATCCTATTTTAGGTTAAACCTTCGGTTCGACTTACTTTTGTTTCGACAAAAGTAAGCAAAACCATTGTCATCTGCAAAACCTGTTCACTACTTTCATTAAAGTGATTTTATTGCAAAAACATTATCTTGTTTAAATCACGCAGGTTGCAGATGACATTTCTGAGTATCATATTTCATGTCTAACTCAGGTTCGATATACTAAATTTAGTAAAAATTATAGGGCGGTTTTTCCGCCCTTTTATATGGTGAAATTTAAATGGAACACAACTCAGTTATTGAGCAAATGCGTCAGTTGATTCAACTGATTGCAAAACACAATCATGCTTATTATGTGATGGATCAACCTTCCATTTCTGACAGTGAATATGACCATTTATTTCATCAGCTGAAAGCATTAGAACAACAATATCCAGACTGTATTCAGGCCGATACCCCGACCAATAAAGTGGGTGGTCAAGCGCTATCAAAATTTGAAAGTGTGACTCATGCAGTGCCAATGCTGTCATTGGGCAATGTCTTTAATCAGGAAGACCTGTTTGCTTTCGCCCGCCGTATTGATGAGCGGTTACCGAATCAAAAAGTCCAGTATGACGTTGAACTGAAACTCGATGGCTTAGCGATTTCACTGTGGTATGAACATGGTGTCTTGGTTCGCGGCGTGACACGTGGTGATGGCGAGACAGGTGAAGACATTACTCAGAATGTTAAAACCATTCGGAATCTGCCGAAAGTATTATCCAGTCAGTATCAAGCGATTCCAGAGTTTCTTGAAGTTCGTGGTGAAGTATTGATGCCAAAGCAAGGCTTTGAAAAGCTTAATGCGGATCAAGAAGCAAAAGGTGACAAGACCTTTGCTAATCCACGTAATGCAGCAGCAGGAAGCCTTCGTCAGTTGGACCCAAATATAGCCGCTTCACGTCCATTGGCGTTCTATGCCTATGGGATTGCCCAGTGTCAGCCCAATCATGGCCTTGAGACCATGCATGACAGTTTGCACTGGTTAACCAAATTTGGTTTTGAAATCGCAGAACGTCAATTCCTGTGTGCTTCGATTGAAGAAGTACAACAACGTTATGAACAGATCCAACAAGAACGTCCAGATCTTAAAGTTGAAATTGATGGCATGGTGATTAAGGTGGATAGCCTTAAACAGCAACAACAATTAGGTTTCTTGAGTCGTGAACCACGTTGGGCAACGGCTTATAAATTCCCTGCACAGGCAGCACTCACCAAAGTTGAGAATATTGACTGGCAAGTGGGGCGTACAGGAACACTGACACCTGTCGCACGTTTAGCCCCTGTCTTTGTTGGTGGGGTGACAGTATCCAATGTGACCTTACATAACATTGGTGAAATCCATCGTTTAGATGTGCGTGTTGGCGATACCGTTAGTGTTTACCGTACTGGTGATGTGATTCCAAAAGTTGAGAAGGTTTGGGCTGAGTTCAGACCTGCCGATGCAGAGATGGTGCATCTCCCGACCAATTGTCCAGTCTGTGAATCCCCTGTGGTGATGCCAGAAGGTGAGGCCTTGGCACGTTGTTCGGGTGGTTTGTATTGTGCTGCGCAACGGATTGAAGCCATTCGTCACTTTGTTTCACGTAAAGCTTTGGATATTGAAGGCTTAGGCGACCGTTGGGTGGAGTCACTTTTACATCTCGAGCTACTTAAAGATGTGGCTGATATTTATCATTTACATGAGCATCGTGACACTTTATTGACCATCGAAAAAATGGGTGAGAAATCGGTTCAGAACCTGATTGATGCGATTGAAGCGAGCAAGAAAACCACTTTGGCACGTTTTATTTATGCCTTGGGAATTCGTGGTGTCGGTGAGACTACCGCACGTATGCTCGCCAATACTTTCCAGACGCTTGATGCCTTAAAAGCTGCGGATATTGAAGCACTCAAGAAAACCCCTGATGTGGGTGATATTACTGCTGAATGGATTGCGGATTTCTTTCAAGCACCGCATAACATCGAAGTGTTAGATCGTTTAATGGCGGCAGGTATCCATTGGGATGCACCGACAGCTCCAACACGTCAACCATTGAATGGTGAGAGTTGGGTGGTGACAGGAACATTGGAAACCATGGGCCGTGATGAAGCAACCCAGAAGCTTCAAGCCTTAGGTGCGCGTGTCAGTGGCAGTGTGTCCAGTAAAACCAAATGTGTGGTTGCAGGTGAGAAAGCGGGTAGTAAGCTGGATAAAGCGCAGAAGCTAGACATTCGAGTCTTGAATGAGCAAGAGTTTTTAGCGTTTTTGAAGCAGTATGAAGCTTGATGATGTAGATAAAGAAAGTGCTAAGTTAATCATCATGTATTGCTTAGCACTCATTCTTCCTTTTTTTGTGATGCTTGCTTATTATCGTTATGATAATGCAGTTAAATGCAATCAAACGAAAGTGCTAGGTAGTGTACAAGAAGATGTCAATACCCAGCTTTTAAATGCTGTATTGGAAAAAATTGAATTAAGGCAACGCTTGTTTTTCGATTTATTAAAAGCGCAAGAAATACAAAAAAGGTCGGCTTGTCTACAGAAAAGTCATGAGGATGCAGAGAGATGCTGGAGAGAATTTCAGTTAGACGTCCAAAGCGAAATCAAGATGTTTGATCATGCTGTTGAGCAGTTCGCTCACGTGAAACCGCATCATCTGATTGCTTCTGATTCTATTTATGATCAAGGGTTGTTAAAGTCAAATGTGTATCAGCCAAATCATATGGTGGAGTTCGCTTATCAGCAAATAAAACGATATTTAGTCGATCAAATAGATCAAGAGGATGCTTCACTATCTCAACTTGATTTTGAGTTACGTTGGCAATTAAGACAGAAACTCTATCAATATGCTGATTTAAGGTTGGGTCAGGTGAAAAGTGTTGAGTCTGAAAATAATTCACAAAAAATCTGTCATGTGAACGTTGAATTTCAAAAAGGTAAGACTGCTAAACTTTTCTATCAACCTTATGAAAAGCTTGAATCCGCTGGTCGACATGGGGCAAGAAAAGAATATGTCGCGTTGCTCTATTTAGAAGACCACCATGGTCATCATTATAAGGATATTGGTGAATACATCTTAGAAGCATTTAAGATGAAATAACGGTGAGCGAGGCACCTCTCAATGATGAAATTGAGAGGTGCTTTTTGATTAAATATATTTTTTCACAATGCCATCATCCAGCAATTGCTGGAAATGTTCGCAGACACTTTCACGCACATCGCGATATTCAATCCCGAGTTCATTGACACTACGTTGTGCATTAAAATAAATTGGATATCCCATATTCAATTTTACAAATTCACGTGAATGGCCGAGGATTGGCGCGACAAATGAAAAGGCAGTTTTTGGCACAGTAAAATGCGGGAATGGAAACTTATAGCCAAATTTCTGAGTAAGTGCCTTACCCATATCCAATAAGCTGAGTGTGCCACCACAAATGATATAACGGCCTTGTGCTTTAGGATTTAGGGCTGCTGCGACATGCGCATCGGCAACATCACGGACATCGACAATCCCATTCCACATTGGCGGTACACCAAACAAGGTGGTGCCATTACCAAACTGTTGTAACACTTCAATACTACCTGACTGACTCGCATCGGTGAGGGAAGGCCCCATCACTAAGGCGGGATTAATACAGACTAAATCCCAACGATTTTGTTGTTCAGCCATGTCCCATGCTTTGCGTTCTGCCGCGACTTTTGAATAAGGATAAGGCTGATGTGTCTCGCTACTGGTATTGTTCCAGTGACTTTCATCAAATTCATTGTTGGCAGTATTTTGAATCTCGATCGCATCACCATAGGTCGAGGCAATACTTGAGGTCAGCACCACACGTTTGACCGACTCGGTGCGATTAACACTGTCTAATACATTTTCTGTGCCTTTCACCGCAGGCTCAATAATGTCTTTGACTGCATCTTTATAATTGGTCACCACAAAAGGAGATGCGGTATGAATGACAATTTCACAATCTTTCATTGCATCATCAAATGAACGTGGTTCAAGCAAATCTGCTTTAAAAAATTCAATCTTGCCAGAAGATTGCTCTGCCAAATCGTACAAATGCTGAATCTTATTTTTCTTGGATGGGTCACGCACCGTTGCATGAACCGTATAGCCTTGATTCAACAGACGTTCAATAATCCAGCCTGCAATATAACCCGTCGCGCCAGTGACCAAAATTGGTTTGCTTTTATCCATTGTGGTTTCCACATTATGTTTTTGTGATTGCTGTTATTTACCGAATTTTGCTCAAACAAACAACAGCTGAACAGTCATTTTTCATGATTTTTTGATCAAAACATCAGCGGAATAAGAAGCATTGCTAATGGTTACAAAAAATCAAACAAATGATTTTCAATAGGATTATCACTTTTTAAAGCCATAAATGATATGCAAAGGCTTATTTTATTTAGATAAATTCAGCCAATTCGAACTGTAAATGCGTATGTTTCTCATTTTAATTTTATAAAAATCATAAACTTACACACTTTTGTTTTTGCAATTCTAGTGTAACTTGGCCATAATATTGTCATTCGATAGGAGTAAGTATTATGCGTGGCAATCCAGAAGTCATCGACTATTTAAATATGCTCATTGGCGGTGAATTGGCTGCTCGTGATCAATATTTAATTCATTCAAGAATGTACGAAGATTGGGGCTTGAGCAAAATCTACGAGCGTATTGACCATGAAATGCAAGAAGAAGCATCTCATGCCGATTCAATCATTCGTCGTGTGCTGTTCTTAGGTGCTCAACCGAATATGCATCGTGAAGACATCAATGTGGGTCACGATGTTGTGAGCTGTTTAAAAGCAGATTTAGCCCTTGAATATCATGTCCGTGAAAAATTGGCAGTGGGTATTAAGCTGTGTGAAGAAAAAGGCGACTATATTAGCCGTGATATGTTGCGTCAGCAGCTTTCTGATACAGAAGAAGATCATACCTACTGGTTAGAAAAGCAATTACGTTTAATTGAATTGATTGGTTTGCAGAATTATATTCAATCACAAATTTAAGTGATCCATCCGACTGAATTCGTAATGAAAAAAGAGAACTTCAAATGAAGTTCTCTTTTTATTTGAGCGGAAGAAACTGTTTACTCAACCATCAGACTAAGACTTAGAATTTTTTACTGTAGTTGACAAATAAGCGGTCTTCACCAAAGTCATTGCCATGTTTCACATCATAGTCAATGCGGATGTATTGTAGGGCAAAGCCTTTGAGATAAGGCTGCTGAAAAGCATAGTTCAGAATAATATTGGACTCAGTTTCATGGTTCTTATCGCCATTGGCGGCCTTAAAATCATGACCATAGACATATTTCACCATCGCATTTAGCCCTGGTACATAGTCCTTAAAATCATAGCCATACATTAGGTGGTAAGACTTTTCATTCTTTTTGAAGAAGCCTGTAGCATTCCAGTTGATAAAATAAGTTTCAGGCAGGAAACCATCAGGCAATGGATAGGCCGACTCACCGATAATCTGTTGATAGCCCAAACCAAAAGACTGATTATTCACTTTCAGCATTTCCAGTATTCCAATATTTTGCGCATCAATATCAAAGTTGTTGCCATCGTTTTTGGCATTGAAATATTTAAACTTGGAATTCAATGAGAAGTTCGGTTGTTTCCATGTATGCTCTAGCCCAACATAGTGTTTGTTGTAGAGGTCTTCTAAATTGCCGAAGTAGTATTCGGCCTTCAATGAGGGCGTCAGTTGATAACGCAAATCCAGATAATTCAAACCATCTGAGTAAACGGTTTTGCCATTGGCAGTAAAAGAAAATTTCTTAAAATATTCTTCATTACGCGGTGACACTTTGGTCACTCGGCCTATTTCGGCATAGAGCTGATCAGAAAGTTGTGACTTTAAGTTGGTGCCCCAATACGATGCCAACAACTGGCGACTGGCATCTACCGCCGTCACAGGAAGATCCAGCCAGAGTTCACCGACACTGAGCAGTGTTTTGTCATAGCCCAGTTTTAAGGTCGCACCATATTTTAAATAGTCAGAGGCTTGCGATTGTGTTTGGGTGTCGAATGGCAACACAGTATCCGCCACATGCTTATCTTGACTCAAACGTACCGCATATTGCACTGAAGCATCCGCACCAATGGTGATCGGTTTATCTGCGATTTGTAGTGGGGTATCCCGCATATTTGATTTGTAAAATAAAGATGCCGCTTGAGACCAGCTGCCTGTATCTTTAAGGCTTGGGTTGTCATAGTCGCGGTTGATATAGGCATTTTTGAGGGTAAATTTCCATTCATCTTGAGCTGGCTGGGTTGTTTCAGCAGCGAAAACAACTGGGCTAGACAAGCCACCTATTGTCAAGAGGCTTGCAACTGTTAAACGCGTAGGGAAAAAGCGCTGTAATAATTTCATAATCCATATCCGAAGTCAGTGCGCCAATCCTCGGCGCACTTATTGTTATTGCTGAGTGAGCGAAGCTTGTGGGTTAAAGTTCGGAGCTGTTTGGGCTGCAACTGAAACTTTTAAATTGACCATAAAGATGGCAAGCGCCGCGATAATGCCAGGGATGGCAATTGCGAGAAAATTCATTTGGTGAGGCAGTTCAAAGGTGAGCAAAGCGCCTGTTAGGACAGGGCCGATGATGGCGCCAATTCGGCCAATACCCGAAGCCCATCCCATCCCAGTTGAACGTACTGCGGTTGGATAGAATTGCGCCACAAAGGTATAGAGCAGAATCTGTGAGCCAATGGTTGCTGCCCCTGCGATGGCAATCAGGCTATATAAAATGAATTGGGGGCTATTAAAACCCAGCAGAATCAGGGCGGCTGCACCAATCACAAACATGTTGGTAATCACAGGTTTTAAGTGGAATTTATCAGCCAGTGCACCACCGCCAATTGCGCCGACCATGCCTCCAATATTCAGTGCAAATAGGAACAACATACTGGCACCTAAAGAGTAACCTGCTTGTAGCATGAGTTTAGGTAACCAACTGCCTAGCGCATAGACCATCAATAAGCACATAAAGAAGGCAATCCAGAACATGAAGGTACTAAAACTACGACCTTGCTGAAACAGTGCACGCACAGGCGCTTCGGTGCTGGTACTTTCATTTAGAATCAGTTGAGTATTGCTGGTTAATTCAGTTTCAGGTGCGATTTTAGTGACAATCATCTGGGCTTGATCGTGATGATTCGATTTCACTAAAAATGCCAGAGATTCAGGTAGAAATTTCCAGATCAGTGGAAGAAGTAATAATGGAATGCCTGCAATTAAAAACATGATTTGCCAGCCCATGTCTTTGACCAACCATGCACCCAGTAAGGCAGAGCTCATTCCGCCTATGGCATAGCCACTAAACATCAATGCAACCAAAGTGCTGCGGATTTTCTTCGGGGCATATTCGGTCATGAGTGCAACCACATTTGGCATCACCCCACCAATGCCAAGTCCCGCGATAAAACGTAAAATTGCAAATTCAGTTGGACTTTTCGCAAATGCTCCTAAGAAGGTGAACCCACTGAATAAGGTGACACAGATCAGAATGGTTTTTTTACGACCCAGTTTGTCTGAAAGTGTGCCAAAAATCATGGCGCCAAACATCATCCCGAATAAGGCTGCGCTGGCAAGCAATCCAGCTTGCACGGCAGTCAGTGACCATTGCTGCATCAGTAAGGGCAGTGCCACACCATAAATTACTAGATCGTATCCATCAAAAATAATAATGATTAAACACCAAATTAAAACTTTCCAATGAAAAGCGGTAAAACGCGCTTTATCAATTATGTCATTAATATTGACCTTGTTTGTATCCATTGCTTCACCTCCAATTTGTGAAGTACCGAGTTATTTTTTATTAAGCTATTTTGTTATTGCATCAGAGTCAAAAACCTAATTGATATATCTTTATGTCTTTAAAGTATTGTGATTTTATTGAATTAAGGTATTGAAATTTATATTTTTATTTTACTTCTCTAATTTATTTTTTTAAATTCCATTAAATATTAAATGGTGAGAATTTTGCTGATTTTATGCTGCTTAAATGTGTTTTTTTTAAACGATAGAATCATTTCTAAATAGGAGAGTTGTTTTTAAGTTGGATGTATTTTTTTATTTTACCAATTGGTTTAATTGATGTTGGATTGATTTTAAGTATCTAACTGGACCTCATAATTTTATATTTTAAAGTGAGGTTTAAAAATTGCCTTGCTGAGTTTTTAAAAACACAACTTGATGTGACTAAAGTCGGCTTTGATATGACAGCAAGGCGGAGAGTCGGGGCGAGTTGTTCTCTTTTTCTTAAGCAGATTGTGTTGCCGCGCGTTGGGTGAGAATGAGATGGGCAATCACCCCAATACAGATTCCCCAAAATACCGAACTTAATCCAAGAAAATGCATCCCTGAAGCTGTCGCCAGAAAGGTAATCAGTGCAGCATCACGGTGTTGAGGACTCTGCATGGCAGCAGTGATATTGGTTGCAATTGCGCCGAGCAAGGCTAAACCTGCTAACGCGGCAACCAGCTCTTTCGGTAGTAAGCTAAACAGCATCACAATACTGCCAGCAAATAGTCCGCCAAGAATATAAAAAATCCCATTGGCAATCCCTGCGATATAGCGTTTTTCTTTCAGTTCATGTGCATCTTTGCCCATACATAGCGCCGCCGTAATAGATGCGAGCACGATGGTAATACCGCCGACACAGGCCACCGCTAAAGAGGCAATACTGGTTGCAGTAATAATCGGTTTGGCAGGGGTGTCATAACCACTCAACTTCATGATCGCCATCCCCGGTAAAAACTGACCCGACAGACTGACCAGAATCAAGGGCAGTGCCAGATTTAAGGTGGAGTACCAAGTCCATTCCGGGCTGATCCATTGTGGAATGGCAAGATGAAAACTGACTTCTACAGGATTCATTTTCCCCAAGAATAAACTGAGTGAAATGCCCGCTGCTAGTACCCAGATCATGGTGTAGCGCGGCATTAGTCGTTTGGCAATCAAAAACACAATCAGCATACTGAATACAATTAAAGGCATGCTGTCCGTGGCGGTAAACAGGTTGATTCCAAACTGGAATAGGATACCTGCCATCATGCCAGCAGCAACATCTTGAGGAATCCATTTGAGGAGTTTGTCAAAACAACCCGTAATTCCAATCAGAAAAATCACAATCGCAGAGGTGATATAGGCCGCGATGGCTTCATTCAGAGAAATGTCAGGAAATAGTGTCACCAATAAAGCGGTCCCTGGCGCAGACCATGCGGTAATAACAGGGGTTTTGTATTTGATCGAGAGATAAATCCCCGCAACAGCTGCACCGATGGAAATGCCCCAAATCCATGACACCATCATCTCTGTCGAGACATGGGCACGTTGTGCTGCCTGAAAGAAAATAATTAGTGGCCCTGAATAGGAAATCAGCACCGCCAGAAAACCAGCAACCGTGGCTGAAATAGACCAATCTTGTTTTAATGTTTTGAATAGTGTTGTCATTGGGTGATGGCCTCCATGCACATCCTATACTTTATCTGAAATGCAAAAGATCAGGGCTAACCCTGATCTCCACCTCCCACAGGAATGACACTACCCGTGATATAGGAGGCATCATCGGATGCAACAAAGACAATGGCTTTGACCTGTTCCTCAATACTGCCATAACGGCCCATAAATGTGCGGTCGATGGTTTGATCGACGACCTGCTGCATCCAGTCTTTTTCATTTTGACTGAGAGGATTGTGATTGCGTGGTACTTTGCGTGGTGGGGCTTCGGTTCCACCTGTGGCAATGGCATTGACGCGAATTCCATCTTTGGCATGTTCAAAGGCCAGTGATGCCGTCAGTGCATTGACGCCACCTTTGGCTGCAGAGTAGGGAATACGGTTAATGCCACGAGTGGCAATCGAAGAAACATTGACGATCACGCCTGCCTGTTGTTGAATCATTGTAGGCAAGACTGCTCGGCAACACCATAAAGTTGGAAAAAGTGAGCGATTCACTTCCTTGATAATTTCTGCTTCAGAAAACTCCTGAAAAGGTTTCATCCAGATCGCACCGCCGACATTATTGATTAGAATATCGACTCGACCGAACTGTTCAATGGCTTTGGCAACGACACGTTGTGCACCCGCAAAGCTTTCCAAATCGGCTTGGATGGTGATGGCATCAACACCCAAGGCTTTTACTTCAGCCAGCACATCCTGCACATAATCAGAACGATCTGCCAAGACCAGTTGTGCACCTTCGGTCGCCAGTTGTAGCGCCACGCCACGGCCAATGCCTTGAGCACTGCCAGTGACAATCACTACTTTATGCTTAAATCTTTGTGCTTGAGACATAGGTTAATTCTCCAGTAACCATCAATTCGCAGAGAACTTTTCGAATAGGAAGTGAGCAGGTTTGATCTGTTCTGCCTCTAACCAACCACGGACGGCTTCGACCATTGGTACAGGCCCACAGAGATAAATATCAACATCGCCACTGTTTAGCCAGTCAGATTCGATATGGCTTGTGACATAGCCTTTACGCGCATGTTGACTGTCAGGATGGGCAACCACAGTCCGATATTCAAACCAAGGGAATTTCGCTTGTAATTCTGCCAACTTTTCCAAAGCCACCAGATCAAAATCGTTGGTCACGCCAAACACTAAGCGCACAGGTTGGTTAGAACCTTTTTCTTCCAGTACTTGTAGCATCGACATGAAAGGGGCAATGCCTGTACCACCTGCCAGCATCAGCACAGGACGAGTGACATTACGTAGATAGAAGCTGCCGAATGGTCCTGTGAAGCTCATTTTATCGCCTGCCTGCGCAGCCTTGCTTAAGAAATCGCTCATTTTGCCATTTGGGACATTACGCACCACAAAACCTGTTAAGCGATTGCCCGGCTTTGAGCTAAATGAATATGAACGGGTTTCACCTGTTTCAGGAATAGCGACATTGACATACTGTCCTGCAAGGAAATGAATATCGGGTTGACCTTCATCCAGTTGAATATCAAAAGTGATGGTTGAGTCAGAAAGATTTTCGACCCGAGCCAATGTGCCTTGGAAAGAATGAATTTCGGTTTTACAGACATCAGATGACGCCTGAATTTGGAATACAGCATCTGAGCTTGGACGACATTGGCACGCCAAAATATAACCTTGCTCTGCTTCTTCTGGGGTAAGGGCATCTTCGATATAGCTTTCTTCTGGCATGTCATAACTGCCAGATTCGCAGAATGCACGGCAAGTACCACAGGCACCATCACGACAGTCCAACGGGATATTAATTTTTTGGCGATAGGCTGCATCAGACAGGGTTTCACCTTGATTGACACTGATAAAACGTGTCACACCATCTTCAAATTGAAGTGCTACATTGTGGTTTGACATGGGCGATCCTACAAAATAATTTAAATTTGGGACCCCAACCAACAGTCCATTTGGCTGAGGAGACCTATTTTTTACAGGTGGTAGATATCAATCACTTGATTGATATAGTCATTTTTAAGCACCACATATTTGCTCAGGATTTTCGGTTCATCACCCGAACAATCAATCACATAACGTGACATGCCAAAGTAGCTATAGGTGGTTTTATAGCGGAAGCTCAAGGTATTCCAATTGAAGCGAACCGTGAGTTTATCTCCGTCGCGTTCAACCACTTCAACATTGGCAATATTGTGACAAGTGCGGGTATCGGGCATGGTGGCAGAAGAACGTTCGGTCTTGATACGGAACACACGGTCTTCTAAACCTTGGCGATCTGGATAATAAATCAAGGAGATTTCAGCTTGTGGATCTTCAGTGAGTTGATCATTGTCATCCCACGCAGGCATCCAAAAACTGGCTTCAGGGGCATAGCAATTGAGCCAATCGTCCCATTGTTCATCATCTAAAAAGCGCGCTTCACGGTAGAGAAACTGAGCAATATTTTCCAAGCTGCTTTGATCTTGAATACTCATGCGTTTTCTCCTTGAGCCGCGATTTGCTTCTCTGCGACAATGGCGTGTTTCATGGTCTGCAGCCAGTATTGATGTTGTGCTAGATAGAGACCTTCATCTTCGGTTTTAATTCCGCTTAACATCGGTTTAAGGCCAATTTCATTGGCAGCATCATCAGGGCCATAAATCCAGTGTTTTGAACCGCGGCACATATCATTCCATTCCAGTGCAATGCCTGCATAACCGGCCTGACAGGCACGAAATTCTTCCAGATCATCGGGTGTGGCCATTCCAGAAGCGTTAAAGAAATCTTCGTATTGGCGAATACGACGTGCACGTGCTTCTGGGGCTTCACCTTTCGGTGCGATACAGTAAATCGTGACTTCAGTGCGATCGACCGAAATCGGACGTAACACCCGAATTTGCGAACCGAACTGATCCATCAAATACACGTTGGGATAGAGGCATAAGTTGCGTGAACGTTCGATCATCCATTTCGACATGGCAGCGCCGTATTTCTCGGTATATTCTTCTGCCTTCGGAAAGTTCGGACGATCTTCAGGATTGGCCCATTGTGTCCAAAGCAGCATATGACCATTTTCAAAACCATAAGAACCGCCGCCTTGCTTACCCCAAGACCCAGCACTCATAGCACGAATATTATCGGCAGCTTGAGTCTCTTTGCGGTGTTGTGTGGTGGCAGCATAGTTCCAGTGAACCGCTGAAACGTGATAACCATCGGCACCATTTTCAGCAGTGAGTTTCCAATTTCCTTCATAGGTATAGGATGATGTGCCGCGTAGAACTTCTAAACCATGTTCGGATTGATCGACAATCATGTCGATGATTTTGCTGGTTTCACCCAAGAATTCTTCAAGTGATGGTACATCTGGATTGAGACTGCCAAACAAGAAACCTTTGTAATTCTCAAAACGTGCGACTTTTTTCAGGTCATGTGAACCGTCTTGGTTAAAGCAATCTGAATAACCTGCTTCACTTGGGTCTTTAACTTTGAGGAGTTTGCCTGAGTTGTTAAAGGTCCAACCGTGGAAAGGGCAAGTATAGGTGGCTTTGTTACCGCGTTTATGGCGGCAGAGTTGGGCACCGCGATGGGAACAAGCATTGATCATGGCATTCAATTCGCCATTACGATTGCGGGCGATGATGATGGGTTGACGCCCAATATGGGTGGTATAGAAATCATTATTATTGGGAATTTGACTTTCGTGGGCCAAATAAACCCAATTGCCTTCGAAAATATATTTCATTTCGAGGTCGAATAAAGCTTGATCGGTAAACACTGAGCGATGAAGTTTAAATTCACCCGTGTCGATATTATCGACCAGTAATTCATCAATGCGGTCAAGATGGCTGGTATTGATTACAGGAATACGTGGCATGTCCGTTCTCCGACTTTCCAAATCTGTGGAAGTCATCGAGTTACGCTTAAAGCGTCTCGATATCCTAATATGTTGTGTGATGGCTTGAACCGATAAGGATGAATATGGGCAGCTGGAATCTAGCGGAAGCGATTCATAACTTCATCGGTTTATCTCTTGTCTATACCTTAAAAGAATGAGTAAACTGTGTCTAAGACTGAATTTATATTTTTATATATCTTAAAGGTATGGAAACCTCATGGAATTACGTCATTTACGGTATTTTGTTGCGGTTGTTGAAGAACAGAGCTTTACCAAGGCCGCAGAAAAACTATTTATTGCTCAACCCCCTTTGAGTCGGCAGATTCAAAATTTGGAAGGTGAGCTAGGAATTCAATTGTTTGAGCGAGGAAGTCGACCGTTACAAACCACACCCGCAGGGCATTTCTTTTATCAGCACGCGATTAAACTTTTGTCTAATGCAGAAGAAATTAAGAGTATGGCGAAACGGATTGGACTGATCGAACGCAGTGTCACCATTGGCTTTGTCGGGTCGCTGTTATATGGTTTATTACCTCGGATCATCTATTTATTCAGGCAGCAGCAGCCGCATCTCAATATTCAGTTGGTTGAAATGAGCACCACAGAGCAGTTGCAAGCGTTAAAAGAAGGGCGCATTGATGTGGGCTTTGGACGCTTGCGGATTAGTGATCCTGCGGTCAGACGGATTTTATTGCGCAAGGAGCGATTGGTTGTGGCGGCGCATACCAGCCATCCGATTGCACAGCGGACGGAAGGGGTCTATCTGGCTGATCTGATTGATGAAAAGATGTTTATGTATCCCACTTCGCCGAAACCGAATTTTTCGACTCAACTGCTGAATATTTTTGCCGAGCATAGTTTAGTGCCGAAAAATATGCATGAAGTGCGGGAAATTCAATTGGCCTTGGGTCTGGTGGCCGCAGGTGAAGGTTTATGTGTGATTCCTGCCAGTGCCGATACTATTCGTTTTCCACATCTCAATTACATTCCGATTCTGGACAATGGCGCGGTTAGCCCAATTTTTCTGACTGCACGGGCAATGGATCGCAGTGAAGACCTACAGCTGTTATTTGATTGTGTTTATCAGGTCTATGATCTGGAAGGCATTCCGTATCAGCGGACTGTGTTTACACTGGATCAGAACCCGATTGATGATTCACTTGGCATTGATTTTTAAACGCGTATAAAAACGCCTAGACTTAAAAATCTAGGCAGATGATCAATCGATGAGTTGACTCAGAATCTCCAAAGCGATTATTTGCTTTGTAAGGTTTTTAGGTCTTTCAAGACTTGATCGGCATGAGTTTGAGTATTTACGCTGGTGTAGTGATACATCACCGCGCCTTGAGGATTAATCAAAAAGCTTTCTCGTTTGGCGATCTTGGCAATCCCTAAATTTCGAACGATGCCGAATTTACTGGCCAGTTCACCTTGATCATCAGCAAGAATCGGGAAGGGTAGGCCAAGTTTTTCTGAGAATTTTTGATGTGATGCGACATCATCTAGACTGACACCCAGCACCACCGCATTGGATTTAGTAAATTGAGGATACAGCGATTTAAATTGATTAGCTTCTTGAGTACAGCCCGCCGTGTTGTCTTTAGGGTAGAAATATAGCACCACCCATTTGCCTTTATATTGATTTAAAGTATGCCATTTTCCACTTTGATCTTGCAGTTTAAAATCTGGCGCAGACTGTCCAACCCATTCTTTTTGTGCAGTATCTTGCTTGGAAAATAAGGTACTTTGTGCGCTACTGAGTGTTGGTGTACTGAGTAAAAAAAGTGAACTACATAAAACGAGAACTTTGGACTTTATCGTATTCATCATGTTGATCTCAAAGTGTAATAGCAGCTACTTTAGCAAATTTAGACATTGGATGTGTTAGAAAATTCTTTACAGGGTTTTGCTCTGCTTTATATATTTCAATTGAATAGCGATTTAGAAAAAGAAAAGGAAAATGAATGGATGTTGGTGCAGTTCTCATTAAATTAAGAACAAATAGGCAGGCTGAGGTCGAGGCTTGGCAGCAAGAAATTCAACAGCGTAAAGTAGAAGCCATTCAAACACTGCAAGCTGAAGGGGTAACCGTTGAATCTTGGTTTCAACTTGAATTGAATGGAGAGCACTATTTACTTGCTTATATGCGTGCTAAAGATCTTGCTTATGCGCAGCAGGTGGCAAGAAATAGTTGCTTTGATATTGATCAGGTGCATCAACAGTTCAAGCAACATTGGGAGCAAGTGATCCCAGCACAGCTTTTGGTAGATTTGGAAAATAATGAGCAGTGTTAATCAGGGTATACTGCGTTGAAGTTTTTAGAATTGAGCAAGCGCATGACCTATAAGATTCTACTCATCACAGGATGGGGCGGTGGTGCCGAACTATTAAAACCTTTACATGAGGCTTTAGAACAAAAGGGACATATCGTTGAACGGCTTAATATCTTTAATGCGCTAAATGATGACATCTTGCAACAGCAAGTTGAACTCGCAGTGAAATTTGATGTGATTGTGGGATGGTCGCTTGGTGGACAACTGGCAACCTTACTGGTCGATCAAATTCAGCAACAATATACTGAACAGAAAGTTTTAATCACGTTAGCGTCGAATCCATGTTTTGTGGCACAAGCAGATTGGACCACAGCCATGCCTGTTGAAACCTTTATCCAGTTTAAACAATCATTTGAACAGGATGCGATTACGACTTTAAAGCGTTTTGGTTTATTGGTCTGTCAGGGTGCAAGTTCGGCAAAGAACGATTTCGTAGTTATGCAAAAATTGATTCGTCCACAACCGATTGCATTGCTTAGACAAGGGTTAAAATTGCTGGAGCAATTAAACTTGGTTGAGTTGTATGAAAAATATCAGGGTAGGCAGTTGCATGTCTTTGCAGAGCATGATGCTTTAGTTCCTTACCAAGTTGTGCAAAAAACAAAGGATTTAGCTGCAAAAAATCTATCTGTTGTATCGATCGATGGAGCTTCACATGGTTTTCCTTGTTTTATGGTTGAGCAGACCGCGCAGATAATTGAAGATTTTATTCAATAGACGGTTTAATCTTGCTTGAATTGAAAGTTCTCGCAATATATTTTAGGTTTTGACAAGTTTAAGATAAAAAGCTATTGAGATTTATTGAACGTTCTTATCATTATTGAAATTTACTTTTAATATTCGCTATCGTGGAGGCGACATGGATGTCGCCGTTAGGCTGTGGCATCAAGGATGTGCCATCAGCCTAACAAAAGATTTTTGCTTACTTTTCATCTTTGAAAAGTAAGTCCAGCTGAAGGCTTATCCTGAAATTGGCTGAGTACTCGGAATGACACTGTACAGCACATCGTTTAATATTGAATTTACAGAGGTAAAGGATGACAGACCCATTTGATTTAGAACATATATGGCATCCCTATACTTCGATGTTAAATCCACTACCAACCTTTAAAGTCAAACGTGCCTATGGCGCAACCATTGAACTGGAAGATGGTCGAACTTTGGTCGATGGCATGTCGTCATGGTGGTGTGCGATTCATGGCTATAACCATCCTGAACTGAACCAAGCAGTTACAGATCAATTGCAAAACATGGCGCATATCATGTTTGGTGGTCTGACCCATGAACCTGCAATTGAATTAGGCAAATTATTATTAAAAATCACGCCGCCGAGTTTAGATAAGATTTTCTATGCCGATTCAGGTTCTGTTGCTGTAGAAGTGGCCTTGAAAATGGCAGTGCAGTATTGGGCTGCGTTGAATCAACCCGCGAAAACCAATTTTATTACCACCCGTTCTGGCTATCATGGCGATACATGGAATGCGATGTCGGTGTGTGACCCAGTCACAGGCATGCATCAGATTTTTGGTACAAGTTTACCCAATCGAATTTTTGTTCCCGCGCCACAAAGTCGTTTTGATGGTCAATGGAATCCGCAAGATATTCAAGAACTCACGCAGCAGATTGAACAGCATCATCACAGTATTGCTGCTCTGATTATTGAGCCAATTGTGCAGGGCGCAGGCGGCATGCGTTTTTATCATCCTGAATATTTGCGCCAAGCCAAGGCCTTATGTGAGCAGTATAATTTGCTGTTGATCTTTGATGAGATTGCTACAGGTTTTGGACGTACAGGTAAAATGTTTGCTTGGGAACACGCGCAGGTCGAACCTGACATTATGTGTATTGGTAAGGGCTTAACAGGCGGTTATATGACGCTGTCTGCGACCTTAACCACCAAGCAGGTGGCTGAAACCATTAGTCGTGGTGAAGCGGGTGTGTTTATGCATGGCCCGACTTTTATGGCGAATCCACTGGCTTGTGCGGTTGCTTTAAGAAGTACCCAACTATTGGTTGAACAAGATTGGCAAACCAATATTCAACGAATTGAAAAGATACTTACTCAACAATTAATAGATTTAGCCCAGCTTGACCATGTTGCGGATGTACGGATTTTAGGTGCGATCGGGGTGGTTGAATTAACCAGCAATGTCGATATGAAGACCTTGCAGCAACAGTTCGTTGAACGCGGTATTTGGGTGCGGCCATTTGGTAAATTGGTCTACGTAATGCCGCCGTATGTGATCACAGATGACGAACTCCATTATTTATTGGCACAGATGAGTGAGGTGGTGAAAAATATGCAGGGAGTAAATGCCAATGTCCTTGCTTGATCATTATGTCGAGCAGCTTGAGCAACTCAGACAACAGGGTAATTTTCGCCAATTCACGTCAAATGAGCAATCTGGACGATGGATTACCATTCAAGATCGAAGCATGTTGAATCTGGCATCCAATGATTATTTAGGCTTGGCCGCTGATTTAAGTTTAAGAGAAGAATTTCTGGATACGCTGAAAATTGAACGAGCGCTCTTTAGTTCATCTTCGTCACGCTTGCTCACTGGTAATTTTGCAGAATATGAACAATTTGAAAATAGCCTAAGCAAAGCCTTTGGTCGTGCTGCTTTACTTTTTAATAGTGGCTACCACATGAATATCGGTATTTTACCAGCCTTATGTGATAGCAAAACTGTGATTCTGGCCGATAAACTGGTACATGCCAGTATGATTGATGGTATTCGACTTTCGACTGCTCAATATGTGCGTTATCGTCATAATGATTTGCAACATCTGGAACAATTATTGCAAAAGTATCACCAAGATGAGCAAGTTGAACGCATTATTGTGGTGACTGAAAGTATTTTTAGTATGGATGGCGATGAGACGGATTTAGCAGCATTGGCACAGTTAAAACAGCGCTTTGCCAAAACCATGTTGTATGTCGATGAAGCTCATGCGATTGGGGTCAGGGGGGAGCAAGGCCTGGGCTGTGCTGAACAATATGGCGTATTGGCTCAGATTGACTTCTTGGTGGGTACCTTTGGTAAAGCAATTGCTTCGGTGGGCGGCTATATCATTTGTGATTCAATCATCCGTGATTATCTGATCAATAAAATGCGCCCTTTGATTTTTAGTACCGCTTTGCCTCCAATCTCGATGGCATGGTCAGATTTTATTTTTAATAAAGTGCTGAGCATGCAGCAACAGCGTCAGCACTTGGCAGAGATCAGTCAGTATTTACAACAGGCGGTGATTGCAAAAGGTTTCTCCAGTCCATCCAGCAGTCATATCATTCCAGTTATCGTAGGTGAAAGCCAAGCGGTCATTGAAAAAGCACGCTATGTACAACAACAAGGCTTTTATGCCATGCCAGTACGCCCACCAACAGTGCCACAGAATAGTTCACGCCTGCGTATTTCCTTAACCGCTTTGGTGCAAAAAGCTGAATTGAAACAATTGGTGGAGTGTTTGTGAGCATCAATAAAGCATTGGTTGCACGACGTTTTGCCAAAGCAGGGCAAAGCTATGTTGAGCATGCTGTGGTACAAAAGCAAATTAGTGCGCAGTTATTTGAATACCTTAAAGTGTATTGTCCGCAGAACTTAGCCTCTGTACTTGAGATTGGTTGTGGATCTGGCAATCTCACCCACTTACTTCAATCTCATTTTCAAGTTGAGCAACTGTTTTTAAATGATTTATATGCAGATGTGGATCAGCATTTTCTCAATTTTAAACATGTAAATTGGTTGATCGGAGACATTGAACAACTGAATTTACCGCAGTCCTTAGATGCAGTGCTTTCCAGTTCAGCATTACAGTGGATGCTTGATCTGCCTGCATTATTACGGCGGATTCACAAAGCCTTAAAACCCAATGCATATTTCGGTTTTTCTACTTTTGGGCCAGATAATCTAACTGAAATTAAGCAGTTGACAGGACAAGGCTTAAATTATATTGGCCTAGAATCTTTAAAACGACAGCTTGAACAGCAAGGCTTTGAAATACTACTCATCGAGCAAGCACTGAAGCAGGTATATTTTGATCATCCCAAATCGGTATTACAGCATTTAAAGGCGACAGGCGTGACTGCAACAGCAAAATCACATCGCTGGACCAAGCAATCCTTGCAGCAGTTTTATTCGGATTATCAACAGTTTTATGATGAACAGGGTTTTAGCCTAACTTATCATCCGATTTATGTGATTGCACGGAGAGCAAAATCCTTATCTTTAGGTGATGAATAGAGTCATGTCTGACCGGTTAACACCCAGAAATAATGTAGTGCATGGTTATTTTTCACTAAGTATAAGTTTAATTTTTCTGATGTTTTCTGCTTTTCCGTGGGCATTAATTTGCTTGATTTTGGGTGTTTTACTAATTGGCTTGGGATATGTACGGGTTTGGAAAAAAGACCAAATCCCCAATCCTGTTGTAGAAGGAGCGGTTTTGCTGATGATTCTGTTCTCTTTTTGGTCAACGAGTTGGATAACAGATTATATTAACCAAAATGCACCAAGAAAGACGATCTGTGGTTGGGCTAAAAACATTGAAAAACCAGGCAGAAGTAGTGGTCAGTTTTTATTGGTGAATGACGAAACGAGTCAATCTTTTTCCTATACTCACCAGATGCAAATACAAGCAATCAGTGAAATCTGTATCGAATACTCTTTAGATCAGCGTTTGAATGATTATCCTTATATTCATGAAATTTACCCTAAAATTTCAACAATTCAGAACAAGGAATTTAAGTAGATGAGTCGTATTTATTTTGTCAGTGGTATTGATACTGAAATTGGTAAAACGTATGCCACAGGCTATCTCGCCAAACTTTGGACCGAACAGGGACAGCGTGTTATTACCCAGAAGTTGGTACAAACGGGGAATGTCGATATCTCTGAAGATATCGAAAAGCATCGTGAAATTATGGGCAGTGGCTGGTTTCAGGAAGATCATGAGAAGCTGACCATGCCTGAAATTTTTACTTATCCTGCCTCACCGCATTTAGCCACACGTTTGGATGGACGTGATCTGGATTTTGCCAAGATCGAAGCAGCGACCAAGGAATTGGCTCAGCGATTTGAGGTGGTATTGTTAGAAGGGGCCGGTGGTTTGATGGTGCCTTTAACCACAGCGTTGTTGACCATTGATTATATTGCTCAGCATCAATTTCCTGTGATTTTGGTGACTTCAGGACGTTTGGGCAGTATTAATCATACTTTATTGAGTTTAGAGGCATTAAAGCAGCGTGGTTTGAGTTTGCATGCTTTGGTGTATAACTTAAAGGATGAGTCGAAAGATCCACTTATTTCGAAAGATACCGCAGATTATTTAAAAGCTTATTTGGCAGAGCATTTTCCTGATGCTCAATGGATTGAATTGGAAAAGTTTAACTAACTTTAGGTATTTATTGTCTAGTAAATATCTACGATCGTGGAGGGCGGCAAGGATGCCGCCAAGTTAGACTGCCTTGCGCTGCTTTCAAAGCCTTGCTTTGAAATTGCTCAGGACGTACCGTCAGTCTAACAAAAGATTTTTGTTACTTTTCATCTTTGAAAAGTAAGATGATATTCCTGTGATTAGATGAGAGATCGAGAAGACTCCGCTAAGATTACTTTCAGGTTTAATCTCTAAAGGAAAATCATAATGAATAAAAAGAAATTTATTTTTATAACACTCTGTCTATCAAGTCTAATCTCGGCAACTCATGCTGCCGTGCCAACAGATAAAACCATCATCAGTTGGATTACTAATTTACAAGATTCAAATGCCAGTCCACCTCAAGCCATTCAGATTGATTCAACCGAAGCCGTAAAACTGATCTCGGGTGAAGAAGCCTATTTATCTGGTGTGAGTTTTGAAAATGCAGGACGCAATTTTTGGGCTGGCTATGTATTAACCCGTCCAAAATTAAAACAGGCTCGAATCTTAAAAGAGTTTGGTGGCCAATCGAATAGCTTTAAAGTGCATTCAACCGTTTATAAAGGCAAACCGATTCAACTGATCGAAATTGAAAGTGCAGGTTCAGGACAGGGCACAATCGAATCGAGTAAAAGTCTGGTTTATTTCACTCAATGGACAAGTAAGTTGATTGCAGAGGTAGAGGAGTCTTCTTATGACGGTCGCTATGATGAAAAACTGGGTGCAGAAGATTGCCGTACAGGACGGGAAAATTCAGGCTATTTAAATGTGATGCCTTATTCACCTTATATCATTCGAACCACAGTGACAGGGGATGCCTGTAATAATAAACCACAAGGCTATAAAGTGAGCAGTAAGCTTATTCCAGTTGTCATCAATGAAATGAAATAAAAAAAGCTAACAAGCGAACTTGTTAGCACAGGAGTAAAATTATAGTTATCTGATTAATTTCTTGTTTTTATTGTTTAGTTATTACTGACGATACCGATTTTGGTGATATTGCTTTGTTGAGCGAGCGCCATCACCATCGCGATATTCTTATATTCGGCCTGTGCATCAGGCTTAAATTTAATCTGATCCTGATCCGCTTTTTGAGCAACCGAATCAAACAAGGCTTTTAAGGCTGAACGATCAGCAACTGCTTGATCATTCCAGAAAATATGCCCTTGTGCATCAACCCGTAAATTAATGGTTTCTGGTGGCTTCTGATCTGTTGGCGGTGGTGGTGTGCCATTTGGCAAATTAATGTTAATGGCGTTGTTTGGAATTGGAATGGTGATAATGAACATAATCAGCAGCACCAACATGACATCAATTAGCGGTGTCATGTTGACGTCGAGCATCACATCTTCTTCATCATTTTTTGAACCCACATTCATACCCATGTGTGATTCTCCTATTATGGTGTAGAAGCAGGGGGAGTGGTAACAAAAGCGATTTTGCCAATCCCTGCTTGCTGTGTTGTGCTGATCACCTGATCTATCGCTTCATAATGAGTCTGTTGATCGCCACGAATATGAACCTCAGGCTGTGGATGTTTTTGCGCTTCAGCTTGTAAACGGGCAAGTAAAGTTTCTTTATTTGCAACGTATTGTTCATTCCAGAAAATATCCCCGGTTTTATTCACTGAAAGCTGGATATTTTGTGGGGTGGTGGCATAAGGTGTATTTTTTTCTTCGGGTAGTTTTACCGGAACAGTGTGTGTGACCACTGGCACTGTAATTAAAAAGATAATCAGCAGCACCAGCATGATGTCGACTAACGGGGTCGTGTTAATCGTCCCGATGACATCATCGTCACTTTGATCTGAATTAATCATCATGCCCATAATGGTGTTCCTTATTTAGAATCACGGTTTGGGTGATTACTGTTTAAGTCACCGCTGAGGAGTACGGCATGTAGGTCTGAACCAAATGAGCGAACATTGTCCATAACCGCTTTATTACGACGGGTTAACCAGTTATAACCCAGTACAGCAGGAACCGCGACTGCAAGACCAATTGCGGTCATAATCAGTGCTTCACCGACAGGTCCAGCCACTTTATCAATCGATGCTTGGCCTGAAATACCGATCGCAGTAAGCGCGTGATAAATCCCCCAAACTGTTCCAAATAAGCCGACAAATGGCGCAGTTGAACCCACAGTGGCAAGGAAGGCTAGGCCATTACTGAGATGACTTTGCACTTTTTCGATTGCACGTTGGATTGAAATCGTCACCCATGTGTTGAAATCAATACGCTCTAATAATGTGCCGTCATGATGTTTGGTGGAACGAATGCCTTTTTCAGCAATATAACGGTAGCTACTATTGCTATTTAAACTTTCTGCAGCACTATTTAAAGATTCTGCTTCCCAGAAATGACGTTCAGCTTCTGTGCCATGGCGTTTGATTTTACTTTGTTGAAAAACTTTAGACAGAATGATGTACCACGTTCCAATCGACATCAGTACCAAAATAAATAACGTCGATTTTGCGACTAAGTCACCTTCGCGCCAGAGGGCTTCTAAACCATAAGGGTTATGTACTTTTTCAACAGTTGCAGGTAAGGGTGGTGGAGTTGGTGCTGCTTGCGCTACGGCATCAGTTGCTACAGTGGTTGCTGCTGTGGTTTGCGTGGTTTCATCAGCCCATACGGTTGCAACAGGCAGCAATGTACTGCCTGCGATGAGGCCAATTGCTGCAATTCGAGAAATACGTTTTGCTGTGTTTGTCATCTTTAAATTCTCCAAAAAATTTGTTTGTTCAATGCATTTAATTAGGAAATCGTGAATGGATATTCGATTTCGTACCATTCTTGTTGTGGTACACCGTCTTTCATTGCTGGTTTAAACGTACACAGGCTATAGGCTTTGACAGCTGCTTTATCTAAGCTTTTACTACCACTCGATTTTTTGACTTTCGAATCAATCACTTTGCCTGAACCATCAACCAACACACGAATACGCACTGTTCCTTCTTCTTCATTCATCAAGGCTTCACGAGGGTATTCAGGTTTTTGACATCCCGCTTCGCCTTCAGAAACACCGCGCGAAATTCCTGCGGGTTTTGCTGGAACCGCAGGTGCGGCAGGCGCTGTTGGAGCAGCAACAGGGCTCGGACTTGCTGCAGCAGACGTAGGTGTTGGTGTTGCAACAGCCGTTTTGGTAGGTTGAGCAGGTGCTGGTTTTTGTACAGGTGTGACTTTCTCCACCTGTTTAGGTGGGTCAGGCATCTTGGCCACTTTTTCGACCATTTTTGGTGGCTCGGGTGGCTTTTCTTTAGGTTTTGGTTCCTCTGGCTTTGGAGGCGGTGGTGGCTTGATGTCCTGAATAATCTGTAGTTCTACAGGCTTATCGACAGGCTTGCTAAAGTCGGTCGCTAAACTTGTCATCAGAATATAGGCGATAATGAGATGTAGAAATAACACCAGACCAATACCAACAAGGCGTTTGGCAGGTTGATTTTCATTCTCAGAAAAGGGGATGCCCATAATTACTCCTGAAATTGTAATCATGGATTCATCGTCGTTTGGAGGGGGTGATCAATTTAAAAATTGATACTGACCGCTTTAATTTTTGATGAATCAGAGGATTACGGTGAACCACTACGACACAATAAACATCATGTCGTAGTGGCGAAACGCCTTAAAATTTATAAGTACCGCGAACAAAATAGGTACGACCAGTAATATCTGTGAAACGAGGATCGTAACCATATTGAAAGTTATCGCCCACATTTGAAGCTGCAGGCTCTGCATCAAAAATATTCTTAATCCCGGCTGTTAAATCCAGATTCTTAAATCCTTTATAGGTACCTGAAATGTTGTAGAGGATATAGTCGCTGACACGATGGTGATCATATTGATCATCACCTGTAGTATTTTGATCTTTATAGCCACGAGTAAACTGCTGTTGGAAATTCATTGCCCAGTTTTCATAGCTCCAGTTCAGGTTGGCAACATGTTTCCAGCGGATGGTCGGACCCGCATCACGATATTGTCCTAAGCTACTGAACCATTCACCGTCTTTCTCGTTCTGGTAGTCATATTTGGTGACATAGGTTCCGTCAATTCCAAAACCAAAACGCCCGGTAGAAGTCATTGGCGACAAGTAGTTCAAGCTGACATCAAAACCTTGGGTTTTTAAATCGCCCATGTTTTGCATGGTGGTAATAATGTAATCAATTGAACCGTTTGCTTTACGGACAAACTTATCTTTATATTTTTCTGGGGAATTAAAGATGGTATTTGCATCTAATGCCGAAATCTGGTTCTTGACTTCAATATTGTAATAATCAAGCGAGAAGACCAGATTCTTAACTGGCTCTAACACAAAACCTGCCGTGATCGATGTCGACTTTTCCGGTTCTAGATTTTTATTACCGCCTTGCATACGATCAAACTGCTGTCCACAGTCTTCCGTTGCTGTACCACCAGGAGCAACCTGGCCACCTGGACATAAGAGCGGGTCATCATATTTTCCGCCTGTCAGTGTTCGGCTATTGTTCTTGTTAATTTCATAGAGGTTCGGCGCCCGGAAACCTGTACTATAAGAAGTACGGAACATTAACTGTTTAATTGGTTCCCAACGGAAAGCAACTTTAGGATTGAAGGTGTCGCCAAAATCACTGTAATTGTCGTAGCGAGCTGCGATCTGGGCTTCTAATGTTTTGTGTAGCGGAATCTGTAGTTCAGTAAACGCAGAGGTAATATCGCGTTTACCTTCCTGATGCGGATTCGTCGGGTCTGTTCCAATACTTGGCAACAGGGCAGCTAGACTGGCATTCACATCTGAAGTCCAGTCATCATGACGGAAGCTGGCACCTACAGCAAAACCGACATCGCCTGCAGGAAGGGTATAAATCGGACGGCTTGCGGTAAAATCAACAGTCGTCGATTCGATTTTTGCCTTATTTGTTTCACCAGAAAGTGCAAATGTATTCCAGATATTTGGATTATCACCAGCAGCTTGGGGGCCAAATGGATTGAGTACTCCGGCATCGAGTGCATCTTGAACGGCACCTTTATTGAGATAGCCGCTTAATACTTCATCTTTTGAGGTACTACGCGCATAGGTTAGACCTGTATTGATATCCCAGCCATAGGCATCACCCTCAAGACCAGCAAATACACGATGAGATTCATTTTCAGATTGATTCACACGGTTACCTGCTTGTGAGCGTAAAGAAAGTGATAAGGGATCTCCCGTTACGCCATCAACAGCGGGAACGATGCCGTTGCCTGGATAGTATTTACTATTTTTTCCGATCTGTACCTTGTTATTGCCGTTATAAACATCCGGAGCAATTGAAACCTTGACCTTACTATTGGCATAGACATATTCACCAATTGCATTGAAGTGGTCATTGAGCTTAAACGTTGCCCGACCTAACACAGAAAGATCTTCTGTCTGTGGAACCACACCAATTAATGCTTGTGTATTCATTAAACACAAGTCATCTACAGCTTCGGTATATGGCATGTTGTTACAGTTATTTGAAGCGTATGGGTTTTTACCGTTAAAATTTGCAGGGAAAGTTGCTGAGCTACGCCCATCCACCCCTAACTCAGGAAGGTAAGCACCTCTTTTGCTGGTTTTACGATCTTTTGCCATGATATCGTTGGCATGTCGAAAATCGACAACACCGAAGACATTGAAGCCCTGTTCATCAAGATCACCATAACCGCCAAAAATAGAAATGTCTTGCTTATCGCCACCTTGATGTTCCGGCTGAACTAAGCCACCACTAATATTGAGTCCTGTGAATTGTTTTTTAGTAATAAAATTGATAACACCACCGATGGCATCAGTACCGTAAATTGCTGATGCACCATCGCGGACAATCTCAATACGTTCTAACATGGCGAGTGGAATGATATTCAGGTTGGTTACCCCACTATCGAACGCATTGGCGGCCAAACGGCGTCCATTGAGTAAAATTAGGGTTTTATTATCACCGATACCTCGTAGATCAGCAGTTGAACCAGAAGTATTGCTTGCCCCAACATTGAGGGCGGTAACAAAGCCAGACTGGTTTGCTGTAATTTTTGAAAGCGCTTCTTCAGTTGTGGTTACCCCTTGTTTTAGAATCTCATCAACCTTAACGACCGTGATCGGTGAAGCACTCTGTGCTGCAACGCCTTTAATGGAAGAACCTGTAACTGCAACTTTTACGACTTTGGCTGCTTTTTCCTCGGATGGTGATTCTGCCTCAGCAGCGTGAGCCATGGTTAAACACAACATACTTAAACTGAGCGTACTGAGTTTAAGCATCGTTTTGCTCGCTTTTGGCAGAGCACTTGGTTGAGCGAAGTTGGCTTTTTTCATTGATTATTTAACCCCTAATGGATTGCCACTCTAAAAATTCAATAAATCCGTTTTAGCAAGAGCTGTGCCAAACCCTATTTTTAGATTTCGCTTAATGTAGAATAAAATGTGTAAAAGTGTTTTAGTTTTTATATATAAGCTTTTCATATTTTTACTAAATATTAAAAATATTGAAATAATTTTAAATGTGGATTGGTTAACATAAAGTTCCAAATAAGGTATGGTTTTGTAATGCATTAAAATGAATCATAAAGTTTTATTTTTGCTTTTTTGTGGTGCAAATCATGTTTTATTGTTATAAAACATATGGTTTATTATTTTTATTTCATTGAAATAGAAAATAATATATAAAAATATGATTTGGCATAAAGTTACTTTTATTTAAGATGCGTGAAAAATAAGTCTGCTTGGAAAGTTTTTTGATTAAAAAATAGGCTTAATTTTTTTATTTGAAAAGTGGCATGAAATTAGCTAGGTAATTTTCGATCTTTAAGGGGTTTTTCTTTTGACTTAATTTTTCCATCTGATAAAAAATCGTTAAATAAATGATTTTTTAATAAAAAGTTGGAATCAGACATGCTGAAAGGGAAACGGTTGTAGTGTTGAATGCTATGCAAAAGTCTAGTATTTATTAAAAAACGATAATGTGAGCACTGATTTGAAGTCAACTTTTTTTACGGTCACTGTATTATCAACCGTTATTGCATTTATGCCGATGGGGTATGCAAAAACACCTGCTCAAGCAGATAAAGTACTCCGTGTTGCATTTGAAGCGCCAGATGATGGTTTTGATATGGTTAAAACTTTTAATTTTTACAGCGGGAATGTAGCCGATGTGATTTTTGAAAGATTGCTTCAATACGATTATCTGGCTAACCCTGTAAAATTGGTTCCGTCGACAGCAGAAAGCCTACCTGTGATTCAAAAAAATGGTCAGGTGTATATATTTAAAATAAAACCAGGGATTTATTTTACCGATGATCCTGCATTTAAAGGCAAGCGCAGAGAGCTAGTTGCAGAGGATTATGTCTACTCCATTAAACGGATATTAGATCCTAAAAATCACGCTTCATCATTTTCTTTTATTGATAATAAAATTGTGGGCGCCAATGCTTTGGTTGATCAAGCCAAAAAAACCGGCACATTTAACTATGATGCCAAGATTGAAGGCGTCAAAGCATTGGATAAATATACGATTCAATTTACCTTGACGCAACCTGATTATAATTTTCCTTATATTTTGGCCTATAGCACCTTTGGTGCGACTGCACGTGAAGTCGTTGATTACTATAAAGATCGTTTGGCTATGCATCCTGTGGGAACAGGGCCTTATATGCTGAGTAAATATGTCCCCCGCAGCAAGATTGAATTGGTTGCCAATCCAGATTATCGTGGTTTTGTCTGGAATTTTAAATCGACAGGCACGGCGTGGGATAACCAACTGGTTAAAGACATGAGTGGTAAGCAAATGCCACAAATTGGTAAGGTCAATATCAGCATCATCGAAGAAGAACAATCACGTTGGTTGGCTTTTCAATCAAAACAGCTTGATTTTGATAAGGTGACTTCAAGTGCAATTCCCAAAGTGCTCGATCAAAACAACCAGTTAAAAGCTGAAATGCAAAAACAGGGGATACGCCTGTATGCAAATAAAGAGGCGGAAATTACCTATTCCATGCTGAATATGCGTGATCCTGTGGTCGGTGGAAATAGTTTAGATAAAATTGCATTAAGACGTGCCATCGCCATGTCTTTTAATGTCAATGAATATATCCGCATCTTAAGAAAAGGTCAGGCAGTTAAGGCTGAAATGTTAGTACCTGCTGGCATTAATGGTCATAATCCGAACTATCGCAGTAGTGTTGGTTATAACCCTTTGTTAGCCAATAAACTATTGGATCATTTTGGCTATAAAAAAGGTCCAGATGGTTACCGTAACCTGCCAAACGGTAAGCCTTTGACACTCAAAATAAATACCGAGAGCGGTACAGCTTCCGTAATGTATTCTGAACTGTGGAAGAAAAATTTAGATGCAATCGGGATTCGGGCAGACTTCAAAGTGAGTAATTTTGCCGATAACTTGAAAGCCGCGACTCAGTGCCAATACATGATGTGGAGTGGAGCGTGGCATGCGGATTACCCAGAGGGTGAAAACTTTACCCAATTGCTTTATGGCCCGAACGTTGGACGTGGTAATCAATCCTGTTATCAGTCAGCTGCTTATGACAATTTATATAAACAGGCGATGCAGCAAGCCCCTGAAAAACGTATGCCATTCTATGAAAAAATGAGTCGCCAAATTGAAGCAGATGGAACGTGGATTTTACAAGATACACGGATTCGGAACTGGTTGATTCAACCTGAGGTGCAGGGCTTTAAAGCTCATCCAATTATGAATACCAACTGGCAATACTTAGATATTGTTTCACCAAATCAAAAATAAGTGATGTGTTTATGATGAAGCAAAATTTTAAACTTTCGATGCAACGGACTAGTCTGGCGCTGTTATTGGGGACAACATTAAGTCTAGGGGTAACGATTACAGAAGCGAAAAGCCCTGCCGATCCAAAAAAAGTTTTACGTTATGCCTTTCCTGTGGCAGAAACAGGATTTGATCCCGTAGCGACACAAGACTTGTATTCGGCCCATGTCCTATATTCGATCTTTGAAACGCTCTATACCTATGATTATTTAGCTTCGCCTGCCAAGTTGGTACCGAAAACGGCAGTCGCACTACCTGTAGTGAGTGCAGATGGGTTGACCTATACCATTCGGATTCAGAAAGGGATTTATTTCACACCTGATCCTGCATTTAAAGGCAAGCCACGTGAACTCACCGCTGCGGATTATGCGTATTCATTCAAACGCTTACTTGATCCAAATCTGCATTCTCCAAACAGTTGGTTATTTGAAGATAAAATTGTGGGTATTGAACCACTTATTCAACAAGCCAGTAAAACAGGAAAGTTTAATTATGATCAGCCAATCGCGGGACTACAAACGCCTGATCGTTATACTTTGGTGATTCGTTTAAAAGAAGCGAATCATAATTTTCCGATGCTGTTGGCGCATCAACCCACGGGTGCAGTGGCACGTGAAGTGATTGAAAAATATCGTGATAAGGCTGGCTATGTGATGGGACGTCCTGTGGGAACAGGTCCTTATATGCTGTCACATTGGACACCAGGTTCACGGATTATATTGAAGGCAAATCCAGATTATCGTGGTTTTACATGGGACTTTAAGGCCAGCACTCCTGAAGATCAAAAAATCGTACAACAGATGCAAGGCAAAAAAATGCCACAAATCGGTGTGGTCGATATTCAAGTCATTGAAGAATCACAATCGGGTTGGCTGTCATTCCAAAAAGATGGTTTGGATTTATTTACACTTGATGGTGAATTACCTGCACAGGCTTTGCAATCCGATGGTTCACTAAAACCTGAACTTGCTAAGAAGGGCATCCAACTGTCTCGTATTTCAGATCCTTCGATTGATTATTTGTATTGGAATATCCAAAACCCTGTGGTCGGTGGTTTTAGTAAAGATAAGATTGCCTTGCGTCGCGCGATGTCCATGGCAGTTTCTAAAGAAAAATTTATCACGGTCTTGGCCAAAGGCAATGCCCAAAAATTAGAATCACCGATTCCATATGGTGTCGCAGGGCATGATCCAAATTATAAAAGCAGTATTCCTTATTCTGTAAAGGCAGCCAATTTGCTATTGGATCGCTACAACTACAAAGTAGGTAAAGATGGTTGGCGAACTTTACCTGACGGAAAGCCTTTAGTGATTGAATTTATGCCATCGACCAGCAGTGCACGAAGTATGCAAATGGCCGAGTTACTCAAGAAAGATTTAACCAATATTAAAATTAATATGGTATCGAAGCCAGTTCCTTTCGCAGAAGGTTTAAAAGCGGAGAAACAATGTAAAACCATGTTTAAGGCTTCGGCTTGGATTGCAGATTATCCTGACGCAGATAATTTTGTGCAGTTGTTCTATGGCAAAAATATTCATGCAACCAATCATACCTGCTTCAAATTACCCGAATATGACCGTCTCTATGAGCAATCATTGAGACTTGAGGATGGCCCTGAGCGCGATATGCTGTACCGCAAAATGTCACGGTTATTAGAGTTTTATTCACCCGTACAATTTATGTCGACGCGTTACCGGACCGTGGTCGCGCAGCCGCGTGTGATGGGTTATAAAAAACACCCTGTTCTACCAGCAGAATGGATGTATATCGATATTCAAGACAAGAAATAACCAACAAATTAAATTGGAGAAAGCGCATGGCGAAAAGAATATTAAAGTTATCGACACTGGGACTGTTAGCGATGGCGGTCACGGGGATGAGTCAAGGCATTTGGGCTGAAAATACAAGAACCACATTACCGATTTTAAAAACCAGTGAAAGCGCACAATGGTGTGATGCCAACTTGCAGACATTTAAACAGCGGATTGCTCAACTGGAAAAACAAACAGTAAAACCCCAATCTGATGTTGCACCTGTATTGGCAGAGTGGGATCAGTTGATGGCAAGTTTTGAAGATTTTGCAGGGCCGATTAGTTTATATAGCAATGTTGATCCCGATGCCAAATTACGTCAAGCTGCTGAAGATTGTGAAGTTAAGCTGAATCAATTACAAACTGAAATTTATCAGAATCCAAAACTGTATCAACGTTTTAAAAACACCAAAGCCAACGATGCAATCGATACTAAGTACCGCCAAGATATTCTGGATGCCTTTGAAGATACAGGGGTACAACTTCCTCCCGCAAAAAGAGCACGGGTCAAAACGATTTTTGATGAGTTGACCAAACTTTCACAAGAATTCTCCCGCAATATTCGGGATAACCCAGAAAAATTAGAATTTACGCCTGCCGAGCTGAAAGGCTTACCAGACAGTTATATTTCAGGCCTAAAGAAAAATGATAAAGGCAATTATTTATTAGGCTTTGAATATCCAGAATACCAACCTTTTATGGAGTTGGCCGACAGTGATGATGCACGCAAACGTTATCAAACTGCATTTACACGTCGCGGTACAGAAAAGAACTTAGTCTTGCTTAAACAGATTATCGACTTACGTTATGAACTGGCACAGCTGTTTGGCCAGCCAAGCTATGCCGATTGGGCTTTGAAGAAACGTATGGCGAAAACCCCAAAAACGGTTAACACCTTCTTGGCCGATGTACACAAAGTGGTTGCACCACTTGAGCAAAAAGAAGTGGAGGAGTTACGTGCATTCAAAGCCAAGACCTTGAACACAACTGTAGAAAAAGCTGAAATTAACCGTTGGAATGTCAATTATTGGAGTGAAAAACTCCGTAAAGAAAAATACCAAATTGACCAAGAAAAACTGCGTGATTATTTCCCAACCTTAGCCGCACAAAAGTGGCTATTTTCGATTTCTTCTGATCTTTATGGCATTGAATTTAAGCCAGCCAAAGTCGATGCATGGCAAAATGAAGTGGAATATTACGACGTCACTGACAAAAAAACAGGTGAAGTCCTTGGTGGCCTATACATGGATAAATTCCCACGTGAAGGCAAGTACGGGCATGCTGCGGTCTGGGGTGTATATGGCGGCAGTACGCTGAGCAAACGTAAACCCATTTCAGTGTTGGTCACCAACTTTAACCGCAAAGGTTTAAATAGTGACGAACTAGAAACCTTTGTGCATGAGTTTGGTCATGCCCTGCATGGCATTTTATCGAAAACCCGCTATTCAGCTCAGTCAGGCACCTCGGTAGAGCGCGACTTTGTCGAAGCACCATCACAAATGTATGAAGAGTGGGCACGTCGTAAAGAAACCTTATCTAAAGTAGCCGATTATTGTGACCCCGCTTGTCCACGTGTTGATGATGCATTAATTGAGCGTCTTAAATCAGTACATAACTATGGACGTGGTCTACGTTATGCGCGTCAAACCCTATATGCACAATATGACATGGCTTTGCATGGCGCAGATGCACTCAAAGTACAGCCGATGGATGTCTGGAAAAAAATGGAATCGGCAACCGCATTGGGCTATGTACCGAACACTGAGTTCCCTGGTCAGTTTGGCCATTTGATGGGTTATCAAGCGGGCTATTATGGCTATATGTGGTCTGAAGTATTGGCCTTGGATATGTTGTCGGCTTTTGGCGATAACTTAAATAATCCAGAAGTAGGACAGCGCTACCGTCAGGCGATTTTGTCACAAGGCAGTCAAAAGAATGCGGCACAACTGGTCAAAGACTTCTTAGGCAGAGAGCCAGATAACAAAGCCTTTTTTAATGAAATTACAGGTCAACGGGTCAAATAAGGATTTGCCATTATGCTTGCTTATGTCGTGCGTAGACTATGGCAAATGATCCCGACCATGTTGGGTGTCATTTTGCTGATTTTCTTCTTGTTTAACTGGGTGGGGGGCGATCCTGCATATATCTTGGCAGGAAAAATGTCCAACCCCGAGCAAATCGAAAACATCCGTAAACAGTTGGGGGTTGATCAACCTTATTATGTGCAACTGTGGATTTTTATTAAACAGATTCTGACTTTCGATTATGGCGCCAGTTGGAGTACAGGTGAATCTGTTTCTCAGATTATCCTGACCCGTTTAGGGCCATCACTGACCTTATTGATTCCACTGACCATTTTGCAAACCGTGATTTCAATCATCTTGGCATTGGCGGTTGCATCAGTGCGTGGTTCCTTGACCGATCGTATGGTGATGATGCTGTGTACCATTTGTATGTCGATCAGTATCTTGGTGTATATCATCGTGTTCCAATATGTGCTGGCTTATCAGTTAAGCTGGTTCCCTGTACAGGGCTGGAGCGATAGTTTTAGTCAAAACTTATTCCATTATGCCTTGTTGCCGATCTTAATCATGTTGGTGGTGAGTATTGCCCCAACACTACGTTTATATCGCAGCTTTGTCTTGGATGAAATTAACCAAGATTATGTGCGAACTGCGCGTGCTAAAGGTGTAGGCGAGTCTCGTGTCCTCGGTGTGCATGTATTGCGTAATGCATCGATTCCTATTGTCACTGAAGTGATGGCCAGTCTGCCTGCCTTATTGATTGGTGCTTTTTTGATTGAGCGATTCTTTGGTATTCCAGGCATAGGTCGGGAAATTATTATTGCGGTTGAACGCAGTGATTTTCCTGTGATTAAAGCCATCACCGTATATATCGCTGCGGTCACCATGATTTTTAATTTGATCGCCGATCTGATTTATAAGCTCCTCGATCCTCGTGTACAGTTGAAATAGGAGGATGACGATGCTCAGTACAATTTTTAAAGGCAAAGCCTCCTCAAATGAATCTTCTGCATCAACAGGACTCTGGCATTTGGCCTTGAATCGATTGAAGTCAGATCGAATTGCCGTGGTGTCTTTTTTGGTGGTGTTATTTTATTTCATCTTGCTCGCTTTATCGATGACAGGGGTAATTGCCTCAAACTGGAATAAAGAAGTTGCAGTCAGTTATGCACCACCGACATTTTTAGGCGCAGATACAGAGTCAGATCAAATTAAATCCAATAGTGAAACTACAGCCGCTTTGCCTGAAAATCCAGTCGATCCCTTGAAAGATGTGATTCAGCAGCTTAATGCCGAGATTCAGGCTGAACAGCAAGGTGGTTCAGTCATTGATAATTATGGCGTGGTTGATCCTCTGGCTGAGGATATGCAACAGATTGATCAGCAACTCGGTGGGCATTTACTCGATCAAAAACAAGAACTCAAAACCACTTTGCCTTTTGGGGCGGATAAGTGGGGGCAAGATATCTTGTTAAAAACCATCAAAGGCGCTGAAACCTCAATTCTAGTCGGTTTGTTATCCGCTTTATTGGCAGTGGTGATTGGTACTTTTCTTGGCGCAATTGCGGGATATTTTGGCGGTTGGGTCGATGATGTTCTGAACTGGTTCTATAACATTTTTACTTCGATTCCTTATCTGTTATTGGTATTGGCCATTGCGGCAGTCCTACAACAAAAAGGCATTCTGTCGATTGTGTTGATCTTGGGTTTAACGGGGTGGACGGGAGTATTTCGTCTGATTCGTGCCGAATATATGAAACATAAATCGCGTGAATATGTGTTGGCAGCCAAAGCCATCGGTGTCAGTCATCTGCGCCGTATGTTCGTGCATATTTTTCCGAATGTGAGTCATATTGCTTTGGTGCAGATTTCGATTTTGGTGGTGTCATTCATTAAATCAGAAGTGATTCTGAGCTTCCTTGGTTTTGGTGTGCCTGTTGGCGTGGTGTCTTGGGGCAGTATGTTGAATGAAGCACAAAGTGAACTGATCTTGGGTAAATGGTGGCAATTGACTGCTGCATCCATCGCAATGGCTGTGTTAGTCACTGCATTTTCGATGTTTACCGATGCCTTACGTGATGCTTTAGATCCTAAGTTGAAATAGCGGAGAGACAAATATGCAATATCAAAATGAAACGCCGCTATTACAAGTTGAAGATCTTCGGGTCAGCTTTAAAGGTGAAAATAAGCAGTGGATTGAAACAGTCAAAGGCATTTCATTTTCAATTCCTAAAAATAAAACCGTAGCGCTGGTTGGGGAGTCGGGCAGTGGTAAATCGGTCACTTCCTTAGCCGTGATGGGGCTGTTGCCAAAAGGGCAAAGCCAAATTGCTGAACACAGTCAAATTTGTTTTGAAGGTAAAGACTTACTTAACTTATCGGCCAAAGAGATTCGCAAAATTTGTGGTAAGGATATTGCCATGATTTTTCAGGAACCGATGTCCTCATTGAATCCTGTTTTTACCGTGGGAGATCAAATTGCTGAAGTGTTGTGTATCCACTTAGGCATGGGACGTAAGCAGGCCAGAGTACGGGTACTTGAATTGCTGAAAGAAGTGGGTATTCCTGCACCGGAAACCAAGATTGATGCTTATCCAAGTCAGCTTTCAGGTGGGCAGCAACAACGGGTGATGATTGCGATGGCGATTGCCTGTGAACCGAAGTTATTGATTGCCGATGAGCCGACCACAGCCTTAGATGTCACCATCCAAAAGCAGATCATTGATTTATTGGAATCTTTACGACAACGTCATGAAATGTCGATGCTGTTTATTACCCATGATTTAGCCTTGGTGGGTGAAATCGCAGATGAAGTGATTGTGATGCGTCATGGTGAAATTCGTGAAAGTGGCCCTGTTGAACAGGTGCTGGAACAACCACAAGATGTGTATACCCGTGCTTTGCTGCATTGTCGCCCACAGTTGGCGACTCGTCCATACCGTTTGCCTGTGACCAGTGATTTTATGCAGCAGGACGAAAATGGACAGTTGATCGAAACCACCAATCTGTCTGATTTAAACCTGAAACAACGTGCTCGTGGTCTGACTGGCGATGAACCCATTGTTTTAGAAGTAAAAGAGCTGAAAAAGTCATTTTATAGCCGCAAGGGCTTGTGGGGACATGAAGAATTTCAAGCCGTTAAAGGTGTCTCTTTTCAATTGGCGAAAGGTAAAACCTTGGGACTAGTTGGTGAGTCGGGTTCAGGTAAAACCACGATTGGTTTATTATTGATGCGCTTACATGAAGCAACAGGCGGACAAGCCTTGATTGGTGGCAAAGATATTCTGGCGATGAGTGAGAAAGAGTTTTGTCAGTATCAACGTAAAATTCAAATCATTTTCCAGAACCCATATGCCTCACTCAATCCACGCTTTACCATCGGACAAATTTTATTGGAACCGATGCGGATTCATGGTATTGGTCAAAATGATACTGAGCGCAAAAAGATGGCATTGGAGCTGTTAGAGCGCGTCAGTTTACCAGTACAAGCCTATGACCGTTATCCACACGAGTTTTCAGGTGGGCAACGGCAACGGATTGCAATTGCACGTTGCTTGACCTTAAAGCCTGAAATCTTGATTTGTGATGAATCGGTTTCTGCGCTGGATGTATCGGTACAGGCGCAGGTGCTGAACTTATTGCAGGACTTACAGGATGAGTTTGGTCTGAGCTACATCTTTATTTCGCATGATTTATCAGTGGTGAAATATATTTCCGATCAGGTGATGGTGATGAATCATGGCGAGTTGGTTGAAATTGCCAATTCAGATGAACTGTATTTACATCCACAACATGAATATACCAAAAAGCTGCTGAATGCGATCCCGCAAGGTATTGTTCAGCATAGTTAAAGCCAAAAAAACGCTCTTATTAGAGCGTTTTTTTATTTTTAGGATCAAGAATTAAAACTTCTTGAAGCCTTTATTGAAACCAATGGTTTTACGACCATTGTTATTATTTGTATTGCCATTTGGACGTTGTTGCTGTGACTGATCTTGTTGCTCATCATCACGACGTTGCTGACGTAAGTAACCGCCACGACGTGCCGCCATTGGCTTTTCAGACATACGTTCGGTACGGCGTTTTGCCATACCGAATAGACCTGTACCTTGACGTGGTTTTAATTCCACAGATTTCGCCAAGTTGTCGATATCTGTTTTATCTAATTCCATCCAACGACCTGTACGTAATTCACGTGGCAAAATCACTGTGCCGTAACGGGTACGCAATAAGCGGCTGACTTTTAAGCTTTGTGATTCAAAGATACGACGAACTTCGCGGTTACGGCCTTCTTTAACCACCACTTGATACCAACGGTTGATACCATCACCACCGATTTCAGAGAATGATTCAAACTTGGCTGGGCCATCTTCAAGCTCAACACCTTTTAGCATGTTATTGCGAATTTGTGGTGTTACTTCGCCCATGACACGAACCGCGTATTCACGCTCAACTTCGTTTGAAGGGTGCATTAAACGGTTAGCAAGTTCACCATCATTGGTGAATAACAATAAACCAGTACTGTTAATATCTAGACGACCCACCATGACCCAACGATCATTGGCGATTTGAGGTAAATGATCAAATACGGTTGGACGCTTTTCAGGGTCATTGCGTGAACAAATTTCACCTTCTGGCTTATAGTAAATTAATACACGACGACGAATTTCGTCTTCAATTTGGAATTGTACTTTACGACCATCGATACGGAGTTCATCACCTGGTTCGATACGTTCACCGACTTGGGCAATACGGCCATTAATGCTGACACGACCAGCAGCAATGACTTCCTCCATATAGCGACGCGAGCCTAACCCGACTCTCGCTAAAACCTTTTGTAATTTTTCACTCATGACAGCACAACCTTAGACATAATGATCAACAGTTCACCTTTCTCAAGACTTCGGCGCATGTGCGTCGAGTGTCATGAATGCTTCCTTGGCGTTCTGCAGGGGAGGCAATTGACCTAGCGAAGCTAGACCAAAAGCATTTAAAAATTGGGGCGTTGTAATCAACAACGCAGGTCTTCCAGGTAAATCTCTGAAACCAGCTTCTTTAATCCAGTTCCAGTCAAAAAGCGTTCTTAAATTTTGGCTATTATTGGATACACCACGAATCTGCTCAATATCGGCACGTGTGACGGGTTGATGGTAAGCAATCACTGCGACAGTTTCGAGTAATGAAGGTGACAACTTGGTTGGGCGCTCTGGCCAAACCTGCGCAATAACATTTCGATATTTAGCACGTACTTGAAAGCGAAAACCTTGTGCCGTTTCAATCAACTCGATCGAACGACCATGTTGTAACATTGCCAGTTGCTGTAAAAACGTGCGTAATTGCTGCTTATTATATTGGTTTTGAAATGCTTCTTTTAGACGTGCAAGCGAAACTGGTGAGTCACTGGCAAATAAAATCGCTTCAATCTGCAATAAAACTTCATGATGAATGTCTTCAAACGACATGCCTTCATTTTGCTCAAACTGATCTAAACTCATGCACTCACTCCTTGAATGGTTAAAGGAGCTTCAATGCCTGTATGGATAATCTGAATTCTTTGCTGACGTGTCAGCTCAAGTACTGCCATAAATGTAACGACCATACCCATCCGACCTTGCATGGGGTTTAATAATTCAATAAAACTCAATGCCTCACCTGATGCGAGTTGGCTTTCAATAAAGGCAATACGTTCTTCTAATAGCACGGGCTCTTGCGCTACCACATGGGTGATCGGTTCAGGCCGGTTGAAGACACAAAATAAAGCATCGTGTAAGGCGGCAACATCATAGCCTTCATAAATCGGAGCGATGTGTCCAATACTGACATTGGTACTAAAAGTATCGCGCTCGAAGATCGGCATTTGCCCCAATCGTTCAGCAGCTTGTTTAATACGTAAATAAGTTTCCAAACGATCAATCAATTCTTGTTTTGGATCTTTTTCGAATTGATCGACAGCAGCTGGTTTAGGTAGCAGTAAGCGTGATTTTAAATCTGCAAGCAATGCAGCCATCACCATATAGTCAGCCGTAAGCTCGATATTCAGCGATTTCATACTATCCATATAAGATAGATATTGAGTAGCAATCGGAGAAATATCGACTTGTAATAAATCAAAGCCATTTTTTTGAATCAGATAAATCAGAAAGTCCAATGGACCTTCAAACTGTTCCAGCAAAATTTCAAACGCGGCAGGCGGGATATACAAATCTTCAGGTATGACTTCTTGCCACTCGTCAAGCACGCGAATGGAAGGAGTGGACTCCAAAGTTTGGGGGAGAATTTGGTTCATTACCGTTATAAGCCACGCGAATTTTCAAAAGCATGAAAGATATAATTTTTTGTGCAAAGAGAGGCACATACTACCAAGAGCAGGCCTATTGTAATCGAAATTGCCAATTTAATAAATTGCTGACTTACAAAAACCTTAAATTTCTCAGGGTATTTTATTTATTTATGTGCAGTCGGCTAGGTCATATAAAAAACTTATGCTTAAATTAACAACGAAAACCATTCTTTCTTTCAATTATAAATCATCATGAAACATTATTTAAAAACACAACAGAATCAGTTTGGGCAAACGGTTGGCTTTGCTCTAGAGCATCAATTTTGTCAGCCAATTCAACATCATTTAGATGGGCAATACGTCAAATTGATTTACATCGTAGATGAAATCTCTGATCAGGCTGTAAGTCAAATTTGGGATGCAGTTGCAACCGAAGAGAATGCTGCTTGTTGGACGTATTTGCCTTATGCAGCACCGCAAAGCCAAGTCTCACTAAAACAAGATTTACAAAATCTATTTGGTTTTAAAGCTTCCTCGCATTTTTTAATTGAAATTGATGGTGCGATTCAAGGTTGGATTGCGTTGTTAAACCCAAGGTTAGAGCAGGGTGCCATTGAAATCGGTAATGTCTATTTTTCTCATCGAATGAAGAAATCCAAAGCCTCAACGGAAGTGATATTCCTATTATTACAACAATGCTTTGCTCATGGTTTTAGGCGTGTAGAGTGGAAGTGTGATGACTGTAATGCACCGTCTAAAGCCGCAGCCTTACGTTTTGGTTTTCAGTATGAAGGCTTATTCCGTCAAGATCGAATCACTAAAGGGCATAATCGCAATACGGCATGGTTTTCAATTGTTGATGAAGAATGGCCTGATTTAGAAAAAGTCTATCAACAATGGCTGAGTCCAGATAATTTTGATGCGCAAGGTTTTCAGAAGCAGCGATTGTCTGACTTTTTGATGGATTAAAGATCAGTGCTCACTCAAAAGCACTGACATCACCGACACCACGACGTACAATTTCAGGATTTTCTCCAGATAAGTCCACGATACTGGTGGTGGATAAGGTACCGAAGCCGCTGTCGATAAATACATCTATGCGTTTGCCTAACTGGTTTTCAATATCATAAGGATCATCCAGCGGATCTTTTTGGTCAGGTAAAATCAGGGTACTGGTTAACAGCGGCTCACCGAGTTCTTGTAATAAAGATTGCGCAACAGGATTGCTTGGAATACGTAACCCAATGGTTTTTTTCTTTGGATGCATTAAACGCTTTGGCACTTCGCTAGTCGCGGGCAAAATAAAAGTCGTAACCGCTGGTGTATTATTTTTCAATAAGCGATACATGGCATTATCAACTTTGGCATAGGTTGCAATGTCAGATAAGTCACAACACATAATGGCATATTGATGCTTAGGGCCTAGGCCACGAATTTGTGCAATCCGTTCCATCGCACTTTTATTCCCGATTTGGCAACCAATGGCATAGGCTGCATCGGTGGGATAAACCACAACATCACCCGCACGAATACGCTCAACGGCTTGGGTGATTAAGCGAGCCTGTGGATTCTCAGGATGGATATGTAAATGCAACATCTTTGAACTCCCTGATCTATATGGCTAAATTTAGTATGAAACGTGTTGAGGTCAAGTTGCAAGCATTAGATGTGACAATTTTGTCTTTTAATCAAGGTCTTCGCGTTTAAATTCATTCAGTTGTAATGGTGTGCTATTTCGGGTGCAATGACAGATGTAATCAATGAAATGCGCTGCGTCTCGAGGCAATTTAGCTTCACCAGAAAAATAAGCTTGTACTTGCGCAAAGACATGATCTTTAAATTGCTGACCGTTGCCGCCATCGCCGGTTAAATTATCCAAAGAGACACGAAATTTCCGACCAAATGCAGTCGCAAATAACCATTCAATCGCTTGCGGCTTGATTTCCACTTGCTCAAATAAGGCTTGCTGTTCGGCGGTTCGCCCATCTGGAGCATACCAATAGCCTAGATCTGGCAATAGGCGGCGTTGTGCGCCAGAGATGCTCCAATGGCTGATTTCATGCAGGGCACTATTAAAAAAACCATGAGCAAATTGGATTCTTGCAGCGTGCTCATTGGTCGCTGGGAAATATTCTGGTTCAAAATCACCTTTAACTAGTGTGACATTATGGTGGGAAAACCAGTGATTAAAGTGTAAAATAAGCCAATCGACCTGTTCTGGTTCTGATGTTAACTTTTGCCAAGATGAGCGTTGCACTTGATCTGGCGTTAATGCAGGAGCAGAGGTTGAATGGGTGCTTACAAGTAATGAAGTTGTTACTTCAAGTTGCGGCTGCAACAGGTGCATTGCTTAATTTACCCCGAGTTCTGTCTAAAGAAGTGCAAAATTGTATCTTAATCTTTGACAGAGTACCGATGAATTTGTAGAATTGCCGCCTTAATTATGTCAGCAAATACCTTTCCGGCACAGATTGAGCCGTTTAAATGGGCTGAACAGGGCTTTACATGGTCAGGCACACTGCCATTGTCTCGCTTTGCTCGTATCGCTCGTGAAGCTGTTGGATCAATTAATGATCGATTGATCAACGTAGACTGTAAGCTATCAATGGATGCATATCATCGCATTGTATGGCTAGATGGACATATTGAAGCGAAAGTTCCAATGGAATGCCAACGTTGTTTGGATACTGTTGAAACTGAACTTACTTCAAGTTTTCATTTGGCTTTGATCGATGATGAGTCACTGATAGAGCGCTTGGATGAGGATGCTGATTTCATCGTTTTAGGTGAAAGCGAGTCTTCGAAAAAAGGTGATTTTGATACACCTGCTTCGATTGATTTGCTCGCACTACTAGAAGATGAACTGTTATTGTTGATGCCTTTATCTCCCAAGCATGATGTTTGTGAGCATAAGCATCGACCTACCATTCAGGACGTTGTCGAAGAAAAGCGGGATAACCCGTTTGATGTTTTGGCAAGTTTGAAGGGTAAACTTAACTCATAATTTGTGATATAATGTTGAGTTAAGACAACTGAATTTGTTTCTGATCCATTTTTTCGATCTTTGTAAGGAGCCATCATGGCCGTTCAGCAAAACCGTAAAAGTCGCTCTCGCCGTGACATGCGCCGTTCACATGACGCTTTAACCGAGAATGCATTATCTGTAGACCAAACTACTGGTGAAACTCATCGTCGTCACCACGTGACTAAAGACGGTATTTACCGTGGTCGTCAATTATTCGCTAAAGCAGCTGATGCTGAATAATTGAACCATATGCATTAAGCGTTAGCTTAAAGTATAGAAAAAATGGGAGCGAAAGCTCCCTTTTTTGTTGTTTTTCGCAATTAAAAAACGATTTAATCAATGGTAAATTGCCGCATCGGGAAAGAGTCTATTGTCATTCTCATGTAAAATCATGCGTGTTGATGAAATTGGCGATAGACCATTTTAAGGATTTTTATATGTCGACTAAACGACTTGAGCAGGCTGCTCAAGCAACAAAAACAGCATTTGTTTTTCCAGGTCAGGGCTCACAAAAAGCGGGCATGCTGGCTGAACTTGCAGAGCAGTTTAGTGTCGTTAAAGATACATTTGCAGAAGCATCAGAAGCGCTAGGTTTTGATCTTTGGCAGATTGCCCAAAGCGGTGAGGGTTTAGACCAAACTGAAAATACCCAACCTGTGTTACTGACTGCAAGTATTGCCTTATGGCGTGTTTGGTTGGAACTGGGTGGTATTGCACCGAAATACTTGGCTGGCCACTCTTTAGGAGAGTACAGCGCATTGGTTGCAGCAGAGGCAATGACTTTGGCTGATGCAGTGAAATTGGTGCATTTACGTGGCAAATTGATGCAAAGTGCCGTTCCACAAGGGACAGGCGCAATGGCTGCAATTCTTGGCTTAACAGATGAAAAAGTGATTGAGCTTTGTCAAAAAGCCAACGCTTCTGCTGCAGGGCAAGGTTCGGTTGAAGCGGCAAATTATAATGCACAAGGTCAAGTTGTGATTGCGGGTAGCACTGCTTTAGTTCAGCAAGTGATGGCAGATGCAAAAGAACAATCAGGAAAGGCCATTGCGTTGCCTGTTTCTGTGCCGTCACATTGTACGTTAATGAAACCTGCTGCAGAAAAGTTTGCTGAAGCTTTGGAACAAACTGCCATTGAGCTACCACGCCTTCCTGTAATACAAAATGTCAACGCGGAAATCGCGACAGATGTTGCTCAATTAGGTCAGGCATTAACGGCTCAATTGTACCAATCGGTACAATGGACACGGACCATGCAATATCTGCAAGATCAGGGTATTCAGTACGTGGTCGAATGTGGGCCAGGTACGGTATTGAGTAATCTTGCTAAGCGATTACCGAACATAGAAAAAGCATTTGCCATTGATAGCAAAGCACGTATGGAAGATGCCCTAAACGCAGTGTTAGTGGCAGAAGGAAAAATTGCATGACACAACAACGAAAAGTTGCGTTAGTGACAGGAGCAAGCCGTGGTATTGGCGCAGCGATTGCACAGCAACTCATTCAAGACGGTTTTTTTGTAGTAGGTACCGCGACTTCTGAAGCAGGCGCGCAAAAACTCACAGAAAGCTTTGCTGAGCATGGAGCAGGCGCTGTACTCGATGTTCGTGAAGGTGAAGCCATTGATGCACTGGTATCAGACATTGAGCAAAAATACGGTTCAGTGCTGGTATTGGTCAACAATGCAGGCATTACCAAAGATAACTTGTTGCTTCGGATGTCTGAAGATGATTGGGACGATATTCTCAATATCCATCTGAAAGCTGTTTACCGCTTATCTAAGCGCGTATTGAAAGGCATGACCAAAGCACGTTTTGGTCGCATTATTAATATCAGTTCAGTGGTTGCACACTTTGCCAACCCTGGACAAGCGAACTACTCCGCAGCAAAAGCAGGGATTGAAGCGTTCAGTCGTAGCTTAGCCAAAGAGATGGGGAGCCGTCAGATTACAGTGAACAGTGTTGCACCTGGTTTCATTGCCACTGAAATGACTGATCAGTTAAGCGAAGATATTCGTAAAAAAATGACTGATCAAGTAGCTTTAAATCGTCTAGGTGAACCTCAAGATATTGCTGATGCAGTGAGTTTCCTTGCCAGCGATAAGGCTAGTTACATTACTGGTACAGTTTTACACGTAAATGGTGGTCTATACATGGCCTAACTGGCGATGTATAAACTTTTAAAAAATCTTATATTCAATTAAACTAGTGGCAAATTAAAACGCCACAAGCAATGAGGAGAATTCCTGTGAGCGATATCGAACAACGCATCAAACAAGCGGTAGCTGAACAATTAGGTATGCGTGCTGAAGAGATTAAAAACGAAGCATCTTTCATGGATGACTTAGGTGCTGACTCTTTAGATTTGGTTGAACTTGTAATGTCTTTCGAAAACGATTTTGACATCACGATTCCAGATGAAGATTCAAATGAAATCACAACTGTTCAATCTGCAATCGATTACGTAACTAAGAAACTTGGTTAATCATCTTGCATGATCAAAAGCCACCGTCAGGTGGCTTTTTTGTGTCTATAAATTTTACAACAGTGTGTTTTTCATTAAGTTCTAATGCATATACATATATTTACAAGACCGCGTTAAATTGAAACTCGAGTGTTTTATTTTTTCTGTATAACTAGATATAAGTCTATTTTGACGATGAATGCGGTTAATAATTACAGAGGAAATAACAATGGGTCTTTTTGATTTTGTTAAAGGTATTGGTAAGAAAAATACAGCGCCTGCAGAGCCTCAAGCTGCGCCAGCAACACCAGCTGAACCCTCAGCTCAAGAGATTGCAAATAAATTATTAGGTTTGATCAAAAGTTTAGGTCTTGGGGTAGATGGCTTATCGGTGACGTATAACGGTAATACCGATACGGCAACCATTAAGGGGCAAGTGAAGAGTCAGGCCGATAAAGAGAAGATTGTACTTGCTGTCGGAAATATTGATCATGTTGCACAAGTGGATGATCAAATGACAGTCGAAACACCTGAGCCAGAAAGTAAATTCTATACGGTGAAATCAGGAGACAATCTGTCGAAGATTTCGAAAGAATATTATGGTGATCCAAACCAATACAATAAAATTTTTGAAGCCAATCGACCATTACTTAAAAATGCAGATGACATTTTCCCTGGTCAAGTACTGCGTATTCCACAATAATCTGTGGAGACTAAAAAAGGCGCGAGATGCGCCTTTTTTATTGAACTTAGATTCGAAAGTTTATTGTTCATGACACAGGTTAAAAGCGTTTTGGTATCTTTTGCCCATTCGGTACTGGGGTTTCTGCATGTTTTAACACACCAAATAACCAGGTTTCAGCATGTTGAACTGCAATTTTTAGCGAATCACCCAGCGCCAAACGTCCTGCAATAAAACTTGCCAGTGAACAACCAGAACCGTGATATTGACCTTCTAAGCGTGGACAGCTGCTTTCTGCAAGCATTTTACCATCGGCATAAAGCACATTACGGATATGATCAGGGGTATCTTCATGGCCACCTTTGACCAATACCGCTTTTGCACCCATTTCAAACAGTTTTTGGGTCGCTTGTTCAATATCATCCAGACCAGTTAAGGCTCTTAGTTCAACCGTATTTGGCGTGATGACTGTTGCCAGAGGTATCAACTCTACAAAAGCCAGAACTAAGGTTGCTTGGTCACCGAGCGAACCTCCACTATTTGCGACCAATACTGGATCAAGCACATAGAGATAATCGGGATGTTCACGCAAAAACTCAGCCAGTGCCGCAATATTATCTGTTGTGCCGAGCATACCTGACTTCACGCATTTAATTGGTAGGTCACCGACTACAGCATTGGCTTGCGCCAAGAGTAATTCTTTTGAAGTGGCTTCAAAACCAAACACTTGTTGCGAGTTTTGAATGGTTAAAGCGGTACAGGCAATGGCTGCATGTGCACCACTTTGTCCAATTGCTTCAATATCGGCCTGTAGGCCAGCTCCACCCGATGGATCTAAACCTGAAAAACAAAGTACGGTTGGACGCACTGCAATTTCCTTTTATTCTTCAATCTACGGTAGTATAGGGAAGTTTCGAGAAACTCTCGACTCTGTTGTGTAAGACTGCAAGAGATTGAACGAATGACGATCAAAAATATTCTCATCGATTTGGATGGAACCTTAACCGATCCTAAAACAGGGATTCATGGTTCAATTCGTTTTGCGCTAGAAAAATTAGGCCAACCTGTCGCTGATGATGTAGATCTGGATTGGACCATTGGGCCACCCCTCAAAGCATCTTTGGCAAAATTACTCAATACTCAGGATGATGACTTTGCTGAGCAAGCGTTACTTGCCTATCGAGAACGTTTTTCGGTGACAGGTTTATTTGAAAATGAAGTATATCCAACCGTGGTGGATACTTTGCAACAGTTGCAGGCGCAGGGCTATGCTTTGTTCTTGGCAACGGCTAAACCAATTATCTACGCCAAGAAAATTTTAGCTCATTTCCAGTTGGATCAATATTTTACCGAGATGTATGGCAGTGAGTTGACTGGTGAGAGAACTAACAAGGCGGATTTAATCGCTTATATTCTTGAACAACAGCAATTGGATGCTCAGCACTGTATCATGGTGGGGGACCGCCAATATGACATTATTGGTGCGCGTGCCAATGGCATTGAAACCATTGCGGTCAATTATGGCTATGGTCGAGCAGAAGAGTTGGCACAGGCGCAGCCAGTGACGCAAATTTCACAGTTTAGTCAGCTCATTGAAACAGTGGCTGAACTGAACGCAGAACGAAAAGTTTCATAAAACGAATTGTAAAAAGCCTCGATAATTCGAGGCTTTTTTGTATCTAATCAGACATTGTGTTTTAAGCGGTATTGCACCAATTCTTCGATGCTAATCACAGTTAAGTTATGTGTTTGTGCATAAGCAAGCACTTGAATCCCTGAAGCCATTGAGCCATCAGGATTGGTCAATTCACACAGTACCCCAGATGGTTTTAAACCTGCCAGACGTGCTAAATCAACAGTCCCTTCAGTATGACCGCGGCGACTTAGCACACCGCCTTCACGTGCGCGTAAAGGGAATACATGACCTGGACGACTGAGATCACTCGCCACAGCACCTTCTTTGGTGGCTGCCAAAACAGTGGTGACACGGTCTTTAGCAGACACGCCTGTGGTCACGCCTCGTGCCGCTTCAATGGTCACGGTAAATGCGGTTTTAAACTGACTAGAATTATCGATCACCATGGGTGGAAGTTCTAAATGGTCAGCCAAGGCTTCGGTTAGGCATAAACAGACAATACCCGAGCCATCTCGAATCATTTGTGCCATCGTTTCAACAGTCAGTGTTTCGGCAGCAATAATCAAATCTGCTTCATTCTCACGATCGAAGTCATCCATTACCAATACGGGCTTGCCTTGGCGGATATCTTCTAAAGCTTGTTGAATACGTTGCTCAGCGGGAGAAAGGGCTGAGAAGAACAGTTCGGGTTGAATTAAACTAGACATAATGAAACGCTCTCGTAAATAGGATACGGTTGAACATTTCAGGACTGATGTAAAAAATAAGCGTACACCAAAACAACGCAAAAAGCGTGTTTCGGTGGTTTCGTCTTCTTTCATCCGGACTATACCGTCGGCTTTGGTTTCTCACCAAATCTGCGAGTATATATAAATATATATACAGGCTCGTGGGCTGATTAGGTCATTGCAATGTGATGCCTAACTTACCACCGGTGGGGAATTACACCCCGCCCTGAAGCGATGTGTCTTGATTATAGCCAGATTTTTATGAGAAAAGGCAAGTTTTTTATAGAATGAATCGTTCTATAAAAATGAAAAAATAAGCTGAGAACTTGTTCATGTTTTTCTATTTATTGGTGAAACTGGTAATCGATTTAAATTGAGCATACACTCGAAAGATAAAACAACAATAATGCGGAGGGTTTAAGGATGGAGAAATCCGAGTTGGAACAATTAGCACAACAATTACATCGGCCTGTGATGAGTCTTAAAGCATTTTCTCAGCTCACCCAACAGGATTTGGCATGGCTTAATCAACAATTACAACATACCTTAGCGAATGAAGATCAGAAAATGGATCAGAGCTTGTATCAAACGCCTTTTTTTCTACGCTGGCTGTTTCGAGATAAAGCATAGGGAGTGCAGCCATGACTCGACTTGCGGTACAGGCAGAGATTATTAAATTGGCGCGTATTTTGAAGGTTACCGAAGCTGAATTGGCTTTTATGCAGCCCTTGGCACCAGAAAGTTTAAGACAATTCCGTTTTGCCATATTAGAGCGATTACAAAATCAGCAAAAAAAGCGTTTCCGTTATTTGGCTGCATGGGTGAATTGGTTACCGCGCTGGATTAGTGTGTTTATGGTGAAGCATTTTTTAGAACCCTTTATCGTGGCTCAAATTGCGGTGTATTTATCGACAGAAAGTTCTTATCGCATCGTAAAGCATCTGCCTGCTAAAACGGTTGCAGCAATTTCAGTGTATTTAGACCCACGCTTGGCAAGAGAGTTATTGGGCTATCTCACCACCCATCAGATTACAGACATCACCAAAGTTCTACTGGAACAACGTGATTTTGTCACGATAGGTCGCTTTGTCAGTATGTTGTCTGATGTAGTTCTACAAGATGTGGCGCAAGTCGTTGAGAGTGAAAGTGATCTGTTAGAGATTGCTTTTTTTATCGAGTCACGTGAGCAAATCGACCATTTGGTACATGTATTGCCCAAACAGCGGATTGAGAAAGCCTTATTGATTATTGGTGATCCAGCACAGCGCTTAGTTTGGCCCAAAGTTTTGGCCTTGATGAGTTATATCAGTTATGGGCTGAAGCAGGAGTTGGGCGATTTAGCAGTTTTGCAAGGCGAGCCTGTGGTCAATGCCATTATTCAAGCCACACAGGAAGATCAGTTGTGGGAAGATATGTTACCTGTGGTTGCTTGCCTGTCGGCACAAGCACAGCGTTTCGTAGCCAATTTGCCTGCATTGAGACAGGTAGAGATTATTCAGAGTATCGTCGAGGCAGCTGATCGTTGCGATTTATGGACCGATATGTTGGTGATTGTGAATTATATGCAAGATGAGGCTAGAGATGTCGTTGCAACCGCGATTGCACAAATTGATGAGCAAGTCCTGCATCATATTGCTTATGCTTCATTATTGCGCTCACAATGGGAGGTGACTTTTGACATCATGCGTCGCATGCCTGTTGCAAAGCAGCAACAATGCCACCGAATTCTAGATGGTTATATGCAGCAATTAGATCCGGAAACCTATCACTATTTAGATATTTTACTAGATCGTTATCAGATTCGGTCTGTACAGTTGTCATAGTTCAATCTAGTGGCTTTATGCATTAGGCAATGTTTCGCGAATGGGTAACAACATCTCAATGGCGTGGTTATAGCCAAGCTCAACCAATTCATCCAGTTTATGCCAATCAAACATCCCGATGCCTTCGATCGGCATGCGAACATGTAAATTTGCCCGCTCAATTGCAGCTGTTTGGATCATGGTATCACTGGCAAGAGTCGCGGTACGCATCAAGATTTCTGCCAGTCGTGGTGCGTGCAACAGTTTATCTTTAATAATTTTATTCCAGTTAAGCAGGGCGCTCTGATCTGGTTCTTCCAAGCCAATTCCAGGAACTCGAATGTCATCGTGCAGGCTGACATTACTGGCAATTATGGTCCCTCTTTCTAGGTTTTGCATGACATCTGTGGGGAGGTTGTTAATCACGCCGCCATCGCAGAGCAGATTTTCATGCCAAGCGACGGGTGGTGCAACACCCGGCACACTCATACTGGTACCGACCCAAGTCGCCAGTTCACCTTGATCATGAATCACGGCTTGACCTGTAGTAAGGTTGGTTGAAATACAGTAATAGGTCTGTCTGAGCTCTTCAATTCTGCGACTTCCAAAGATGGCATGCAGACGACTGTGGAAACGTTGTCCCCGAATGAGGGAAACCCGTGGCATGGTGTAATCATTGAGATAATTACGCGCCACAAAAGTCTCATAGGCAATATGCGTCATTTCGACACTGTCAAAACCACAGGCCACTAGCGCCGCGACAAAAGCTCCCATACTGGTACCACCGACAATATCAATCGGGATATGCAGTTGTTCCAAGGCACGGATCAAGCCGATATGGGCGAAGCCGCGTGCACCGCCGCCGCCAAGAACCAAACCCACCCCTTGACTGGAAATCTGTCGTGCTACCGCACAGATATCATTCTGTGCCCAAGGATGGACAAAGTAATGGGCACGAGCATGATAGAGCTGTTTCCAGATCAGGGTGTGCGGTGAAGGATCACCTTCGGAACGCAGTAAGACCAATTCAATTGGGCTTTGCCAGTCATGTTGGCTGAGGACGTGCGAGAGTGGGGTTTGGGTCGGGGTTTGATTGGCTTCTGCCAGAATCAGAATCCGATCTGCCTGATGTAAACAGCGTTTTGACCATTCATCTTCACTGTTATCGGCAGCATAAAGGACATAGCAATGTTTTTCTTCTAAGCTGGCAAGCCATTGTCTCAGTTGTAAATCCTCAGGGCTATAATCCAATGGGGTTTGGCTGAAATCTGTCCCAAACAGGGCATCAATATGTGCTGCAGTCACCAAACGCACATGCGGCCAGCGCTGTAAATGTTCAGTCAGTTTTTCTGCCAAATGGGCGGCGGGAATATGAGCGGAGACAGGAATGACTGAAAGTGTGCGACTGCTTCCCATCACATGGCAATGCTGTTGATCAGGCTGGGAGCGGTTGATAATCAGCCGAGATAAAGCGAATAGGACTTTGGGGTGTAGGTGAATAAAATCCAAAAATTGCTGCTGTGGAATTCCAATAAGCGCTGTATCCCGAACAGCATTGACTGTGCAATGATGAGGCTGATTGGAAATCACGCCAGTTTCACCGACAAGTTCATGACGACCATAATAGGTCAGTAATCCTGTTGTGCTGGTGAGTTTGACACGCCCATAGGCAACAATATAGACATGATCGGCAATGTCATGGGCGCAATAGAGTTGTTGTCCCGTTTGCAGATGACGTATATGGCAAAACGGAAGTAATGTTTCAAGTATCGCATGATCTAGATCAGCAAAGAGGCTAACTTTACTTAAAATATTAATAATATCCATATTGTTCAAATTATCTTTATTGTCTTTTTATTGAACAAATTTTAGTGCAATTTTACAAGTTTGCTTGCGTAAAACTTGGCCTTATTTTTCAGTGTTTTTGTATTTTTGTTCAAGTGCATGAGTGGGTTGTATTCATGCAATAAAAAAGCCATGAGCTGTGGCTCATGGCTTTTTAGGAATCTTTTATGGCTTATGCAATTTGTACAGGAATACAGTTTGCAGTGTGGTTCACTGTATTGTCTGGGTTTGCATAAACTAAACGTGGTTTGTGAAGATTGGCTTCGACTTCGGTAAAATCGCCGAAAGTTGCAATAATCACTAAATCACCAACATCAGCTTGGTGTGCTGCGCCACCATTCACTGAAATAATACCTGAGTCATCTTCACCACGGATTGCATACGTGGTGAAACGTTTGCCGTTAGTGACGTTCCATACGTGGATTTCTTCGTATTCACGAATCCCTGCTAAGTCCATTAATACGCCATCAATTGCACAAGAACCTTCATAATGAAGCTCTGCATGAGTCACAACTGCACGGTGAATTTTACATTTTAATAAACGAGATAGCATGGCTAGCGTCTCCTGAGTAAGACCTAAGATGATTATCTTATGGTTGACTTGTCACGTTTTCCGCGGGCTATAGGCGGTTTGATGCGCATTTTGCGCTTAAAAATGCAATATGGCAAGCGGGATTGATCAACAATTCAGTTTAAGCGGGTTTGTAAGCGTTAATTTGATTCATTGCCTGAGACACTTGTCCACCAACAAGCATTTTCACTTGAGATAGGGCATGGTCAATGGCTGCATCCATTAAGCCTTGTTCACTGCTAGGTGCTTTACCAAGCACATGACCAGAAACGCGTTCTTTGGCACCCGGATGTCCAATTCCAATACGTAGACGATGGAAATTAGCACCGATATGCGGGACGATATCGCGGAGACCATTGTGTCCACCGTGTCCGCCACCTGTTTTCAAACGAATAATGCCAGGATTCATATCCAGTTCATCATGCGCGATCAGGATTGCTTCAGGTGCAACTTGATAAAATTTTGCGAAAGGGACAACACTTTGACCAGAACGGTTCATAAAAGTGGTAGGGAGTAATAAACGGACATCATGACCTTCGATTTGGCCACGACCGCTGTATCCATGAAACTTAGGATCAGCTTTTAAAGAGATGCCATAACGATCTGCAAGCTGTTCAACGAACCAGAAGCCTGCATTATGGCGGGTTTGGGCATATTCCTTTCCAGGATTGCCCAAACCAACAATTAGCGAAATATTTGACACTAATTTATGCCTTTAACACTTATGCGCGTTTGAAGTCAGCGTGCATAGGCGTGTTTTTAGCTGGGTGACGTTGTAACGCTTGGATTTTAACGTTTTCAACTTTGTCACCGATTTTGATTTCGATTACTTCTTCGAAGAAAGCGTTGTTTTCTAAAGCTTTAACGATTTCACGAAGCTCTAAAGTAATGGTTACAGGCTCAGCGCTACCACCGTAGATGATTGCTGGAATTTGTGCTGCATGACGAAGGCGGCGGCTCGAACCTTTCCCTTGTTGTGCTACTTCACGTGCTTGAGCGTTTAATACGAAGTTTGCCATGGGCATATCCTCATTGAGTTTAATGAACTAAACTTGCGACCAGTTTAGTGATAGAAAAACCCTAGCGAGCTAGGGTTTAAGAAAAAAAGCTGGGCTATTATAGATAACTATCGAACATTGCGCTAATAGATTCTTCGTTATTGATACGACGAATTGTTTCAGCAACCATGCTAGCAACAGAAACTTGGCGAATTTTGCCTAAGCTCAATGCTTCATCTGAGAGTGGAATGGTGTCTGTAACAACCAATTCATCAATCACAGAATTACGAAGGTTATCAATCGCTTTGCCTGATAGAACAGGGTGAGTTGCATATGCAACAACACGGCGAGCACCAAATTGTTTCAGTGCATCCGCAGCTTTGCATAGCGTACCTGCTGTATCCACCATGTCATCTACGATGACACAGTCACGATCTTTTACATCACCAATCAAATGCATCACTTGTGATTCATTTGCTTTTTGGCGACGTTTATCGATAATCGCTAAGTCGATATCACCCATTTGTTTTGCAACAGCACGGGCACGAACAACACCGCCAACGTCAGGTGAAACCACCACGAGGTTATGATGTTGTTGTTGACGTAAGTCAGCCAATAACGCTGGCGTACCGTAAATGTTGTCAACAGGGATATCGAAGAAACCTTGAATTTGGTCTGCATGTAGGTCAATCATTACCACACGGTCAATTCCAACGGTTGTGAGCATATCTGCAACAACTTTCGCTGTAATTGGTACACGAGCAGAACGCGGACGGCGATCTTGACGTGCATAACCGAAATAAGGAATGACAGCAGTGATACGACCAGCACTTGCACGACGCAAAGCATCTGCCATGACCAAGATTTCCATGAGGTTATCATTGGTAGGCGCACAGGTAGACTGAACGATAAAAACGTCTTTACCACGAACATTTTCAGTAATTTCTACTGAAATTTCACCATCAGAGAACTTGCTTACAGAAGCAGCACCTAAAGGAATGTGTAAATGGCTTACGACTTTTTGAGCGAAATGTGGATGAGCACTTCCACTAAAAACGACAAGATTGGGCATGAAGCACCCTTGGCGGTTGGCTTATAATGAATTTGGATGGCAGGGGCGGCTGGATTCGAACCAACGGATGCCGAGATCAAAACCCGGTGCCTTACCACTTGGCGACGCCCCTAATGCGGCAGAACTTTAATAGTTTTACAGGATAATGTCAATATATTTGATCAAATATCAATATAAAACAAGTCTGTCTTAGATATGGCAGGGGCGGCTGGATTCGAACCAACGGATGCCGAGATCAAAACCCGGTGCCTTACCACTTGGCGACGCCCCTAAATTCGATGATATGTAATGGCAGGGGCGGCTGGATTCGAACCAACGGATGCCGAGATCAAAACCCGGTGCCTTACCACTTGGCGACGCCCCTATATATTACATATATCTATC
>NZ_ATGG01000019.1 GCF_000413855.1 Acinetobacter gyllenbergii CIP 110306 = MTCC 11365 | reverse complement strand
CACGCCAGATTGCCTTGTGGCACCAATTCCAGTTCGATCTTGCCCGCACGGTACAGTTCATCGAAGACCCATGAATCCGACTGACGTGGGAAGGAACAGATAATTTTACGTACCGCACCTGTTTTAAGCAGTTTAGCCAAACCATAATCGCCATTACCGGCATTGTTATTGACGATGACAAGGTCTTTAATACCAAGTTCGATTAATCCATCAATCAGTTCAGCGGGTTGTCCTGCGGTGCCAAAGCCACCAATCATGATGGTTGCGCCATCCTTGATCTGTGACAATGCCTCAGTCAATGAGAGCTTACTTTTATCAATCATAAGGCCAACCTTTTATCCATGTTTTCAAATTTCTATACATACAGATTGCTGTATAAACGGGTATGCATAGAAATTTAAAAACTGTGAGCTAAGGTCTAGCTCACAGTGATTCTGGGAAGTTAAGCACCGACACGACGACGGTCAACTTCAGTGCTTGGTGCACCTGTTTTTTCTGCCACCAATTCAACATTAAAGGTAATGTGTTTGAATGGCTTATTCACACCACGACGAGCAAGTTCAGCTTCATCCGTCACATCAACAGCAGTAGCGACCAAGCCTTCACGTGTTGCAAATGCAAAGTCATCCCATAGATATTGATCACCTTCGATGTTGAACTGTGTGGTTAATTTGCGATAGCCCGGTGCAGACACAAAATAATGCACATGAGAAGGGCGGTTACCATGACGGCCGAGCAAGTTCAGCACGGCTTGTGTGGTCCCTTCAGGCGGGCAGCCATAACCGACAGGCATAGTAGTCTGTGCCACATAGTGACCATCGGCATCAGACAAAATGGTACGGCGTAAGTTAAAGTCAGATTGGGACTTATCAAAGAATGAATAGTTACCGAGGCTGTTGGCATGCCAAACTTCGACTTTAGCACCTTCGATAATATTACCTTCAGGATCAGTCACTGTACCTTCGATGAATAAGGTATCGACTTTGTCAGATTCAGAACCGTCATCCATACGGGCAAAACCGACAGATTCAGGCGCACCAGCCACATAGAGTGGACCTTCAATGGTACGAGGTGTTCCACCCGTAATGCCTGCTTTGGCATCAGCTTCATCCGCACGTAAATCTAGATAATGCTCAAGGCCTAAGCCTGCTGCCAATAAACCGAGTTCATTGGCTTGACCTGCATCGGTAAAGTATTCCAGACCTTTCCATAGTTCGCTTTGCGAGATGTCTAAATCTTCAATCGCTTGAAACAGATCACCAAGCAGACGAACTACGATTTGTTGTACACGTGGATTGACTTCACCTGTCGCGGTATCCACATTCATTTTTTTAACCAGTGCATCGATTTCTTGACGGTTCATACATAATCTCCTGAAGTATGATAATTTTTGGTGGCTCGCGGACTTGCTGTTTTGCTGCTTGCTTGGCTTGCCACATTCCTTGTTTAAATTCTGTTCTGATCTTCTTTAGCTATCGTCTTCACGGATGGCTGATGGATGACGATTCATCGCCATCACTTCAATATTCATGTAGGGATACAACGGTAATCCCTGTAAAATATTGTGCAGTTCTTCATTGCTATCCACATCAAAGATACTGATGTTTGAATATTGTCCGGTGATGCGCCAGATATGACGCCATTTACCTTGACGCTGTAAATCTTGTGAATAGGCCTTTTCAACAGCTTTAATTTGATTGGCCTGTTCAACTGGCATATCGAGCGGGATATTTACATCCATTCGTACATGAAAAAGCATGGCAACTCCTTGAATTATTGACGACGCAGGTTGTCGATTTTGTCTTCATCCAGTTCAATACCGAGACCAGGGCCAGTTGGAATTTTGAGTTCAAAATTGCCATATTGAAGCGGTGTTTTTAAAATTTCTTCCGTAAGCAACAGTGGACCAAACAGTTCCGTACCAGCGGCTAAATTGCTAAAGGTAGAGAAGGCATGTGCGGAAGCGATGGTGCCAACTGGACCTTCTAACATGGTGCCACCGTAAAGATCGATCCCTGCCAGATTGGCAATTTTTCCGACTTCACAGGCTTCAATCAGACCGCCAGATTGGGCAATTTTTACTGCAAACACTGAGGCTGCATTGCTTTTTGCCAGTTGATACGCACTTTGCGGACCGGTTAAAGATTCATCCGCCATAATGGCAATATCGAACTTGCGCGTTAGGCGTTGCATGGCATCAATATTGTGAATTGCACACGGTTGCTCAATCAGATCGACTCCGCCATCCTGAAGCATTTGAATCCCTTTAATCGCATTTAACTCAGACCATGCACGGTTAACGTCGACACGGATCGAAATGTCTGAGCCTAAGGCTTGTTTAATTGCCAGTACATGTTCAACATCTTGCTCAACGGGGCGAGAGCCGATTTTGAGCTTGAACACATTGTGGCGTTTTAACGCAACCATTTTTTCTGCTTCAGCAATGTCTTTTTCAGTATTGCCTGAGGCCAAAACCCAAAGTACAGGAACGCTATCACGTAGGCGCCCACCTAACACTTCACTGAGCGGTAGACCTAAACGTTGTGCCTGAATATCCAATAGTGCTGTTTGAATGGCACATTTAGCAAAACGGTTCCCATTAATGCTGTGTTGAATGGCCTGAAGTGTCTGAGCCACATTAAAACTGTCCAAAGTTTTTAACAATGGCGAAAAGTAATGCTCGATATTGGTTTTGACACTTTCAGGACTTTCATCTCCATAACCTAAACCACCAATGGTCGTTGCTTCACCCCAACCAATCAAACCATCCTCTGTTGTCACTTTGATGAGGACTAAGGTTTGGGTTTGCATGGTTGCAACCGCCATCTTGTGTGGGCGGATAGTTGGGATCTCGACAAGTAGGGTTTCTATGGATTTATACATCTTGGGTATTTCTTTCGTCCTGAGCTATTTACATACCCTAAATTAATGTAATATCTATAACTAGGCTGAATTTGGTATTTTTAGATACTTAAAAGGTATATTAAATGGAATTAAGACATCTTCGTTATTTTGTGACAGTGGTCGAGGAACAGAGCATTACCAAAGCCGCAGAAAAGTTATGCATTGCACAACCACCATTAAGCCGGCAGATCCAAAAGCTAGAAGAGGAACTGGGTATCCTGTTATTTGAACGTGGTTCGCGACCTGTGAAAACCACAGAAGCGGGGCAGTTCTTTTATCAGCATGCGGTGCAGATTTTGACCCATACCGCCCAAGCGGCTTCCATGGCAAAACGCATTAGCACGGTGAATAAGATTGTGCGTATTGGCTACGTCAGTTCACTACTTTATGCACTGTTACCGCAAGTGATTTATTTATTCCGTCAAAATCATCCTGATATTCAGGTGGAGTTGATTGAACATGGTACCAAGGATCAGATCGAAGCGTTGAAGCTGGGTAAAATCGATTTAGGCTTTGGACGTTTAAGAATTAGTGATCCTGCGATTAAACGGATTTTATTGCGCAAAGAAAAACTCAAATTAGCCATTCATAAAAACCATCATTTAACCCGCTTTATCGATCAGGGGATTTATCTGTCCCAGATTATTGATGAACCTATCTTTTCTTATCCTGCCACGCAAAAGCCAAACTTTTCCACCTTGATTCAGTCGATTTTTACCGACTTGGGTCTGGTGCCTAAAGACATGGTCGAGGTACGTGAAATTCATATGGCGCTTGGTTTGGTGTCATCAGGTGAGGGGATTTGCCTGATTCCAGAAAGTGCCAGTGATATCGGCATGAAAAATCTGGTGTATATCCCCATTCTGGATTTGGAAGCCTATACCCCAATTTCATTGGCGGTGCGCAATATGGATCAGAGTCCATACCTACCGCAGATTTTAGAATGCATTAAGCAGGTATTTGAAGAGGAAGGTATTCCGATCCAACTAGAGGGTGATTAAGCCATTCTAGGCACAAAGTTTATTTATCAGCGGTCATCATGATCGCTTTTTAAATTGTGGTAAAAATGACCTAAAACTAGACTTAAAAGGTATAACTATATACTTCATTATCTATGGAAAATTACATTAATAATTCAAATAATAAGGTGTGGCCAATATTTGTTCAAATATATCTTTCTGAATTTATATCAGTTTTAAAGGTATCGGCAAGCAGAGTCTCAGTTGTGAGGGCGGTCTTAACGCTCAGCGTGAATGAATAAGAATTTCAAATACTCAGGAAAGGATTTCCCATGTTAAAACCAGATACGCTGTATAAAGCACAGCGCGTAGCCTTATATACACTCTTTGGTTGTCTAAACATCAATGCGGCTTATGCCGATTTTTTTGAAGACAGCGAAAAAAGCATTTATCTACGTAATTTCTACTTAGAACGGGATTTTGAAAATACCAATAAAGATCTGGGCAGTTGGTCTCAGGCGATGACAGGACGCTTTGAATCTGGCTATACCGATACACCGATTCAAGTCGGTTTGGATCTGGGATTTGAATATGCACTGCGTTTAACGGATCGCTATGATGAACGTTTGGATACTGTATTTAAATATGATCAGCACGAAGGTCGGCAGGAGCGTGATTATTTAAAATTAGGCGCGACTTTAAAATTTAAATATCACAATACCGAACTGAAAGTCGGTGAGCTTTTCCCAAAAACACCAGTACTGTTTATTGATGATTCTCGGCAATTGGTCACCACTTATGCAGGTGCAATGCTAGAAAGCAAAGACATCAAAAATTTAAAAGTGTCAGCAGGGCGGTTTACCCATGTGAATGCTCGAGATGATGATGAATATCGAAAATTTACCTTAGGCAACTCGACAGACCCAAACAAAAGAAGTGATGGGCTGAATTTTCTGGGTCTCGATTATAATTTTACCCCTCAGTTGACGGGTTCATATTGGTTTGGGCAGCTTGAAGATATTTATCAACAACAATATTTGAGTGCGGCCTTTACTGAAACGGTCAACAAAAGCAAGCTTAAAGTGGATGCCCGCTACTTTAACTATAAAGAAGATGGCGATGCTTATTTTGGCGATATTGATGTCCAGTCAATCGGTCTGCAAGCCAGTGTGCAAAATGGACCACATACCATTTTGACAGGTTTGCAAAAGCATATGGGTGAGGACAATATTCCCTTGTTGAATGGTTATGTACCACAAGCTTATTTACAGAGTTGGTCTGCAATTGCTTTCTACAAAGCCAAAGAGTTCACTTGGCATGTTTTATATAGTTATGACTTTAAAGAGCAAGGTATCCCCGGGTTAAAATTGACATTACGCTATTTAAATGGCAGTGAAATCTATCGGGAAGGTTTTAAGGATAATAAAGAAACCGAGAAGAATGTGATCGTTAATTACACCGTACCTGAAGGTAAACTGAAAGGTTTAGGCTTTGAATGGCGACATATCCGAGCCGATATTAAATATGGTGCGGGCAATAATCCAGGCACAGATTTTGTCGAAAATCGAATTATGACGACGTATACACATAAGTTTTAATTGTCGATTCAATACAAGAATTGAACAGCCCATCTTATTCAAATTCGCGAATAAGATGGGCTTATTTTTTTTAATCATAATCACTAAAACCTACAAAAAGCTAGCTCTGCATCTTTCTAAAGTTGAGCACTTTATCCGCTGTTAAGACGGATTGATCACCTTACCCCATCATATAAGCTGTTGTTGTTATTGATGACTTTAAAACATGGAGAGATATGGGGTGCTAATGTTATTATTGATAATAATTATCATTATTATTGTCATTTTTGTTTGTTTTGTGTATTATTCACGAAATTTTTAATAATGAATTAAGGTTCTTACGTGTTAGAACAAAATAACTCTCTCAAATCATCTCAATTTATTAGAACAACACTCTGCATTTCTGTTCTATTGGTGTTGTCATCTCCACAGGTATTTGCACAAGATAGTGCAGATAAAGCCTCGACGCTGCCGACCATTGCAGTGACGGCAAGTAAGGCCGATGTTGCCTATAAATCAGGCAATATGGATATTCCACGTAGCGAAGATGATGTCCAAGCCTACACCATGATCGAGCGGGAAGAGATTGAGCGCTCAGGTACCACCACAGTCACCGAGTTATTGTCTAAAGTATTGCCGATGGCGACCTCAACCAATAATTCCAGCTATTTCTCAGGTACATCGAGTCAAATTAATTTACGTGGACTTGGTGCTAGTCAAACTTTGGTGTTAATTAATGGTCGCCGTAGTGCGGGAACAGGCAGTCGTGGTACTTCTGAATCTACCGATCAGCCTAATTTAAATAATATTCCATTGGCTGCAATTGAACGGATTGAAGTATTACCGACATCCGCTGCTGCGATTTATGGCAGTGGGGCGATTGGTGGAGTAATCAATGTAATTTTGCGTAAAGACTATGTTGGCACCGAAGTGAATCTGCGCTATAGCGATACCGTGGATAATCAACAACCCGCCAAATCTTTTAATTTGGTTTCAGGTTTTTCTCTGGAAGATGGCCGTACCCATGTGATGTTGACTGCTTCCAAAAAAGATCAAGATAGTTTGCTAGCGAGTGAACGTGACTGGAAAAATAAATCTCGCCAAAATATTTTAAAAAATAATCCGAATAGTCTTATTGGGGACAAGGTCAACCCGCCTGCAGGCAATTTAACCAATATTCGTAGTAAAGATGGTTCTGAATTAGTGCCAGGATGGGGCTCATCTATGGCACATCTTCCCAAAGGTTGGAATGGCGATCTGAGCAAATTAGGTCAAGGCTATGCATTGGGTTTGTCAGATGGAGTGAGTGGCTGGTCAGGTAAAGAGGGATTACTTTACGATACTAAGACCGAAGCCTTTGGTCTTTCTTTAAATCGTGATTTTACTGATCGTCTGAATGTGTTTCTTGAGGCGGGCTATGAAAAAGAAGAGGGTTGGTCATTTAATACCTCACCGCACGGTTATAACGTGGTAACAGTGAGCAAAGATAGTCCGCATAATCCTTTTGGCAAGGATATTCTGGTGAATTATCCAATGCGTTTGGATAGCCTAGGTGGCTTTGCCAAGGACACCTTTGAAACCACCCAGAAGAAAATAGCAACAGGCTTTAGCTTTGACCTGACACCAGAATGGATACTCTCGGCAGATTATGCATGGAGTAAATCGGATATTCGTCAACGTTATACGCGTCAAGGTAGCAGAAATCCGAAAGCCAGTGCATGGAACAAAGATACCGCTAATAATGCAATTGATTTTCTGCAAGATTTCACCACCACACCAACGGACTTAATTTCAAAATACTGGAACTATCCAAAAAATAATACGCAGCAGACTTTAAATGATTTCTCGATTCGAGCCACAGGTCCGATCGGAAAATGGTATGCAGGTGATATTCGATTGGCAACGGGGATTGAGCATCGCCGTTATGAAAGTGAAGGCTTTGCGGAACATCAACATGTCGACAATCCTTGGGTGAAGCAGACTGAACGTAAGAGCAATGCATCCAGTGTTTACACGGAATTTAATATTCCTCTGATTTCACCTGAGCTGAATTTACCTTTCGCCAAATTACTCGATGTGCAACTGGCTGCACGTTATGAGGATTTCAATGTCCAAGCCAAGATACCGCAATATGACAGTAAAATTGATCCTGCTACGGGCTATCGTTCCAAGTTCTTAAATTATAGTGATTCTGGTAAATCAAAATTTGATGCGATCACGCCAACAGTAGGTTTTCGCTTCGCGCCGAATGACCAATTGATGTTCCGTGCGTCTTATAGCGAAGGTTTTGTGACACCATCAGTCTCTCAGATTTCTCAAGCGACGTCGACCCAAGTGACGGGAGCGACATTAACTGATCCAGCAACGGGTAAAATCATTAGCACGTATGAAAGCATTTCTGGCGGTAATCCAGATCTGACCCCAGAAAGCTCAAAAAGTATTAATGCCGGGATTGTATTAACCCCTGAGGCGATTCCAGATTTGCGCTTATCCATTGATTATTACAACATCAAAAAAACCAATAATATCAGTTCGATCAGTGCGCAATATATTTTAGACAATCAAAGCAAATATGGTAGCCGCATTCAACGCAATCAAGCTGGCGATGTGGTTTCAATTGATATCACGCCATTCAATGCTTTAAACCTTAAAACCAGTGGGATCGATACCAATTTAAATTATCGTTTTGATAGCGTGATTGGAGAAACCACCTTTAATTTGGGCTATACCCATGTCAATGAATATCGCCAACAACATAATTTGATTGACCCAGAGAAGAATTTTGTCAGTGTGGTGGGTGGCGCGGTATCCGATGCACCGCTAAAACATCGTGCCAATGCCTCGATTTATCTACAAGCCAATGACAATTGGGGCTTTGGTTGGGCAAGCCAATATTATGGTTCTTATGACATGGTTAATGCGACTGCGATTTTGAATCAAACGGGTCGTGCCGATCAAAAATTAAAAATCGAAGATCAAATCTACCATGACATTTTTGCCAAAGTGAAATTGCCGAGCAGTAAGTTGCTAAAACACAGCTCAAGCGAATTGAGTTTCGGTATTCAAAATCTATTTAACGATTACACGGTCGACATGTCTGGAACTCAGTCTTACCTCAGTAAATACAGTGATGTCCGTGGTCGCCAATATTATCTAAACCTTAAGTTTTCTTTCTAATCTTCCTGAAATGCTGGTGGCGATTATTTTGCATCATCGTCACCAGACTAGGTATCTTTTATGAATATTGAAGCGTCTGTGCCCTTGGCCTCCGCCAAGAGGATCACAAAAAAGAAGGTGGAACAATCATCATTGATTAAATATCGATTGATGATTTTTTCACGTTTTGTCTTGGCCATTTTTGGTGGTTATTACTTTGCTGCGATTGCTGCAATGTTGATGGGTTTCCTGTTTTCAGCTGAACCTTCCAAAGCCAATGCCGTGTTTGGGGCGACCATGCTGGCATTTGTGATTCATTGTGCCGTGTTCATTTGGGTGTTTCTGGTCAACTCTACCTCGAAAGTCTGGTTAGGCGTTATTGTTCCCAGTGTATTGATGACGTTGATTTATTGGTTTTTAAAAGGGTAAAGTCATGCGTGTTGATGGTAAAAATGAAGGCCCTCGCCAGTCGATGTCATGGTTACATACATGGACAAGCCTGCTCTTGGGATGGTTGCTTTATGCAGTTTTTCTGACGGGTACGCTCAGTTTTTTCCAAAATGAAATTACGGTGTGGATGAAACCTGAATTGCATCAGTCTGTGAATAATACTTCACAGCAGCAACAATTGGGTTATGCACTACAGTATTTGCAGCAAAATGGGCAGCCTGCCGAAAGTTGGAATATCCGTTTTGCCAATGAACGCCAACCTGCCATTATGCTGAATATCCGTAAGCCGGGTGAAGGCCGCCGTCGGGGTGGTGAAATCTATTTAGATGCTCAAACGGGCCAAGAGATTAAAGCGCGAGAAACGCGCGGTGGTGGTTTCTTGTATCGCTTCCACTTTGAACTTTATGGTATGCCACGTATATGGGGGCGTTGGATTGTTGGTATCGCAACCTTATTCATGTTTGTGGCGATTATCAGCGGTATTATCACCCATAAAAAGATTTTCAAAGATTTCTTTACTTTCCGTCCAGCCAAAGGACAGCGTTCATGGCTCGATGCTCATAATGCAACGGCTGTGTTTGCTTTACCTTTTCATATCATGATCACCTTTAGTGGTTTGCTGCTGTTAATGTTCATGTTTATGCCTTGGGCGATGAACAGCCATTATGGAAACGGTCAGAATTTCTATCAAATGCTGAATGAACCTGTTGCTAAAACACCTGAGCAAGCACGGTTATTGGCAGAGCAAAAACAAAAACAAGCAGCAGAGGAAGGGCGTGGCAATCGAGGGGGGGGCCGTCGTGGTGAGGCCGAACAAGCAGCACCTGTACTTGCAGCAGCACCGATGGTGAATTTGCTGACATTAAGTCATTACGTTCAACAAGGTTGGGCAGATAATCCGATTGCTTCAATTCGTGTGAATAAACCGAATACCGTAGAAGCAGACGTTCAGTTCAATGCAACCCATACCACCACATTGCTTGATCGAGAAAGCATTCCTTCAATGAAGTTTAATGCGGTGACAGGACAACTGATTGATGAAGCCAAGCCTGTTAACTCGGCATCAAAAGCCATTTATACCTTAGTGACTTGGTTACATATGGCACATGGTGTGGATTCAGTCCTACGTTGGTTATTATTTTTATCGGGTATCTTGGGTACCATGATGGTGGCTTCAGGTCTGATTTTGTGGGTGGTGAAACGTATTCCAGACGTGCAGAAACTGGGATATAAGCCGTTTGGTCATCGCGTAGTTGAGGTTCTGAATATTGCTGCAATCACAGGTCTACCAATTGCCTGTGCGGCTTATTTTATTGCCAATCGTTTTATCCCAGCTCAGTTGGCAGAACGTTCTCCGTTAGAGATTAATGTGTTCTTTATCGTATGGCTGCTGTGTTTAATTCATGCGGCTATTCGAGCGCATCGTCCCGCATGGTTGGAACAACTGGCTTTAGCAGCCGTACTGTTCCTGTTTATGCCTATCCTGAATTTCCTTACAGGCGGGCAGGCGTTGTGGATGAGTATCTATCATGGACAATGGATGATCGCCAGTTTTGATCTGGTGTGTATTATTTTAGGTCTGATTTTTATCTATTCGTACTACAAGTTAAAGCGTTACCAAGGCCTGCCACTGAAGCAGAAAAAACAGCCTAAGGTTCAAGCTGTACAGGAGCAAGCATAATGGCAGCAATGATGTTGTGGTGTGTTGCTGTGGTGGCCTTATCGGCGCTTGCGTGCGGGATGAGTAAGCATCAGCGTGATATTTTTAGTTCTCAGATTTCAGCTCAAACGAGCCGATGTTTTGAAATTACAGGTTGGGTAATTCTTCTTATATCTGCGTTGGTCATGATTTATTTAAAAGGGGCTTCTGTCGGCTTATCTGAGTGGTTGGGGTGTATCACCTTTGCTGCTTTGGCGGTGGGCTTATTACTAACGTATCAGCCTAAAAAACTCTTGCAGGCCAATGTGATTATGACTGTTTTATTTGGGCTAATGCTGATTGTGACCTTGATTTAAGCTTTGGCTGCATCGTAGTTAAATAAAAAGAGGAAACTTTCGTTTCCTCTTTTTATTTGTGAATGAAAGATAAGGCTAGTTTGGCTTACCAGTCATATTTCAAACCCACGCGGAAATTAGTTGGCGCACCATAATAACTATTGGTGGTCGCCAAATGATATTTTTCATTAAACAGGTTATTTAGGTTGAAATTTACCAACAGATTTTCGTTGATTTTATAACGTGCCATTAAGTCGACTAAAGCATAGCTGTCTTGAGTGAAGCGAACGCCATTTGGTCCACCATCTTGATAAATTTCACTTTGCCAACGAACGCCACCACCAATTGTTAGTGCTTCATCGAGATAAGGCAGAGTATAAGTGGTAAATAGTTTAGCCGTGTTGTTTGGAATGCTGGTATTTAAGTTTTTGCCATTTTTGTCCTGAGATAGATTTCGAGAAAAACTGGCAGAGAGCTGCCAAGTATCAGTGAGTTTACCTGTGGTTTCTAACTCAAAGCCGCGGCTTTTTGTACCAGATTCGGTACGGTATGCTTGAGAGCCATTTGGTGTCGTTGCTCCTTCTATCGCAATGTCTTTATTATCTTCTTGAGTTTGGTATATTGCAGCACCAAAGTTTAGTTGGTTATCAAAGAATTCACCTTTAATCCCCAGTTCTGTGCTATTTCCGATCAGTGGATCGATATAGCTACCTGTGGTGGTTTGCTTATCTTGTGGTAAGAAAATATTGGTATAGCTTGCATAACCTGTCCATTGCTCTGTTAATTCATAGGTAATACCAACATAAGGAATGAATTTATTTTTTTCTTCACGTTTTGAAGGAACGAGTTCTTGATTAGAGTTGGTGTAGTCCTTATCTATGCGTTGCCAATTTTCTAAACGTGTTCCTAAAATCACTGCCAGTGGATCTGCAAGTTTTAGACGTATCGCACCAAATACAGATTGGCTCTTTTCATCATTGCTGTACCAGCCACCAATTGGCATTTCAGGACGCGTAGGTGTATTTCCATCCCATTCGAAAATATTATCTAAAGTGTTCACACTCCAACCCGAATAGGTTGGGCGTTTATTTTTACTTTTGGTGTAGGTGGTACCTAAAACCAGATCATGACTTTGCTTAAATAAGTCAAATGAACCATTTAAGGTTAAGTTAAATAAGTCCTGAGTTGGTTCGTAGTCCCAATGAGATCCATAAAGTAAAGTACCAGCCCCAGTTTCTTTATTAATTCCTGAACGCGAGTAACCATAACCGACAATTTCATCAGAGGCTGTGATCGTACGAGATATGATACCTTTGAGTTTCCAGCGTTCGTTAAACTGGTGTTCCACATCTGCAAAATAAGCTGTTGTTGTTCGATCAGACTTACTCCAACTTGCAGCGTTTGAGTCCGAACGTGACCAATTAATTAAAGTGCCATCGGTATAAAATGAAGGTAAACCGCCGCGGGCAATACCTGAAATATCCATCTGTTGATAGCTGATTCCTAAACTGGCTTTGGTTCTTTCTGTAAGGTCTGCCTCAACGACACCGTAGGCAATTTTACGTTTTTCACTATAGCGGTCGATATAAGAGTCACCTGTTTGATAGGCTAAAACGGTACGTCCGCGGATTGTTCCAGCTTGGTTTAATGGGGCTGAAACATCGACATCGGTACGATATGTGTCCCATGAACCTGCACTAGTGCTGACAGAGGCTTTAAAATCTTGTAGAGGTTTCTTTCGTACCATATTAATACTGGCACTGGCAGAGCCTGCACCAGTCATTAAACCATTTGCACCACGTACGACTTCAACACGGTCAAATAAAGCGGTGTCCTGACTTTGGAAAATACTACTATATGAACTCATCAGCTTTACGCCATCGAGCAAATAGTTATCAACCGTTTGACCACGTGCATAAATAGGCGAATTATCACTGCCAATGTTACCGCTTTGGTTAATGCTTAATCCTGCGGCCTGTGAAACAACGTCGGTCAGTTGCGTCAGGTTTTGATCTTCCATTTGTTGGCGGGTAATGACACTCACCAATTGTGGCGTTTCTTTGAGTGAAAGAGCCAACCCTGTCGATGCTGTTGTTGCTTTGGCTGTATAGGAACCAGAACCTTCTGTGGTGAGATTTTTGCCTTTATCGGCACTCAAATGAATCGTTGCTAATTGTGCGACGCCAGTTTCGCTATTTTGATTTAATTCAGTTGTATTTGCCTTGGTGTGAATTGCTTCTAATTGAACCACTTTAGGTTCAATAGCAGCCACAGTTGCTTTGGCTTGAATGCTATATCCAGCATTGGCAACTTTGACTGCTTCAAATGCATGTGGTTTGAGCAAAGTCTCTAAAGCAGTTTCTACTGAATAATTCCCTTTCAGTGAAACGCTTTTTATTTTTGCAAGCGCAGTCGAGTCATAACTGATGGTCGTTCCAGTTTGAATGGCGAGTTGCTTCAATGCTTGGTCGAGTGTGGTTGAGCTAATTGAAATCTGATAAACATTAGCAGCATAAGCAGACGTTGTTGCAATGCTGGCAATACTGAGTGGCATGCCCCATAAAACGGCGCGTACAGCCAGCGCTAAGGTCGTTTTCGCCTGATAATCCTTCATGTGGTCTTCTCAACTGGGAGTGTATTTCTCTATAAGTCGGATCAGATTGAAAAAAGGATCATCTTTTTATCTTTTTTTTATTTTTAATACATATGGAGTGTAGTAGCTCAGCTCAAGTTGATGCGTATAGGCCAGTGTCTCTAAGCTTTGTTGAGGATTCTTTAATGAAAACACGCCTGAAACGCGAAGGTCTTTTAATTCAGGTGTGATGAAATAAGTGCCCTTTTTATAACGATACAGTTCACCAATGACCTTTTCTAGTGGCCATTGTTCTACCACCAGTAATTGTTGAGTCCAGTAAGGTTGCTCATTATTCAATGGCAACGGTTTAGAGATCTGTTGGCTGTCGAAATATGCACGTTGACCTTGCTGTAAAATCTGCCGTTGCCCAGAATCCTGCGGCTGTAAAGCGACTGCATGTTGATAGACTTTGACCCGAGTTTGATCATCTTGTTCTTGGCGCACCGTAAATTGAGTGCCTAAAGCTTCAATCGCACCATCTTTGGTGTTGACCATAAAGGGGCGGTGTTGTGGATCTTTGGCGGTTTGGATATAAATTTCACCTTCGATCAGTTGAATTTGCCGAGTCTGTTCGGAGAAATCCACCTTGATATAACTATCACTGGCCAAGATCAAGGTTGAACCATCTTGCAGTGCAACAGTTTTAATTTCACCGACCTTGGTATGATCATCAGACTGCCATTTTGCCCAAGGCAATAGATATATGCCGCAACCGATAACCATCAATCCTGACAGGCTGAGCAGCATATTTCGTTTCGTGCTCAGATTAAATTTTTGCTTGGACTGGACTAAGGATTCTGAGGGAAAATGGTTGGATAAACCTGATAAGCCCTGTGTAAATCTATTGATGTGCTGAATGGCGAAGGCATGTTCTTGTTTTTCTGCCTGCCATTGTTCAAATTGTTGTTGCTGTAACTCAGTCATTTCACCTGAATGTAAGAGCACCAGCCAATCGGCGGCTTGATCCAATACATGATCAGGGATTTTCGGGGTTTGAGACATAGCAACAAAGAAAACTCAGCAATTAATCAGTCTGATTATAAAGACTTATGCAGGCCAAGAAAGCCTGTTTCATCTCTCTTTTGACTGTTGCTTCAGAAATATCCAGTTTTTCACTAATGGTACGATAAGTTAGTCCATCCAGTTGCGATAATAAAAATACCTGTGCGGTACGCCGAGGTAGCTTTTCCAGCATCAAATGCACTTGATAAAGCGTTTCACGAATACAGACTTCGTATTCAGCTGAGGGATAGTATTCTTCTGGCAGTTGTGCAAGTGCATCTAAATATAAATGTTCAATATGTTGGCGACGCCAATGGTCAATGATCACGTGTTTGGCGATGCCCATCAGCCAAGCTTGGGGTTCTTTAATCTTTTCAAAGCAATAATCACTTTTTAAGGCACGGTAGAACACCTCCTGACTCAAATCTTCAGATTGGTGATGATGTTGCAGTTTATGCTTAAACCATGACAACAGCGTGCTTTGCTGGGCTTGATAAACTTGGCTAAACCATAACTGTTTTTCTACATTTAGGTTCATGACGGGGAGTCCAGATATTGGCGGGGAGAAGCCAATCACAAGAGGATGAAAAAATATTTTCAAATAGTAATGATAATTGTTATTAATATCAATAAAATTGTATACATACTTTTACAGAAAAAATTGAGCTGATTTTGATTTTCGTTCGACTAAACCAATGTAAGGGAACTTTTATTGTTCTCTACCTCTCCCATCTTTTTAATGCCTTTCGTTTGATTAAGTAGAGTATGTCATGAGTGAACAACAGATTGATTTAAAACCACAACAGCATTCTCGATCTAATAAAATCAAATGGTTGATTACATTATTGGTGCTTCTATTGCTGATTGCATGGGGATGGAATTATTGGAAGACGTCGCAAGCAAATAAACAAGAGTCATTTAGCCAATGGAGCAAACCCGTGCCTGTGCGTGTGGTCGGGGTACAACGGGGCGACTTGCAATTACAAATTAAGGCGATTGGTACGGTCGTGCCAGCCAATACCGTGAATGTGCAAAGTCAGGTATCAGGTGTACTACAAAAGCTGTATTTCGAAGAGGGACAATATATCAAGAAAGGGCAGTTGCTGGCACAAATTGACCCGACCCCATTTCAGGTGGCATTGGCGCAGGCACAAGGCACACAGCAACAAAATTTAGCGCAGTTGCAAAATGCACAAACCGAATTGAATCGTTATCAATTGCTGTATAAACAAGACTCGATTGCCAAACAGCAGGTCGATCAACAGCAAGCCTTGGTTAATCAACTCAAGGGACAGATGCAAGCCAACCAAGCACAGGTCGATACGGCAAAGTTACAACTGTCTTATACCAAAATATATGCACCGATTGAGGGGCGTGTTGGTTTTCGTCTCAAGGATGCAGGTAATTTAATCCAAGCCAATGAAGCAACAGGTTTACTGAGCATTACCCAAATCCATCCTGTGTATATTCAGTTTGCGATTGCAGAAAATTATTTAGACACAGTGCGCCAAGCCACAAAAAATAAGCAAAGCATTCAAGTCAGTGCTTGGGATCGTGCAGAACAAAAACAATTGGCCACAGGCTCAGTTCAAGCATTGGATAACCAGATTGATCTGAATACCGGCACACTCAAAGTTAAAGCTGTGTTTGCCAATCTCGATGATGCGTTATTTCCGAATCAATTTGTTAATGTTCGTTTAAATGCCAAGACTTTGCAAAACGCGGTGCATTTACCGAGTGATGCCATTCAACATGGCGCAAAAGGCACCTATGTTTATATTGTGAATAAAGAAGATAAAGCCGAAGTACGGATGTTAAAACTAGGGGCGGTTTCACAAGGACAGACCGAGATTGTTGAGGGTTTACAAGGCAATGAACGGGTGGTGTTAGAGGGGATTGATCGGCTTTCCGAAGGGCAAGAAGTACAAGTCATTCAGGAAGATGTGTCTAAGCCACTCCCAGCAAAAACGGTCGCTGGATAAGCGCATGAATATTTCCAGATTTTTTATTTTACGACCCGTCGCCACCACGTTATTGATGTTGGCGCTATTTTTCAGTGGTCTACTGGTTTGGCGCATGTTACCTGTGTCGGCATTGCCACAAGTCGATTATCCGATTATTCAGATTTACACCTTTCAGCCAGGTGCAAATCCAGATACGGTGCAACGAACCATCAGCTCACCTTTGGAAAGGGAGATGGGCAAGATTGCAGGCTTGAAGCAAATGTCTTCAAATAGCTCGGTTGGTGCTTCGGTGATCACCCTGCAATTTGAGTTGTCTGCTGAACTGGGCATTGTCGAGCAAGAAGTACAATCGGCCTTGAGTACTGCAAGCAGTAAATTGCCCAATGATTTACCGACGCCACCGATTTATCGCAAAGTGAATCCTGCCGATGTGCCTGTGATTACCCTTGCGATCAGTTCTGACAGTTTGCCATTGACCACGGTCTACGACATGGTTGATACCCGAGTGGCGCAAAAACTGTCGCAGCTTTCAGGCGTGGGGATGGTCAGTCTGGCAGGGGGGCAACGTCCTGCGATCCGGGTGCAGATGAATCCAACTGCGCTTGCAGCATTTAAGCTCAGTGCTGAAGATGTGCGTGCGGCGATTGCTGCTGCCAATGCCAATCAACCGAAAGGGAGTTTTGATGGGCCTTTTCGCTCGACCATGTTGGATGCCAATGATCAGATGCGTTCGATTGCGGATTATGAAAACCTGATTTTACGTTGGAATAATGGCGCACCGATTCGTCTAAAAGATGTCGCACAAGTGCTTGAGGGCAGTGAAGATCGTTATATGGCAGCTTGGGCAGATAGCCAATCGGCCATTTTAGTGAATATTCAGCGACAACCCAATGCCAATGTGATTGAAGTGGCCGATCAGATCAAAAAAATCCTACCTGAATTACAACAAAATCTACCTGAAAATGTTCACATTCGCGTACTCACTGATCGAACCGAAAGTATTCGGAGTTCGATTAAAGATGTACAAAAAGAACTGGTTTTCGCCGTGTGTCTGGTGGTGTTGGTCACCTTTCTGTTTCTACGTAATTTTGCTGCGACCCTGATTCCAAGTATTGCTGTACCGCTGTCGATTATTGGTACGTTTGTACTGATGTATTTCCTTGGTTTCTCGGTCAATAACCTAACTTTAATGGCATTAACCATTGCCACAGGCTTTGTGGTGGATGATGCCATTGTGATGCTTGAAAATATTGCACGACACCGCGAGTCAGGTGAAAGCATGTTGCAGGCAGCACTGAAAGGATCCAAAGAAATTGGCTTTACCTTAATTTCTTTGACGATTTCTCTGATTGCTGTTTTGATTCCTTTGCTCTTTATGGGCGATGTCGTTGGGCGGCTGTTCCATGAGTTTGCCGTGACACTGGCAGCCGCGATTGCACTGTCTTTGCTAGTGTCTCTGACCTTAACCCCAATGATGTGTGCCTATTTACTCAAAGATGCACCGAAGCATGCACAGCAACCGAGTCGATGGCGTCTGGATCGAGTCATTCAGCATTATGCCAAGTTGTTGCAATGGGTACTTCGGCACCAAGTACTGACCTTGATGGTAATGTTGGCAACAGTGCTGCTGGCAGGACTGCTATATTGGTCGATTCCGAAAGGCTTTTTCCCTGTACAGGATAATGGTGTCATTCAAGTGGTCACTGAAGCCCCTGACCAGATTTCATTTCAGGCCATGAGCGAACGCCAACAAGCTTTGGCAGCAGTGATTGCAAAAGATCCAGCGGTTGCCAGCCTGTCTTCTTTTATTGGTGTGGATGCCAATAATCCCAAGTTAAGCAATGGACGTATTCTGGTCAATTTAAAACCGCATGCTGAACGTGAACCCGCAACGGATGTGATGGCGCGGCTGAGTGAAAACTTTGCACAGGTACATGGGATTAAAGGTTGGATGCAACCCGTACAAGAACTCAGTATTGAAGACAAAATTAGCCGCACCCAATATCAACTCAGTGTGACAGCACCGAAAAATCAAGTGGTTGAAGAGTGGACACCCAAATTGGTTCAGGCCTTGCGCCAGCAGCCTGCATTTGCGGCAGTGAGCAGTGAAGATGCAGGGCAGGGTTTACAAGCCTATATTGAGGTTAATCGTGATGCGGCTGCACGTTTAGGGTTGACCCTAGAAGACATTAGTTTGGCGCTGCAAAATCTATTTGCGCAGCGGCAAATTGCAACTTTATACACGCAATCCAATCAATACCGCATTGTTTTAGAGTTAGATCCTCAACTGACCCAAGGCATTGATGCTTTACAGCAAACCTATATTCATAATAATCAGGGACAGCCGATTTTATTAAGCTCTGTCGCCACCATTGTCGAAAAACATGCACCGATTCTTTTACAGCAGCAGTCACAATTTCCTGCGGTTGGCATTTCCTTTAATTTAGCCAAGGATGTGTCTTTAGGCGAAGCGATTGCTGCGATTGAGCAAGTGAAGCAAAGCCTCGAGCTACCGCCAGAGCTACAGGTTCAACTGCAAGGCGCAGCCGCCGCTTTTGAAAATTCACAGCAACATACCTTTTGGTTGGTGATTGCTGCGATTGTGACCATGTATATTGTGCTGGGCATGCTGTACGAGAGTTTTATTCATCCAGTTACTATTCTTTCAACCTTACCTTCTGCTGCAATTGGGGCTTTATTGGCCTTGTTTATGGTGGGGAGGCCATTGGACATGATTGCGCTGATCGGGATTATTTTATTGATTGGCTTGGTCAAGAAAAACGGCATCATGATGGTCGATTTTGCGCTTGCAGCGCAACGTCATCAGGGCTTGTCGGCTGAGCAAGCCATTTATCAGGCTGCTTTATTACGTTTCCGCCCGATTCTGATGACCACACTGGCCGCAGTGGTCGGAGCAATTCCGCTGATGCTGGCTTCAGGTTCAGGGGCTGAACTTCGTCAACCATTAGGCTTAGTGATGGTGGGTGGTCTATTGGTGAGTCAGGTGCTGACCTTGTTTACCACACCTGTGGTGTATCTGTTTTTTGATCGTCTGCAAGCAACCCGAACTGATGCAAGTCAGTTTTCAGAGCAGACAGGAGCCTCGCAATGACGCTGCTGTCGGTGTTTGTGCAACGACCTGTTGCCAGTGTGCTATTGGGGATTGCAATTGTTCTACTCGGTATATTGGCTTATTTACGTTTGCCTGTTGCTGCATTACCACAAGCGGATATTCCGACCATTGTGGTGCGTGCCAATCTACCCGGTGCCAGTCCAGAAAGTATGTCTGCAACGGTGGCAACACCTTTAGAACGCGCCATGATGGGGGTGTCTGGGGTTAAAGCGATTAACTCATCCAGTAATCAAAGTTCGACGCAGGTGGTTTTGCACTTTGATTTAAATACCGATATCAATGAAGCGGCACGTGAGGTTCAGGCTGCCATCAATGCGGCGATGTCGCAGTTACCCGCAGGGATGCCGAGCCCACCCGAATATTTTAAAATCAACCCAAGCCAAAGTCCAATTTTCTATTTGGCACTGAGCTCTAAACAGCTTTCTGCTGCAAAACTATACGAAATTGCATCCAATCAATTACAACCCAATTTGGCCCAGATCAGTGGAGTCGGTGAAGTGTCGATTGATGGGGCTTCTATGCCAGCTGTACGTATCACCATCAATCCAAGTGCTTTGGTTTCAACGGGGATGTCACTAGAGCAAGTTCGGCAGGTGGTCGCGAAAAGTAATGTGGTACAGGCATTGGGTGTGGTGGAACAACAGCAATTACGTTGGCAAGTGGCGCTTTCTACAGAATTAAAGACCGCCCAAGATTTTGCCGACCTGATCATCCGACACACAGATCAAGGGGTGATTCGCTTAAAAGATATTGCCGAAGTGCGTGATTCGGTTGAAAACCGCTATGTCAGTGGTTTTCACAATGGACAGCCTGCGGTGATATTAAAAATTAGCCGACAGCCCAATGCCAATACCGTGGCGACGATTGATCTGATCAAAGCCAAATTGCCTGCTTTACGTGAATTGATGCCACGCGATGCGCAGTTAACGGTGGTAATGGATGGTTCAAATATCGTCCGTAACAGTCTTGAAGAGGCAAGAGATACCTTGTTTCTATCCATGCTGTTGGTCGTGATCGTTGTTGTACTGATGTTAGGGCGATTGCAAAGTGCAGTGATTCCCACAATGGCATTACTGGTCACTTTAATTGGGGTTTGTAGTCTGATTTATTTGGCTGGTTTTTCGCTGAATAATCTGTCGATTATGGCGATCATCGTGGCGATTGGTTTGGTGGTGGATGATGCCATTGTGGTACTCGAAAATATTGAACGCTATATTGAGCAAGGTGATTCTCCTGCACAAGCGGCGGTAAAAGGCATTCAAGAAGTTGGCTTTACCTTGATTGCCATGAATCTGGCATTGATGGTGATTTTCCTCTCGGTCTTGTTTATGGGCGGTGTGATAGAACGCTTATTCAGAGAGTTTTCGCTCACGCTGGTTTTTGTGGTGCTACTATCGGTCTTTGTTTCCTTGATTTTAACCCCCAGCTTATCAGCACGCTGTTTAAAACCTCTATCTCTTAATCACCCTCCACGACTGTATCGTTATAGCCATGATCTGATTCAGGGATTGACCCAATCTTATATTCGCTCTCTGCATTGGGTGCTGAAACATGCTTATCTGATTGTGGTGTTGTGGCTGGCCGCAATCATTGCTTCGGTTTATCTCTATAATTTATTACCAAAACGGGTATTACCTGAACAAGACACGGGGCGAGTCGGCGCTTTTATTCGTGGTGATGATGGTTTTTCTTTTCAAATCATGCAACCAAAGATTGCTGCATTTAACCAAGCCTTACTCAAAGATCCTGCAGTACAAGATGTAGTCGGTACTTCCGGTGGCGGTGGTGGGATGACCAACTCATTTTTGATGGTCAGTCTCAAGCCAAAAGCTGAACGCGACGGATTAACCTCTAAACAAGTAGTCGAGCGTTTAAAGAAAAATGCACCTTGGCAAGCAGGGGCAGTGTTCTCTGCGGATGTCGAACAAGATTTGGAATTGGACGATCCTTTTTCCAGTGGCAATGCTCAAGAATATTTATTGTTATTGCAATCTGACAATGTGAGCTTATTACGTGAATGGGCACCTAAAGTAGCCGAGGCCATGCGCAAATTGCCTGAGTTTGAAGAGGTCGAAACACAAGGAGATGAAGGCGCTCAACACGTCACTTTAGATATTGACCGTGAAGCCGCAAAACGATTGGGCATTGATATTGAAAATATTTCCAGCGTTTTAAATAACTCCTTTTCACAACGGCAGATTTCTACGATTTATGACCGTAATGACCAGTTTTATGTGGTGATGGAAGTAGACCAACGTTTTACTGAACATCCTGAAGCCTTGGCGGATATCAAAGTACCGAATCAACAAGGGGCCTATGTGCCTTTAAGCAATTTTGCCACGTGGACCTATGGCATTAGCAATGATCGGGTCTATCGCCGTAATCAATATGCAGCGATGGGTGTGGGTTATGTGGTGAAGAAAGGCTATAGCTATGAACAGGCCGATGCTGCAATTCGCAAGGTTTTGCCTGAGATTATGCTGCCCAAAGAAATCTTTGTCATGACCGATCGTGATGTCGAAGCTGAAAGTCTACAGGCTGGGATAAGCACACCTGCTTTGATCGCGGCGGTGATCGTGCTGATTTTTATTGTCTTGGGGATCACGTATGAAAGTATTGTGCATCCTTTTACCATTTTATCGACCATTCCGACAGCGGCTTTGGGTGCTTTGCTCAGTTTATGGCTATTTCAGATTCCGTTTAGCCTGATAGCCTTGTTAGGCATTTTTTTGCTCATCGGGATTGTGGTGAAAAATGCGATCTTGCTGATTGATTTTACTTTGCAGCAACGGCGTCAAGGTCACAGTGATTTAGACAGCATTATCGCTGCGGCAACATTGCGTTTTAGACCGATTTTAATGACCAATACTGCTGCTTTATTAGGTGCCATTCCTTTAGCACAGGGTTGGGGAGAAGGCTCGGAAATGCGTCAGCCTTTGGGGATTGCCATTGTCGGTGGATTGGCACTAGGGCAGTTATTAACCCTCTATACCACCCCTGTGATGTATCTCATATTTGAAAAATTCGCTCAATTCCTGAATCGCTTCAAACTGCGATTGAACATCTTGCGTTGGAGTAAATAGGAAATCGCTATGAAAAAAACAGTTTTTACATTTTCTATAGGGATTGTCTCAGCCATGCTACTTACGGCATGTCAGTCGAATACATTTAAGCCCGCAACCTATCAGCAGCCCGTTATTCCGAGTGCAGCACAGTATAAATATGCTGAGCTGCAATGGATTGATGTTTCTCAGGTAGAAGCAAGTTCTTCGCAATGGTGGGAGATATATCAAGATCCGATTTTATCCAAACTGTTACAACAATTGGATCAGGACAACCTGAGCATCCAACAGGCACAAGCCAAGTATCGTCATGCCATGGCATTGTTAGATGGGCAACGTGCCAATTATGCACCCACCTTAAACATAGGAGGAGGTGCTCATCATAACGAGACAAAAAATCTAGCATCAAGCCGTCAATTTAGTACCAATTTAACTGCCAGCTGGATTCCTGATTTATGGGGTCGAGTGGCTAAAGCAGTGGAAGGTCAACAGGCTAATCTACAAGCGTCTGCTGCAGATTTAGCTGCTATTCAGCTGAGTCAGCAACTGCTTGCCGCAGAGGCCTATTGGAGCATTCGTTTGTTCGACGCCAAACTGGATGTGTTAAATCAGACCCAGCAAAGTTATCAACGATCTGTGCGTATTTTACAGCAGCAATACCAAGCAGGCATGATTGCTCGTGCGGATGTGATTCAGGCTGAAACCCAACTGAAACAAGTTGCTGTGCAATTGTTAGAATTGCAACGCAGCCGAGATTTGCAAGAAAATGTTTTGGCTGTTTTAGTTGGACAGCATGTTGCTGCCTTTAATTTAAACAAAAGTCCTTATCGATTTAGCACACCAACGATCCCGAACCAAATTCCAAGCCGCCTTTTAGCACAACGTCCCGATGTGATTCGCACTGAGCGAGAGCTGGCGATGACGCATGCGCAATTAGGCTTAGCACAAACGGCATGGTTACCTGACTTGACCATCAGTTTGGAGAGCAGTGCCAATAGTCAGGTGTTTCATACGCTGTTGCAATCACCCAATACCGCATGGACAGTTGGGGCAAAAGTCCTAGGTACAGTGTTTGATGGTGGAAAGCGGCGCGCTGATATTCAACAGGCACAGGCCAGTTATGATGAAAAACTTGCCGCCTATAAGCATTCAGTTTTGACGGGTTGGAAAGAAGTGGAAGATGGTTTATTGCAAGCATCACTGTTTCAAAAACAGATGATAGAGCAACAACAGCTTCTTAAGTTATCTACTGAAAATGAACGGGTAGCTACACAGCGTTATCAAGCTGGATTGGTCAGTTATTTAGAAGTCGCGACAGCACAGAATTTGCGTTTAAGTGCAGAAGAACGTTTATTGGAATTACAGCAATTGCATCTTAAAAACTCGGCACAGTTGGTGGCTGCATTGGGTGGTGGGATGACATCTTTATCTTAAATTAAGCGACTATCCATAATGACAGCGTTTCATGTTCAATCTGAATAGTGCTTGGATCGCTGTTATCACTAGATGGTTTGAATGCTTTTTTTGCCCTATGGCTGAAAAAGGAACAGTGATTGATGATTTTATTTTTGGATCGTTGAGGGGAAAGATTCCAGTTTGTTAGCGCGGTATTCTATCCAGATCACAATTTTCATTTTTCAGTGTCATCTGAATGCCTTTGTGTAAATTTTAGTAGTTAATCAAGCAAATAGCACTTCGATATGTAGAATAAAAAATAGCCATTTTGTTTGTCGAAGAATGACTTTAAATCATAAATTAATTTAGATCTTTCTCATTTCATCTTCATCCCAATCTGAGATAAAGGAGCAAATATGATTGTATTATTGATATTGCTTGGCCTATTGATTCAGTTAGTTGTGGTATGGGCTGTTTTTTATTTTGAAGCCAATCGAATAGTTGGCTGTCTTATTTCAATTGTCGCCGCCATTCTGTGTAGTGTGTTGATCACACCATGGAGTTTGTTACTGGGTGTGCCGATCATTCTCGCCAGTATTATTCTTCTAATCACACCGCTACGCGATGCTTTGATTAGCCGACCTGCATTTAAGTTGCTTTCCAATGCGATGCCAAGCATGAGTATCACTGAAAGAGAAGCTTTAGAAGCGGGCACCAGTTGGTGGGAAAAAGAACTGTTTATGGGGGCGCCTGATTGGGAAAAATTTGATCAATATCCTTATCCAACTTTATCGACAGAAGAACAAGCATTTTTAGACAATGAAGTCCAACAACTCTGTTCCATGTTAGATGAATGGCAGATTCATCATCAAGAAAAAGACCTACCGCCAGAGGTTTGGCAATTTATTAAGGAAAATGGCTTTCTTGGTTTGATTATTCCAAAATCATTTGGCGGTAAGCAATTTACGCCGTTTGCACAAAGTCGAATTATGAGCAAAATTGCGTCTCGCTCCTTAACTGCTGCCGTCAGTTGTATGGTGCCGAATTCGCTTGGGCCGGGTGAATTACTGCTGCACTATGGTACAGAAGAGCAAAAACAACGTTATTTACCTGGCCTTGCAAATGGTACAGAAGTCCCTTGTTTTGGTTTGACCAGTCCTGAAGCAGGTTCGGATGCCGGTGCAATTCCTGATACGGGTGTGGTCTGTTATGGGCAGTATCAAGGTCAAGAAGTCTTAGGCTTGAAAATGAATTTCTCCAAGCGCTGGATTACGTTAGCACCGATTGCCACCGTGATTGGTTTGGCTTTTAAGTTATACGATCCAGAAGGTTTGCTTGGTGATAAAAATAAAGTGGAATATGGCATTACCTGTGCCTTGATTCCTGCTGAACATGAAGGTATTCAGATTGGTCCACGACATAATCCGGGTGCGCCGTTTATGAATGGTACGGTTGAGGGCAGCGATGTCTTTATTCCGCTAGACTGGATTATTGGCGGACAGCAAAATGCAGGTAAAGGCTGGCGTATGTTGATGGAATGTCTCGGTGTGGGACGGGGTATTTCGTTGCCTGCTTTAGCAACCGCGGCAGGGGAAATGAGTTATCTACTGGTCGGTGCATTTGCCAGTGTGCGTCAACAATTCAAAATCTCCGTGGGACATTTTGAAGGCGTACAAGAAGCCACCAGTGATATTGCCAGTGATGCCTATATGTTGGAGTCATTCCGTTATTTAGTGACTTGTGGTTTAAACCAAGGTGGAACGCCTGCAGTGATGACTGCGATGGCCAAATACTACGCCACGGAAACCATGCGCAAAGTGGTCAATCATGGTATGGATGTCGTGGGAGGGCGCGCAATTCAGTTGGGCCCAAGGAACTTCCTTGCACTGACGTATCAATCGATTCCTGTGGCAATTACGGTAGAAGGCGCCAATATTCTGACCCGTTCTTTGATGATTTTTGGTCAAGGTTCAATGCGTTGTCATCCTTATTTGTTTGAAGAATTGCAGCTGTTGCAATCGGAAGATAAAGCTGCTGCTTTTAAGGCGTTTGCGCCATTATTATTTAAACATCTGGCTTATACCTTTAATCGTGCAGCCAAAGCGCTTGCATATTCGATTAGCGGTGGTTCTGATGATGGTTCCAAACACGCCGATGATTTTTCCAAAGCGTATTACAGTAAGATCAATCGTTTCAGCGCCGATTTTGCCTTGACTGCAGATATGGCACTTGGGATTTTAGCCGGTGATTTAAAACGTAAAGAAATGCTATCTGGACGTTTGGCCGATATCCATGCGAATTTATTTATTGCCACGGCAATCTTGAAATACTATGAACAAGGTCAAAGAACTGAGGCTGAACAGAAACATGCAGCATTAGCCCTCAATAAAGCCTTATATCAAGTGCAAGAAGCCTTTTTTAGCTTCTATGCTAATTTCCCAATGAAACTTGCTGCCTGCATGGTGAAATTGATCTGTTTTCCATTTGGACGCCCAATTGCAGCACCATCGGATCAGTTGAAACAAGAGGTGGCGCAATTGATCATGCAAGAACATGCGTTCCGAGATCAGTTGAAACAACATGTCTATTACAGCACAGATAGCAACGATGTGATGGGGCGAATGGAGTCCACTTTCCAGAGTCTATTAAAGCTGCAACCGTTGTGGAATAAATTTAAAAAAGCAGAGTCGAAAGATCAGTTTAGTGGTTTGACCTTTGAGGCGCATATTGCCAATGCGATTGAAATTGGATTTATTACGGCAGCAGAGGCTGAATCCCTTTTACATTACAATGCGCAGCGCTATGACAGTATGCTGACAGATATTTTTGATGCGCATTTAGAGCATGATTTACCGCTTGAAAATCCACATCTTAAAACGTGATGATTTTTAATCAATTAAGATTGTAATGGTACTTTCCTGAGGCGATTGGCGCATGGTGATATCCATGCGCCAATTATATTTGGGACTGTTTTTCATAACAGTTGTGGTTTGTATCGATAGATCTGTTATATTTTTTTTAGAAAACTCTGTGTCTTTTTTTATTCTGTATCTTATTGCACTATAACTACATGAATTGAGCAAAGCCAAAGGTGCTGATATGAGTTTTTTGAAAAAAAAGAATAATGCCAGTTTTGTATTCTTCATTATTACTTTGTATGCATTCCTCGGATTCGGTCTAGGCTACATTATCTGGGAATACTTACTATAAACTGGGTTTTCTTGGTTTTGTCGAAGTTGAGTGGAATGAAAAGAGGATATAGGGAATCAAATTATTCCCTATATCACAGTCTGTTTTACTTACTTAGAAATGTCACAGCTTCAGTAATTAAGGCAGTCACTTCTTTTGGCTGTGAAGCCAATGAAGCATGGCTGGCGTTTAAGGAGATCACTTTTTTGGCATTTAAACGATCAGACATCACCGCTTGGTTTTCTGGGCTGATCATGCGGTCTTGGGTTGAGATTTGATACCAAGAGGGTTTGGTTTTCCACGCTGGGTTGCTAATGTTATCGCCAAAAGTACTGGCTAAAGGTGCTTTTTGAGTGACACCCATGGCAAAACCTTCATCTTGAGTGAGATCCTGACAGAAACTTTCGTGAAATTTATCGACTTTAAGCCAAAGATAACCATCACTATCTGGTTCTAGATTCGGCGCAGCAACAGGTAAGTGTTGTTGGGTAATTGCCCCAGGGCTTTCATTGCTGTCTGGTGCAAAGGCGGCAATATAAACCAAACCCACAACATTCGGATGGTTGCCTGCTTCGGTAATGACTGCTCCGCCGTAAGAATGACCCACTAAAAGCACATCACCATCAACTTGGGCAATCATTTTTTGAGTGCGTTCAACGTCATCTGCGAGAGAGGTTAATGGAAGTTCCACTGCACGTAAGGCTTTATAACCTTGATGGGACAATTCGGTAATGACTTTGGTCCAATGGGCGGCACCGCCCCAAAAACCGTGTACCAGAATAATGGTTGGTTGAGTACTCATATTTATCTCCTAGCTATATGCTATGGTATTGAATTTATGATGTTTAATAATGAAATCTGTACGGTATAAAGATCTGAGTGAAGGCGGGTGTTTTTTATACTAACGAAATCTTCTGAGAAAGATTATTGGTGATTTGTTCGGTCGCTACAATAACTGAAACGCCAATGTTTTTGCAGAAACACTTTTAAGGACAAAAGCACGCAATGATTGATGAGTACGATAATCAGGCTTTAACCGATATTTTCTTTGATATTTATCGTTTCGCTAATATTTCAGGTGAAATCTATGGCGTAGAACATCTCTCAGCACAAAAAAAGCTGTCTTTTCCTGCCCAATCTGCCTATATCCATATTATTCAGCAGGCCAGCTGTCGCTTGAGCATCAAACGGATGCAGGTTGATTTGATTTTGCAGCCAGGCGATATTCTGGTATTGCCTAGCAAGCTGGAACATTCGATCGAAGCGTGTAAGGAACAAAATTCAGTTGCGACTGTGATGAGTTGCATTTTTCAGTTGAATGGTATTTATGCTGAGGCGATGGCAGAAGGATTGCCGAGTTACATTCATGTACCCTCATATCATGATGCCAAAAAAGTCGCAGAATGGGTGCCGATGACGGTGGCAGCCATTCAGCTCGAACTTGAATATCCAACATTGGGTAGCCGAGTCATGTTGTCTCGGATTATTGATTTACTGCTGGTTTGGTCGATACGCTTTTGGTTGGCTAATGACAAGATTGAGCATAAAGGCTGGATTTCTGCATTACGTGATCCGAGGATGAGTAAGGCATTGTCGTTGATGCATGCACAACCTGCCTATGAATGGGATGTTGAATCATTGGCTCAACTTAGCAAACAATCTCGCTCCAGTTTTTCCAAAAAATTTGTTGAAATGGTTGGCGTACCACCGATGTTGTATTTAAAAAATTGGCGGATGAAATTAGCCAGCCAATTGCTCAAAGAAACAGATAAAAATATTGGTCAAGTCGCTGAATTAGTTGGCTATGCCTCTCAAGCCGCTTTTAGCCGCGCTTTTGTGCAGCACTTTGGTTGTGCACCTAAAAATTTTAGGATTATGATCACACAACATAGGTCTTAGCGCATTGGAGCCTCGGTATTGTTAGGAATTTAAACGGATGTATTTTGAAATACAGCTGTTCATTGAAATTTAAGTTTGGCTTTTATTTGCTTAGTGACCATTGAATCGCGGCATCAAACAGTTTTAGGCCATCCTCAGACAGATTCGTAAAGGTCTCATTATTGAGAAAAAACATCAGTCGTTTTGCTGGTGCTAAAGATTCATAATCCATCGTTGCTCCTTTTTCATAACCCCAGATTGCGACTTTTTCAGGTTGCCCATAAATGGTTGCAATAATAGTGGCACCGAGTCCGGGTTTGCCCCAACTCATTGGTGCTTGTGCTTTATAGACGTTGCGTGTCCCCGCAGAAAGATGTGCCGACAGGGGATGCGGTGCATTGACCAGCCACAAGTAACGCTCTTTCTCCACTTCACCAAAGTCAGTATCAATCCGTTTGCCAGTCATGGCTAGATCATCCAGATAATCATTTTCCCATGTCATCAATGGAATAGGGAGTTGTCGCCAACCTGATTGCAGATTTTTGGATGCCACCGTTGAAGAGATAATCACTAGATCGGTGTTTGTTAAACTGTTGGGGGAAACAGATTGATCGAGTAGCTCAACCTGATAGCCCTTGCGTTGTAAGTAATTTTGAATCGCAACATCGCTGGCAAAGGAAGACCCTTTGAGCTGTGAAATCAGCGCAATTTTTGTCTGTGCATAAACAGTCGATGTTAACGCAAACAGAAGTGCGATCAGCGTGATAGAAATAAGCCTTTTCATTTTGATCCCAAAAAAGGGGCAGTAAATAATTCACTGCCTCGCTTCCATAATTAGAATTTAAAGGTGGCACGTAATACCGCTTGGCGAGAATCCCCTTGAGACACAGCTAAATTATTGACACTCGCCGTGTAATAGGTCTTATCAAAAATATTATTTAAATTAAATTGAAAGTTCACCGCTTGTTTGGCAATACTGGTGTCATAACTGACAAAGGCATTGGCCAGTGCATACTCAGGCAGGTCAAAGCTATTTTCTGAATCACCTGCGCGCTTGCCGACATAATTGCCACTCAGACCCAAACGTAACTTGCCATGATAAAGTTCACCATAATTATAGGCCAAGGCTAATGAGGCTGTATCTCGTGCCACATTATTCAAGCGGTTGCCTTGTAGACCAAGCTCATCTTCAGTGACTTTGGCATCGGTATAGGCATAGGTCAATGTCGCATCAAGCTGATCTGTTAGTCGACCAGTGAGGTCGAGTTCAGCGCCTTTGGAACGAACTGCGCCTGTGGTATGCAATTCGACTTCATTGCTCGATGGATTGGTCACTTTGGCTAAAACATTACGTTTCTTAATATCATAGAGCGCAAAGTTAGCCTTGATGCGATCATTGAACTCGTATTTTGCACCGACTTCATAAGATTTGGCTTGCTCCGGTTTGACATCGGCATCAATGACTGCATTGCCGCCTAATGGGGCGATTGAAGATGAGGGTTTGAGGGATTCGGTATAGCTGCCATAAAGTGAAAGTTGGTCATTCCATTGATAGACTAAGCCCACATGTGGGAGCCAAGCATCATCGTTACTATTGGTATTTTCTTTAAATGGTCGTCCACGTCCAGCAGTCTGTTGATAATTCAGATAACGACCACCCAGTACCGCAATCCATTTTTCATTTAAATGAATTGCATCTTGCAGATAAAAACCATAGGTATGCAACTTATCAGTTTGGTCGCTATCGGATGCAACGATATTCTGAGACGCTTCAACGGTTCCAAACTTGGGATTTAAATAATCTAAAGTTGAGCTATCACCACGAACCATATCTGGACGGAAATATTTACGGTATTCGATATCTGAACCGATTTGAATATCATGCTTTAAGCCCAGTAAATTGACCGAACCATTGAGATAGGCTTGGGCATTACTGTCTATGCTTTCTGCATTTAAGGTGGCATCGGTACGGCGTGTCACCGTATGGTTGGCCGTATTTAGCTTGGTCACACGGAGTTGATTGGCATCGTAAGTCTCGTAATTATAGCTATAGCCCAAGTGAGCTGACCAGTTATCATTAAGCTGATGATCCACTAATAGTTGTGCCAAATGAGCTTCACCTTTCATTTGGTTAAAGGCTTCATCTAGGCGTTGATATTTCGAGATCGGTAAGGCTTGTTTCGTTTTAGGATCAAAAATGGTGGAACGATCAAAAGGCATGTCAAAGTCACGATATTGGTAACTTAAATTGACTTTGGTTTGACCATTATCCCAAGCTAAGGATGGGGCGATCAAGGTCTGTTTGAGATTGCCAAAATTACGCCAGTAGTCTGCATCGGAATGATCGGCAATAAAACGATAGGCAAAATTACTGTCGCTGATTGAACCCGTGGTATCCAGACTCGCACCTAAACCATTTTTACCCGCAGCAAAACTTGATCCATAAACTGAAAATTCAGTTTTTTGTGTTGTTTCAGGTTTTTTTGTAATGACATTGACCACACCACCTGGGTCCATGATGCCATAGAGTAAGGAAGCTGGGCCTTTCAAAACTTCAACCTGTTCAACCGCAGCATTCATGGTGCGACCTTGTACAATCGGCATACCATTGACGGTAATTGAACCGTCACGATTATCGCCGAATCCGCGTTTCATCACGGTATCTTGAGTGCCCCCTAATGTATTGCCTTGGGTAATACCACTCACTTGAGTCAGTGCATTGTCTAAGTTTGCAGGCATATAATCCTTCACATACTGCTTAGACACCACATTGACTGTTTGTGGGCTTTCTAGATTGTTTTGATTACCACGTAAGGTTGATGCTGTTTGTGAGGCGATATAACTGGCGGACTGTTCAGCTTGAACATTAATGGTTGCGAGTTGAGTGGGTTGTATTGAGGTCGTTTCTGCCCACGACAGCACGGGTATTAAAGATAAAAGGAATGGGCTGCTTTGTTTTAAAATTTCAACAGTAATGAGGTTTTTGCGTGGGGAGAAAGCAGACATAGAGATACCTGAGCGATACAAAAAATCGGGTTAATGCAGGAGCGTCATCAACGTATTGGGCTGAAAGGGAAGTTGAGCATGCAATAAGCGGCTTAAGTATAGTTAAATAGGAATCATTTACAATAATGGTAGGGTTTATAAAAATTAAAGTATTGATAATGCATTTATTATTTTTGCTAATGAATGCTATTCATAGTTAAATATTTAAATAAATCATTTTATTCATAGTGCTTTGTTCAGTAGGCTAAAACCACGAACACTGTATTTAGAAATATTAGAGATGTCATGGATGCACATCATTTCAGATTTTATGCGCTGAGCTTATATCGAGTACAACAATGACAAGATTAGATTTTGCAATCATCGACCCGCATATTCATCAGTGGGATCCTTATCACACACCGCATTCAGCAGCCTTGTTGGTCAAAGCTTTGGGGAAATATCCGAGGATGATGGATCGAGTGGTGCGCTGGGTTAAACCCAAACCGCTATTGGGTACTTTAGGCTTAACAGAATATGCCTTGTGTCCTTATTTACCTGAGCATTATCAGGCAGACACTTCACCATTCTCAGTCGAGAGTGTGGTTCATGTCGAAGCCAACTGGCATCACCACACAGGTTTTGGGGTAGTGGAAGAAACCCAGTGGATTCAGCAATTAGACTTTAAAGCACAAGGCTTAAAACTCGGTGCTATTGTTGCAACAGCTGACCCAAGAGATCGAAAGTTCAGAGATATTCTTAAAGCCCATCAGCAGGCGAGCCCACGCTTTCGCGGTATCCGTAAAATGGCGGCTTGGCATCAAGACAAGGGGGTTTATCGTTGGTGTGATCGGCCACATTTATATCAGAACAAGAGCTTTCTCAAAGGTTTTGAACAACTGGCAAAACTGGATCTATCTTTTGATGCATGGGGCTATTCTACTCAGTTAACAGAAATCACCAGCTTGGCGAAACAATTTCCTGAAACACGGATTGTGGTTGATCATCTGGCGACACCTGTTGGTCTGTTTGGTGCAGTGGGCAAGAACACGGGAATTACACAATCGCAGCGTGATGCCATTTTTAAACAATGGCAACAGGATTTGGCACGACTGGCGGAGCAGAAAAATGTCCATGCCAAAATCTCAGGTTTGATGATGCCCGTATTAGGACACCGTTTTTATCAGCAAGATCGAACGGCAAGTGTAAGTGAGATGGTGAATTTACTCACGCCGATGATTCAACATGCAATCACTGTATTTGGCACCGAGCGGATCATGTTTGCATCCAATTTTCCCATGGATAAGCCGAACACGCGTTTAAATGACTTAATCCATGCCTATATTCAAATGCTCAGTCCTTATGGTGAGCAGGCTTTGCATGCCATGTTTAGACAAAACGCTGCCAATTTTTATCAACTTTAAATAGAGTCATCAAATGAAAAATTTTAATCAAAAAGTCGCTGCCATTACAGGTGCGGGATCTGGTATTGGACAACAACTGGCAATTTTATTGGCACAGCAAGGTGCACATTTGGCGTTGAGTGATATCAATGAAAAAGGCTTGGTAGAAACACAGGCATTGCTACAACAGTATCCAGTCAAAGTCACGGTGACTAAACTGGATGTATCAAATCAGCAAGCTGTTCGTGACTGGGCAGAAGACAGTTTCAAAGCACATGGCAAAATCAATCTGATTTTTAATAATGCAGGTGTTGCGCTCGCCAGTACCGTTGAAGGTATGAGCTATGAAGAGTTGGACTGGATTTTCAGAATTAATTTTTGGGGCGTGGTCTACGGTACCAAAGAGTTTTTACCTTATCTCAAGCAAAGTGGAGAAGGGCATATTATTAATATTTCCAGTCTGTTTGGCTTAACCGCACAACCAACTCAAAGTGCTTACAATGCCACTAAATTTGCGGTTCGTGGTTTTACTGAAGCTTTACGACAAGAGCTCAAACTTCAGAATGATGGCGTGAGTGCAACCTGTGTACATCCAGGAGGAATCCGCACCAATATCGCCAACAGTGCGCGCATGAGTGACAGTATTCGCAGTTTAGGCATGAATCCTGTCAAGGCGAGTCAGGCATTTAATAAGGTTTTAAAAACACCACCAGAGCAGGCGGCTAAAGTTATTTTAGATGCGGTGAAAGCGGATAAAGCACGGATCTTGATTGGTAATGATGCCAAAGTACTGGATCTGATTCAGCGTATTACACCGACGCATTATTCGCATGCCTTAAGTTTTTTTAGCAAGAAATCCAAGAAAAATAAGGCTTAAAGCATTCAGATGGGTATTGAAATCATTAAGATTATATTCAGTTTTAACAAGACAACTGAATGATTTGAACGTGCATAAAAGTAAACTTTCTTTTATGCATATTGCGTTTATTCCAGACTTTCTAAAATACGGATCATTACCTCAGCATCATATTAAAGTTTTGATTTTAGACAGTTCTTATTTAAAATTATAAAAGACAAGCGATACCCTTTATTACATTCTAGAGCCCTTTATCACGGTTAGTATTTTGTGGTTTTGCATAACTAAAACACTTATCGCTGAAATTTGCACGGGCGAAATCATCCTTGATCTTTGCAATGTTTTCATGTTTGCAGTTTTCATCATTCACCTCAGGCATCTTTTCTGAACAAGCCGAGACAAAGAATGTAAAAAGAAGAATAAGGCCTAATTTTTTCATATAAACAACCTTTATATTTTAACTGTCTATTCGTTTCTGGGTTGGGTGAAATTGATTTTTGGGGGTATCACCATCTATGTTTAATTTTTATGGATGAAGGCATTGCTCATGGTCAAACAAGGAGCGTTATAGGGTGAGCAATGCTTTCACTTAGATCATATAAAACTGGCGATCATTTGCAAGAGATAGGGCTAAATTGTCCCATCTTGTCGGTTTTAAAGGGTTTAGTCGTAGTGCGGTGAATGATAAGAAGAAAAGGATTTGAAAACTAAAGTCAGATGATGCATGTCATATGATTTTAAAACAGCAAAGATTGGCTACTTCGAACCAAGACAATATCTGATCGCCAAGCACAATGTCCGAGAGGAATGCCTATTAAAAAGCAGCTAGAACGATATCACTACAATTCTAAAGTCTCCTGAATGCAAAAATAATTCAAAATGTTGCATGAAAGCTTAAAAAACGATCCAAAATAGGGACTACTATTTATTTACTAAATATTGAATCGGTTTACATACAGTTAGATTATTCGGTTTCGAGCTCTGATTAGTGTAAATTATTGCCGATGCCAAAGCGCTTTTTTAAAGTACTTCAGCGAATCCATTTTTTGTACATTCGAGAGAGAGTCTAAAGAGTAAAGTATGTCTGTGAGCCTTAGTAAAATCAAAAAACCTTTATATATTCACTATGCTGGAAACGCTCTTTTAGAACTACCTCTGTTAAATAAAGGCTCTGCTTTTTCTGAAGAAGAACGAGAGAATTTTAACTTACATGGGCTAGTTCCATACAATATCGAGAATATTGAAGAGCAGACGCAACGTTCATATCAGCAGTACCTTTCCTTTGATAGTGACTTGAATAAGCATATTTATTTGCGAAATATTCAAGATACTAATGAAACCTTGTTCTATAACTTGTTGAGTCAGCATTTAGATGAAATGCTACCGATTATTTATACTCCAACGGTTGGGGAAGCCTGTCAGCGCTTCTCAGACATCTATCGTCGCCATCGCGGTATTTTTATTTCCTATCCAGAGCGTCAGTACATTGATCAAATTATCCATAATGTGAATAAGAAAAACGTTAAGGTGATTGTGATTACCGATGGTGAACGCATTTTGGGTCTCGGCGATCAGGGCATTGGTGGCATGGGTATTCCAATTGGTAAATTGTCGCTGTATACCGCCTGTGGTGGTATTAGCCCTGCCTATACCTTACCGATCACCATTGATGTCGGCACCAATAACCAAGAATTGCTTGATGATCCAATTTATATGGGGTGGAAACAGCCGCGTATCCGTGGTGAGCAATATTATGAATTTGTTGAGCAAATTATTAAGGCAGTGCGTCAACGCTGGCCAGATGTGTTGATTCAGTTTGAAGATTTTGCGCAAACCAATGCCATGCCGTTATTGACTCAGTACCGCGATAAGATCTGTTGTTTTAATGATGATATTCAAGGCACGGCAGCAGTGACAGTTGCGACTTTGATTGCAGCCTCACGCGCACAAGGAAAACAACTGAAAGACCAAACCGTTACCTTTGTCGGCGCAGGCTCAGCAGGATGTGGTATTGCTGAACAGATCGTTAGACAGATGATGGACGAAGGTCTGAGTGACCATGAAGCGCGTTCACGCATCTTTATGGTGGATCGTTTCGGCTTGATGACCGATCAACAACCTAACTTACTCGATTTTCAGCAAAAACTTGCCACACCAGTCAATGCAATCAGTACTTGGGAATATACAGGTGAGAATGTCGCTTTGTTGGATGTGGTCAAGAATGCTAAACCGAGTATCTTGATCGGGGTGTCAGGGCAGGCTGGCTTATTTAGTGAAGAAGTGATTAAAACCTTAGCTAAATATTATAAGCATCCGATTGTATTGCCATTGTCGAACCCGACGTCACAAGTGGAAGCGCAGCCGAAAGATATTATTGAGTGGACGCAAGGCGCTGCAATTGTGGCAACAGGTAGTCCATTTGCACCCGTCTATTATCAAGGTAAGGTCTATAGCATTGCGCAGTGTAATAACTCCTATATTTTCCCTGGGATTGGTTTGGGCGTGATTGCATGTGGTGCAACCCATATCAGTGACTCAATGTTGATGGCTGCAAGTACCGCCTTAGCAGATTGTTCACCACGTTTGAAAAATGCCGCAGCGGATTTATTACCGAATATTAATGATATTCAACAGGTGTCTAAGTTTATTGCCTTTAAAGTGGCAAAAGCAGCAATGGCTGATGGCTTGGCGGTACCATTAAGTAATGATGTGTTGAAACAAGCGATTGAAGATAATTTCTGGACGCCAGAGTATCGTAACTACCGTCGTGTTAGTTATTAAGCCATTTCATTTAAAAAGGGACTCTAGCTAGAGTCCCTTTTTTTAGGTCTTATAGGTGGAGAGCAGGATACTGGTTTCACTATTGTAAATCCCTGAAATATTTCGGATTCGCTCCAAGGCTTTATCAAAATTTTCCAGACTATCAGATTGCAACTCAACCAGAATATCCCATTTACCATTGGTGGTATGCAGACGTTCAACGGCTGATTCTAGGCGTAACTCTCGAATTACCGCCTGTGCTCGAGTACCTTCCACCATGATATTCATCCATGCTCGAATGATGTTTTTTTCAGCATTGGGACGGAAACGCACGGTATAACCCGTGATAATCCCCGTTGATTCCATATATTCAATTCGCTTCTGTACTGTAGCACGGGACACACGTGCTTTTGCAGCCAAGTCGGTAATCGACATCCGTGCATTGTCTTTGAGTAAGCCTAATATAATATGATCGATATTGTTCATTTTGATTCTTTCTATTAGCAAATTGATAAAAAATAATTCATTTTAATCATTATAACGAATTTTGTGAATCAATTTGATTCTTAATAATAATAACAATACAACACCCCAAGCATTTTCACTTCGGCACGAAAGAAGCTGAATGCGCATCAGGGAGGATGGGGGTAGGACGCCCTTAAACAAAGGGAATCTGTGAATAACAGGGACAATTGATTAATTAAGGAATAGATGATGTCTTTATCATATGCGGCTCAAAATGGCAGTGCTTGGCAAACTTTTCTCACTCAAGTCGATCGAGTGGCACCTTATTTGGATGCTGATCTCAGTAACTTTGTTAACACACTGAAAACGCCAAAACGTACTCTGATTGTCGATGTACCAATCGTCATGGATGATGGCTCAATTCGCCATTTTGAAGGTTACCGCGTACAACACAATTTATCACGTGGTCCAGGTAAAGGCGGTATTCGTTATCACCAAGATGTTGAATTGAATGAGGTAATGGCGCTGTCTGCATGGATGACCATTAAAACTGCAGTGTTGAACCTGCCGTTTGGTGGTGCCAAAGGTGGTATCCGTGTCAATCCAAAAGAATTGTCACCGCGTGAATTAGAGCGTTTAACCCGTCGTTTCACCAGTGAAATCAGCCCAATTATCGGTCCTCAAATTGATATTCCTGCGCCAGATGTCGGTACCAATGCCAATATTATGGGTTGGATGATGGATACCTATTCAAGTATCAAAGGTCATACCGTAACAGGTGTGGTAACAGGTAAGCCTGTTCATTTAGGCGGTTCACTGGGTCGTGTTCGTGCCACAGGTCGTGGCGTATTCGTAACGGGTATGCAGGTTGCAGAACGCATTAAATTACCAGTCGAAGGCAGCAAAGTTGCGGTACAAGGCTTCGGTAACGTCGGGAATGAAGCCGCTTATTTGTTTAGCCATGCAGGCGCAAAAATCGTTGCTGTACAAGATCATACTGGTACCATTTTCAATGCAGAAGGCTTGGATGTCAAAGCATTGCAAAAGCATGTCGTTGAAACTGGTGGCGTGATGGGCTTTGTTGATTCAACTGTGATTTCAGATGAAGAATTCTGGACAGTCGATATGGATATTCTGATTCCAGCGGCATTGGAAGGTCAGATTACGGTTGAGCGTGCACAGAAGTTGAAAGCGAAAATTGTACTTGAAGGCGCCAACGGCCCAACCTATCCAGAAGCAGATGATGTATTTATCAGTCGCGACATTACCGTTGTGCCTGACGTGATCTGTAACGCGGGTGGTGTAACTGTCAGTTATTTTGAATGGGTTCAAGATATGGCGAGTTACTTTTGGACCGAGGATGAAATCAATGAACGTCTTGATAAGTTGATGATCCAAGCGATTGCTGATGTTTGGAACACGGCAGCACAGAAGGAATGTAGCTTACGTACAGCCGCTTATATTTTGGCCTGTGAACGTATTCTGAAAGCGCGTAAAGAACGCGGTATTTTCCCAGGTTAAGTCATTTATAAAATTAAAGTGAAAGGGCTTGTTGAGCATTCAACAAGCCTGAAGATTAAACAGGAAGTGAGTAAATAGAATGAGCGAAGTCGCAATTACACGTAGCAATTTTAATGATTGGATGGTTCCCGTTTTTGCCCCAGCAAACTTCATTTTAGTGCGTGGCGAAGGATCACGTTTGTGGGATCAAAACGATAAAGAATATATTGATTTTGCAGGTGGGATCGCGGTAAATGCCTTGGGTCATGCACATCCTGTTGCAGTAAAAGCCTTAACTGAACAAGCGCAAAAATTGTGGCATATCGGCAATGGTTATACCAATGAGCCTGTATTACGCCTTGCCAAGCAATTGGTGGATAGTACTTTTGCGGACAAAGTCTTTTTCTGTAACTCGGGCGCAGAAGCCAACGAAGCTGCATTAAAACTGGCACGTAAAGTCGGTTTGCTCAGTGGCAATGCAAACAAGAACCAGATTGTTGCATTTAAGAATGCTTTCCACGGTCGTACTTTGTTTACCGTAACAGCTGGTGGTCAGCCAAAATATTCTCAAGACTTTGCACCTTTACCGGGTGGGATTGAACACACTGCGTTTAATGACCTTGAAGCAGCAAAAGCAGCGATCACTGAAAATACTTGTGCCGTGATTGTCGAGCCGATTCAAGGTGAAGGTGGCGTTCTGCCAGCGGATATCGAATTCCTGAAAGGCTTACGTGCATTATGCGATGAAAAAGGTGCTGTGCTGATTTTTGATGAAGTACAAACGGGTGTGGGTCGTACAGGTTCTTTATATGCCTATATGAATACAGGGGTAACACCTGACATTTTGACCACTGCAAAAGCATTGGGTGGTGGTTTCCCGATTGGTGCAATGATCACGACAGATCATTATGCCAATATGTATGCAGTTGGCGATCACGGTACAACTTATGGTGGTAACCCATTGGCTTGTGCGGTTGCGGGTGCAGTATTTGAATTTATCAATACAGCAGAAGTTCTAGACGGCGTTAAACAACGTCACCAATATTTCATTGATGCCTTAAACAAAATCAATGCTGAATATGGTCTGTTCAAAGAAATTCGTGGTCAAGGTTTATTGATCGGTTGCGTACTCAAAGATGAACACGCAGGTAAAGCCAAAAATATCGTCACTCTGGCAGGTGAAGAAGGGCTATTGGCCTTGGTAGCCGGTGCTGATGTGGTTCGCTTTACCCCTTCACTGATCATTCCTCAACACGATATTGATGAAGGTTTAAGCCGTTTTGTTCGTGCTCTAGCACGTCTCTAAGTCTGCTGTGAGCATCTAACCATGATGATTGTTCGACATGCAGCGCATCGGGACTTAGATGATATTTATCGTTTAGCGCAACGAGCTGGGGAGTCGGGCATTGGCCTGACCTCCTTACCCCAAAATAAAGACATCTTGGCAGAGCGTATTACACGTACCACTCGCACTTTAGAGGGTTTAACCGAAAAGTGCGAGGCAAGTTATCTGTTTGTATTGGAAGACACCAGCATTCACAAAATTGTGGGTGTGAGTGCGATTGAAGTTGCGGTCGGATTGAATGAACCGTTTTACAACTTCCGTGTGGCCAAACAGGTACATGCTTCTAAAGCTTTGAATGTCTATAAAACTTTAGACACTTTGTTTTTAAGTAATGACCATACGGGTTGTAGTGAACTATGTACCTTGTTCCTTGATCCTGAATATCGCAAAAACCAAAACGGCAAATTTTTATCCAAAGTCCGTTTTCTGTTTATCGCAGCTTTTCGTTCTTTCTTTGAAGAGCGACTGATTGCAGAAATGCGTGGTTTTTCAGACCAAAACGGACGATCACCTTTTTGGGATTCACTGGGTTATCTATTTTTTAATATGGATTTTGCCGCAGCGGATTATCTCAGTGGTGTTGGGCAAAAAGCCTTTATCGCAGAATTGATGCCGAGATTTCCAGTTTATGTTGACTTGTTGACCTCCGAGGCGCGTGAAGTGATTGCAGAAGTGCATCCACATACCTTGCCAGCAGCCAAAGTGCTGATGTCAGAAGGTCTTAAGTATCAAGGTCATGTTGATATCTTTGATGCTGGACCGACACTGGAAGCCAATACTGCTGAGTTACGGGCGGTGAAAGAAAGCCGCTTGCTTAAAGTCATACTCACTGAGCAAGTCGAAAGTACGGAGACACACTTTTTGGTTGCCAATGACCAATACCAAGATTACGCCGTGTTGCTGATCAATAACAAAGTTGATGAAAGTGAGAATCTGCATATGACCGCAGCACAAGCACAGGCACTGAATATTGCTGAACACGATCAAGTCCGTGTTTTAGCATTAGAAAAAATGGAGAACAACTAATGTCACAAGGTGCATTATTAATTGATGGTGCTTGGGTTCAAGGACAAGGCACTACCTTCAATAAAACTAATCCAGTGAGCAATCAGCACATTTGGGCGGGGCATGAGGCAAGCCCAGTCGATGTTGAACAGGCGTGCCATGCAGCGCGTCAGGCTTTTCCAGCATGGGCACGTTTGCCATTGGAAGAGCGTATTGCAATCATTGAGCGCTTTGCAGGCTTACTTGAACAGCATAAAACTCAATTGGCTGAAGTGATTAGCCAAGAAACCAGTAAACCACTTTGGGAAACCTTGACTGAAGTGCAGTCGATGATCGGTAAAGTGGCAATTTCGATTCGTGCTTATCATCAACGCACGGGTTTTAGCGAAACTGAAATGCCAGATGGTGTGGCTTCATTACGTCACCGTCCACATGGCGTTCTCGCCGTATTTGGCCCTTATAACTTCCCTGGTCATTTGCCAAATGGTCATATTGTTCCTGCATTGATTGCAGGCAATACCGTGGTGTTTAAACCGAGTGAACTCACGCCTTGGACGGCCGAAGAAACTGCAAAATTGTGGCAGCAAGCGGGTCTACCAAACGGTGTGTTGAATATCGTACAAGGTGGACGCAGCACGGGTGAAGCACTTGCTGTGGCTGAGCAGATTGATGGTTTACTGTTTACGGGCAGTGCCAATACAGGCTATCACCTACATAAACAAATGGCAGGTGCACCTGAAAAAATCCTTGCTTTGGAAATGGGCGGTAATAATGCCCTGATCATTGATGAAGTAACCGATATTGATGCTGTGGTGAATTTAGCCATTCAATCCGCTTTCGTTTCTGCGGGGCAACGTTGTACTTGTGCACGTCGTATTATTGTCAAGCAGGGTGCCAATGGTGATGCCTTTATTCAACGTTTTGTTGAAGTGGCGAAGAGTTTGGTCGTAGGTCACTGGAATGCTGAACCTCAACCGTTTATGGGGGGAGTAATTTCTGCGCATGCAGCGGAACAGATGTTGGCAGCCCATAACAAACTGATTGCCTTGGGCGCAAAACCATTGTTAGAAATGACCCGTCCACAAGCGGATAGCTCATTGCTTACCGCGGGTATTTTAGATGTTACTCAGGTAACTGATATTCCTGATGATGAATACTTTGGTCCACTCACTACGATCTATCGCTACAACAGTTTCGATCAAGCTTTGAACATTGCCAATAACACCCGTTTTGGTTTGGCTGTTGGTCTGGTTTCACCTGAGCGTGATTTATTTGATCGTGTACTGATTGAAGCACGTGCAGGCATTGTGAACTGGAATAAGCCATTAACAGGCGCTTCAAGTGCTGCACCATTTGGTGGGGTTGGAGCGTCTGGGAACCATCGTGCTAGTGCTTTTTACGCCGCAGACTATAGTGCATGGCCAATGGCATCGCTGGAAAGTGACAGCGTTACTTTACCTTCAAAACTATCACCGGGCATTGTGCTCTAAGACGGAACGCATCGGGACACAGGGAGAAAAAAATGTCAGGTTATGAAATCAATTTTGATGGTTTAGTGGGGCCGACGCATCATTATGCGGGCTTATCTTTTGGGAATGTTGCTTCAACCAAAAACCGTAATAATGCGTCAAATCCTAAACTCGCAGCTAAGCAAGGCTTAAAGAAAATGAAAGCCCTTGCAGATTTAGGATTAAAGCAAGGTGTGTTCGCACCGCAAGAGCGTCCGCATGTGCCAACGTTGCGCCGTTTGGGCTTTACTGGCAGTGATATTGACGTGATTACTCAGGCGATGCGTACTGCACCAGCCTTATTATCATCGTTGAGTTCAGCTTCTTCGATGTGGACAGCCAACTCTTGTACAGTGTCGCCATCGGCAGATAGTGCTGACAAACGCATGCATTTTACAGCGGCAAACCTGAATAATAAGTTCCATCGATCAATTGAGCATCATACGACTACCCGTATTCTTCAAGCCATGTTCAATAATGATGTATATTTCGCGCACCATGAAGCACTGCCTGAAGCCGCTTTATTTGGTGACGAAGGGGCAGCCAATCATAACCGTCTTGGTGGTGGGTATGATCAAGCGGGTGTACAGGTGTTTGTGTATGGTCAGCAACAGCTTGGTGGAACGGTGGCACCGCAGAAATTCCCTGCGCGTCAAACCCGCGAGGCAAGTGAAGCGATTGCACGTTTGCATCGTCTGGATGCGAAACGCACGGTGTTTATTCAGCAAAATCCAGCTGTGATTGATCAAGGTGTATTTCATAACGATGTCATCGCCGTAAGTAATCAACAAGTGTTGTTCCATCATCAACAGGCGTTTTTAAATCAGGCGGTGGCATTGGATGAAATCCGTAAAAAGATGGCAGGGATCGAGCAAGAGTTTATTTCAATTGAAGTTCCCGACAATCGAGTCAGTGTTGACGATGCAGTCTCAACTTATTTGTTCAACAGCCAGATTTTAACCCGTGCAGATGGTGGCATGAGCATTGTGGTACCTGAGGAATCACGTCACAACAAGGCGGTATGGAGCTACTTGAATGACATGATTCAAATGGGTACGCCAATTGATGACATCAAGGTATTTGATCTGCGTGAAAGTATGCGTAATGGCGGTGGACCTGCATGTTTGAGATTACGTGTTGCAGTGAATGAGGCTGAACTGGCTGCAGTGAATCCAAACTTGTTTATGAATGATGCGCTGTTCAAAACCCTGAATCAGTGGGTGGATCAGCATTATCGTGATGAGTTAACACAAGATGATTTGGCCGATCCAAGTTTATTGATCGAGAGCCGTACTGCACTCGATGAACTGACCAAGATTTTGGCTTTAGGTTCGGTTTATCACTTCCAAAGATAAACACAAATAACGGCTTTTAAGGATGAAAGTACATGGTTGATTTACTAACGTTGACTTTAGAACAACAAGTCCCAGTGCAAATGCAAGGGGAAAGCGCTGGATTTACATGGCAATGGCTAGGTGAAGGGCTATTGCAATGTACACCCAAGACAAGCTATGTAAAAACCATGGTACTTTCTGCTGGCATTCATGGCAATGAAACGGCACCGATCGAATTATTGTCACAGATCATTCATGATTTATTTACTGAACGGTTGGTACTGGCGGTACGTGTACTGTTTGTATTGGGCAATCCTGAAGCGATTCGTCATGGTGCACGTTATCTTGAAAATGATATGAACCGCATGTTCTGTGGTGCTTACCAAAATTTAATTCAAGATCAAGAGACTGAACGGGCGGCGCATTTAGAGCAAGTGACAACACAGTTTTTTGAACAGAGTCAGCCACAGGCACAGCGTTATCATTATGATTTACATACCGCTATTCGTGCTTCATTACTGCCTGTTTTTGCCTTATTTCCATATCAAACACATGCCTATGATGAATTCCTGATTCAAAGTTTAAAGGCGGCTGATCTGGATGCTTTGGTCTATCACAATGCTGCAGGCAAAACCTTTACTCACTTTACGGCTGAAAAATTTCAGGCAGCCAGTAGTACTTTGGAGCTAGGTAAGGCTAAACCTTTTGGGGCCAATGATTTAGCTGAGTTTGCCAGTACTGACCTGATGTTACGTGCAGTTCTTGCAGATCAAGCATTGCCTGCACGACTAAAAGGACCGATTCGCCAATTTAAGGTAGTGGATTCAGTATTAAAACAAAGTGATGATTTTCAGCTGAATTTAAGTGCCGATGCTCCTAATTTCTCTACTTTTCAGAAAGGTGAGTTGATTGCGACTCAGCAAGCAGGGAATTATGTCGCGCATGATCAGCAAGTCTGGATTTTATTCCCGAATCCTAATGTGAAAACAGGGCTTCGGGCTGGACTGATATTAAAAGAAATTAAGTAAGCGGTCGCCGATTTAACAGCTTAATTATCGGCAAGAAACGGATGAAATGGAGTTTGAATATGGATGTTCAATAGAACAAAACGTGTCAAAGAATATCGTTTAGATATTCGTTTTTATGAGTGCAATACAGCAAGGACAGGTTGTCATAAGAATATAGTTGGAGTGACCGTGTATGAGTAACAATAACGAAAAGACATTCCCATCAGGTGAAGGCTTGGGTGGGCAATATGTGCCACAGCAGGATGTTGCCAGTCTATCAGGAGTTTCTAGCTCTGAGATTGAAATCGGTAAACCATTGAAACGTGCCATGACCAAGCGTCATCTGGTGATGATTTCATTGGGTGGTGCAATTGGAACAGGGCTGTTTTTAGGTTCTGGTGATGTCATTTCTCAGGCTGGCCCAGTCGGAGCGATTCTCGCTTACCTATTGGGTGGTGTGATTGCCTACATGGTGATGCTGTGCTTGGGTGAATTGGCAGTACAGATGCCGGTTTCAGGTTCTTTTGGTGAATATGCTAGAACCTATATTGGACCAGGCACAGGTTATATGATCACTTGGTTGTATTGGCTGACATGGACTGCAACGCTAGGCACTGAATTTACTGCCGCTGCATTACTCATGCAAGAATGGTTTCCTTCTATTTCCATGTGGACCTGGACTTTATTATTTGCAGGTTTGGTCTTTAGTCTGAATGTCAGTTCGACACGGTTATTTGCCGAGTCTGAATTTTGGTTATCGTTGGTCAAAGTGTTGACCATTATCTGTTTTATTGGATTGGGCCTAGCGGCCATTTTTGGCATGATTTCTTATCATGGGCATGAGTCGGCACCGTTGTTTAGCAAGCTGACGGAACATGGTTGGTTTCCAAATGGTATTTTCCCAATTTTTGCGACCATGCTCATCGTGAATTTTGCATTTTCGGGTACAGAGTTGATCGGTGTGGCGGCAGGTGAAGCAGAAGAGCCTGCGAAAACGGTACCTAAAGCAATCAATGCTGCGATCTGGCGTTTATTGATTTTCTTTGTCGGTACCATTGTAGTGATTTGTGCATTACTGCCGTATGAGATGGCGGGTCTAAATGCTAACAGTGTCAGCAATAGCCCATTCGTGACCGTATTTAATTACATTGGTATTCCATACGCAGAAGACATTATTCGTTTTGTGATCATTACTGCGCTTTTGTCTGCGGCAAACTCAGGTTTATTTGCTGCATCACGTATGATGTGGTCATTGTCTGAGAAGAAGCAATTACCGAAAGTATTTTCAAAATTAACCCGTTCAGGTACACCGATTATTGCGATTATTGTGACCATGTTTGGCGCAATTCCAGGATTATTATCTGAACATTTTGCACCTGAAACGATTTTCAAAAACCTACTCGGTGTTGCTGCATTTACCATGGTGGTAGTGTGGATTTCGATTTGTGTTTCCCAATTCAACTTCCGCAGACAATGGATTAAATCAGGTAAAACAGTCAAAGATCTTAAATTTGCAGCACCTTTATTTCCACTGACCCCGATTTTAGGTGGGGTATTCTGTGTGATTACCTGTATTAGTATGGTGACCGATCCATCGATGCAAGTCGGTTTTATCTGCTGTGTATTATTTATTATTGCTTGTTATGTGAGTTATAACCTTTTCTATAAAGATAAGGCGATTTAAAACTTCAAAGAACAATAAACAGGGTGGATCAGTTATAGAGATGTACTGTAACTGATCCACTTTTTTTATGGGAAATGCTTAAACCTAATTTGTGTAGATAAAAGAAGCCGCTTTTCTATAGAGATAGGCCTGATTTTTGCTAAAGATTCTGACACAATTCCATGAATCAGGCTTTTAAACCCTGATTTGTTTATATATTGTGTAAGATTGGCAGTGATGCGTTGTGCTTATCAAAAATAACGGTATAACAGAAGCTAAGTCGATTATGTAAACGAAACAGAATTTTGATCATAGGCATGACTATATGGCGAATAAAAATAATCAGCCTTTAGCAATTGGTCAGCAAGTCAAGCTAAGCGAATTGGCTGGTTGTGAAGAATGTGACGCGATTTACCGTAAGGTCGAGTTGGTGTCGGGCGAACGCGCTTATTGTACCTGTTGTGGTGCTGAACTTTATCGTCGCAGCCATTCGTTTTCATCCTTATTGGCGTTGGTTATTACTGCATTGATTATCTTCGTGATTGCCAATAGTTTTCCCATTGTGATTGTTGAGCTTCAAGGTAACACCTCGCAAACCACATTGATTGGTGCGGCATGGACCATGTTTCATATTGATCGTGCCTTGGTCGGGGTGCTGATTCTGATTACAACTTTTATCGTACCCTTGATTGAATTGTTATTACTCAGCTATGTACTTGTATGTATCAGTCTCTGGAAACGTAGACCTCCATATTTAATTCCTGCACTGCGGGCATTGTTTCTGTTTCGGACATGGGGAATGGTGGAAGTATTTTTAATTGGTGTACTGGTGACATTGGTTAAACTGGTTGGCATGGTCACCGTGATTCCAGGTGTTGCATTGTGGGCCTTTACCTTGCTTAGTGTCCTTTTGGTATATATTGCTTCACTCAAAATCAAAGATCTTTGGAATGAAGTTGATAGGAGTCTGGGATGAAGCAGGCTAAAGTTCAGAACGCCGAAACTTCTTCAATTATAGAACAGCTTTCTGATGTTGATTTACAGATTAAAAATTACGTCAGGGCAAAAGATGTCGGGTTAATTCAATGCCATTGTTGCGGATTACTCAACCAAGTTGGTGCTCAGGCTGATCAACATGGGCATGCACATTGCTCTCGATGTAAAAGTGTATTGCATTCACGCAAGCCAGAAAGTTTAAATCGTACGCTAGCCTTGGTGGTTGCTGCTGCAATTTTATATATTCCTGCCAATGTCCTTCCGATGACCATTACCGATTCTTTATTGGGCCGTCAGCAAGACACCATTATTAGTGGCGTGATCTATTTTTGGCAAAATGGTGATTATCTGGTCTCTGTCGTGATTTTTATGGCCAGTATCTTTATCCCGATTTTAAAATTATTGATTCTGATTTTTTTATTGGTTTCAGTCTATATGCAGTCATCTTCCAAATGGCATTTTAGTCCTGAACAATGTGCGCTGATGTATCGTATTGTTGAGTTTATTGGACGGTGGTCCATGATTGATGTTTTTGTGGTTGCATTGCTCACTGCATTGATTCAGATTCAATCATTGGCAACCATATTGGCAGGGCCGGGAGCTGTGGCTTTTGGTGCCGTTGTGGTGTTGACCATGTTTGCTTCCTTGAGTTTTGATCCAAGGATTATTTGGGACAATTATTTCAAGGCACATCAAGCGGATGAGCAGCAATCAAATCATATGAAAGGAACGGCGATTCATCAATTAAAAAGTTAAGATTGAAGATTCGTCTTATTTTTGACCTATAAAAGAAAGATCACTATGTCAGAAAATACCCCGACTAACCAAGATTCTGCAGAGAACTCAACCGAGTTAACGCAGAATGATGCAATCCTCGCTGAACCTGAAAAGAAGAAAGGGCGTTGGCGACCTGCATTGATTTGGCTGGTACCATTCGTTGCGCTGCTGATTGGAATTTCACTGGCAGCCAAAGCGGTTCTTGATACGGGCCCAAGTATTGAAGTGTCTTTTCGTACTGCAGAAGGCTTAGTCGCAGGTAAGACTACAGTCCGTTATAAACAGGTGGATATCGGTTTGGTGCGTCAAATTGATCTGTCAGATGATCGTTCACACATTATTGCCAAAATCGAGCTACGTAAAGATGCTAGTAATTTTGCAGCCAAAGATTCACGCTTTTGGGTGGTGAGACCGAGAGTGGGAACGGGGGGGATCTCGGGTATCGATACCTTACTCTCTGGGGCTTATATTGAAGTCGATGGTGGTAAGGCGGAGCAAAAGCAGGAAACCTTTACGGGGCTTGAAGTGCCGCCTGTGGTCTCTTCAGATATTCCCGGTAAAGTCTTTTTCCTCAAAGCACAAGATTTAGGTTCATTGGATATTGGTGTGCCGATTTACTATCGCAGAATTAATGTTGGGCAGATTACTGCCTATAAATTAGCCGACGATGGAAAAAGTGTAGAACTTCAAACCTTTATTCAATCACCTTACGATAAATTCGTGACCACTGATGCCCGTTTCTGGCAAGCCAGTGGTGTGGACGTGACCTTAAATGCATCTGGTTTTAATTTAGATACCCAATCGCTTGCCAGTATTGTGGCAGGCGGGATTGCCTTTGGTTATCCTGAAAATTCGGCTGGTGCTATTGCGCCTGACAATAGTTATTTTACTTTGTCTGATTCCCGCAAAGAAGCAATGAAAGAGCCTGATGGTAAACCACGTCCAATTATTATGTATTTTGATCATTCGCTGCGTGGTTTAACTGCGGGTGCACCGATTGACTTTATGGGGATTGAGATCGGTAATGTTAAATCAATCAATGTCGAATTTGATCAGTCTTATACCCATTTAAGAATGCGTGTGGATGCAGTCATTTATCCATCGCGATTGGCTCACGGCAAAGAGCTTGATCCAGATGGCGAAATTTTTAAATACTTTATTGAGAAGGGCTGGCGTGCGCAGATGCGGACAGGTAATTTATTAACAGGTCAGAACTACATTGCCTTTGATAAGTTTCCAAAAGCCAAAGCTGCTTCTTTGATCACCAGACCAGATGGACGTGTTGAAGTACCGACCACTGCAACAGAGCTGAGTGGCTTACAGGCGCAAGTGTCACAAATTGCCGATAAAGTCAGTAAGTTCCCACTCGAAGAAATTGGAAAAGACGTTCGTAAAACACTGAATAATATGAATACCACCATTGAGTCGACAGATAAGTTGGTGAAACAGTTGGATGGCAAAGTGGCACCAGGTTTGCAAGCGACATTGAATGATGTGCGTAAAACCATGCAATCTAGTGAGTCGATTCTATCTAGTGATGCGCCGATGCAGCAAGATGTGCGTAAAGCTTTACAACAAATGACCCGAGCAGCCGCGTCCTTGCAATTAATGGCGGACTATATTGAACAACATCCCGAATCATTGATTCGTGGTAAAAAAACAGAGGCAGACAAGAAATGATTAGCAGCACAGCCAAACCGCTATTAGTGGTTTCATTGAAACTCAGTCTCTTGTCCATGGTCTTATTGTTAGGGGCTTGTTCAAGTACGCCTACGCCAAACTATTATACCTTGGCAAGTAAAGCCACACCTTTGGCAAGCTCGAAAGTGCGTGTGATCGAGGTTCTTCCTGTGGGTTTGCCTGATCGTATCAATCGTGCGCCAATTGTGGTGCAGGATGCCGCAGGTAAATCGCGAATTTTAGAGAACGAACGCTGGACCTCAACACTGGGTGCGGAGTTAAGAGACAATTTGTCGGCAGGTTTGCAGCAAAAGCTTGGCGCGGTCGATCGTTATAATAGTGGTATGGCGGGAGGTAAGGTGTCTTACCGAGTTGCGACTGATTTTTCTCACTTCGATGTGGTTACTGCTGATGCTGCCAAGAAAAATGTAGAGGTTTCTGTGGCTTGGATTATCAAGCGGAATGATCCCACTATCACATTGGACCAAAATTCAAACCAAAATCAGCAGTTGGCATGTCGGATGAGCTTTAGCCAACCGATACAAGAGCATAATGATTCAATCCAAAATGTTGTGAGTGCCGCCAGTGGCTCATTGAGCCGAGTTGTTGATGCTATTGCACTGTCGATTGTGGCCTCAGACTCGAAAACTCAAATCAACATTAATGGGGTGGTTTGTTCTTAATCTCGATGAAATTGGGGTGTACTGATCATATTTGTTTAATTCAGGTTTTATTGTTTATGTGAACATCAGGCTTTAATGTTGTTTTAAGTTGCTCTCTTTAATTTACCAACCAATACGAATACCTCATTTCGTCTTTGGCTAAATCAAAACATTAAAGAGAGCATAAAAATGAATCAATGTGTGATGAGCGCAAAAAATATTATTCGTGGTAAGCACCACCTAGAATTTTTACAGCATGAAGTTCTTGCTGATATCTTTATTGAAACGGCACAAAAATTTCCTGAAAAAGTAGCTCTGATTGAAGCTGAACGAACGTTGAGCTACGGCGATTTATTTCAGCAAGCATTATTAATGGCACAGCATCTGACCCTGAAAGGAGTCAAAGCGGGTGACATTGTTGGTTTATGGCTGCCGCGCGGCATCGAACTATTAAAATCTCAGTTGGCGATTTGTTTAAGTGGTGCGGCTTGGCTACCGTTTGATATGGATACTCCAGCAGATCGAATCGCTGTTTGTCTGGAGGATGCGGCTGCAGTCGGGATGATTAGCAGTGATGAATGGTATGAACACCTGCATGAAGTTCCGCAAACAAAATGGACCAATACTGAATTACAGCGACCGCTACATGAAACGGTGGTATTGGCCAAAACCTCGCCTGAACAACCTGCCTATATTATTTATACTTCAGGTTCAACGGGTAAGCCGAAAGGGATTGTGATCACCCAGAAGAATATCTGTCATTTCCTGCGCAGTGAAAACAGTATTTTAGGTATTCAAGAACAGGATAAGGTCTATCAAGGGTTCTCGGTGGCTTTTGATATGTCCTTTGAGGAAATCTGGTTGTCTTATCTGGTGGGTGCAAGCTTGTGGATTGCACCAAAATCTTTAGTCAGTGATCCAGAGCGGCTTTGTCAAACACTGAAACAGCAACAGATTACGGTATTACATGCTGTGCCGACTTTACTGGCCTTATTTCCTGAAGATGTTCCAAATCTACGCATCATCAACTTGGGTGGTGAGATGTGTCCAGACTCTTTGGTGGAACGTTGGGCATTGCCGCACCATCAGATGTTTAATACCTATGGTCCGACTGAAACCACGGTATCTGCCAGTTTAGAGTTATTACAACAAGGTAAGCCTGTCACCATTGGTAAGCCCTTACCCAACTATGGCATGTTGGTGATCAATGCAGAAAGAGAATTATTGGCACAAGGCGAGACAGGTGAATTGTGTATTTTTGGGCCGAGCGTAGCGCAAGGTTATTTAGGGCGGCCTGATTTAACCGCTGATAAATTTATTGAGAATCCTTGGGCAAATAATGAGGATGAAATCAGCTTATATCGCACAGGAGATCTCGCCAAAATTGATGAATTTGGTCAGGTGCATTGTTTGGGCCGTGCTGATGATCAGGTCAAAATCCGTGGTTTTCGGGTTGAACTGGGTGAAATTGAAGCAGCACTGTGTGATCTTGATGGGATTGGAACCGCGGCGGTGATGCTACGCACTGAAGATGGCATTGATCAGTTGGTTGCTTTTATTGCCCCTGAAATTGATGCCAAGCAAGCGATTGAAATCAAACAGCTACGGCATCATCTGAGTCAGCGATTGCCGCCTTATATGGTACCCAATCGCTTTGAAATTATTGAGGAAGTACCACGTTTATTGTCAGGTAAAATTGACCGTAAGGCATTAAAGGCTCGTCCATTAACCAGCGTGATTGATCGGAGTGAATCAGACCAACCACAGAATACAGCCGAAGAGATTTTATTTGAGATTCTAGCTCGTTTATTTCCCAATATTCCGATTAAGTTAGACTCAGATTTCTTTGATGATTTGGGCGGTCATTCACTCTTGGCTGCTGTTTTAGTCTCAAATCTGCGTGAACACCCTGCATATAGCCATCTCACCATTCAAAGTTTATATCAGGCCAGAAAAGTAGGGGCGATTGCGGCCTTGATGCTTGAGCAACCCGAACCTTCAAGCTTTGACCGCCAAATCGAACAAGATAATCCACGTAATCAAGCTTATAAATGGCTTTGTGGGATTGCACAGGCGGTCACCATTCCTGTTTTGATCTCGGTGAATATCTTGCAATGGTTAGCACCATTCTTTACCTATCATTATTTTACAGGTGGAACACGAGATAGTATTCCTTATGCAATTTTGCTGTCTTTATTGGTATATATCAGTGTCATCATTGCTAGTTTTGCGGTTTCAATGAGTGTTAAACGCATCCTGATGTTGGGAATTGGTGCTGGTCGTTACCCGTTATGGGGCATGACCTATTTCCGTTGGTGGTTGGCAGATCGTATTAGTAGTATTTCACCAGTATATTTACTTTCTGGTTCAACCTTACTGAATTTATACCTTAAAGCACTTGGAGCGAAGATTGGGCATGATGTCACCATTAGCTCGGTGCATATTCGGATGCCGTCACTGTTAACGATTGAAGATGGCGTCAGTATTGGTTCAAATGTAAATCTGGAAAATGCCAAAGTCGAACATGGTCACTTGGTGTTGGGTTCAATTCAGCTCAAACAGGACAGTTATGTGGGATCTTATGCGGTATTGGAAGAAAATACGGTGTTAGAAGCAAAAGCCCATGTTAATGCTTTAACCTCGATTGAATATGGGACTACGGTACCTGCAGGTGAAATTTGGGATGGAACACCCGCTAGAAAAATCGGCCATATTGATCAACTTGCGCCATTAGCGACACGTCCAAAATTATCTTTAGTGCGCAAATTTGCTGAATATGGTTATTACAGTGTCAGTGCCTTAATCATTGCTTGCTTGTTCTTTATTCCGATTTTCCCAAGCTTCTTGTTAGTGGATTGGTTGGATATCAATGTCTTTAATATCGATCCGAATAACCATATTCAAACAGCGCTGTATTATTTCATCCTTGCGATTCCTGCCAGTGCCATGATGATGGTGATTACCGCATTGATTTCATCGGCTATTCGTAAAGTGGTGTTGCCACATTTAGAGACGGGCACTTATGCGGTACATGGTGGGGTCTATTATCGTAAATGGTTTGCTGCTCAAATTTTGGAAACCAGTTTGCAAACCTTACATGGCTTGTTCGCCACTATTTATGCTCCAACATGGTTCCGTATGTTGGGTGCCAAGGTGGGTAAAAATACAGAGATTTCGACCGCCACAGGTGTGATTCCTGAAATGCTGACCTTAGGGGAGGAAAGCTTTATTGCGGATGCTGTAATGCTTGGTGATGAAGAGATTAAAGGTGGCTGGATGTCGTTAAAGTCCACTCAAATTGGTCATCGTAGCTTTGTTGGGAATAGTGCTTATATCGCGGATGGTACGGTATTACCTGACAATGTTTTGATTGGGGTACAGTCCAAAACACCAGATAACCGAGAAATGTATTCAGGTCAAACTTGGTTTGGTTCTCCAGCATTGTTGTTACCTGCACGTGAAGCTGCGGAACAGTATCCCGATCATCTTACCTTTAAACCAAGTATTAAGCGCCGTTTCATGCGTGGTTTGATTGAGGGTTTACGCATTGTATTACCGACAGCGCTCGCCATTGGAGTCGGTTATATGATCGTTCTCGAAGTGATTGATGTAATCAACGATTATAGTATTGCGATGGGCTTGCTGGCTTTAACCTTGGCGGGCTTATTGTACGGTATTGGTTGCTTTGTCATCGTGACATTCTTGAAATGGGCTTTAATTGGACGTTACCAACCACGTTCGGCACCGATGTGGACCATGTTCGTTTGGCTCAGTGAAGGGATTACCAGTCTGTATGAATCGGTTGCGATTCCGAACTTTTTAAACTATTTAAGAGGGACGCCGATGTTGCCATTCTTTTTACGCCTGTTAGGAGTAAACATTGGTAAAGATGTCTATCTGGATACTGCCGATATTACCGAGTTTGACTGCGTTAAGATTGGTGATCGTGCTGAGTTTAATAGTTTTTCTGGACCGCAAACCCATTTGTTTGAAGACCGGATTATGAAAATTGGTCAAGTGAATGTGGGCAGTGATGTGGTCGTGAATGCTCGCAGTATTATTCTATACAATGCCAATGTGAATAATCACGCGGTATTAGGGCCACTGACCTTGGTGATGAAAGGAGAGAATATTCCTGCAAAATCAGCATGGATTGGTTCACCTGCAGTACCTTGGAAGCATGCTTAAGTTTTGATAATTGATCAAGCAAGGAAAGGGATAAGAACATGATGTTTCTTATCCCTTTTTCTATCAGTCTATGAAATTTGTTGATGCACGAGTTAATTTAATGTGCTGTTGATGCAGGTTTAGATTTAAAGACAATTAAGCAAATAACAATAAAAGCCAATAACACAAAAGATGCTCCGAATCGGCTTAAATCAAGACCTCCGTGATCCAGCGGTTTATCAAGAAAATCGCCTAAGACAGCACCTAAGGGTCTGGTTAAAACAAAAGCTGACCAGAATATTAATGTTCTAGAAATCTGGGTCCAATAGTAAAGGGCAACCAGAATAAGCAGTAAGCTTCCAAAGATCAGGGCTGCGCCTGTATAACCTAGACCTTGAGTGTCTGCAGTCCAGTCACCAAGTGCTGTTCCAAGGGTTTGAGAGAACATAATGGTGACCCAGTAAAAGGCTTCGGTTTTTGCAGACCGGACACTCTTCATCGCAATATTGCCACAGCTCCAATACCAAATTGCCAAAGAACTCAGTAGAAGAAGCAAGAGAATAATACTGCCCCCTAGATAACCGATGCCTAGAGAGCGATCGACATAATCAGCAATGGTGGTTCCCAGTGTTGTGGTTGAGATAATGGTTGCCCAATATAAGAAGGGTTTGTATTGTTTGGCTTTCATTTGCAGTGAAACAAAGCCAATAAAAATAATAGAAAAAATACAAGTGCTTAAGATATAGCCTAAATTGAGCGACATTGATAAAGCGTCACCAGCAGTTTCTCCGAGTGTTGTTGCTGCAATTTTTATAATCCAGAACAGCAGTGTCACTTCAGGCACTTTGCTGAGAGCTTCGCTTAACGCGTTCTTGTTATCCATGACTTACTCCAATTTGAGGGTAGATCAAATTTAGGATTTTTTTATTAATCGCGACTTAAAATTAAATTGTAATCTTGTTTGGTTTTTTAGAAGCTTTAATTTTATTTTAAGCTGATGTTTTTATATTCTCATTGTCAAATAATCATGGAACGATTGGCAATGTCAATTGAAACGATAGATGTTAGTTTGTTTAATTGGATTAACTCAGTGGCAACGCAAAATCCGATTTTAGACAAAGCTGCTTTATTCGCATCACATAATTTAATTGCAGTGTTATTTATATTTTTAATTTCTTCATTGTTTTTTAAGGATAAAAAATACCGAGTGCAGTTTATCAAGATGCTTATCACGATCGTCGTTTCCTTATTGGTCACTCAGTTCATTCATGCTGTCTATTATCATCCACGTCCTTTTGACCTTGGAATCGGACACATCCTGACGGGACATGGTTCATCTTCTTCATTTCCAAGCCAACATACCTTGACGGTGGCAACCATTGCTTTTTCATATCTACTTTCGGGATATCGAAAAATAGGTAGCGCAGCTTTGTTATTGGGTTTAATTGTTGGATGGTCCAGAATTTATATTGGTGTTCATTTTCCTTTTGATGTACTTGGATCATTTGTGATTGCTTTAATACTTGTATTTGGGATGAATATCATCTTTAAAGAATTTATATTTAAAACTAAAAAAACAGTTGCTATATCCGTTATTGATTAAGGTTATTTTAATTTTAGGATGGTTTGTGTTTAATTAATATATTTTAATCCGATGCTAAAATAAAACCTCCCTATATCGAGAGGTTTTATTTTATTTAACTAAATTTTAGATGCATTTAAGATTCGTCTGTTCTTGCGTTTAACTGTCCTTCAGCAGTGAGTTGTTCTGCCATTTCCTTGGTTTTTCTTAGACCAGGCATACGGTATTCGGTATGGCCATAATCTTGAATAGATTTCCAACGACCACCCCAAGTTAAACCAACGGATTCAGCAACTTGTCCATAGAGTTGATAACCACGCATTGCCCAAGGGTCACGTTCTGAGATAACGACTTTACCGTTGCGTTTAAAAGCAACATCGGCAGCTAAACCAAATTGGTGATAGCTTTGATAACCTTTGGCACGGGTTGTATTTGGATTACCTGCAAGCATATTTTGACGGCTTGGACTGCGGTAACCTTCAAGTAAGACCAGTTCATAACCATGTTGTTCTTTCATGATTTTGAATACCATCAGTAGGCGTTGCTTATAGCGAGGATTAATTTTGTCCCATTTACGATCGACCATGGATACATCAAAACTACCATGTGAATGTGTAAGTGGAATCTCAATTTGAGAGGCATTAATACTTGGATCGGTTGGATGCTGAGCTTGATAGGCTTGTTCAAGTCGAGTCGCTTCGACAATCGCATCTTCAATCAAGTTGGCATCGACTTCTGGTGGTGGACTTAGCATTTCACCATTCAGTAGCGTATAAATTTGAGGATCGGTCTCTTTTAAATATTCGGCCTCAATGCGTGTGGAATTGATGGGACGGGTGAATGCAAAAATCAGGATACTGGCAAATAAAAAGAAACCAGCGATTAAAATCCACCATTGTTGTAGGTGCCAATGCGATTGTAATTTTTCAGGTGAAGCAGCCTGATGCATATTCTCTGCAAACTGCATCGCATTGGCGATTTTCTTTTTGCTACTTGGAAGTAATGATTGCAACAACTGTTTGCATTTATAACGCAGCTCATAAGACATAAGCAGCGTTAATCCGATCGCGACAGCGACAAAGCAAAAGAAGATGATAAAAATCATTGTTTACTTGAGTTCATTCACTGCAAAGGGTTTTTGTGTCACTTTGATCTGTACCGTTGCCTCAGGTGCTTCTACTTCCGCCTCTGCAGTTTTTGCTGGTGCTGGCTTGGTCGCAGGAGGAACCGGTTTAGCCACTACTTTATTTGTTGGTGGAGCAATGGTTTCATTTTTGCTATGCGGCACTTTTACTGATGTTACTGTTGTTGGTTTCGTATTTGGCTCATTGGCAAATGGAGAAACATGCTGGCCATTCGGAGCGGGTGCAGCAGGCGGCGGTGTGCGTTGGAAAAATTTGTTTAAATCATTGCTCCCAGGTTGAGCAAAATTATTGTCTTCCACCGATTCAGTTGTTTCATGATGATTTGGAGTATTCACTTCCACTTCATTATTTTGTACGGTTGCTTTGGTGGCAGTTTGAACCGTTTCAGTTTCTTCAATCGTTTGTGGGACACTCGGCGCTGAGTTATTGACGTCACTTGCAAAGATGAAAAAAAACAATGCAGCAACGATGATTCCTGAAAGAAATCCGATCAGTAAATAAATTACAGGAGATAAGGTTTTTTTCTTATTGGTCTGTAATATGCGTAAAGAAGTTGTTCTTTCCTGAGTCATACGTTATCAACTAAGGCAAATGGATGGTTATATGTGCTTCTTCGGCAGGCGCTGAAATCACATTCTGATAAGGAGCTAATGCACTCTGATTTTGTTTGGAGAGCATGAACTTTAAACCTGCAAAAGTGAGCGCAGCAAACATCAGTAAGAAGATCAAAATCCAGAAAAAAGGTAATTCGTGATGAATAATGTGTTTAATGTGGTCTGGAATGGCAGCAAAAGGAGAAAATGCTGCTTTTTTCCCTTTGAGATAATCAATCTCATCTCCAACACGAGCCACGAGGTGATTTAAGCTTTCTACTGATTCTAGACGGTATTTACCTTGAAAACCGAGTAAGAGGCAGTAATGAAAAACCTCAAGCGATGCTAGGCGTTCTTTGCCACGACTGCGCAGTTGTTCTAAGATTTCAAAAAAACGATAACCAGCCAGTTGAGAGCCAAACAGGCTTAATTGCAATGGGCTGATCAGCCATGAATTCTGTAAATTAAAATAGGCTGCATCCTGTTGCGTTGCAATCGTTTCATCAATCAAGGCACAAAAGGCGTATTTGGCATCGTGAATATCATCAGCAGAAAACTGCAAACGTTTAGCTTGCTGTTCGAAGCGGTTCAATAAATCGACGATTTTTTCACGAAAATCAGTGGGATTTGCAGGTATATAGCGGTTGCGAAGTAAAAAAACCAAATAAAACCCATCATGTAATAGGTCAATTAGGTTGGTCGCTTGCGCTTTATTTTGTGGTTGATCAGACGCAGGTAAACCTGAACCAATTTTTCCATCATCAAATAAAGAGGGGATGCCTGTTGGTTGAGTCATTGTGATTCTCTTAACTATTCATTACAGCAATGAGTTCAATACTAATATCTTGGAAACCTGCGGGAACATAGACACAAATGGTTTCTGACTCAAGCATACGTTGATAGAGTTCATGATGTGGTTCAATTTCAAAATAGCTGACCCCAGAGCGCACTGGAATCGCTGTAGGAACTTGCATTAGATGATGGAGTGGAACAGCAGGAAGTGCTGCAATCACACGCTGTTCTACATCAATGGTACTGCCCACTTTGAAGCGCAAAGGTACGATTTGAATCAGCTCATGGGTTTGCATCATGCTGCTTGAAACAGCAATATAAAGACGTGTATCACGGGTAATTTTGTCTGACTCTAGACTACCCACCCAATAAGATGGTCGTGTTTCTTTCAAGGCAATACTGAAATAACGGCTCGAAATGATGGTATCTAGTAAATCTCTTAAAATCAGGTCTAGCTGCTGAAAACTGTCTTGTAATTGATGATGTTTATAGTGTGGTAAATGGTCAACATCATAAGCCGTAGAGAAGGTCAGTAATGAACCTGTTAAACGCAATAATTCTGAGAATAAACGTTCTGGGTGAATTAAAGGATATTGGAGTAAGTGATTTAATCCGGCATAGGCTGTATTTAAAGCATTAATTAACCAGAATGAAACAATGTCTCCTGAGCGGAATTCGATCAACTTTTGTTCGTTTTCGCGGTTATTACTTTGAATGGTTTTAATTTTTGCCTTAATGACGTTGAGTGTACGCTTTAGATTGTTAATCAGCGATTCAGAGGCCGCAATATGTAAAATCGGTGGAATGAACTTATTGTCTAACTCAAAGTGACCCGAGCTTTGACGCTTAATTTTAGCGACAGGAATATATAAGAAACCATCTAAATTTTGGCTCGGCTGAATATGTTGCTCTAACAACTTAAATTCTGCACGGCGACGCAACAGATTCAGTTCAGCAGGACTCGCATCGGTAAACAGATCATGGGTTTCTGTCAAATAGTTATGGTAGCGACTAGAAACTGAGCGTGTTTCATCTGCGATATTCTTCTTATTGGCTTGTAAGATTGGCAGTGCCAAATAAACTGTCATTTCACCTTGTAGATTAAGATCATCCAGCAATAACGGCTCAGGCAATAAATCTTGTGCAGGAGCCTGATAAATCTCGCCATCTTGCCAAATGATTTCTACTTCTTGAAGTGCCAGAATATGAGTAGAAAGCTGAACTTCGTCAAACTTCAACTTTTGTACACCATAGGCATGTGGAATCATTGCCCGAATCGTATGATTCAAACGTTGTTCATGGTAGGTATCTTGGATCTGAAAATGCTGAGGACGTAAAAATAAGCCTTCACCCCAAAGAATCTTTTCTGCTTTAAACATATGTATTTACCAACAATTATTCATATTCATTCTTTGGCTGAACACCAAGAGTATCCTGGAGCATTTGTAAAGGATGTTCATCCTTAATCACTTGAGTTAACCACTCATGCAGTGGCATTTGGCTCCACTTGATGGTTTTCTGCAACATATAGCTCACTGGGCTATGCGGTTCATTTTTCTGAAAATAAGTGGCAATTTCTTGCAGCACACGCATTGCCTGTTCGCGGTTTTCAACATGCGATTGAACTTGCGGCTGAAAAGACAGCTGATTTTGAGGTGCAGCAGATTGTGTCGTCACGTGTTGTACCATCGGTGTTGTCGATGTTTCAGTTTCTGTCATGACTGTTTGAGTCGTTTGCTCAAATAGATCAGTCTTGTATATCTTTTTCAGTGTGATATGAATGGTATCTAAGCTAGAGTCAATTGCAGCAAAACTTGGAGAGTCCAAACCAAGCAAGCCATCCAACACATTTTTCAACGTTGTCCATTGTTGCAATATGTCATTGAAACGTTGGTAATTTTGACGCTGAAAGTTTTTATCGGTATTGGATAGGGCTTGTTCGAACTGTTCTAATTCAGTTGAACCACTTGAATCTTCATAATCATCGCTTTGTTTACGACGGATATTTTCGTGATAAAGAAAGTTGTCGTAGTCGAGCAAATGATAATAAGGCGCATGGTTAATTAAAGAAACCTTTTTGATCAGTAAAGGGAGTTGATTAATTAAACCTTGTAATAAACCAATACGTTGGTCTAAATCATCATCTTCAACTTCTGGATGTAGGGTTAACCAATACTGTTCTAATAGGCGATGACTAAGTTCCAGACTTTTGCTAATGCCCTCAAAGCCATACAGATTTGCCCAAGCCTCAGACAGCCATGTGAGCAAACGAATATCTTTACTTTTTGATTGTAGTAAATCTATAGACGTACTGGCGACAAAGTCCCAATCTGCCTGTTTGGGCTCAGTCACCCAATCCCCTTGATCAAGTAATACATCATCTTGGGTTTTTGCTTTTTTAATGGCGTGGAACTCATTTGAAAATGAATAATCCTCACCGCACGGTGACTGCTCATTAATTGGCGTTAGTAAAGATAAAATATCCATATGCATCACAAATTTAGCTCAATCTTTAAATTTTAAACTTCAGCTTTGACTTTTTTAGTTGAACGTTTCTTGGTTGCTTTTTCGACCGGATCTAATTGATAGGTAATTTCATCATCTTTGGTATCGATGACGATCAACTTCGGCAATTTATGATCAGCTAAAGCGACTAAAATTTCAGTTGCTAAAGCAGGCAAGACGGTAGAGTTAAGGATATTGTCCACATTTCGCGCGCCACTATCGACTTCAGTACAACGGTTTAAGAGTAATTCGATTAAGTCATCAGAGTACTGAACCTTGGTGGCATATTGTTTTTCAATACGGTCAACAATTTTCCCAAGTTTGTGCTTAATGATGCGAATAAGTAGCTCATCATGCAATGGGAAGTAAGGCACGATCCGCATACGCCCAATAAATGCAGGCTTAAATTGTTTATATAAACTTGGTTTCAAATGCTCGATCAAATCCTCGGCATGTGGCCAGTCTTCGACAGGCTGATTTAAACAGGCCTGCATGATGGCACTTGACCCTGTATTCGATGTCAGCAAAATGGTGGTGTTTTTAAAGTCGATGACACGACCTTCACCATCTTCAAGCATCCCTTTATCGAAGACTTGATAGAATAATTCTTGTACATCACTATGGGCTTTTTCAACCTCGTCTAACAATACAACACTATACGGGTTGCGACGAACGGCTTCGGTGAGAACACCTCCTTGACCATATCCAACATAACCAGGAGGCGCGCCTTTTAAAGAGGAAACTGTATGTGCTTCCTGATATTCAGACATGTTGATGGTGATGAGATGTTGCTCACCGCCATATAGCTCGTTAGCAAGCGCAAGGGCAGTTTCTGTTTTACCCACCCCACTTGGACCAACCAATAGAAATACACCTTGTGGTTTATTCGGATCTTCTAATTTGGCTTTAGAGGTTTTAATGCCTTGAACCAGTTGGGTGAGGGCATAGTCTTGGCCCATTACACGTTCGCCCAGTTTATCTTCAAGACTTAGAATTTGTTTGATTTCATCGTTGACCATCTTGCCAACTGGGATACCAGTCCAATCAGAAATAATTTCATTGATGATCTGTGCATTGACACGTTCAAATACTAACGGTGTTTGGCCTTGCAATTGGGCTAACTCTGCTCTCAATGTCGCAATTTGTGCTTTATGGTCTTGCTCTGTTTGTGCATTCAGCGCTTGAATCTGTTTAACCAAAGCAAGTTCTTGTTGCCATTTGCTTTCAGTTGCTTGAATCTCTTTTTCCAAGCTTGTCAGTTGTTGATTAAGCTCATCTAAACGTTGGTGATGCACAGGGAACTGCTGATGTTCGTTGTTGATAATTTGATGTTCTAACTGAAAGTTGTGCTGTTGTGCTTTGAGTTGATCAAGAACCACGGGTTGTGCATTGTGTGTCAAAGCAACACGTGCCGAAGCAGTATCGAGTACACTCACTGCTTTATCTGGAAGTTGACGACCACTGATATAGCGATGCGATGCTTGAACGGCAGTGATAATGGCCTGATCATCAATTTGTAAGTTAAAGTGACTTTGCATGACGGGGATCATGGCACGCAACATATCAATCGCCACTTCTTCGGTTGGTTCTTCAACTTTAACCACCTGAAAACGGCGGCTGAGTGCCGCATCTTTTTCAAAGTACTGTTTGTATTCAGCCCAAGTCGTTGCCGCAATGGTTCTTAATTCACCACGCGCTAATGCGGGTTTGAGTAAGTTTGCAGCATCGTTTTGTCCAGCCTGACCACCAGCACCAATCATGGTATGTGCTTCATCAATAAACAGAATAATTGGGTGAGCTGAAGCCTGAACTTCTTGAATCACTTGTTTCAAACGATTTTCAAATTCACCTTTGACGCTGGCACCTGCTTGTAACAAGCCCATGTCTAAGACATGCAGATGAACATTTTTGAGTGCTTCAGGGACTAAGCCTTGAGCAATTTTTAAGGCCAAACCTTCAACAACAGCGGTTTTACCCACACCAGGTTCACCAGTCAAAATCGGATTGTTTTGACGACGACGCATCAAGATATCAAGCATGAGGCGAATTTCAAATTCGCGACCAATCACAGGATCAATGCCACCTTGTTTAGCTTTTTCAGTCAGATTAATGGTGTATTGATCTAAGGCAGGCGTTTTTGCGGTTGTTACTGTCGATTCAGGATCTGTGGTTTGTTCAGTTGTTGTCGAGGTATTTTCTGCTTGCGGTTGTTCACTGCTTTTCCCACAGATATCGAGAAACTTATGTTTCATGGTATCGATCGGGAAGCGTTCGAATAAACTAGATGCTCTAAAAGCGATTTGTTGTAAATCGGGTGCCGTTAACAAAGCAATTAGTAAATGGCTACTACGGATTAAAGGGGTTTGTTCCGCAGAAGCCAGTAACCATGCTTGTTCAAATAACCGAACGATTGATTTTGCAAATATAGGGGTACGGGTATTACCTTTAGGCAAAGAGGCAATGGTTTCTTTTAAATCAATAATTAAGGCATCTGGAGAGATATTATTTTTTTTCAATAAAATATGTAAATCATTGACTATATTTTGATTTAGTAATTCAACAAAGAGGTGTTCAATCTCAATTTCATAATTCAATTGGTTAATACAGTAATTTGCAGACTTTTCTAATGCAGTACGAGTAGGAGGTGATAGTTTAGTAATTAAAACCTTTAAGTTACTCATTTATTACTCACAATAATTTTTAAATACCAAGTTCTATTGACTGAGTTCTAACTTGATATGGTTGTTTTTGCTAGAAATATTTTTTGAATAAAATCAAAAACTTAGTTAAACTCTGTACGAGTATACAGATTATTCTACAACAAAAAATGTCACTTTTAAACAAAAAATGCACCTGATTAAAGTTTTTTTTTACATGAATGTCTGTCATGAAAATTTAATAATGTTAATAAACGTAACTAGTATTGACTTTGTATGTGTTTTTTTTGTTAAATTCGCGGAAATGATGTAAATGTACAAAAATTGACGAGTAAGAGGGTTTTTTAACAATAATTGTCAGCTCTTCAATTATAAGTTAAATAATACGAGGCATATTTTGAAAAAAGGTATTGTAATATCAATTCTTTGTATAACAGCTGGTTTAATAGGTAATTCAGCTTATGCTGATGATAAAGAAATAAAACCAATTAAATTAAAAAGTAAATGTCTAAAACAGAATCCGTTGGCAGTAAACCAAACAGATCGTGCTTTATTAGATATTTATCAACAAGTTTGTGACAAAGATAATGCTTCGCGTGTAAACGATTTGTTGGCTCAGGCCGCGATGCGTATGTATGAATTAAAGCAACCGATGAATGCTTTAAAATTGGCGACGCAGCTACAAGAGCAAAATGTACGCGGTACAACTTTGACAGATGTCACTTTTTTAGCCAGTGTTCAGATTGCCAATGAAGCATTGCAGCATATGCGCTCAAATGAAATGCGCTATTTGAGTAATGAACTCACTTATCCACCAGCAAAACAGTTGAGTGACAGCATTCGTATTGCCTTACCTGCTCCTGATACATCCACGAGCAAGGCGATTACAGATGAGTCGCTAAAAAAAGAGATACGAAATACGTCGACTAATAACACAACGCGACGGACAACGAACAGAAAAGTACGTACAACTCAACCAACACGTAGTAATGTAACTCAATCTGTTGCGCCGGTAAAACGTCAAACGGCTGTAACACCAACAGTTACCAAACAACCTACTGTTCAAAAAACAGGTTCGAATCCATTCGATTCGTTGAAATAATAATCAAGGGTGAAAAGTTATGGCAAAGAGAGAAAGCGTACAGAAGAAACTGCAACGCATACGTCCCCCTCGTGTACAGCTGACATATGATGTCGAAGTTGGTGATGGTAAAGAGTCAAAAGAACTCCCTTTTGTTGTGGGTGTGATGGGGGATTTCTCCGCTGCATCAGAGCTAGAAAAGACTAAGTTAAAAGACAAAAAATTTATCAATGTCGATTTAGACAATATTGATGAAGTGATGGAATCTTTAGCGCCACGTGCTGCTTTCCAAGTCGAAAATACTTTGACGGAAGAGGGCGGTCGCATGTCAGTGGACCTCACTTTTAACTCGATGGAAGACTTCCGTCCAGAACAAGTGGTTCAACAGGTTGATCCATTGCGTAAGTTGGTTGCAGCACGTGAACGTTTAACTGATTTACGCAATAAGATTTCAAACAGCGAACGTTTAGAAGACTTGCTAGATGAAGTACTGAAAAATACCGATCAAGTTCGTCAGTTAAGTGCGGAGGCTGAAAATGAGTAATTTACAAGCAGCCACTGCAGCAAATGTAGAAACTGAATCAGTTCATTTGCTAGATTCAATTGTTGAGCAAAGCCGTATTGCCCGTAATGATGATGAACATGTTCGTGCCAAGAGCTTAATTGGTGAGTTGGCCAAAGAAGTCATGGCAGGGACGATTACTGTTTCTGAGAACATGACCTTGTCGATTGACAAGCGTATTGCAGAAATTGATGCACTGATCTCAAATCAATTGAGCGAAATTATGCATCATGAGCAGTTCCAGAAAATCGAGTCAACATGGCGTGGACTCTACTATTTCTGCCAAGAAACACCGTCTAACTCGATGATTAAAATTCGTATGTTAAATACGACCAAAAAAGAGTTAGTGAAAGACTTTCAAGGTGCAACAGACTTTGATCAAAGTACCTTGTTTAAAAAGATTTATGAAGAAGAATACGGTTCATTTGGTGGTGCGCCTTATGCAGCACTGATTGGTGATTTCGAGTTTGATCGTACACCATCAGATATGTATTTATTGGAACAAATTTCTCATGTTGCAGCAGCAGCACATGCGCCATTTGTTTCAGCAGCTAGCCCAAGCATTCTTGGTCTTGAGTCGTTCACCGATATTGATCGTCCTCGTGATGTTTCAAAAATCTTTGAAACAGCTGAATACGTACAATGGCGTTCTTTCCGTGACAGCGAAGATTCTCGTTATGTCGCATTGACCATGCCACACGTGTTAGGTCGTTTGCCATACCATCCGAAAGAAGGCACTGCAACTGAAGGCTTTAACTTCGTTGAAGATGTTTCTGGTGAAAACCATGATGATTATTTGTGGATGAATGCCGCTTATGCGTTCGGTACACGTTTAACCAATGCCTTTGATATGCATGGTTGGTGTGCGGCGATTCGTGGGGTTGAAGGCGGTGGCTTGGTTGAAGGCTTACCAGTTCATACTTTCAAAACTTCAGATGGTGAAGTGGTATTTAAATGTCCAACTGAAATCGCCATTACTGACCGTCGTGAAAAAGAACTTAGCGATCTTGGTTTTATTCCATTGGTTCACTGCAAGAACACTGATTATGCGGCTTTCTTTGGTGCACAGTCTGCTCAAAAACCAAAGAAATATGACAGCGATACGGCGAATGCAAACTCTGCACTTTCTAGCCAAATCCAATACATCATGGCGGTATCGCGCATTGCACATTACTTAAAAGCAATGATGCGTGACAAAGTGGGAAGTTTTGCATCTGCAGGCAACGTCGAAGCATTTTTAAATGAATGGCTCTCGCAATATGTCTTGCTAGATGATGGTGCATCTCAAGAAGCAAAAGCACAATATCCGCTTCGCGAGGCATCTGTAAAAGTTGTAGAAGATCCAGCTCAACCGGGTCACTACAAGTCTGTGGTTTTCTTAAGACCGCATTTCCAGCTGGACGAGTTATCTGTTTCTTTACGACTCGTGACTGAACTACCTCAGTCCTCAAATTAACAATGAGATCAGCTAGATAATAACTTTAAATAAAATAGAGGTAATTTTTAAATGAAAGATATATATGTTGAGTTTCGTGGTAAGTACAAGGTAGACGGAGAATCTCGCGATTCTGAACACAAAGGTTGGCTAGAAGTTAACTCTTGGTCTCATAACATTCGTCAACCTAAATCTGCGACTTCTAGTAGCGTAGGTGGCCATACAGCTGAACGTGTTGAGCACTCAGACATGATCTTCGTTAAAGATTTGGATGCAACTAGTCCTAAACTTTGGGAAGCGTGTTCTGCAGGTTATACATTTGATGAAGTACAGATCGATTACTACCGTGCAAATGGTGATAAACGCATCAAATACTTACAAATCAAATTGAAACACGTTCTTGTTTCTAGCGTAACACCGACTGTAAACGAAGAAGGTGTTCCAACAGAAACATTTGGTTTGAAATACGCTGCTGTTGAGTGGACTTATAACCAGCAAGACATTAACGGTACTGCGAAAGGTGCTGTTACTAAGAAATGGTCACTTTCTAATAACACAGCTTCATACGCTGCGTAATTAGTACCGTGATTTTCTAATAGAGGTTAATAGGTGCCTATTAGCCTCTATTTTTCCAAGATGTTGTTCTTATAAAAAATGAATTTAGATCATCTATATCCTTATGGATTCAGATCAACATTATTTGATCGTTTAGTACCAGAGCAAGAAGATTATTTAAGAGGAATGTCGATTCAGCAGTTGCGAGAGTCGGTTGCTCGTGATTTGGAAGACTTGTTGAATAGTCGGATCGCACAATTTGATCGAGATATGGATGAATTTCCACTGGCAAAAAAATCAATTTTGCAGTTTGGAATTATTGATTTCGTCGGCTTGTCGACGGCGAATCCCTTGGATCGAGATAAAATTTGTCAATCGATTGAGCAGTCTATTGCAGCACATGAGCCGAGATTGCGGCAGATCAAAGTTGAGATGCTATTAGATGGACATAATATGGGATCGCTGTGTTTAAGTATTCAGGCCTACTTAAATATTCACCCCTTATATGAACCTGTCTTTTTCGATGCTTTACTCAAACCAACAACACAACAATATGTTATTTCTGCCAGAACTTAGTGTGAGCGAACAGTGATAGAGCAACTTTTACCGTATTATGAAAAACAACTACAAGAATTCGGTCAACAATCTCGAGAGTTCGCGCAGAAATATCCGAAGATTGCGCAACGTCTATCGCTTAACCAAGAACAAATTGATGACCCGCATATTGAGCGCTTAATTCAGGCCTTTTCATTGATTGCAGCGCGTATTGATAAAAAGTTAGCTGACAGCTATGAGCTATTTACCCATTCTTTATTTGAGGTGATGTTTCCTCAATATTTACGCCATTTTCCTGCTTGTACTGTGGTTAGTTTTGAAGATAGCAATAAACTTAAACAATTAACTGCAGCACATTTGATTCCGCAAAAAACAGCCTTGAAGTCACGCAGTTTTAAAGGTGTGCAATGTGAGTTTAATACCAGCAATGAGGTTCGATTATTACCAATTGAATTGACGCATTTGGAGTTTCAAACCTCACCGAGTACGCATATGCATTTGAATCAAAATGCGACCTTAAGTTTGAAATTTGAAATCTTTAATGATGCCCAACAATGGATCTTGGACGAAAAATTACCGATCTATTTAGATGCAATTTCAAATTTTCCATTGCAAGTTTTGGATAGTATTTTTCGTAAAGATACAGGTTTTGCAATTCGGGTTGGGCAGCGCGTCATCGAGGTGAGTAATCCTTTTGAGGTGATGGGTTTTAGTGAGCAAGAAAGTTTATTGCCGATTGATCAGCATACCCACCACGCTTATCGCTTATTGATGGAATATTTTTGCTTCCCTGAAAAGTTTAATTATCTGAATCTTGATTTAAGTGTGCTCAAGGGATTATTACAGCAGCACAATAGCTTTGAAATTTTGATCCATCTCAAACTCAATTTGAATGATCAGGCAGTGGTTCGTAATTATTCAGAACTTAATATTGCCAATTTTAAATTATTTACCACACCTGCAATTAATTTGTTTGAAAAGCAGGCTGAACCGCAAAAAATTTCACATACACAACTACAATATCCATTGGTCACGGATGCGCATCATCCTGAGTTGTATCAAGTCTATTCTATCCTTGAGATGAATATGGTACGTGAAAAGACCAATCAGGAACAAACCCATCTCCCTGTATTGCCATTTTTTGCAATGAGTCATTATCACAATGATAAGGTTCAATTTTTCTATTCTTTAAATTATCTGCCTTCGCAGACCAAAATCATGCAAATGGGTTATTCGATTGTTTCCAAACATTTGAAACCTTATGAAATCAAATCAGATTTTATTAGTACACGTTTACTCTGCTCCAATGGTGATTTGCCGCATGAAGCATTAAGCCAGAGCAATAATATTCTGAATTTAAATGACAGTAGTTTGGCAAGACGCGCCTTGATTTTAAAGCGTCCGACATCGCCTTATCATTTTGATAAAAATAGCAACGAGCAATGGCGCATTATTTCTCATCTTTCGTTGAATACCTTGGCCTTAATGAAAGGGGATGCACTGAGTCATGTGAAGGAGCTTTTGGCTTTATATAACTTACCGCATTCTAAAGAAAATATTTTATTGATTGATGCTCTGAAACAGCTCAACTTCACAACCACCAATAAATTGATGAATGCAAAACCTTTTCCGATGTTCATTCGTGGGGTTAAGGCTGAGCTTTCAGTGAATAAGAGTGTTTTCCGTGGACATAGTCTCTATATTTTCAGCCAGTTATTAAGCCACATTTTTAATTTAAAAGTTCAAATTAATAGTTTTGTTGATGTGGTCGTCAAAGACAGTCTTAACCAGCAGGAGATATACCAATGCGTGCAGAACGTTGGTGGCAAGACTCTTCTGTAGTCGACCAAGTTTTTAAAAAGTCAGGTTCCTTTGAGTTTATTCAATCTACACGCTTGTTACGCCATCATCCACAGGCATCACAAGTAAAGCGTTGGTCTGAGGATTTTAAATTTGGCACCTCATTTAGTTTAAGCTTCCCTGCGACTGAGATTGAAGAACTCAGTTATCAAGATCAGCGTATTCATTTAACCAATCTGGTGGTCGGACTTACAGGGACACAAGGGGCACTGCCTTATACCTATACCAATAAATTAAAACAAAGTAGCCGACAGCAGCGACTCGAGATTAAAGAGTTTTTAGGTCTATTCAATCATAAGTTGACAGCCAAATATGTCGATGCCAGCTTGGCGTATAATTTGGCAGTGCGTTATGAGATTGAACAAGACAATCATTATCTGGATATTTTGCATGCTTTAAATGGTTATATTCGCGCCCAGCATGAACAACAAGATCTAGATGAGTATTTTGCAGAATTTTCTGGTTTGATGCAGGGGCAAAACAATACCGCACATGCTTTAAAAACAGTGCTGTCATGTGTGTTTAATCAACAGGTTCAGATTCAAGAATTTGTTAAAGAAACCTTTCATCTGGCTGATGAGCAGAAGACCAGTTTAGGTGGTAGTAACCCAAGTCTACTGGGTGTAAATACCTTTTGTGGCGATACGGTTCAGCAAATTGACGGCAAAATCGAGATTCAAATTGGGCCATTACCGCGAGAACAGTATTTAGCTTTTCTGCCTGATCAGCCTTTAAATAAAAAGTTAAAACACCTGATTCAAACTTGGTGCAGTCCAACACTGTTTATTGATGTACGTTTGATTTTGGATAAATGTGACATCAATCCAATCTGTTTAAATTCTGAGCATCAGGTAGGTCTGGGCCAAGGGGCATTTTTAATGCCATCTGAACAATTACAACATAACACGGAAACACGTTATGCACTTTTAGGAGCCGCATAATGGTGAAGAAAATTTTAGCGACACTCATCAGTTGCTTTATCTTGGTCGGCTTGGTGGTGGTTTATTACTGGCGTGATATTCAATATCAGCCCGAATCTGCCGATTTAATTAATTATTTCCTGATCCTACCAGTCGTGATTACTTTGGTGTTACTGTCACCTTGGTTGATCTATAAAGCTTATCAACATTATAAAGAAAAAAAGCAACAAGCATTGCAAGCCCAACAAAATTCAGAGCAGAGTGCCACTGAGGCACAGCCAGTTGAGTTGGAGAGTAAATGGTTAAAGCTAAATCTCTATGCGGCAGGTGCATATAGTGCACTGGGTGAAAATGATGCGATTCTGGATGGAATCAAGCAGTTTACCAGTCCTCAGTTAGATCAGGATCTGGTGAATTTTCATGGTATTCCCATTCTTTCTTATCGCATTACAGACTTAGACCAACAAGTCCAAAGTGAGGATGATGAGGAGTTGCAGTTCTTGTCGGTTCGACAGCAACGTATCATGGCGCTAATCCACCATCAAATTGAACAGCACACAGAACTTTTAGCTTCGATTTCAGACCACTTAAAGCGGTCTAGTCTGTTTTATGAAAGCCAAAATTTGCATGAATACCGTATGCACCCTGCATGGATTGATCCAAGCTTTTCCGACGATGAAGCGCATGAATCCATTCAGGTCGAGCAGGTCTATCGTTTGGATAAACTAAATCTGCACATTTTATTGTCTGAAGACGTGGTGCATACCTGGAATGATTTGAGTAGCAATGAAAGTATTCAGGCCATTTTTTATGACCTTGGTATCATTCCACAAAAGTTCCATATTGAATATCACTATCTTAGCGCGGCATCGACTGAGCAACATCTGCTTGAGTTGCTTGAGCGGATTCAAAACCAAGCCCATGAAATTTCATTGATCATTGCGGCAGATTCAGAAATTGAACAAGAAATTATTGATGAAAAGTCTTGGGGAGCAAGCGCGTATATCCCTGCAGAATTTGTGAGCAGTAGTTGTTTGGCCAATCCTGCGGTTCAGCTAGAACAGTGGCAACCTGAAAAGACCTTTAAGTTGGTCAGCAACCAAAATAATATCGATCAAATTTTCAAAGAGCTGGGGATTGATGATTTACCGCAGTATCAGGCTGAAGAACCTTTTGTATTGGTGGTTGAGGATGGTGCTGATGTCAAGGTGGCCAAGAAATTGGAACAGTTTTTTAAGCAAAGTCCAGTCGAGGCGCACCATTATTTGTACTGCAAACCTATTTTTGGACACACCCAAAACGTGGCAAAACTGTTTGGATTAATGTTGGGGGCACATTTTTCTGAGTCACAGGTTGCCTTTGTTTATGGATCAAATTTACAAGCATTTATCCAAGCTGTTCCTGAGATCACACAAGATCAGGAAAGTGTAGCAATTGCTGATTAATTAACTTTATTAAGAATTCGAGAACTCAATGTATATCATTTTAGGTTATCTGTGGCAGTACATCACGAATCCTAAAGCTATTATTGCTTTATCCTTATTCGTGGCACTGATTTCTTCATACTCGTCTATTCCTCGGCATATCTTTTGGGCATTGGCAGCAACCTATGCATTGGGTTTAATCGTCTATGGTATCTATTGGCTGATTCAAAGAAAACGCCACGCTGAACAAGGTGAAGAACTGGCCAATGCGATTGAGAAAGACAGCCAAGCTGAATATGGTCAACACAAAGACAAAGCCGAGCTACAGTTAATTCAGCAGCAGATGAAAGAATCAATTCAATTGATTCGTAAATCTAAATTGGGTGATAAAAAGGGCAATGCCGCATTGTACGAATTGCCTTGGTATATGGTGATTGGTAATCCAGCTGCGGGTAAAAGTTCTGCGATCTATAATTCTGGTTTGAAGTTTCCCTTTGAAGAAACCCATCAGAAAATGGTTTCAGCGGGTCTAAGTGGAACAAGGAACTGTGACTGGTTCTTTTCTACCGAAGGCATTTTGCTGGATACCGCAGGACGCTATTCAGTGTATTCCGAAGATCATTCTGAATGGTTGGGCTTTTTAAATATTTTAAAGAAAAACCGTTCTAAAGCCCCTGTCAATGGTTTGGTATTGATTGTTAGTATTGCCGAATTGATCAGCCAGAGTCCTGAGAACTCAATAAAATTAGCCAAAAATCTACGCGCTCGAATTCAAGATCTAACTGAAAAACTTGAGGTCGTGGTTCCTGTTTATTTGGTCTTTTCTAAAATGGACTTGATTGCAGGTTTTACGGAGTTTTTTGATTGCTATGAGTCGCAAGAATATAATCAGGCGTGGGGTGCAACTTTACCTTATGAACAGAACTCGTCTCAGAATGCGGTAGAATTATTCGAAAAACATTACAGCATTCTTTATGACGGTTTAAAGAGTGTCAGTACCACGCATTTAAGTCGTCGCCATTCGCAAAATATTTCGCCGAGTGTCATGACTTTTCCATTGGAATTCAAAACGCTTAAACCCGCGTTAAAAAGTTTTGTCGGCACATTATTTGAAGATAATCCATACCAGTTCCAACCGATTTTCCGTGGTTTCTATTTTACCAGTGCCTTACAAGAAGGGACGATTGAAAGCCCAATGACGGAAAACATTGCGCAAGAGTTTCAACTGCAGCAAGTTCAGGGCAATGGTCAAGATGGTGTAAATGCTTCGCTTGCGCCAAATCATGGTTATTTTTTACAGGGTCTATTCTCTAATGTGATTTTACGAGATAAAGATCTGGTGAAACAGCACATCAATCCTGCAAAAAAACGCCAGCGTTATATCGGATTTATTGCGGCATTGGTTGGGGTTTCTTTAGTATTGGGTGTCTGGGTCTGGTCATATCGCAATAATCAGCAACTGATTGCGGATGTACAGGCTGATTTAGATAAAGTGGTGCACTTGGAAAAAACGTCTGGGCAGCAATTATCGACTCAACTTGAAGCCTTATTGATTCTGCAAGAACGCTTGCAACAACTGGACGAGTTTGATGATCATCGTCCGCTTAAATTCAGTTTTGGTCTTTACCAAGGCAATCAATTACGTGAGAGCTTAAAAGCCGAGTATTTGAAAGGGATCAAGCAAATTGTTTTGACCCCAACACAGCAAAATATTGCGCAATATTTACAGCGTGTTAAAAATAACGAGGCGACTTTAAAAGCCAATCATGTCAATGTCGAAATCAAACAAGTTGCAAAAACACAGCAGTATTTAGAGCCTTCGGATAGCAATCCACAAGATGCTTATAATGCATTAAAAGCCTATTTGATGATGAGTAACCATGAATATATGGATACCAGTCATTTAAGTGACCAAGTATCTCGCTTCTGGCGCTCTTGGCTGGATGCCAATCGTGGACAAATGCCGCGTGGTGAAATGATTCAGGATGCAGAGAAGATCCTCTCTTACGCCATGACTTTGGCTAATCAAGAAGGCTTCCCAGTACTTGAAACAGATGCACAAGTGGTCGATCAAACCCGTCAAGTTTTATTGTCAGTGATTCGTGGGATGCCAGCACGTGACCGTGTCTATAACGAGATTAAGATGCGTGCAGCGGTACGCTTCCCAGCAGTCACAGTTGGGCAAATTGTGGGTGAACAAAACCGTGCCATTGTCCTGGGTAGCTATGCATTACCAGGTGTGTTTACGCAAAAGGCATGGGATGAGTATGTTGAAAAGGCAATTGATGAAGCTGCGAATAAGCCAACAGACAGCAAAGATTGGGTGTTAAATAGCCGTCAATCGGATGATTTAACCTTCTCTGGTAGTCCAGAACAAATCCGCAAACAATTGGTCGCGCTGTATAAGCAAGAATATGTGGCGGAATGGAAAAAATTCCTGAACGGCATTTATTATGCTAAAAACGATCAATTCGCTCAGCAAGTGAAGAGTATTGATGTTTTGGGTGAACCACAAAATTCACCAATTCGTACTTTATTACAACGCATTGCAATTGAAACCAACTGGGATAATCCAATTGTACAGGCTGAACTGGCCGTTCCTGAAAAAGGCTTTGTCGCTTGGTTTAAACGTAAAGTTCTAAACAATTCAGATGATAGAGCAGCGGCTCAAGCGATGGACCGTGCACAAGGTGCAATTTCGCAAGAATATCAAATGTTCTATCAATTGGTACGTAAGCGTGATGATTTACAAGATAAGTCATTATTCGATGAGTACATGAACAATCTTGCACAAGTACGTAGTAAGTTCAATGACCTGAAAACAGCAGGTGAAATTGGTCCAAGTGCAATGGCATTGGTGAAACAGACCATCAATGATCAAACGTCAGTCTTTAATACCACACAGAAATATGTGGATGAGAAGATGATGGTGGGGCTGAAAGACACCGATCAACAGCTATTACAAAAATTGCTGATGACGCCACTAACGCAATCATTTGCCAGCTTGATTGTGCCGACCCAAGATGAGTTGAATAAATTGTGGGGTATTCAAGCGTACCAGCCATTTAAAACCAATTTAAGTCAGAAATATCCATTTAATTCGGGCGTGACTTTACAAGCCACCAGTAATGAAATTGGTCAAATCTTTGGTGAGACGGGTAGTATTGCACGTTTTGTCAAAGAAGCATTAGATCCATTTGTGATCCGCCGTGGTTATGTCTTGACCTCGAAAACATGGAAAGACTTGGGCATTAGCCTAAATCCACAATTTGTCGTGGCGTTCCAGCAATATGTGGCGCCGATCAATGGCATGGCGACAGGTAGCCTAGATCAACCTGCAGCTGCACCTGTATCGAATCAATCAAACTTCCAGTTCTATCCATTACCAAATCCGCAATACTTATCGTATACCATTGATATTGATGGTCAGCGAATGGTGTTTGAAAATGGAATTCAACAATGGGTGAACTTTGTTTGGCCAAATCAGGGAGCAGTCCCTGGTGCCCGAATCACTGCAGTTGATTTGGAAGGTAAAACCCATACGATTTTTGAAGAACCTGGTGAATATGGGATTAACCGTTTGATCGATGCGGCGCAGCGTAAAGAGCAAAATGGTAGTTTTGAAATGACATGGACCAGCAAAACTGAACCATCTTTAACGCTGAAAGTAAACTTCCGACTCATTAGCGGTAATAGCTCGGGCAGTATTGGCTCTAGCCGTGGTTATGCAGGCTTACAACTGGTGGATAAAGTGGTGACAGAGAAAGCGGTACGTGTGGTCTCTGCGCAAGCAACCCCTGCTGGGGCTGCCACAGCTGTCGCACCAAAGCCGCAAACCACAGCGCCTGCCCAGTCAGGAGTAACGCCGTAATGTTAGGGATGATCAGGGAACAGCCGGAGGTGCTTGGATGCAACAAGTAAAAACAACAGCTTTGTACTACGGAAAGACACCTGCTCGTGGTGACTTTCTGAAATCCAAAGGACAATACGCATTAATCCAAGTGCTGGATCAGTGGATTACTGAAGCACTTGAACATGCCATGCGCGTCCCTGAGTTTAAGCAGCGTTACGAGTCTTTGCCTTCTTTGGATTTTTTTATTGCTAATCCTGCCGAGTCGATGTTTTTAGCTGCAAACTTGATTACTAGTCAAGACAGCTCGGGTCGTGCATTTCCGATGGTACTGAGTCAATTGCTTGAAGTTGAGCAGCCTTATCAAAATTTATTATTGGCGCCGTTTTACTACAAGTCAGTTTTGGTCGATTTATTCCAGCGCAATCGCGTATTACGCAGTATTCGTGATACCAATATTATGCTGGAGAAGCTCAACAACCTACCGAATGTGGTTCAGATTTTCACTGCTGAAGAATGCAATGGTTTTTATGAAAATCACACTATGCATTCCTTTGCCCAATTAATGAAAATCAATGTCTATGAACTGGCACAGAGCATGATCGGATTAGGACTTTTACTGCAACCGATCTTAAAAAATGGTACCAGTCGTTTAAATAAGGTGCTGATCTTACCGATCAATAACGCGATGTATTGCTATGAAATCGCAGCGTTTTGGGTTGGGATGATTGGACGCTTCCTAGGTATCAATAATACTGAAATCCTGATTGGCATCTTGCATCGTGAGGAGCCAATTTTATTCATTGGTTTCCAAGGTGCCGATATCATGGCGCTCAGCGATATTTTTACCCAAAACATGCAGAGCGAGCATTGGGTGTCCTTAATCCAAGCACAATGGATTGATGCCTATCTGGAGCAGAATGCAGGCCTTGCCACACTCGAACAATCACTTTGTCAGCGTCAGTTGAGCCTTAACCAAGGTTTGAAGCTGTTCAGACAAACTTTTTTAGATGAATGAATATGAGAAATAATCCGAAATCTATCTGGGCAAGTTTACTGTTTGGCTTATGTATTTTAGGTCAAAGCCATCTGCTCCATGCTGCACCGATTGTAGTGGAGGGTGTGGTTCCTAATGAGGAGAGTAAGCAGGCGATCTTGGTCAAGATGCAGTCTGTTTATGGTGCTGATCAAGTCGTGGATAAAATTCAGGTACGTCCAGTGTCTGCGCCGAGTGGTTGGAGTGATTCAGTGACTCGAGTTATCACTCCTGATCTAAAAAAGATTTCACAAGGTCAGTTACGAGTTAGAGGAACTCAGGTTGATTTAACTGGTAAAATGACCGACCCAAATCAAATTCAACCGACCACGAGCAGTTTTCAGGCTCTGGTCCAACAACCGTATCGATTTAATGCACAACTTTCAGTAAATCAGGCTGAGCAAAAAATCATTGATGATGCTTTGAAGAACCGAATCATTGAATTTGAATCGGGGAGTGCAATCTTGACTGCGGCAGGACAACAGATTCTGGATGAAATGGCAGTGGCGTTAAATAAGGTTGGCGGCAAGAAAGTCAAAATTATTGGCCATACCGATAGCTCTGGTGATGCCAACAAGAATACGGTGTTAAGTCAGCAACGTGCTGCAGCGGTACAAAGTTATCTGGTGGGTAAAAGTATTGCTGCGGACCGTTTAAGCACTGAAGGTAAAGGTTCTAGTCAGCCAGTTGCGGATAATGCAACAGCAGATGGTCGTAAGAAAAATCGTCGTATTGAATTTGAAGTACTTTAATTATTCATAAATCCAAATGTGAGGGATGGGATTATGGCAACACCCTATATCGTTGTTGGTTGCCCAACCACAGGTGGTGGGCAGGTCATCAGTGGAAATAGCAGCTTTCTCATAGAAGGCATTCCGATTGCTTGTGTTGGGGATAAGGCAACTTGCCCAAAACATAAAACGGTGGCGACGATTGTCGCTGGTGATCCGAATATGCAGGTCATGGGTAAAGCGGCTGCTAGAGTGAATGACCCACTTTCTTGCGGTTGTAAATTATTGCCGAAACAGAATTTAGCCGTTAGAGGTTAAAGACTGTTAAAGTCCTTTGATTCAGCAAAGGGCTTCATTTTTTTCTGATCACTGATTTCGAAAATTGGTTGAAGGAACAGATTTTTGATCAAATAATAGATAGAGCATGAATAGATCAAAGGATGTTCCGCATTTCATTTTGGGATGAGATTTTGGTGGTGTTAAAACAAATTTCTATGCTCTTATTGCTTGTTTTTCTTTTAGGTTGTAAAGAGAAGCAGGTTGAAGATTTTAAGTATGAGGTTTCAGGTCATCAGCTTTGTGCTGTCAAAACAAATGACATTAACACCGCGAGTGAGTTTGGCTTATTTGATAGCTCATTTCACTCTCAAGGAAATTCATTTGATGAACAAATGTCTGTTGAAATCTATCACGAAAGTTTAGACAACTTATCCAATAAAGAGAGTCGGCATATTTTCTGTTTTGACACTTCAAAATTAAAAGATGGAGTTTTAGAGACACAAATTAGATTAGAAATTAAAAAAGGGAAATATCTTCGACAGTATGAATTTATCAATTATTCATGTCTATCAAGCTTTGGTTCAGAGCTAAACCTATCAAAAGATCAAGTTGTTCAAGTGTGTAGTTCAAAAGGAACAGTATTCACAAATAATAGAGGTTAATTTGCTTTAGTTATGAAGTGTTTTACAGGATTTTTAGGGTATATGCTTTATTTGCAAAGATTTTGTTTGGCTTAGATAGAGAGTGAAGTCGTCTCATCGGCAGCGTCGCTAGTTCAGAGATGTATTTATGTAATTATTACGCACTAAAGGGATTTAAAAAATGGAAAAAAGCATTTTATTTTTTTCTCTCGTTGTTATCGTGCTAGTTACGCTAGCCTGTACAAAGCATACCCTATATTTGACCCCTGAAGTTGTAGGTTATATCTATGATCGTAAGACTAAGCAACCATTGGTCAAACAAGGTGGTGAAATGGGCTTTAATGGACAAACAAGTGACAAAGATGCACAAATAGAATTAAAAGCTGATGGCCATTTTACAATTCCTTCTGTTAGAAAAACATATTTTTTTATTAAACCGAATACGCGGAAATATAGTCATCTCCCTGCTGAAATTTTTATAAGTTTTAAAGGTTATGATTCTAAAATTATTGATTATTCAAATGTATACGCAGAACAAGTTCCAGAATTGAAATCTAATTTTAGTTATTCCAAAAAGATTGATTTGGGTATTATCTATCTGGATCCAGAAATGATCTCAATGAAATAAGTTTGCTCTAAAGATAACAAGACTAGCGAATTGTTATTTTTAGTGTATCTTTATTAAGCGATATATTTTTAAAAACATATCGAAATTTGAGGACAAAACAATGCCAACAATGATGAAAAGAACTTATCTCTGTGCTGCCGCTTTCGGGGCGAGTTTATTGATTCAGACCCATGCAGTAGCCGCAGATGCGATTACTGTTTACGCCGCTGCAAGCTTAACCAATGCAGTGAATGAACTCGATACAATCTATGAGCAGAAAAATAAAACAGAGGTTAAAACTTCCTATGCAGGGTCTTCAACCTTAGCCAAGCAAATTGAGGCAGGTGCACCCGCTGATGTGTTTATCTCGGCTGATGTACAATGGATGGACTATTTACAGAATAAACAGCTGGTTGCAGCAGAAGATCGGATTAATTTATTGGGCAACCGCTTGGTTGTGATTACCCCCAAAGATCGCCCACTTAAATTAAAAATGGATAAAAGTTTTGATCCAAGTAAAGTCATCCAAGGCAAGCTATGTACAGGGGATACCAAAAGTGTGCCAGTCGGGAAATATGCTAAACAGGCGTTGACCTCACTAGGGTGGTGGGACAAAGTTCAACCACGATTGGTTGAAACAGAAGATGTTCGTGCCGCCTTAAACTTTGTAGCGCGTGGCGAATGTCAGGTCGGTATTGTCTATGCGACGGATGCTGCCATTAGCAAAGATGTAGTTGTGGCGGGTATCTTCCCAGAAAATACGCATCCACCAATTATTTATCCTGTAGGTTTAACCAAGAAGAATGCGGAATCGGTTAAATTCTATAATTTTTTACAAAGCGGACAGGCAAAAACGATATTTAAAAAATATGGGTTTAGCGTGTTGCAGTAACTAAATGATGATCTTAAGCCCTGAAGAAATTGAAGTTCTCAAGCTGTCCTGCAAAGTGGCAGCAGCGTGTCTGGTGTTTAGCCTAATTCCTGCAACTTTGGTGGCTTGGGTATTGGCCCGCAAAGAGTTTTGGGGAAAATCACTGTTTGAGACTTTGGTATTTTTACCTTTGGTTTTACCACCTGTGGTGCCTGGTTACTTACTGCTGCAGTTGTTTGGTAATCGGGGGCTATTGGGGCAATATCTTGCACCGCTCGGTTTAGAGTTTGCTTTTAACTGGAAAGGTGCGGTATTGGCGTCTGCGGTGATGGGCTTTCCTTTATTGGTACAATCGATTCGGCTGGCGATTGAACTGGTCGATCAACGCTTGGAGCTAGCAGCGAAAACCTTGGGTGCATCTTCCTTTGGGGCGTTTATGCAGGTGACATTACCGCTTGCCAGTAGCGGTATTTTGGTCGGTGCTATTTTATGTTTTTGCCGAAGTTTAGGTGAGTTTGGAGCAACGATTACCTTTGTGGGCAATATTGCTGGCGAAACCCGCACTTTACCGTTGGCAATGTATAGTTTGATGCAGCAACCCGATACCGAAGCCGCGGTATGGCGATTGATTATCCTGTCTTTATCGGTGGCGTTCTTTGCCTTGTGGTTTGCACAGTGGTTCAACCGTTATCAGAAAAATAAGCGTGGATATTCAACATGATTGATTGTCATATACAGTTACAACAAGGGCAATTTTATCTGGATCAACGCTTTCAATCTGATCAGTCGGTGATTGGTTTATTTGGGGCTTCGGGTTCAGGAAAAACTACGATTTTACATAGTATTGCGGGCTTAATTCGACCACAATCGGGATGGATTAAAATCCAGAACCAGACCTGGTTTGATCAAGGTCAGAAGATTTATCTTAGTACGCAACAGCGTCGTGTCGGTTTGGTGTTTCAGGACGCTCAACTGTTCCCCCATAAAAACGTCAAACAGAATTTAATGTTTGGTTTTAAGCATATTGCTCCACAACAACGTCAGTTTGAAGTGGACTATATTGTTGAATTGCTTAAATTGGGACATTTACTGGAACGTATGCCGATTAAGCTCTCTGGGGGAGAAAAACAACGGGTCGCCTTAGGACGAGCTTTGTTGTACTCGCCACAATTGTTACTTCTCGATGAGCCACTGTCTGCATTGGATATGGCGCATAAAGCTGAGATCATTCCTTTTTTTCAACGCGTTAAACAGGAAACCAAGATTCCAATGTTGTATGTGAGTCATGATCATTCCGAGATTAAACAACTCACGGACGAAATTTGGTATTTATAGATAGCGTTGTAATAAGGTGAAAAACTTTTCTACTTCTTCTTCGTCCACATGATCAGCACCTTTTAAAACATGTTCTTTTAGGTGTTGTTCGATCAATTGATTCATTAAACCATTTACCGCACCTTTGACTGCCGCAACCTGCTGTAGAACTTCTATGCAAGAACTCTCAGGATTTGTGATTGATTTCTCGACTGCTGCGAACTGCCCTTGAATCCGTTTAAGACGATTTAAAATTTTCTTATCTTGATGGAGGTGAGACATACTTTTTTCCTAAAAAAATATATACTGGGGGGGGTATATTGAAAGACTAAAATAAATGCAGCATAGTAACCTAGAACGACGTCATTCTCATCAGTTTGATCAAGGAAATCCCTTGGCCCAAAAAAGAATTTTAATTGCCACCATTTTGACCGCTGTAATGATGATCTTGGAAATTCTAGGCGGTTGGTTTTTTAATTCGATGGCTTTGCTTGCTGATGGCTGGCACATGAGTTCGCATATGCTGGCTTTGGGACTGGCTTATTTTGCCTATCGTATGGCACGACATTATGCGCAGGATCAACGTTTTAGTTTCGGTACATGGAAAATTGAAATCTTGACGGGATACAGCAGTGCTATTTTACTGATGGTGGTGGCGCTGTTGATGGGGATTCAATCTCTTGAGCGTTTATTTAACCCTGTCACCATTCATTTTAATGAAGCGATTCCCATTGCGATTGTGGGTCTGATCGTCAATCTGATTTGTGCATGGTTGTTACATGATGGGGAACATGAGCATCATCACTCTCATGATGAAACACATCATCATGGCCATGATCATCATCATGATTTAAACCAAAAAGCCGCATTCTTACACGTGGTTGCTGATGCGGTAACGTCCGTTTTGGCGATTATTGCCTTATTTGCGGCCAAGTATTTTGGCTGGAATTTTCTGGATGCTTTGCTTGGGATTGTCGGCGCATTATTGGTTACAAAATGGTCTTGGGGATTGATGCAGGAAACAGCAAAAACTTTATTGGATGCCGAAATGGGGCATCCTGTGGTTGAAGAAATACGTGAGGTGATTGCCCAGTTTTCACAGGTTGAAATTACTGATCTGCATGTATGGAAGGTCGGGAAAGGCAAGTTCTCTTGTATTTTAGGATTGGAAACCACCATGACTGATCTCAATCCTGATCAGGTTAAAGCGGAATTGGCGGTTCATGACGAAATTGTTCATGCGTCTGTGGAAATTCATCATATTTAATACTGAGGGACATCGAGTAGAGAGATGTTCTACTCGATGAATTGAATTAAGCACCGATATATAAGATGAGGCCGCAAAAGGCCGATGCAAAAATCACATACAATACGTTGAGCTGAAATTTGAATAAAGCAATCAGTGCGGCAATGGTAATAAAAGCCGCTTCATAATTAAAAGCATGATCAAAGCCCTTTGGCCAGAGCACATGATAACTAAAGAACAACGCCAGATTTAAAATCACCCCGACGACGGCGGCTGTAATGGCAGTGAGTGGCGCCGTAAATTTTAGTTCATTGTGCGTAGATTCAATAATTGGTGCGCCGGCTAAAATAAATACAAAGGAAAATAAAAAGGTAAACCAAGTGACAATCACGGCACCCATTGCACCTGCTAAAAAGAGCTGATCAGCCCCCAATAACGCATGGTTATAAGCCCCCAGAAAACCCACGAAAGCCACCACCATGATTAACGGGCCAGGAGTACTTTCACCAAGTGCTAACCCATCAATCATTTGGGTTGGACTCAGCCACGCATAATGATTGACCGCACCTTGATACACATAGGGCAAAACTGCATAAGCACCGCCAAAGGTGAGTAAGGCGGCTTTGCTAAAGAACCATGCCATTTGGGTATAGCCATTTTGCCAACCGAGGCTTAGGGTTAACAGTGTGATTGGAATCAACCAGAGCAAGGCTGCAATGACCACGATTTTAATAAGAGTTGACCAATGGAAAATTGCATGGGCAGGTGTTGGCGTATCATCATCAATTAGGGCGGTCCCATAACTTTTATGACTGTTTTGATGGGAATTCTGAACCGTAAATAAATCTGGTTTTTTCTTACTCAGTACATAGCCTAAAATAGCAGCTGCTAAAACAATGAAAGGAAAAGGGACGTTAAATACGAAGATGGCAATAAATGCAGTAGCAGCAATTCCCCATAGAAATGGATTTTTCAAGGAACGACTACCAATACGATAAGTGGCATGAAAGACAATCGCCGTGACCGCAGGTTTAATCCCATAAAACAAGCCTGCAATAATCGGTACATCACCAAACTGCACGTAAATCCATGATAGCGCGATCAGGATAAATAGGGAGGGCAGAACAAATAAAATCCCTGCAACAAGACCGCCCATCGTTCGGTGCATGAGCCAACCAATATAGGTGGCGAGCTGTTGTGCCTCAGGACCGGGGAGTAGCATGCAGTAATTCAACGCATGTAAGAATCTTTTTTCAGAAATCCAACGTTTATTTTCTACCAGTTCTTGATGCATCACTGCAATTTGACCAGCAGGTCCGCCAAAGCTGATAAATCCCAATTTCAGCCAGAACAAAAAGGCTTGCCTGAACGGAATTGTTGGCGTTGGATTTGTAGGATCAGCTGATTGCATGATGTATTCCAAAGAGTTTTCTTTTTATTTCTAGATGATAAATAAAATTGAGTATTGAGTTTATAAATTTTAGTGAGTTAATAATTCAAAATGATGAAATTATTGAATTTAGATGAGTTAATCATTATTTTTTATTGGTGAGCTCTGTTGAACTAAAATCGGTTCTGCGGCTAATTTTTCTGCTAAATATTGAATGAATACACTCAATTTCGGTGGCACATGACGGGTAGGTGGATAGAGCAACCATGCGCCACCGCTGTAGTGGGTTTTAAAATGCCAATCAGGTAAGACCTGAACAAGTGTGCCTTGCTCCAAAGCATGGCGTGCTACGAAGTACGGCAAACTGGCAATGCCTAAATGTTGTAAAGCGGCACTGAGGCGCACCCCAGTATGATTGGCAGCATAACGACCACGGACAAGCACCGTAATTGATTTCTGTTCTTGCTGGAATTTCCACTTCGAATCATTCGGTTGTTCACCCAAATAGATACACTGATGCTGCTTTAAGTCGTGTGGATGTTGCGGTGTGCCATTTTTCTGCAAATATTCAGGTGTGGCACAGATCAAATGATCAATATCAATCAGTTTTCGCCCCATCAATCCACCTGGAGGTTGCTCGGTAATGCGAATCGCCAGATCGACACCATCATCAATCAAGTCAATATAGCGGTCTTCCAACAGCAGTTGGATATCAATTTTTGGATATAGGGCCAAGAATTCGGGCAGATGGGGATGCAGCATAAAATGCCCAACGGCTTTGGGCACGCTGATCCGAATAATGCCCTGTGGCTCAATATGAAACTGTCCTGAACTTTCCATCACCGCTTGCGCAGCATTGACCATGTCGACACAGCGTTCGTACACCTGTTGACCACTTTCACTTAAGCGCAGTTTACGGGTGGTGCGATGTAATAAGCGTGTGCCCAAAGCCCGTTCTAAACGGGCAATCGCACGGCTTACGGCAGAAGGGGTTGAACCGAGCTGACGTGCCGTTTCAGAAAAGCTTTCCGTTTCGACAACTTTGACAAAGGTTGCCATTTCATTTAACAGAACCAGACTTTGATTTGTGCTCATGAAGCAAAAGTTATTTGGAATTTGATTGGATTATCGCGATTTAAAAAGCGCAATACAATCTTTTCCTGTAGTCATGATGGAGATAAATCAAATGTGGCAGTTGTATGGACATGAGTTTCTGGCCTTGGCATTGATCCATTTTATGGCCGTTGTTTTACCGGGTCCTGATTTTATTATTACAGTACGACAGAGTGTTCGATATGGCTATCTAATTGGCTGTATCACTGCAATTGGTATTGGTGTCGGCATTTCGGTGCATGTGTTTTACACCTTGGTCGGGGTGGGCGTATTGATCCAGCAAAGCGTTTGGTTAATGTCGGTATTACGCGTAGCAGGGGCGGCTTATTTGATTTATTTGGGCTGGCAATGTTTACGTAGTCAACCGAATGCCAATCTGGATATTTTGGCTGGCGAGGTGATGGGTAAACCGAGCTTAATTCAAGCCTTTAATATGGGTTTTCTAACCAATGCTTTGAATCCGAAAGCAACAGTTTTCTTTCTGGCGATTTTTACCACCATTGTTAGCCCGACCACACCGTTAAAGGTTCAAATTGGTTATGGTGTCTGGATGTGTCTAGTCAATGCATTATGGTTTATTTTGGTCAGCATCATGTTTGCACAACCGATTGTGCGGAAACGCTTTTTGGAGTTCGGGGTGTATTTTGAACGGGCGATGGGGATTATCTTGAGTGCAGTTGCAATACGATTGATCTGGAGCGTTGCCTTTACTTGAACATAAAAAAGACTGCACTGAGGCAGTCTTTTTTATTGGAGAGGAGTTTTAGGCACTGCGTTTGTTTCTGGTCAGTTGGTGCAAGACCGACACCAACAAATCAATTTCTTCTGTGGTGTTATAAAAGGCCAAAGATGGACGCACGGTCTTTTCTACACCAAAACGACGCAAGATCGGTTGAGCACAATGATGCCCAGAACGCACTGCAATCCCATGTTGATTCAGTGCCTTACCCACTTGCTCTGTCGAATAACCTTCAAGAGTAAAGGACATTACACTGGCTTTATTTCTCGCCGTACCAATTGGTCTTAACCCCGTGACACTGCTTAACGCATGCTGGCCATATTCCAGCAAGTCATGTTCATAACGCGCAATATTATGAATGCCAAGGCGTTCAACATATTCCAATGCAGCGCCTAAACCTACTGCATCGGCAATATTGCCTGTGCCTGCTTCAAACTTATTGGGGGCAGGTTGGTAAACCACTTGTTCAAAGCTCACATCCTGAATCATATTGCCGCCGCCTTCCCAGACGGGCATGGTCTCTAGGATTTCAGGCTTGGCATAAACTGCACCAATACCTGTTGGCCCAAACACTTTATGTCCTGAGAATACAAAGAAGTCGGCATCAATCGCTTGGACATCAGTTGGCATATGCGAAACAGATTGAGCACCATCGACCAGAACCCGCACACCTTTGGCATGCGCGATTTTGATCACCTCCGCGACAGGTGTTACCGTACCTAAGGCGTTGGATACTTGGGTAATCGAGATCAGTTTGGTCCGTTCATTGATCAGTTTTGGTAGTTCTTCCAAAATGATTTGACCAGTATCATCCACAGGAATAACACGCAGTTTGGCGCTGACTTTTTTGGTGAGTTGGAACCACGGAACGATGTTGGCGTGATGTTCAAGATGCGAAACAATAATCTCATCACCTTCAGCAATATTCTGTTCGCCCCAGGTCTTGGCAATCAGATTAATGCCTTCGGTGGTGCCACGAACAAAAATGATCTCTTTGGATGATTTTGCCCCAATAAAACGGGCCACCACATTACGCGCATGTTCATAGGCATCGGTTGCACGTGCTGCCAGCTCATGTGCAGCACGATGAATATTGGAATTTTCGTGCTGATAAAAATAGGCAATACGATCAATCACACTTTGTGGCTTCTGCGTGGTCGCTGCATTGTCAAACCAAACTAAGGACCGTCCATTAACGCGTTCTTGCAGAATTGGAAAATCACGACGGATCGCTTGAATATCCAAGGGCTGAGCAGCATTGGCAACAAACTGTGGCTGAGAAGCTTGATAATTGCCATAACCTGCATTGTGTTGCGGCAGATCTAAGAAATAAAAGCCTGAAGACGCATTATTTTTTGCTTGAGTAGAAGCTTGAGTATCTTGCTGCAACAGACTTTTTAATGCATCACCATGAGGCAATTGAAATGATTGTGCCGTGGCAAAATTGGCAGCATCAAATTCAGAACTGGATGAACTCGGTGCTGTAAATTCATTCAAAAAATAAAAGGGTGACGCATCACTTGTTGAAGGACGAGAGGGTTCAACTAAAGGAACGTTTGGTGCACTATGAACCGCTTGAGGAAAATTAGGTTCAATCGGTGGACGTGGTAAATTGGCACCACCCACGACCGGCGCCGAGGCGATCGCACGACGTTCAGGATAGTCAGGATAGTTTGGAATATGCTCAGGATATTCAGGATTTAAACTTTTTTCATAAGCAATATTGGGCGCACGACCACTGAGCGCAGCTAAAGGTTCAGCGGGCTGTGGTTGATGTGGGGGCGTACCAACATGGGGTAAGTCCAAATTCAAACCAGAGGAATGACCACTGCCAGAATTTGGCAGGGCAGCAAAAAATTCAGAGGCAAGCCGTGAAAGTGTTGCTTCATCTGGGAAGTTGGACGGTGGGCTAACACCGACCACTTCAGAACCCGTTGGACTACCGTGTAAATTACTTGTAGTTAACTGGGTAGTCATGATACTTGTCCACCTCCACATCTTCGAGCACAGCCAATGCATCCTCAGTCAATACCGCCAATGAGCAGTACAGTGAGATTAGATAAGACGCAATCGCGTTGCGGTTGATGCCCATGAAGCGTACAGAAAGGCCTGGGGATTGTTCGCCGGCCAAGCCCGGTTGGAATAATCCCACCACACCTTGGCGTTTTTCACCCACACGCAGTAACAATATTTTGGTTTTACCATCTTCCACAGGAATCTTATTTGATGGAATCAGTGGAACACCGCGCCACGTGATGAACTGTGAACCGAATAAGCTCACAGTTGGTGGTGGAACACCACGTCGGGTGCATTCACGACCGAAAGCAGCAATTGCATCTGGATGGGCAAGGAAGAAACCAGGTTCTTTCCAGACCTTACGCAGTAAATCGTCAAAGTCATCGGGTGTTGGGGGGCCATTCAAAGTAGAGATACGTTGGTCTTCTGCGACACTGGCCAATAAACCATATTCAGGGTTATTGATTAGCTCACTTTCCTGACGTTCTTTAATGGTTTCAATGGTTAAACGTAATTGTTCTTTAATCTGATCATGCGGGCTGCTGTAAAGATCAGCAACACGGGTATGGATATCTAAAACAGTCGAAACACCATTTAAGAAATATTCACGTGGTTGTGCATCATAATCCACAAAAGTTTGTGGCAAAGTGGCCTCATCACGTTGGGTGCACGCGACTTGGATATCATCAGTATTGCTGACACGGTTAACGCGATAAATACCTGCTTCAACAGGAATCCATTGCAATAAATGCGTGAGCCAACGCGGGGTAATGGTCGATAGTTGTGGAACGGTCTTGGTGGCATTTGCAAGCTGTCTGGCTGCGTGATCACCAAGTGCAAGTTGGACTTTATCTGTGGTTTTTGCCATGAATCAATTTTCCTGTTGTTTTTGGCTTTGTTAATAAAATTGGTTTATTGCAATAATGTTGAATGATTTATTTAGTTAGACTAGAGACTATTTAGTATTTTTAAAAATATTATTATGAGATAAATAATCGTGAACTATTTACTTATTACTCATAAGAATATATTTATATGAAATAAATATAAGTATTGAATATACGTTTATTTATTCTAAGAACTATTTAAATAATTCATTCATTTAAACTTTACTATTGTGGAGTGACTCGCTGGGTGACTGTAAAATCTGACTGCCTGCTGTAACGCTATGGGTGAGCCAGACATTGCCGCCAATAATTGACCCTTTACCAATAGTGATACAGCCTAAAATTGTTGCACCTGCATAAATCACTACATGGTCTTCCACGATTGGATGACGGGCGTAATCTTTTTTCAAGGCACCATCCTCATTCAGTTCGAAACGTTTTGCACCGAGGGTCACGGCCTGATAGATACGCACATATTCACCAATCACTGAGGTTTCACCAATTACCACCCCTGTACCATGATCGATAAAGAAGCCTTTACCAATTTGTGCACCTGGGTGGATATCAATCCCTGTGGCTGAATGGGCCAATTCAGAAATAATTCGTGAAAGTAGCGGAACGCTGTGATAGAGCTGATGTGCCACACGATGATGGATGATTGCCAAAATACCTGGGTAGCAGAGCAGGACTTCATCGACGCTATGCGCAGCAGGATCACCTTCATATGCGGCACAGACATCTGCATCTAATACGCGACGGATATCAGGCAAGATATTGGCAAAGTCCTGTACGATGGTCTGTGCCAAAGCGATTTGCTGTTCATAAAGCAGACGTTCATTGCTTGAAACAGGGATCGGTTTGACGCGACTTTTGGTTTCGTAATTTAAGGCCAGTTTTACCTGTGAAAATAATTCATTGAGTACGCGGTCTAGGGTATAGGCAATATAGTAATCCTCGGTTTCTTGACGCAGATCACTGGGGCCAAGTCGCATTGGAAACAGAATTCCACACAGATCATCTAAAATTGACTTCAGCGCATCCTTAGATGGGAGTTCGCGTCCACCAAATTCTTTGATGCGATGTTGACGCTCTCTCCATTCGTGTCTCGCTTGTTGCAAACCTTCAACGACAGGCTGTATTTTCCATTGGCTCACGAGAATTCCTTGCAAATCAAAGTCATGAATAAATCGTTAATTTTTTGCTTAAGAAAGCAGCATTAATCTTGTAACCAAGGTAATTGGTGGGTACGCCAGCCATTACTTTGATTGCGCTGCTGCTGTTCGTTTAAATCACCCTCAAAACCTTCCAGTACGTTATAGACTTGTGCAAAACCTGCACTAAAAGCTGCTGTTGCAGCTAAAGCAGAACGTTTACCGCTACGACACAGCAATAAAATTGTTTTGTCTTTGCCGACTTTGCTATCCAGTTCTTTTAAAAAACGAGGATTGCGGTTAAAAGATGTACCTGTTGCCCATGCGACGTGGATACTTTCAGGCACATAGCCGACAAATTTACGTTCTTCATTGGTTCTTACATCAACCAAGACAGCATGGCCTTGTTGAACCAAATACCAAGCTTCGCTAGGAGGGATGCTGCCCGTGAAATCAAGTTCATTTTCTTCAGCATATTGCTGAGCACGTTGTAGGATATCTTGTGGATCGTTGAAAGAACCGTGGGAAGTAATGTTGGATTCCAAAGCTTGAGCAGAATCAAATTGAGCATTCATTTTTACAACCTTTATATACATCAGCGGGATGATTTTTTTATCTTAGGACGGTTTTTATATTCAGGAAAATAAGCAAAATTTATTTATATATCTATTTTTGATAAATAATAAGTATTTATCGGCTTATTCGGAATATGGTTTAAAACCTAGCTTTAAATTGAATGATCTTATTTAATTTAAAGATGAAATTATCGAGATTAAATATTTTACTTTTCAATTAAGTTGGATGATAAATATTTAAAAGCATGATTTGGAAAATTAAATGCAAACACATTAAAAATATCGCACTTGATGATAAAAGCAGCATAAATTGTCTAAGACTTATTCTTATCTCATAAAGGAATAAGCAAGTCACTTTTTCTTATTTTTAATCATAAAGCATGCCGCATACCATAAGCCTATATTGTTGAAAGATCATCTAATTATGGGCATCAAGAACACCAAGCCGTTAATCGTGACAGCGATCGTCCTTGTGGCGATTGTTGCTTTTATTGTCTATCAAAATCAAAAAGATGCTGCACCTGTTCAGTCTAAAAACAACAAAGCGGTGGTGATTGCCTATCAGACTGGTGTAGATCCAACCAAGGTTGCACAAGCCAATGGTGATTATGAACGTGATAGCCAACAGGCAATCCAATGGCGTAAGTTTGATGCAGGATCAGATGTGGTCAATGCACTCGCTTCAGGTGATGTGGTGATTGGTAACATTGGTTCTAGCCCATTGGCAGCCGCAGCAAGTCGTGATTTACCGATTGAAGTATTCCTTGTGACGGCTAAATTAGGTGGTTCTGAAGCCTTGGTGGTGAGTAACAAATCAGGCATCAAAAACCCTCAAGATTTGATTGGTAAAACCATTGCTGTACCCTTCGTTTCAACCACGCATTACAGCTTATTGTCAGCTTTAAAGCATTGGAACATTGCGGATAACCAGGTCAAGATTATTAACTTACGTCCACCTGAAATTACTGCCGCTTGGGAGCGTGGTGATATTGATGCGACTTATGTTTGGGAACCTGCGTTAAGCAAAGTCAAAGCCAGTGGCCATGTCTTAACAGACTCAAAACAAGTCGGCGAGTGGGGCGCACCAACTTATGATTTATGGGTGGTTCGTAAAGATTTCGCTGAGAAAAATCCAGAGTTTTTAAAGGCCTTTGTGCAAACCAGCTTGAAACAAGTTGAGGCGTACCAGAAAGATCCAAAAGCATTTGAGCAGAATGCTGACCATATCCAGAAAATCGCGCAACTGACGGGTTCTGATGTAAAAGATATTCCATTGTTGCTTTCAGGAAATATTTATTTGGATCGTCAGCAGCAACAAGCGACTTTATCAGGTGAGTTTGCCAAAAATATTTTCGACACCGCAACTTTCTTAAAGAGCCAAGGCAAGGTCGATCAAGTGAAGCCTGATTATCAAGATAATGTGACCACCAATTTCTTACAGCCATAGGAGATCGAAATGAGCGTATTAGCTGCGGAGCATCTTCATTTAACTTTTCCAAAGCAGACCGTACCTGTCTTGCAAGATATCAATCTGAAGATTGAAGAAGGTACGTTGACTGTGATTTTGGGCGAGTCGGGTTGTGGGAAAACAACATTGCTGAATATTTTGGCGGGTTTTCAAAAGCCAAGTTCAGGTCAGATTACACTGGACCATGAAGTGGTGACTGCACCTGATGCGCGCCGTGCGGTGGTGTTTCAGGATCATGCTTTACTACCTTGGTTAAATGTCTCTGAAAATATTGGTTTTGCTTTACAGCTTAAGGGTTTAAAAGCGCAAGAGATTCAGCAGCAAGTCGATGCAATCTTAAAAATCGTGGGTTTAAGCCATGTCGCTCAAGCCAATATTTGGGAATTGTCGGGTGGTATGAAGCAACGGGTGGGGATTGCACGTGCATTGGTGAGTCATGCTGCGTTTATTTTGTTGGATGAACCTTTTGCTGCGCTTGATGCCTTTACCCGTGAAACCATGCAGCAGTTGGTGCTGGATTTGTGGATTGAACAAAATAAGTCTTTCTTCTTGATCACGCATGATATTGAAGAAGCTTTGCTACTGAGCAATCAATTGGTATTGATGACTGCTCGTCCTGGCAAAATTGTCGAAACCTTAAAATTAGATTTCGCGGAACGTTATAAGCAAGGTGAATCGATTCGTGCGATTAAATCGGACCCAAAATTTATTCAATTACGTGAGCAATTATTTGAACGCCTACGTGTGCAGAAACAAGCAGGGCATGAGGTGGCTGTATGACAGGGCAAGCAAAGAATACGGCCTATGAGGTGAATAAAGTCGAGGAACTACAATCGACAAACCAAGCACAGTCGGGTTCGTTTTTTAGTCCAATTGGTGCTTTTTTTACACGCCATCGTAGTTTAGCGCTGAGCCTTTCCAGTGTCTTGAGCGTATTGGTGATCTGGTATTTGATCACGGCATTAAAAATTGTCCCGAGTCTATTTTTGCCGAGCCCACAAGCAGTATGGCAAAAATTTCTAGAAGTCAGCCAACAAGGTTTTATGAAAGCCACTTTATGGCAGCATTTGGCCGCGAGTATTTCTCGTGTTTTGTTGGCTTTAGTGGCTGCGATTGCGATTGGTGTACCGCTTGGCTTATGGATGGGATTGAACAAATGGGTGCGTGCGGTGCTTGATCCATTGGTTGAGTTATTGCGCCCGATTCCACCTTTGGCTTATTTACCCTTATTGGTGATTTGGTTCGGGATTGGTGAAACCACCAAGGTGCTTTTGATTTTCTTTTCGATCCTTGCACCTGTGATTATCAGCAGTACTCATGGTGTACTCAGTCACCAGCTCAATCGTGAGCGAGCGGCATTGTCTTTGGGTGCGAGCCAATCACAAGTGTTTTGGCATGTGATTCTGCCAACCGCTTTACCGCACATCTTGACGGGTATTCGTATTGGTTTAGGCGTGGGTTGGTCAACGTTGGTGGCTTCGGAATTGGTCGCAGCTGATCGCGGTATTGGTTTTATGGTGCAGTCAGCGGCACAATTCCTGATCACGGATACCGTAGTTCTTGGCATTATTGTGATTGCGATTGTCGCGGTTAGTTTTGAATTGTTTTTGCGTTGGTTACAGAAACAATTATCTCCTTGGTATGGCCAACAGTTATAAGTGTGAGTAGTAGAAGATGACCTTAAATATTGAAGTTATTAAACCAACAATCGGTGCAATTATTCATGATGTTGACTTAAACACGGCTGATGAACATACCGCGCAACAAATTCAACAGGCTTTGCTGGATCATCATGTGATCTTCTTCCGCAATCAGCAACTTGCACCTCAGGCGCAAGCGGAGTTGGCACGTAGTTTTGGTTCTTTGCATATTCATCCTATTTATCCATCCGTAGCAAATGTACCTGAAATCATTGTATTGGACAGTTGGAAGCAAGACTTACGTGACAATGAACTTTGGCATACCGATGTCACTTTTAGCCAGAAACCGCCATTGGGCTGTGTCTTACAAGCGATTAAGATTCCACCTGTTGGTGGTGATACACTTTGGTCGAGTGGGGCAGCGGCATTTGCAGCCTTGGATCAAGGTTTGCAGCAAAAGTTAAAAGGCTTAACTGCAACACATGACATTCGTCAGTCTTTCCCGATTGAGCGTTTTGCGCATAATGATGTAGAGCGTCAAAAGCTGGAAGACACATTTAAGCGTAATCCACCCGTTGTTCACCCTGTGGTGAGAACACATCCTGTAACGGGTCAGCCAATTTTGTTTGTGAGTGAAGGGTTCACCACGCGTATTAATGAGCTGGATGAGACTGAAAGTGCTGAATTGCTACAGTATTTATTTGCCCATGCAACTAATGAGCAGTTCCATTTGCGTTGGCAGTGGCAGGTAGGTGATGTGGCGATTTGGGATAATCGTTGCACGCAGCATAAGGCTTTATTTGATTATGGTGAGGCGCATCGGATTATGCATCGTGCCACGATTAATGGTGATGTACCGTTTTATCAAGCAGCAAGTTAAGGTTTGATTTAGCTTAGAAAGCTTGGGTAAAATCCTGAGCTTTTTATTTTATAGTCCGATCGTCTTTGTGGAATCTTACAGAGATCTCATCTTATTTTGGATAAGCATCCGTTTTCTCTCTTACTTTTCAGGGATGAAAAGTAACAAAAATCCTTTGTTTGGCTGATGATACTTCCTTGTATCACAGCCAAACTGGCGGCATCCATGCCGCCGAGCGCGGTAGTGAATATTTGCGAGAATTTAAAATTACAAGAAAAAGCATTTACGGTTCGGTTTTATCTGCATCTGCGCTTGGAAATTTCTAGACCGTTTTATTCTTAGGCATTATGTAAAATGCTCTCTTGTTTATAAACCGAAGGCGCTTGGCCAGTCCAGCGTTTAAAGGCACGTCGGAATTCACGTAATTCGCTAAAGCCTAGTTGTAGGCTAATCTCACTCATGGATAGGTTCTGTTCCAGTAATTGTTTAGCTTTCCGCTCCAACACATTTTGCCGAATTTGTTGAAAACTCAAACCTTCTGCCAATAATTGTCGTCTTAAATGACGCTCGCTGAGGTGTAATTGTTCGGCAGCTTGTTGCATCTCAAAACGTTCAGGTAAATGCTGTTCAATCAAATGATCAAGTAAATGGACGTAGCCGACTTGATTGAGCTGGTCTATTTCTTTTAACGCCTGTTCACAAATCTGTAGTGCAGTTGCATAGTTGGCGGGGCTGTAATTTTTTAAGTTACGCTGCAATAGGCGACTACTAAAACGCATGATATTTTTATCACGGTTAAATTGGACGGGGCAGCCAAAGAGATCACTATATTGTTGTTGATATTCGCTTGGAAAATAGCTGAGTTCAAGACTGATCACATCATCATGATCACCTAGCATTGCATTTAAACAGGTGATGATGCTGCTAAATAATTCATCATAGAAAAAAGCTTTGAGTTCATTGCAGGGAGAGGTTTCAGTGACTTCTAATTCACAGAGATCAGCGTGGATGGAAAAGTTGATATTTAAGACACTACCTGAAATACGATGATAACGCAGCGCAATGTCTAAGGCATCTGCAACAGTCTTGCAGGATTGCATGGCGAAACCGAGAATCCCCATTGAAATTAAACCTTCACTACTGCCAAGCTTTAAACCGAGGTCGGGTTGTTGGTAGGCTGTCATGGCCTGACGTATCACATCACACAATTGAGAGAAGCGAACCACGCCTTGAGTTTGCTGTATTTGTGCAATGTCTAAACCTGAATGCTGAAACCATGCAGCATAATTCCACTGTTGCTGCTCTGCATAATGGATCAGGCTGGCCAGAATGGTGGGTGGAATATATTGCTGTGTTTCAGCGCTATTGATGAATTGTTTAGGCATAAGTCCGTTTTGCCCCCCAAAGAAAAGTGTCTTTAACCCTGTTGGGTATCGCATAATTTTGATTAACTTTCAACAGGCTTTAACACAGTTAGAAAAAGAACTGAGAAAGGGACGCGCCAATGTATCAAGTGGGCTGGGATAAACAACAAATCAAAGTTACACCGAAAGGCTATGCCATGTTTGGTTATGGGCAATGGTCACATCGGGCCTATGAACAGCGCACAGCTTTATTTGCACGTAGCGTGAGTATTGTCGATTCATCCGATCATCGACTGCTGCTTTGTTGTCTTGATTTAGGTTGTATTACCCATGCCATGCGCAGCCAAACGGTAGCGCGACTCACGCAAATCATAGGTACGCCATTTGATGAAAATCAACTGGTGTTAATGGCAACCCATACCCACTCTGGGCCTGGTGGTTGCGGTTATGAAGCTTTATATAATATGCCAACACCCGGTTTTGTGCCTGAGCATCTCAGTGCAATTGTCGAGGCGATTGTACTGAGTATTCAAAATGCGATTGTATCTGAACAAGACACCGAGATTTTCTTGGGCACGCAACATTTTTCAGAACATACCGCTGTGGCATGGAATCGTTCGATCAAAGCCTATAATCGTAATCCAGAGGTTTTGCCACGCACTGATGCCGAAACGCATTTGGCTTTGAATCGTGAAATGCAATTGCTTGGTTTTTATCGTGAACAAAAATTGCAGTCCTTTATTTCATTATTTGGGGTACATGCGACTTGTTTGGGAAATTCCTTAAAAGCCTATGATGGCGATAACAAGGGTTATGCAGCTGCATTTTCTGAGCAGGCTTTAATTGAGCAAGGAGTTGATAATCCAGTCACGATTTTTGCCCAAGCAACCGCTGGGGATGTATCACCGCATTTCCATGGTAAAGATCAGCTCAAGATTCGCAATCAAATTAAAGGTGAGCAGGAGTATCAATATGCGCAACAAAATGGGCGTTATCAGAGTGAATTGGCTTTAACTAGCTTACAGGGGAATATTGCTAAAAATTTGCAAAAAGTTGAAGGCAAGATTGATGCTGTTTTGTCCTATGTGGATCTGACCAATATTGAGATTCCCGATGCATTTGCAGATGGTCAAAAGCATGCAAAGACCAGCCAGCCTTGTCATGGCACCGCATTTTTTGCAGGTACGCCTGTCGATGGTCTAGGTGCGCCTAAACCCTTAATGATGGGGATGCAATTTTTAGCCGATCAATTTCGCAAACAAAAAATCAAACATCCCAAAGCAGCAGACTTTGTAGCATATCAGCAGCTGTATGCATCTCAAGGGCCGAAACGGATTTTACTGGAAGCAGGCGCCAAAAAGATCCTAGGTCAACAGATTGGTTTTCCGCCAAGTATTCTTGATCCGCTGATTGCAGAAATGAACCGACAAGTGAAAGCGGGTGCGATTCAGGACAGTCCTTTAGTCCCAAGTGTGGTTCCCTTACAGATTGTACGATTAGGGTCTTTGGCATTGATATGTTGTCCGGGCGAATTTACCACTATTGCAGGGCAGCGGGTGGTTGATACAGTTAAACAGATGCTTGCCGCACAGGCTTCGATTAAAAGAGTTTGGTTAGCATCGTACTGCAATGATTACATGGGTTATGTCACTACCTATGAAGAATACCAAGTGCAGGCGTATGAAGGTGGGCATACCTTATTTGGTCAATGGTCATTGGCAGCCTGTCAGAGCAAGTTCCAAGGCTTAGCAGAACAGTTATTATTAGAAAAAGATAAACGTCATTACGATGAAATGACACGACCACCGTATATTCCAGCGCAGGAACTCGCAAAACGCACTAATCATGGCAATTTAAAAACTGCCGTTAGCCAAGGAGAGGCAGTATGAGTGATTTAACACAGGGCATTTGGTCAAACTGGTCTGGTTTTCAAAAATCTATGCCGCAACAGATTTTGCAACCTGCCAATATTCAAGAACTACAGTCCATTGTTCAGGCGCAGAAAAAAATACGGGTAGTCGGTGCTGGGCATTCTTTTACGCCGTTGGTGTGTACCGATGCAACCTTATTGTCTTTGGATCATATTGCGGGAATTGCATCGGCTGATCTTGAGCGATGTCAGAGTAGTATTTATGCAGGCACGCGCTTATATGACCTAGACCAACATTTACAGCAGCAATCGATTAATCAGGCGTTGATGAATCAAGGCGATATTGATCAGCAAAGTCTGGCAGGTGCAGTCTCTACAGGCACACATGGCACAGGTGCAGATTTACATTGCATTTCAGCTTATGTTGAAGCTTTTGAGCTATTGACGGCTTCGGGTGAAATCCTAAAATGTAGTCGCACAGAGCATCCTGAAATCTTTGCCGCAGGGCGAGTCTCTTTGGGGTGCTTAGGCATCTTGACCCAAATCACTATGCAAAATCGTCCGCGCTATAAACTCAAAGAACACATTCAACTTTGTCCAGTCGAGGACATGATGCAACACATTCAGCAATGGAAACATCAGCATCGACATATTGAGTGCTTTATATTTTCCTATGAAAAGCAGTTGATGCTGAAAACCTTGGATGAGACAGATGAAGCGGTTTTGCCCCGTAAGGAAAATTTCCCATCGGATGATACCTTACTGACCTTTTGTTCAGAGCTGACCAAAAATTTTCCTTCGTTGAATCCGTACTTACAGAAGCTACTCGGCATTTTTGTTAAACCGACGACCTATATCGATTGGTCGAGCAAGATATTTCCAACACCACGCAATACGAAGTTCAATGAAATGGAGTATCAGATTCCTGTTGATCAAGGGATTGCCTGTCTGGATGAGGTGCTACACGCATTGAGAAGTTATAACGTAGCCACCTTTTTTCCGCTCGAATTTCGCTTTGTCAAAGGGGATGATATTTGGCTCAGTCCGTTTTATCAGCAGGATTCCATTTCGATCTCGGTGCATCAATATCATAAGCAAGACCCGCGTTTGATTTTTGATGTGGTTGAGCCAATCTTGCAAAAATATCAAGGGCGTCCGCATTGGGGTAAAATGCATCAAATGAACAAAACACAGCTTCGGACTTTATATCCCAAGTGGGATGATTTTATGGCTTTGCGTCAGCAGCTTGACCCAGAAGCTAAGTTTTTAAATCCCTATCTGGAAAAGCTGTTTTTAGGTTAAATCGAATTTTTATGAGTTGAAAGTACTTAACGGAATCATATCGAATTCCCATCCAATTAAGGGTGAAGCTTTCAGCTAGATTTACTTTGGTTTCATCCTAAGAAGCATAAGATGTATTTAAACTCTTGCGTTTTGCCAAAGCTTTAGTCGCTTTGGCTTGCTCAGGTTGTAGATGACATTCCCTCGTATAAGATGGTTTTTTTAGGATCACGATTAAATAAAAAAGGTATAGCCATGTTGGATCATTATTTTAAACAACTCAATCTCGATCTAAAAAAACAGGGGATTGCGACTCCGCAACTGATCATCGATGAAGCAGCGTTAAAACAAAATATTCAGCATGTTCAGATTCGTCTTGCTCATGCCAAACATTTACAAGCACGCTTGGTCGTGAAATCATTAGCAAGCCTAGACCTACTTAAGTTGTTATCTGAACAACTGAATACGCAACGCTTTATGGTATTTCACCAACCACATATTGTTTCGATCCTAGAAAATTTTGCCGAAGCCGATATTCTGTTGGGTAAGCCGATGCCTGCTCAAGCAGTCCATCAATTTTTTGATCAGCATGCGGAGTGGTCGAATGCCAAAATTCAATGGCTGATTGATACTAAGCAACGCTTACAGCAATATCTCGAGATCGCTCAGCTCTATTCTCTGTGTTTGGATGTGAATATTGAAATTGATGTTGGTTTACATCGTGGTGGGGTACAGTCGACACAGCAACTAACCGAAATTTTAAAGCTGATTCAACAGTATCCACAGTATTTAAAACTTTCTGGTTTGATGGGTTATGATGCACATGTCACTAAAATTCCAGCCATCATTAAAAAACCTGAATTGGCTTATCAAAGCTCACAGCAAACCTATGCCTGTTATAAACAGTTAATTCAAAAACAGTTCCCAACGCTGTGGCACGATGAGCTTTGTTTTAATGGCGGTGGCAGTCCAACCTTTAGCTTTCATACCACTGAAAGTGTCTGCAACGATTTGTCTTTTGGTTCAATGCTATTAAAACCAAGTGATTTTGACAGTGATTTTTTAAGAGCCTTACAACCTGCGTTATGGATTGCTGCGCCTGTATTAAAAATACTGCCATTTACCCAGCTTCCCTCTATGTCTTTATTGGATAAATTGCCACATAAATGTAAGGCACTGTTTATTTATGGTGGCTATTGGTTGGCTGATTATATTTATCCTCATCAAGCACATACTCACGCATTGTACGGGCGTAGCAGTAATCAGGAATTGGTTAATGTACCGAAGGATTGTGATATTCAAGTCGATGATTTTGTATTTTTAAGACCAACGCAGAGTGAAGCAATTATTCCTCAGTTTTCCGTGTTAAAGCTGTATCGCACACATGCTTTTGAGACATGGCAAACCTTTAGTGAATAACGGTATTGCGATTACCAATATTTGATCTAAAAATCTGCCGTGTATTTGGAGTTTTAAAATAAATCACTCAAATGGCAGCTTTTTGCTTCAGTCAGATTGTCAATGGAATCAACCAAGAGGATGTTAATATCTTTTTCATTTTTATATGCTGCAATTACTTCTGCATAAATCGGCTGTTTGAGTATCGTGGCTTTGGAGAGAAAACTTGATACCGCCTTTTCATTCGACCAGTCTGCATCTTTCAACACATATTCATTCTGTGCAATATCGCATCGTGTCAAAATGGCTTTGTTATCCTTTATCGTTAAGGTGCCCATAAAAATATCCATACTTTCTTTGGGATCAGTCGGATTGGCATAAGTGGTAAAAGGAAAAACGAAGCTAGATATAAATATTGAAAAGACAAGAGCGATTTTTTTCATTGGATTTTTCCGAGAGATGACATTCATTATTAAAATAATGCTTTGAGATTCTAAACTAATCCGTTGATTGAAAGCCAGAAAATAGCCAAGTAGGAGCAAGACCAGAAGCAGATCTGTTCCTATTTGGCTTGATGAGATGTCGTGATTAAAAGTGATAGCCTATTTTCAAACCATAAGCGATTGCACTGTTATCTTTAAAATCGGCCTGTTCAGCAATAGGTTTAATCCCTGGTACAGGAATATAATAGGTACCGTCTTCGGCAACCACATCACCTAACCAGAAGTATTTAACTCCAGCGGCAATAAAATAGTTCGGGGCAGGATTAAACTGAGCGCCTAGACCAATACCCCAAGACCCTTTGGTTGGATTCAACGTGGATGCAGGGTCGCCTGTACCAGAGTCCCAACTGACTTCAGTCGATGCACTCCATTTTTCAGTAAACTGATGTCCAAGTCCGACATTGACCGTCCATTGATCTTTTTGATAGCTGTCTAAATCAAAACCACCCGTATAGCTTCCTTCACTGATCAAACCTGTTAGATACTCCGTAACTGCACCAAACTGAGTAGGGCGGATATGGAAATCTTTCCAGTTGACCCAACGTAGATTGGTATAGAGCAGTGTGTCTTTATACACACCAGTTTGAAAATCAACATTCACCGATTGTGGTGTCGAAATTTTGGTTTTACTTGGCGTAGTTGCTTCTAACGGTTGACCGAACATGGTCTCAGTCACTTGCATATCGTGGTCGATCTTGGAGCGATAGGTCACCGCAGCTTTTAAGGCAATATCTGGAATTTGATAGCTCAGGCCTGCCAGCCAACCGACAGCATGATCCTGTTTAAATTTGGCATCATAGCCATTAAAGGCTTCGCTGTATGAATTACCACGCAGCGCGACATCACCTTTGACCGATTGATAGACGGCACCGCCATAGAGTTGAAAATTGCTAAAAGGATTGACACCCAAAATCATGCTAATACTTTCGGTATCAACATTGACCGATGTGCCTTGCTGGGTAAATTCATTATCCGAAAAGGTATTATTCGATTGTATTGGATAAGTAATATCGGCACCAAAAGGCTGGTCATAGAGCAGACCAAAGCTGATTCGATCAGTCAGTTGGAGTTTGAGTGCGGCACTATAATATTGAAAGCTATTGCCCATATTGCCTGAGTTAAGATTTTGCGGATCATTGACCAGTTCTGGACGATTACGAATTTTTCCTGAAATATCAGCATCAACAGCTGTGGCATTGACCTCGACATAATTGCCATTTTCCAGAAAAGGGAGAATGGATTGTCCCGATTGATCCAGTGCCGCAGCGTGGTTTAATGTACTGATGCACATCCCACAGAGGGCAATCACCATTGGATTGAGTTTCATATTGATCATCCTTGTAAAACTGTGTCTTATTCTTAAACATGCTGTTTTTATTGACGGTCATCTTCTCACTTTCGTGGGAAAGTGAATGCAATGCCTAGGTTTGAGTGAAACATCTTTTACAGGGCTGGAATAGGGTTGAAAATGATCAATATGGGGGGGCGGAGCGGTCAAATCCCTAACTTTGAGACAATAAAAAAACCTTGTGCCGAGACACAAGGTTTTTTCACTTCAAGCAAAGCGTTATTGCTTCACGATCAATACTGGAATGTGTGATTCGGTTAAAACGGCACGGGCCACGCTACCCAGCAATAAACGTTTTACCCCTGTGCGGCCATGTGAACCCATAATAATCAGATCAGCTCCGATTTCATCGGCAACAAAGATAATGCCTTCACTGGCTGTGCCATGATGAATTTTGGTATTCACCTGAATGCCATCACGGACAAAGGATTGAGAAATGTCTTGTAGTTGTGTTTTGGCTTGTGCCTCGGCTTGCATAAAATAATCGGTCACTGCAGGGGCAACCTGATAAAAATCCACACCGACAAATGGGTCAACCGCAACCACACTCAGGATAGTGACTTTTGCCCCAGAGAGTTTTGCTAAAGAAAGCGCATGTTCGACTGCGGCATAGGAAATTGGAGAGTCATCAACAGGAACTAAAATATTTTGGTAAGACATATTTACTCCTTATCGTTTATCGTTGTAAAAATAGAAAACATAACAAGGTGATAACATATTGAGCCTGCACTAGCAAATCAGAACGGCTTAAAAATATATGATAAAACTGAAAATAATGTAGAAAAACAGCATATTCCGCAGCAAAATAGCAGCATAAGAAAATCACTGTATTTTTGTAATTCAGTGGAAAATAAAGCTGAGAGTTAACCATGCAATTCAAGCACGATTTAAATCAGAAGGAAGCTTTGTGTTATTGAGTTTAGAGGCGTTTAAACAACAAAAATTTGACCAGATGGCAGCCAAAATTATGGCTGATCCAGCGTTTTATTTGGATTTTGATTCGGTTTCAGATTTCTACAAAGCGGCATGGTTAGATGCGTTTCCGCAAGGCACCACGTGGTCAGCCACAGGTTTAGATGATGGAGCAGAACATTTTTATGCGGTGATTGAATATGGCGATCATTATCTATATATCAGCCGTATGGAACGGGTCACGGTCAAATTAGGCATACGGCATCATTACAATAAAAATAACTAATCCAAGCAGTCATCCTTTTTTGTCTGATCAGATTTTGTGATCTAAATGAGAATGCTATACTTTTGCGCAATGATGACATCCTAATAAAACGAAATGGACATTTAAAAATGGCACATCAATTTACGGTTAATGAAACAATTCATGGTGTTTCAATTGAGGACTTTTCAAGACTGGTGGCGGATACTTCATTGCATGAAGCAGTGTGTAAACGTATTCCGGGTGAGAACTTGGAAATTATCGAATCGAATATTAATGGTGATATTTATACCTTACGCCGTGAATATAATCTGGATGTCAATATTCCAGAGGTGGCGAAAAAATTATTAAAAAATGCGTTCCGTTTAAAACGTGCTGATATTACCCATTTGAAAAACTTAACCTCGACAGTTGAATTGGGTGCAAACCTGCCTTTGGAAGCGAAGGGCGAGCGCAGTGTTACGGGTGATAGTGAAAAAGTGAATATCTCTTTAACGTGGACGGTTAAAGTTAAAGTACCTTTGATTGGCGGTATGCTAGAGAAGCATGCAGAAGGTGAAATCCGTAAATTCAGCACGCTTGAAATCGAGATCGTGGCCGATGAATTAAAGAAACACCTTTAATTTTGCAGGAAAGAAAGCTCTCCATGTGGGGAGTTTTTTTATTTAGAAGCGCAGGAAGTAGGGAACAATCGAAAGCGCCACGCCAATGATACTGATCATGGCCGTGCTATCAATAAAATAGGTAAAGAGCATCAAGACCAAACCACAGACTAAAGGCACAGTCATTTTCTGCTTTTTGCCATACATAAAATAGCCTAAGCCTATTGAGCTAAAGATGACACCTAGAAATAGTTGAGTTGCATTCATGTGCTTTGCCATGCGTTATTTTTATCGCGAATATATTATGACAAGATTCTTAAATGAAAATTATGGTAACGCGATAAAATATCCAATACGATAATATTCACTATTTGGTCAAAACAATTATAAGGGCGTGGGATGAGTGTAATTCTACCAGTAGCACAACGTGGTGAAGAAGTTCTAAAAATTAAAGCGGCAACGGTCGCGAACGGGGAATTTAATAGTGAATGGTTGTTGCAATTGGCTTCTGCCATGCATGCGACCATGCTGGAGCGTAATGGTGTTGGGATTGCCGCACCGCAGGTCTATATCTCGAAGCGATTGATTATTGTGGCATCGCGTCCCAATCCACGCTATCCCGATGCGCCTGAAATGGATGCTGTGGTGATGGTCAATCCTGAAATTTTAGCGTTTTCTCAAGAGTCTTGTTTGGGTGAGGAGGGCTGTCTCAGTGTGCCCGATGAACGTGGGCAGGTTGAACGGGCACAAGCGGTCAAAGTTCGCTATTACACCTTACAGGGTGAAGTGATTGAAACCACTTTTGAGGGTTTTCCTGCGCGTATTGTTCAGCATGAGGTGGATCATTTGGATGGTATTTTATTTGTTGAGCGTTTGAGTTAGTTATGTTTGTAAGCTCATAAAATCATTACAAAAGCTATAATTTTTATATAATCAGTGATCTGTATTATAACTTTTATCTAAATTAAAACTTGAAACATTTAAAGGCTAGATGACCATGAAAACTCCACTTCCTGATTATTTGGCACATGTGATAGATGCCTGCGATATCGATAATAGTGGGCATCTCGCAGACTATATTCCTGAGTTAGCCAATGCCAATCCGAATCGACTGGCACTGGCCTTATCCACAGTTGATGGTGAGATTTATTCCGTTGGGGATGATGAGATTGAATTCACCATTCAATCGATGTCTAAACCATTTACGTATGCCTACGTGCTACAACAGCTTGGTATAGACGCGGTATTAGAGAAAGTTGGAGTTGAACCTTCAGGCGAAGCCTTTAATGAAATTTCATTGGGTAAAGACCGCCGTCCTAAAAATCCGATGATTAATTCGGGTGCAATTACTACACATTCATTAATACCTGCCAAAGAAGATGTATCAGGCGCAGAAATTTTACGTCGATTTATGAGTGAACTGGCAGGACGTGAGCTGCAATTTGATCATGCGGTATATGAATCTGAGGTAAAAACGGCTTACCGTAATCTCTCGATTGGTTATATGTTAAGAACCGTGGGGATTTTGGAATCCGATCCTGAAGAGATTGTGAACGGCTATATTCGCCAATGCGCGATCTTGGTCACGGTCAAAGATCTAGTGCGGATGGGCAGTGTTTTTGCCAACGGTGGAGTTGATCCAAAAACTGGTAAACGCCTATTGAATCGGGCAGTGGTACGCCAAGTCCTGAGTGTGATGATGAGCTGTGGGATGTACGATGCAGCGGGGGATTGGCTCACAACGGTGGGTATTCCTGCTAAAAGTGGCGTGGCAGGTGGAATCTTGGGTGTGTTGCCAGGTCAGGTGAGTATTGCAGCCTTTTCTCCTCGACTCGATGAACATGGTAACAGTGTACGTGGCATAGATATCTTGGAGCGGCTCTCCCGTGATATGGGCTTGCATTTGATGGAAGGCACGCCGTCTGCGCAAACCATTGTGCAGAGCCATTATCGCACTGGAAAAGATGCATCTTTGAGTGTGTATGTGCTTCGCGGTGTATTGAAATTTACTGAAGCGGAAATGTTGTTACGGACCTTGCAATGTGAGCCTGTCGATAAAAGTTCTATTGTGATTGATTTAACTCAGATTTCCTTGATTCATGATGTCGGAAAACGGATGTTTTTAGAAGGTATTGATCGCTTGATTGATGATGGTCATAATTTGCTGTTAGTTGATCCTGAGCAGCGTTTGGATCATGCACGAACGCATAAAGATCGGGTGTTGCATGTTTATCAGAATCTTGAGGATTTGATTGAAAAGCATAAAGAGCTGTAGGCGTAGAGAGCCTATATTGAAATGATATAGGTTCTAAATTAGTGCGATGTTTTTCCGATGTAAGGTTTAAACATCGTATTAAATAATATTGTTGGTTGAATTGTCGCTTGTGGGGCGTATTTACTTCAAATTTTATTTATACTGAGCCGATTAGTTTTTGCAGAATATCTAAAATGAAAAATAAAATATTGGGTTTAGCATTGATGAGTATGGTTTCACAGCCACTCTTTGCAGCTCCATTTGTTCAACCTGTGATTCAGGGTAAAACGTACAATAATTGGGAGGTGCCTATACGTTCATTGGGTAAACCGAAAAGTGTTGTTAAAGGAAAACCAGATGAATGTAACGGTGGCTATTTCCCTGATGAATATGATTATGGCAGTTTTAAACTTTTAGACACGGGTGTCATTAAAGAGGTTTATTTTAGTCAGAACAATGCGCTAGTGTTTCATGGGCAAAAGATTCGTAGTGGGATAGATCAAAAGAGTTTTATGCAACAATTCAAAAAATATGAATTGTGGATGGATGCTGAAAATAAGAATGCTGTTTATAGTGGGCTGGCTGAAAGTGGAAATGATTCAATAGAATTTGTTTTTAAAAATGGAAAACTTCTAAAATATAAGTTGTTCTTTGATGATTGTTAATTTTGGAAGATTAAGTATACAAGATTGGTAAGCTAAAGATTTAGCTGTCTTTTATTTCTTAATTTTACTCTAACGTTGAATTGATTAGATGAAGCCTTATAATAAAAATCTAAAGCAAGCATCTCGAAATTTAAGAAGCAATATGACAGATGCTGAGCAACTGCTATGGCAAAGAATAAGACGTAAACAGATACTAGGATTACAGTTTTATCGACAAAAACCGATTCTAAACTTTATTGTAGATTTCTATTGTCCCACAGCAAGTTTAGTAATTGAATGTGATGGTGGGCAGCATTACACCGAAATAGGGTTGGAAGCTGACCAAAATCGTGATTATGCTTTAAGTGAATTAGGTCTGATCACTTTAAGATTAAGTAATCATCAGATTTTGACTGAGCTTGATGTTGTAGTAGAGCAGATTTATTATGTGATTCGGCAAAGGTTAGAGCCATTCTAATCCCGCTATATAAGAGGGAAGCTTTGCTGTGAATTGGACCTATATCGTGGATTCGCGCCGCTCCCTCCTTTTTAAAGGAGGGTTGGGGAGGATTGTTATACTAGAGATCATCAATTTGATCATATTCTGTATCAATTTCATATGTGGTGTAATGTACAGTTTGGGTGAAAAAAACATCCTCTTGAGTTCTATATTGAGCAAAAAATATAGGATTATCTAATGTGCTTTTAGAAAGACTTATATCTATATAGTCAACTTCATAGCAATCTGGTTCTCGTCTAATAATTTCTGCTAACTTCTGTAAATATGGTGAAAATTTTTGGTATTCCAGTTTTAAGGTGGAAGGATCGACTGCTAATTTACTGATAGGTGCTATTGAATATTTATACTTTACACTAGTTGGAAATTTATCTTTTATTTGTTTAGCTTCTAGCTCAAAAGAATTTGGTTTTAATTGCATTTGAAAATATTTTATTTTTCTGCCTTGTAAAGCCTGCATTAACAGTTCTATATCTTCTTTTGGGGTTTTTAATCCAAAATATATAGCTTTTACAGCTCTGAAATCATATGTAGTTAACCCTTGGTTTTCTGTAATAATTCTTAATTCATTCTCGTATTCCCAGCGCTGAGATTTAAATCCAAGCATTATTCTAATTAATTTATCAGAGTCATTTTGATTTATAATATTTGAAAGATCTAAATTAGGGATGCTATTCGTATATTGAACGTCAAAAAATCGATGTCTAGGATTTTGGTTTGATAACAGTCTTTCTAGATCGTATTCAATACAAAAACCATTATGGCTATCAGCATAATGTGCCCACAGAAGTTCATCATCATAACGTCTACTTAAAGAAAAGATACCAAGTTTACTATCTTTCATATCTATAATGTTTTTAAGACATTGCTCGATTAAAGTTATATTGTTTTTGTTTTGAGGGAAAATATCTTTAAGAACATTAATTTGTTGCTGGTAGGCACTACTAGTTATTAGTCCTTCACAAGGATCATTGAGTTGTTTTGTATTTGATGCCCAAAACTCATTATTTTTTAAAGATTTTAGATCTCTTTCAAATGCACCACCACGATATTTATATACCAACATATATGAATTCCTCTTGAATTTATTACAATTATAATTTTTTCTTTAAATAATTTAGACTTAATCATGTTTTCTTATTCAATCCCTCCCAACCTCCCTTTAAAAAGGGAGGAGCTGTCACGTAATTTATTAGATACGTGAAAGTTCCCCTCTTTTTTAAAGAGGGGTTAGGGGAGATTAGGAGTCTAACTTAACCAATCGAATCATCTAAATTCGGTGCTAACCAACGCTTCGCTTCGTCCAGTGTCCAGCCTTTACGTTTCGCATAATCCTCAAGCTGATCTTGAGAAATCTTACCCACGTTAAAGTATTCACTTTCAGGATGCGAATAATAGAAACCACTGACAGAAGAAGGTGGCATCATGGCAAAGTGTTCAGTCAACTTGGTACCGATCTTCGCTTCCGAACCTAACCAGTCAAATAACACCGCTTTTTCAGAATGCTCTGGGCAAGCTGGGTAACCTGGTGCAGGACGAATACCAACATACTTCTCTTTGATCAGCGCTTCATTATCCAAAGTTTCATCAGCTTTATAGCCCCAGAATTCTTTGCGGATACGCTCATGCAAATGCTCGGCAAATGCTTCGGCGAAACGATCAGCCAAAGACTGAACCAAGATTGCTGAATAATCATCACCTTTGGCTTTATATTCATTTGCCAATTCTTCTGCACCAAAGATCGATACAGTGAAACCACCAAGATAATCAGTATTCTCTTTAGAGGTGCTAATAAAGTCAGCGAGAGATAAGTTCGGTTTGCCTGTCACTTTGTCAGATTGCTGACGAATATGCTCAAAAGTATGCGTCACTTTTTGACCAGTTTCATCAAACACGCTGACTGTATCCGCAGCTGTACGTTGTGCAGGGTATAAACCAAACACCGCACGCGCATCGAAACGATGATTCTCGATAATGTCTTTCAACATTTCTTGTGCTTGGTTATATAAATCAGTTGCCGCTTCACCGACCACTTCATCTGTCAGAATTTTCGGGAATTTACCTGCCAAGCTCCAAGAGATAAAGAATGGTGTCCAGTCAAAATATTCAACCAAGGTCGCCAATGGATAGTTGGTAATCACTTGCGTACCTAAATGATTTGGAATCGGTGGCACATAGTTGTCATCCACCTTGAAACCATTTTCAATTGATTCGGCATAGCTGAGTTTGGCTGCTTTCGGTTGCTTATTGGCTAGGCGTTCACGAATCTTGGCATATTCAGCACGATGTTCTGCTATAAAATTGCCACGCATTTCTTTCGAGAGCAGGGTCGTTGCAACACCCACTGCACGAGAAGCATCTGCCACATAAATCACAGCATCATTCTGATATTGCGGATCAATCTTCACTGCGGTATGCGCTTTCGATGTGGTCGCACCACCAATCAACAGTGGAATGTCAAAGCCTTTACGTTGCATTTCTTTGGCAACAAACACCATTTCATCCAAAGATGGGGTGATTAAACCAGACAAACCGATGATGTCGCATTTCTCATCAATCGCAGTTTGCAGGATTTTTTCCGCAGGAACCATCACGCCAAGGTCAACGATGTCATAACCATTACAACCCAAGACCACGCCCACGATATTTTTACCAATATCATGTACGTCACCTTTTACAGTTGCCATCAACACTTTACCTTTCGACTGGCTACCCGTTTTTTCAGCTTCGATGTACGGGTTTAGCCATGCCACGGCTTGTTTCATCACACGTGCAGATTTCACGACTTGTGGCAGGAACATTTTACCTGAACCAAACAGGTCACCAACCACGTTCATACCATCCATCAATGCGCCTTCAATCACATCGAGTGGGCGTTTGGCTTTTAAACGGGCTTCTTCGGTATCTTCATCAATATACGTGGTGATGCCTTTAACTAAGGCATATTCAAGACGTTTTTCAACCGATTCATTACGCCATTCAAGGTTTTCAGCTTCGCGTTGTGCACCAGTATGACCACGGAATTTTTCTGCCACTTCAAGCAGTTTCTCTGTGGCGTTTTGACCAGACTCACCTTGGTTCTGGTTTAGAACAACATCTTCAACCGCTTCTTTCAGTTCTTTTGGAATATCGTCATAAATCGCCATTTGACCCGCATTCACGATCCCCATGGTCATGCCTTGTTTAATGGCATGGTAAAGGAATACCGAGTGAATCGCTTCACGCACTGGTTCATTACCACGGAAAGAGAACGATACGTTAGAGACACCGCCTGAGATCATGGCATGCGGCAAGTTTTGTTTGATCCAACCTGTAGCCTCAATAAAGTCGACACCATAGTTGTTATGTTCTTCAATCCCTGTTGCCACGGCAAATACGTTCGGGTCAAAAATAATATCTTCAGCAGGGAAGCCGACATCATTGACCAAAACATCATAAGAACGTTTACAGATTTCACGCTTCCGTGCAGCGGTATCGGCCTGACCTGTTTCATCAAAGGCCATCACAATAATTGCAGCACCGTACTGACGGCATAGGCGCGCTTTTTCGACAAACTCGTCATAACCTTCTTTCAAGGAAATTGAGTTAACAACAGGTTTACCTTGTACACATTTTAAGCCTGCTTCAATGATTTCCCATTTCGATGAGTCAATCATGATCGGCACACGAGAGATATCTGGTTCAGATGCGACAAGGTTGAGGAAATGCACCATCGCATTTTGCGAATCGAGCATCCCTTCATCCATGTTGATGTCGATGATCTGTGCACCAGCTTCAACTTGTTGTTGAGCCACTTCTAAAGCTTCGGCAAAGTTCTCTTCACGGATTAAACGTAAGAATTTTTTTGAACCCGTCACGTTGGTACGTTCACCAACATTCACGAATAATGAATTTTCATCAATGTTAAATGGTTCTAAACCACTTAAACGGCAAGCAGGAACAGTTTCAGGCACTTGGCGTGGCTGAATGTCTTTGACTGCATTATAAATAGCACGGATATGGTCGGGTGTGGTACCACAGCAACCGCCCGTGATATTGATCAAACCACTTTCAGCAAACTCTTTGATGAATGCTGCCGTTTGTTCAGGCGTTTCATCATATTCACCGAAGGCATTCGGTAAACCAGCGTTTGGATGGGCAGAAATAAAGGTATCTGCAACATCAGAAATCGTTTTCACATGTGGACGCATGGCATCTGCACCCAAGGCACAGTTAAAACCAATCGACAGTAAATCACCATGACGCACCGAGTTCCAGAACGCTTCTGCGGTTTGACCTGTTAAGGTGCGGCCAGATGCATCGGTAATGGTGCCTGAAATCATCAACGGCAGTTCATGACCAAGTTGCTTGAAGACTTCCTTCACCGCAAAAATTGCAGCCTTACAGTTCAAAGTATCGAATACGGTTTCGATCAACAGAATGTCAGCACCGCCTTCAATCAAGGCATGGGCAGCTTCAATATAATTTTCTTTGAGTTCATCAAAGGTAATATTACGGAATGCAGGGTCGTTAACATTCGGTGAAATTGAACAGGTACGTGAAGTGGGGCCGAGTACGCCTGCAACAAAACGAGGTTTATCTGGGGTCGAGTACTTGTCACAGGCTGCACGTGCTAAACGTGCCGCTTCACGGTTGATCTCTGGAACAAGATCTTCCATGTGGTAATCCGACATTGAAACACGGGTGCCGTTAAAACTGTTGGTTTCAATAATGTCCGCGCCTGCATCTAGGTAGGCTTCATGGATACCTTGAATAATCTGGGGTTGGGTTAAAACCAATAAGTCGTTATTGCCTTTCAGGTCTGATGCCCAATCTGCAAAACGTTCACCACGATAATCTTCTTCTTCTAATTTATGGCGTTGAATCATGGTTCCCATCGCACCATCAATAATCAGGATACGTTGGGCAAGAAGTGATTGTAGGGTGGTAAGCGTGGACATTCAGAAACCCCAGTCGATGATGAAGATAAAAAAGCAGGGGCATTGTAACAGAAGCGAGGCAAAAGCGCGTATTTTCAGCAGTCAGCAGTGATGATTCATTGGTTCATTTTAAAATGTCATAAAAGCTTCATTTAATTGTCACAATTGAGATAGATAATGCCTAAAAAGCAAACAGTTTGTTCGAAATATGACAGTTTGATTTCATATTTCTTTGCATTTGTTGCAAAATCAGACAAACAGTTCTATCGCTGTTTTTGAATTTATAATGCATTGTTTTTTATTAATTAAAATAAAGAGTAGGGCGGGTTTATCGCAAGAAAATACAAAAAAATGTGATGAAAACATGAAATTTTGGCTTTATGTGACAGTCCTTTGTCATATAATTGTCATAATTTAATTAAACAATACAGGGGATTTTATTATCCTCTAACCGTCTACATGAATTCTAATCTTCCTCCTGTTTCGGATTCACCGCTTGCCAGCTCTCAGGCAAAATCGACGAATGTACATGTACCAACACCGAAATTTTTTATGCCGGTGTTCTTAACTGTTATTGTTGCGACACTGATTTATATTGGTTTTCAGCTCAGTGCTGACTTGGCACATGTACCGCCTTTAAGTTTATATTCAGTTATTCTTTTATCGACGGCACTCTTCATTGCTTTAGGCTTTGAGTTTGTAAATGGTTTTCACGATACGGCAAACGCTGTAGCGACGGTTATCTATACCAATGCATTACCTGCTCCAGCAGCAGTGATGTGGGCTGGTTTCTGTAACTTCCTTGGGGTTATGGTGGCGAGTGGCGCAGTTGCGTACGGTATTATTGCATTACTCCCTGTAGAGATGATCATGAATGTCGGCAGTGGTGCTGGCTTTGCGATGGTTTTTGCTCTGTTAATCGCGGCAATCCTATGGAATTTAGGGACGTGGTTTTTGGGGATTCCTGCATCAAGTTCACATACCTTAATCGGTTCGATTTTGGGTGTGGGCATCATGAACCATATCTTGAATGCGTCTGCTGGTGCGACCAGTAGTGGTATTGATATGGATCAGGTGATTAAAGTAGGTAAGGCTTTATTGTTCTCGCCATTGATTGGTTTCGCCTTTGCAGCAATCCTATTCTTATTGGTGAAGAAAGTCTTTAAACGCCAAATGGAGCTGTTTCAGCCACCAGAAGGCAATAAGCCACCACCACCACTGATTCGTGCTATCTTGATTTTTACCTGTACAGGTGTAAGTTTTGCGCATGGTTCAAACGATGGTCAAAAAGGCATGGGCTTGATCATGTTGATCTTGATCGGTTTGGTTCCATTGGCTTATTCATTGAATAAAAACTTAGATGCTCAGCATTTACAGTCTTTCGAGCAACTTTCTTCACAAACTGCGACGGTTTTAAATGTTAATCAAAACGAGCTGACAGATGAAAAAGCGCGTGATGTATTAACCAAGTATATTCAAACCAAAGAGCAGACTGCTGAAGTTGTACCTGCACTTGCAAGTATGACGGCTCATTTAGGTACACGTGTTGCAGGTTATGGCGATCTTAAAGCGATTCCTGAAGCTGCTGTCAGTGAAATCCGCAATGACATGTATTTAAGTACGACAACGTTCAAACGTTTAGACAAAGCGGAAGCTTTACCAGAAATGGATAAAGAGCAAGCGAAAGTGGTTAAAGAATATCGTAGTAGCTTGGATTCATTCCTCCAATATATTCCGAACTGGGTGAAAGTTGCGGTAGCACTGGCACTTGGTCTAGGTACAATGGTGGGTTGGAAGCGTATTGTAGTGACTGTTGGTGAGCGTATTGGTAAGAACCATATGACTTATGGTCAGGGGATGTCGGCTGAATTGGTCGCAATGAGCACCATTGCTGCGGCGGATGGCTTAGGTATGCCAGTATCAACCACACACGTGTTAAACAGTGCGGTTGCAGGGACCATGGTTGCGAATCGATCAGGCTTGAACTTCGCAACGGTGAAAACCATTCTTTCAGCGTGGATCTTTACCTTACCCGCGACGATTGCATTGTCAGGTGGTTTATACTGGTTGTTCTTACAATTCGTTTCTTAATCTTGAATTTCTAAGTTTAAAACAGAATTTAAAAGCTTTGCTTCGGCAAAGCTTTTTTTATTTCTGTGACTTTCATTTTTCTTCAAGGTTGTCTGATTTTAGCTATGAGTTGTCTTTTTAAAGTGGGTGAGCATACTTTTGTCAATTTATGATGCCCTGAATGGCTGAATGGCTGAATGGCTGAATGGCTGAATGGCTGAATGGCTGAATGGCTGAATGGCTGAATGGCTGAATGGCTGAATGGCTGAATG
>NZ_ATGG01000018.1 GCF_000413855.1 Acinetobacter gyllenbergii CIP 110306 = MTCC 11365 | reverse complement strand
CAACCACTGCACCACTCGGTGTGATTGCCTATCCCTACCACAACTATCCAGCCAAATATTATATGGCGGGTTCAATTCTCTCGATTTCAGTTTTAACCGATCAAAAGAATTTCTTTGCCAATCGAAATGTGGATTACGCCAAAGCCACTGTTGTTGTCACTGAACGAAGTAGTGGAGCTAAACAGAAGATCAGCAATATACGCTATGAAAATATCGGAGTTCCTAACCATATCCAATTTAACTTCGACGATTTGAAACTGAATGTGATCTACGACGTCAAACTCAGCAATGTCTTGGTGAATGGTCAGCCTAAAGAATATTCCTACTGGTTTAATGTGAATGATTAATAAGGATAAGAATCAGATGAAAAAATTAATACTCCATCTTGCTGTCGCTAACAGTATGGTAATGACCAGTTCAACAGTATCTGCTGAAACCAAGAAAGTGAACCTGTCGGCAGGACTGAACTATGTACTGTCACAAGTCGTGACCAAAGGAGATAATAATCAAAGTCACCATAATATGGGAATGCTTTACTACTTAGGAAAGAAAGGTGTACCTGTAGATCATAAAAAAGCGGCTGAATGGTTTTCCAAGGCAGCAGTGAATGGTTTTGCTCCTTCACAGTACGCATTAGCAGTCATGTATCTTAATGGGGATGGTGTACCACAGGATGCAAAAAAGGGCGTTACCTTGTTGCAAAGTGCTGCACGGCAGGGACAACCTGAAGCGGTCAAGTTATACAATGTATTGCAGGCTAATAAAGCACAGCAGCTCAATGCTGTTCAAACGACATCAGTACAAACAGCTACAACAGCCATTAAATACTATGATACATCCAAGCTTGAACCTAAGAACTTTAAGCAAGTTGTACTCCCTAACCTAAGTACAGATACCGTTGCTCGAAGTTTTTATAAAGTGACATCATCCAGAGAAAGAGGAAAAGATGATTACTGGGGAAGTGGCAAATACTACTATGTTAATAAGCCTAGCGACTTGGATGATCTCACTGATGCTGTAATCAGTATCGCGCCTATTATTACTTACCAGAATATGCAGGGGGAAGCCCGTTATTTAGTCCCTGTGGAAGTGACTTTAGCAATCGAAGGGAGGATAGAAACTTCACATGCTACACGAGGCACTTTGGAATTATATCTCTTTAAAAAATTGGACAATGGACAATTCCAAATGATTTCAAAAACAGCCCAAGGGGGAATTGAAAGTATAGAGGGATATGGTCGAACCTCATGGAATGCTCAAGAATTTAAAAAGAACTTACAAGCTTTTGGAAACAATACACTAGGAAGCTATACCATTGATGGTTATTACGGCAATGGTTATGGGGAAAGCGTGTGGTCACTTCTTCTGTTAAATGAAGACGACTATATTGTTGAACAAATGTTCGAAGAAGGAAAAGTTTCAGAACAACCAGAGTACGGCTATTCTTCAGCAATCAAAGTTAACAAAAATGGACAACCATTTTATCCATTCCAGATTCAATATCAGGGAACGGATTTGAACGACAATAGTCAGATGGTTAAAGTAAATAAAATTGTACCTTATCAGTATGATAGTAAGAATAAGTTTTATTCAAAGCTGAAATAATACTCGTAAATTAGAATAGCTATATTGATGTCTATCCTCCTGTTTCTAGGTATTGGGAATTGGAGGACACTATAAGAATGAGGAAATATCAGTGAATATTAAACCAATTAAAAATGATGTTGAACTTACTAACGCTTTTATTCGATATTGAAAATAGATGAAAAATATGTGCAACATATTAAAGATGGTAGAATTGGCAATTATTTTGCACCAGTTGGTACTCCAGCAAACCATTTAGGAATTAACCCAGCAGGAAGAGTGCCAATTACTTTTGCTCCAGTAAAGGAAACAGAGGTGCTTAAATCAAAAGCTAAAGAAATTGTTGATACATGGACTGATCCGAATAAACCTTATCCAGCAAAAGGTGGTGGTACACAGTATTTTGTTCCAAACAAAGAAAATTTAAAACAGGTGAAGTGATTAATGAATAAACGGCTAGAACTATTTTATATTGCACTAGAAAAATGCGAGAATCTAATAGGTTTATATCCAGATTTAATTGTGTTGAAATCTATTTATAACCAAATTGAATATTTAATAAGTTTTGAAAAAAATATGGATATTGATAAAAGTCGAATATCTGAAATTATTATTGGGGTACAGACAGTAAGGGAAATTGAACCTTTAGATGATATAGCTTCAGAAATTTTTTATAGGGTAGCTGATGAAGCAAGAAAAATGAATAAATCCATGTGAATTGAAAAACGTGCATTACCTTTTAGCTCATTAAATAAACCTTATAGGCAATATGAAGTTATAAAGCCTATTACTCCTACAGCTGAATCAAAAATCTTACCATGGTTTGGACAACCTGGCCAAGGAACTCAGTATAAGTTGCCAAAATCTGTTCAGGAACTTTTAGATCCTAATAATCCATATTTAAAGGAAATTCGTAATGACAAGAGGTAAGTTAATTCAATATTTGTCTTCGTTGGGAGTGCATGATAGTAGTTATGCTTTCGACAAAATAAAAAATTCTGAGTGCGTAAGCATATTAAAGGAGAGAGAGATGTGGAATGTTTATTATACGGAAAGGAATATTCCTGACTGGCTTTGTTGCATAAATATGTAAGCATCTGATTTAAATAAATTTAATTTTGGATCAAGAAATAATCAAAACTTTTAAAATCATATAGTTATGAAATCTTTGTGCAACAAAGCCCTAATTAATCAAAATTTTTTTGTAGACTCAAGTTTTAGTGCCTGAGTCTATTCTTTCCCAAGGAGGCAATACAGTCCATTGTTCAACGAGGTAATCGATAAACATTCTGATTCTTGGAGACAAATGTTTTTTGCTTGGATAAATAATGCGAATAGGCTCGGGTTCAACTGTATATTTTTCAAGAAGAGGAATAAGTTGGAGCTGATCAATACTTTCTTGTGTGATATAGGTGGGTAGTTGTATGATACCAAACCCTGAAACTGCAGATGCCAAGATAGCATCTGAACTATCGATTTTCATCTTCTCAGGACCTTCAAAAACATAGATCCCCGAGTCTGTCTTGAATTTCCAGCTTCTACGATTGTTGCTACCATTTAGAAAAATTGTATCAAATTTTGCTAAATCTTCTGGAGTTTGGGGGGAACCATGTAATTTAATATATTGTGGTGATGCACATGTCTGCATTTTTTGCCATGCGATGGTCCGTGTTAAAAGTCGAGAATCATCCTTGGGTTCACCAACACGAATACCTATGTCAAAGCCTTCTTCAATGATGTCAACAAAGCGATCTGTAAAAGAAATGTCTGCTTTTAATCCAGGCCATTTTTTTAGAAAGGTGTCTAAAATGGGTAAAATATATCGATTTCCAAGTGAGTGAGGAGCTGTAATTTTTAAAGTACCAATCGGTTCAAGGCGACGTGAAGCCATTACATGATCAACTTCTTCTAAATCTTCTAAACCTTCTAAAATCTGCTGGCAATAATCAAAGAGAATTTGCCCCTCATCAGTCAAGCTTAAGCTTCGTGTCGTTCGATTTAATAGTCGCACTTTCATTTGTTCTTCTAAACGAACAATACTTTTACCAATAGCAGATCGTGATAAACCTAAATGTTTCGCTGCAAGAGTATAACTGCCATATCTGACTGAAGCTACAAAAGCAGAAATATCACCAATTCTATTGATTTCCATTGCTTTATCCCAATGTGATTATTCATTTGTTGGTAAGGTATTGAATATCCATTAATATTTAATACCTAATTTTTTTAATTTTGAAATCAGTGTCGTTGGATTAATCCCTAAAAGCTTAGCTGCACCCTCATCACCAAAAATTTTACCTTCACATTGTTTGATTGCCAGTTGAAGATTTTCAGTTTCTAACTGTTTAAGCTGTTGTATCGATAGGACTTGCTCAATTGCTGTAGCGTGATTGTGCTGCATAGTCTGAGAGGATTCTTGTTCCAGTAAATATTTAAATGAAACAGCGCCATGTTTGGCAGTAATCAATGCTCGCTCCAACACATTTTGTAATTCTCGAATATTACCCGGCCAGTCATAGTGTTGCAGTTCGAGGATGTGTTTTTGTGAAAAAGGTAAATAAGGCACTTTACGATTTTCACTGATCAGCTTGGTAAAGTGTGAAACTAATAGAGGAATATCTTCTTTTCTATCTCGTAAGGCGGGTGAGTGAATCGGGAATACATTCAAGCGGAAGTATAAGTCTTCACGGAAATTTTTGAGCTTAACTTCTTCTCTGAGATTACGATTAGTCGCTGCAATAATCCTGACATCAACGTGGCGAGTTTTTTCTTCACCAATTCGTTCAAATGTTCCTTCTTGTAATACTCTTAATAATTTACTTTGTAATTCTAGTGGGATTTCACCAATTTCATCTAGAAACAATGTTCCTTGATCTGCAAGTTCAAATCGCCCCGCTCGATCACGCACTGCTCCCGTAAATGCGCCTTTAACATGCCCGAAAAATTCACTTTCAAATAGTTCTGAGGGGATGGCTGCACAGTTAACACGTATAAGAGGTTGTTGTTTACGATGACTAGATTGATGGATTGCACGTGCAATCAGTTCCTTTCCTGTACCAGATTCGCCATAAATCATGACATTGGCATCAGTAGAAGCAACTACTTTAATTTTTTCAATGATTTGTAAAATTGAGGCACTATTTCCCACAATTTCATGATATTGATTCTCTTGTAGTATCTCTTCCTGTAAATATTCATTTTGTTGTTCTAGTCGACTTTTTAAGTCTTGTAGTTCGTTAAGAGCATGGGTGAGTTGTTTTTCTGTATTTAAGCGTTCGCTGATATCTCTAAAGACTACAACTGCACCAATGATCTCGCTTTCACGGATGATTGGTGTACTTGTAAATTCCACAGGAAAAAAACTGCCATCACGTCGCCAGAAAATCTCTTGTATTCCTTCATGTACTACACCATCGTGTACAGCTGCGTAGATTGGGCATTCCTCGACAGGATAGTGCGTACCATTCTCATGAGTATGGTGGTGTATTTTATGGATATTTTTACTAAGCACATCTTCTGGTTTTAATCCTAGCATTCTCGCGCCAACGGGATTTATAAAGGTACATAATCCTTGTTTATCGATACTATAAATTCCATCACCTACTGAGCTTAGCAGCAAATGCTTGCCAGTGTCAGAATCAATAAAAAGTTCTTGTAGAGCTTGCCATTCTTTAAGCCCTGCACGAATGACTTTATCTGCATTTTTATTCAGTTGACGTAGCTCTAAGTCTTTGACATCGACTAAGGACCAAATGAGCAGAGTCTTATTCTTATATGGGATTGAAACAGAGCTGACATCGAATTGAATTTTTTCTCCATTTTTATCAAAAGCATATAGCTCATTATTCCATGCATAGCCTTTAGCTAGTGTTTCTTCTGTAAATGCCACTAAGTCTGGGAGTTGACTAAAATGACCAAAAATAGAGGTGATAGTTTTTTGAATCAGCTCATGGCGTTCATAGCGGAGTAATTTCGTAGCACTAATATTTACATCAATAAACTGATTTTGATGTGGGTCTAAAACGAGTAAGGCTTGAGAGGTGTGTTCAAATGCAAGTGGACGAATTGAATTCTCAGTAGTAACCCAATCGGAAATGAAGTCGGTATTATTCATGCTACGAAATTTCATAGAATAGGTTATGAAATTTCATAATACTACGAAAAATCATAACCTTCCAGCACTATATTTATCATCTAAAAGAGCAGTTTTGAAAATATTAATTATTATATTTCAATGACATAAAAATTAATTCCTACCAGAAAATAGATCTTGGCACAGCTCTCGCAATAACACGGATAGACCAAAACAGTTGGTTGAATCGAAACCGTAGATATGAGGAACGGCTATGCCTAAAGTAGATATTGAACAATACAAAGATGGTGATTTTCTTGTCGATTATGAAGAAAAAGTATTTGAGGATGTAAAAGCTCAGCCGGGTGAAAAAGCATTGGTGACTTTCCACACCGTTGCCTTTGAAGGTTCTATTGGCTTGGTTAATGTCTTACAAGCAAAACGATTATTACGCAAAGGTTTTGAAACCAAAATTTTGCTCTACGGTCCAGGTGTTCAGTTGGGGGTACAACGTGGTTTCCCAACTTTAGGTGCTGAAGCTTTTCCTGGACATTTGGCGGTCAATAATCAGCTTAAAGCCTTTATGGAAGAAGGTGGTGAAGTTTATGCCTGCCGATTCGCATTACAAGCGCTATATGGTCAAACCGAAAAAGCATTAATGCCAGGGATTCGTCCAATCAATCCTTTAGATGTAATGGACTTGAAATTACTGATGCGTCGTGACAATGCACTGATCATTGATACTTGGACTGTTTAAAGATTTAAGAAAGGGGAATAAGACATGAATCAGATTGTAAAAGCAGCAGCAGTACAGTGTAGTCCAGTGCTTTATAGCCAAAAGGAAACCGTACAAAAAATCTGTAATACGATTTTAGAGCTAGGTAAACAAGGCGTACAGTTTGCTGTTTTTCCTGAAACGGTAGTGCCTTATTACCCTTACTTTTCTTTTGTACAACCACCGTTTGCAATGGGTAAGGAACATTTAAAGCTTCTCAATGAATCTGTGGTTGTCCCTTCTGAAGCAACCTTTGCGATTGGTCAAGCCTGTGCTGAAGCAAAAATGGTGGTTTCTATTGGGATTAATGAGCGCGCGGGTGGAACAATCTACAACGCACAGCTGTTATTTGATGCTGATGGCTCGATTATTCAGCATCGTCGAAAAATTACCCCAACTTATCATGAACGTATGGTGTGGGGACAAGGCGATGGCAGTGGGTTGCGTGCGATTGATTCTGCTGTCGGGCGTATTGGGTCACTGGCATGCTGGGAGCATTATAACCCTTTGGCACGTTTTGCCTTAATGGCAGATGGAGAACAGATTCATGCTGCCATGTTCCCTGGTTCATTAGTCGGACAGGTGTTCGCTGATCAGATCAGTGCCACTATTCAGCACCATGCTTTGGAGTCAGGTTGTTTCGTAGTTAATGCGACGGCATGGCTACATCCTGAGCAACAACAACAAATTATGAAAGACACTGGTTGTGAAATTGGTCCAATTTCAGGTGGATGCTTCACTGCTATTGTATCGCCTGAAGGGAAATTTCTAGCCGAACCTGTTACTCAGGGTGAAGGTTATTGTATCGCTGACTTAGACTTTTCATTAATTGATAAACGTAAACGCATGATGGATTCGGTTGGTCATTATAGCCGTCCAGAATTATTAAGTTTATTGATTGATCGTCGTCCGACACAGGTACTACATGAACTTAAAGTCGAATCCTTGGATTTAACAAATCTTGAAAAGATTTCCAGATTTACGGAAGAGCAGGTTTAAGCCTTATTAAACCAATTCTATAGAGAGGGGTGAGTATGTCTGCAATACAACTTTTGACTGATTTGCAATGTAACGGTCTGAAATGGGATGGTGAATTTGGTCTATCTCGTAAAGGCGGTGCAGGGCCAAGTGATCATAAGGCACTCAGCCTAGATGGGCAGACGATGATGATTCCAGTGTTGAATCTAGCTGCACAAGAGTCTCCATACAGTGCCAAAGCTGATCCAGATTCTGACCAAGTGATCGTATTTAAAAACCGGATTCCTGTAGCAACATTAACAGCCCCATCTCGTCCAAAGTTTTATGACTTAACTACAGACGAAGGTATTCCATATGAGCAAATTGCAACTTTGCATAGCCACGATGTCTTGGCAACAACAGTATTACAACATTGCATTCGTATGAATGATAAAGCTACGGCTTGTCAATTTTGTTCGATTGACCAATCTTTAAAAAGTGGTCGTACTTTAATTCGGAAACGTCCTGAACAGCTCGCAGAAGTTGCAAAAGCAGCTGTGGAACTCGATGGTGTACAGCAAATGGTCATTACCACTGGCACACCTAATACTCCAGACCGTGGAGCAGAGATTTTATATGACAGTGTAAAAGCAATATGTGCTGAAGTGAAGTTACCTATACAGGTGCAATGTGAGCCACCCGATGATTTTGCATGGTTTCAAAAGTTAAAAGATGCAGGTGCGGTGTCAATTGGTATGCATCTTGAAGCGGTGAGTGATCGGGTACGTCATAAAATTATGCCGGGTAAAGCAGAAGTTTCAATTAATACATATTTTGCAGCATTTAAGGCGGCAGTTGAGGTATTTGGTCGGGGGCAAGTAAGTACCTATATCTTAGCTGGGCTAGGCGATACAGAAAAAGAAATCATTGAAATGACTGCCAACTTGACCGAGATGGGCGTTTATCCGTTTGTAGTGCCATTTGTACCAATTCAGGGAACAGCACTTGAACATCATTCAAAACCTGAGCAAGCCTTTATGCAGGCACTCTATCCAAAAATTGGTGAGCAACTCCGTCTACATGGGCTTAACTCGGAAGACACTCAAGCGGGTTGTGCCAAATGTGGAGCATGTTCTTCACTGAAAGCTTATGAGTAGGAGAAACAGTATGCAACTTTCTGGTTATCCATGGTTAATAGAATTAAATGAAGACCTTAAACAGTTTGTCACAGATGACATTGTTATCAAGGTGGTCACTGAAGACTGGGAACGTCGTCAATATTATCGCCTGCGAGAGGCAACTTTTCGCGATGAACAAAAGATTCTAAAAGAAGACCGTGATGAATATGACTTTAAAGCTCTAGGTATTGTTGCGATTGGGCAAATGTTTGGTGAGCATGATCATGTCATAGGTGCAGTGCGGATCTTCCCGGATGGAGCAAATACATGGTGGGGTGGGCGTTTATGTGTAGAGCCATTATACCGCCATCATCATGCTATTGGTAAAGCGCTGATTAATGCAGCAGTGTCGACGGCAAAAAATCTAGGATGTCAAACATTCTTAGCGACTGTACAGCAACAAAATGAGCGTTATTTTCAGAAATTATGTTGGAACAGTGTCTGTGAATTAATGGTTGCTGAAATTCCACATATGATGATGCAAGCTCAAATTGAACATTATCCGCTACAGCATGTGGTCATGCAGGCTTATATGCAAAAAGAGGTGGAATGATGATGTCACTCAATCAACTTCTTGAATATTTGAGACAAACTCCAGCTATGCAATCAAAACAGGTGATTGCTAAAAGTGTAATGATCCCAAATCTGGATAAAGTGAATTCTCTGCAAGCTTTATACGCTTATCCTGGAGATGATACTGCCGCTGTTGCTGTCCAAGGACAATATATTTTACATGCGTGTGAAGGGATGTTGCCTGGTTTTGTTGCTAATCATCCTTATTTTGCGGGTTGGTCTGCAGTCATGGCCAATATCAGTGACATTGCAGCAATGGGTGGTCGTGCATTATCTGTTGTAAATAGCTTTTGGCATACAAATGTTGGGCATGCTCAATTATTAATGCAAGGCATGCAAGATGCTTGTACTGCTTATGATGTTGCATTGATTGGTGGGCATAGCAATATCGCTGAAAGTTATCAGCCTGCTTTATCCGTTGCCATTCAAGGAACAGCACAGAAATTATTGTCGGTTTTGCATGTTAAACCACAGCAAAAGATTTTGATTGCTTTAAATCTACAAGGTCAATTTCATCCTAACACTGTCTATTGGAAATGCTTTGAACGTGTATCGGGACGTATTTTGCAAGCACAGCTCTCAGTAATGCCGCAACTTGCACAACAAGGAATCGTATATGCCGCACGCGACATTAGTAATGCAGGCATTTTAGGCAGCCTGCTCATGCTACTTGAGGCAACGCAAAGTGGCGCAGACATAGACCTTCAAAAAATTCCAAAACCACAAAATGTGGACTGGCAGACGTGGCTGCAAATCTTTCCTAGTTATGGTTTTTTGCTGACAGCTGATGAAGGCGAATGCGAAGAAATCATTGAATTATTTGACAGTCAGGGTATCTGCTGTGCAGTGATTGGTGAAAGTAATGCCAGTGGAAAAGTTTATGTGCATGATCAGAAGCAAAATGCTCAATTTTGGGATTTTCATCAGCAAACATTTACTGGTTTTAACTATGCTGAAATTTTAAAAAAGTTAAAGGCTCAGTCGGATCCGATTGAGCCGATAGAGAAGGAGGCAGCATATGCCTAGCGTGAATTTTACCGTGAAATGGCCGAATGGCGAGCTGATTCAATATTACTCTCCATCCACGGTGATTTATGAATATCTAGCTAAAGGACATTCATATCCAGCAATACAGTTTTTAAAGTTGGCTGAAGATGGGTTATCTGCTGCATCAGAACGAGTACGAGTACGTTATGGCTTTGCATGTAGTTCAGCCATGGACAGCCTATCCACGATTAAACGCCAAGCTAACTTATTCGCCTTAAAAGACGAAGACCAAATTGAAATTACTGAAATGCACAATGAATAAGGGGAACAAGATGCTTAATATGCAAATTCAAGATTTACAACCAAATTATGATGTCGTGATTGTTGGTGGTGGCCAGGCAGGGTTATGTATCAGTCATTATTTACAAAAAGCAGGAATTGATCATGTGATTCTAGAAAAAGAATCAGAGTTGACCCATAGCTGGCGCAGTAAACGGTGGGATAATTTCACTTTGGTTACCCCCAATTGGCAATGTTTGCTTCCAGAGCATCCATATAACGGCAATGACCCTGATGGATTTATGAAAAAAAATGAAATTGTTGAATATCTCGACGACTTCATTGAAAAACTGAATCCACCAGTTTTATTGAATGTTCAGGTTAAGCATGTTGCAAAAATTGCACCTCAACACTTTGAAATTGAAACCAGTTTAGGCACAACGACTGCGAAACAATTAGTTGTAGCGGCTGGTGGTTATCACACCCCAATTTATCCAAAACTAAGTGATCAAGTCCCTGAACAAGTGTTGGTAATGCATTCAGAACAATATTTTAATGTGGAACAGTTACCTGAAGGTAATGTCTTGGTTGTCGGTTCAGGACAATCAGGTGCCCAAATTGCAGAAGATTTACATTTGGCAGGTAAAAAGGTTTATCTTTCTACGGGAGATGCACCACGCTGTGCGCGTTTTTATCGTGGTAAAGACGTAGTGAAGTGGCTTTATGAAATGGGTTATTACGAAACAACCGTCAAAGATCACCGATATAGTGAAGAGGTTCGTAACAGCACTAATCATTATGTGACTGGGCGAGATGGTGGTCGTGATATTGATCTACGTAAATTTGCATTAGAAGGTATGCGATTGTTTGGACGATTTGAGGACTATAAGGAAGGACAGTTTGTCTTCCGTCCAGATTTAATCCAGAACCTAGACATGGCAGATGCAACTTACAATCGTATTAATGCCTCTATTGATGACTATCTAGAGAAAAATAATATTGTGACTGAAGAGCCAGCATCTGTATATCAGCCACTTTGGCAGCCAGAACAGGAAATTACCCATATTGATTTAGTTGAAGAGAACATCACTTCGATCATTTGGTGTATCGGATTTAGACCAGACTATTCTTGGATTGATTTAGATATATTCCAGACAAATGGATATCCAAAACATGATCGCGGTATTACCGTTGACCCTGAAGTAAGCTTTATTGGTTTACCTTGGTTAAACACATGGGGTTCAGGACGTTTTATGGATGTTGCTAAAGATGCTGAGTTTATTGCTGATCATCTCATTCAACAATTAAATGTTACACCACAGCATATATCCTCAACATTATCATCATTGGCCTAATTATCAGGTAGCTGAATAGTCTCAACTTTCGGCTGCATCAAATCTCCAATATTGTTAAAAAACATAGGATAGCCATAATGAATCAACAACCTTTTGTAATTAATACTAATACTGAACCATGGGAATTTCTTCCTGTTCCATTTTTAAATAGTGAACTTCCCGTTAAAACCTGCTTAGCATGTCCTGATACAGGAATGATGATTTGGAAACGGCTTTGTTGCACAAAGATTTGAAATGCAAAGCGCCCTAATTGAGCTAAATTTAAGGCGTAACTTAGGTAAGTGGTCGACCTAATTCCGTGTCGAGGCATTTCAATTAATGCCATTTCGCACTTGTTGCAAAATCCAATCCTCATATTCTTGTAGTGTTTCTTGTAGCATATCCATAGGTCGTACGATGTAGTGCCTTACAACTAATGCACTTGGTTTATGACCTGATATCTGTGCTAAAGATCCTTCATTGATTTTTGCCCAAATAGCTAACGTTTTATATGATCTCCTCAATCCATGGGGAGTAAGTTCAATATTTAGTTTTTTACATATTTTCTCTAAGCTATCGTAAGGATTGACAATATGACCGCATTTAGCACCCTTACTGCTAAATATGAATTTAGAATCAGAATTTTTCCTTAGTTCTAAAAATAGGCTTTCAACATATGCCGTCAGAGGAATTAGGCGACCTTCATCTTCAATTTTATCTCTAACTTTTGCTGTTTTCCAACGAAAATCGACATCTGTCCATTTTAATGAAAGCAGCTCATTCTTTCTGCAACCAGTGATTAAACTACATATCAAAAAATCGCTATTTTTCTACTAGTTAACTTATTTACCTCTTCAAACCATGGTTTTAGATGCTGTTTCATCAAACAATCATTCTTGGCTTTTGGGGAAGGGACCTTATCTTTAACTTTTTTTGAGTTGTATGATTTTGGAGGCACTAAGTTTTCATAATCCTCGTGTTCCTCGCACCAATTCAGGAAAGCTCGTGTAAGTCTGTATGCTTTAGCTGATGTTGTTGGACGGAAGTCATTGTGATCAAGCCAATCGCAAAATACATCTTCAGTTAATTCAGAAAGTTTGTACTCAAACAGTTGAAAAATGGGTTGACTGGTATAGGTAATCCCCCCTAAAAATAAAAGGAAGTAAAAGTAGAATTTTCTCTTAAGATTAGAGCAGGAGATTCTGCATGAAAACATCTAAATTTACTGACAGTCAGATCATGTCTATTTTGAAACAGGCGGAGTCTGGCACGCCTGTTACTACCCTGTGCCGTGAACATGGCATGAGTAATGCGACTTTCTACAAGTGGCGTGCTAAATATGGCTGAACCGTACCGGGTTTGTCGGAGAGTCAATATTCTGAGAGACTATCCCGATGACAAAATTAAAATATACCCCTGAAATCAGAGAAAGAGCGGTTCAATTATTGATTGAATCTGAAAAAGATTATCCTTCTACTTGGGCTGCAATCACAGCAATTGCGCCTAAGATCGGTTGTACTCCTGAAACACTTCGTGCCTGGCATCAAAAGCATTTAGATCAGCAAAATCCTATTAAAGTACAACAGATATCTGATCAAGAAAAAATGAAGCAAATGGAACGTGAAATTAAAGAATTAAAGCGTGCCAATGAAATTCTACGTAAAGCAGCCGCTTTTTTCGCCCAGGCGGAGCTCGACCGCCCACACAAGTAATGGTGGATTTTATCCATAACAATAAAGATCAATATGGTGTTGAAGCGATTTGTAGGATTTTACCAATCGCACCTTCAACCTATTACCGGACTCTAGATCTCACAGTAAATCCAGAACATCGAGCGAAACGAGATCTACATGATGAGCATCATGCTGAACAAATTAAACGAATTTGGAAGGAAAGTTTAGGTCGATATGGCGCACGTAAAGTCTGGCAACAACTGAAACGTGAAGGCTCTGTTATTGCACGTTGTACAATTGCTCGATTGATGCAAAAGCTAGGTATACAAGGTGTTTGGCGTGGTAAGAATAAACAAACCACCCGTAACCGAGATGACCAAAAACGGGCAGATGATTTAGTGAAACGTAATTTTAATGCTGATCATCCAAACCCTTGCGAAGCAATGCTTCTCAGGTGGGTGACTTCACGTATATTCAAACAAATTCAGGCTGGGTTTATACTGCATTTATTATTGATGTCTTCTCACGAGCAATTGTTGGATGGAAAGTATCGACACGGATGAATACAGATATGGTGCTCGATGCACTGGAGCAAGCATTGCATGATCGAGGCATGCCAAAGAACGTGATTCATCATAGTGACAGAGGTGTGCAATATCTTTCCATTCGTTATACCAATCGTTTAGAAGCAGCAAATTTACGAGCATCAGTCGGTACGACCGGTGATTCATACGATAATGCTTTGGCTGAAACGGTGAATGGCTTATACAAAACAGAGGTGATTGAATATTTAAAAGCGGATTGGCAAGGTTTAGCGGATGTACAACTTGCGACACTAAGCTGGGTAGATTGGTTCAATAAAAAGCGTGTACATAGTGCACTAGGTTATGTGTCACCTTTTGATTTTGAAGCAATGTACTATCATAAAATTAACCCATTAGGTCAGGTGGCCTAACTTAAATAAAAAAGTCTCCGACAAACCCGGTACGGTTCAGTTCAAAACCTATTTAGGGCATACCATTGTGAAAAAACATACCCAGATTGATAACTGTCACTATATTGATGTCGGTTCCTCTTATACCCAGAAGCTGTGTATAGTCAAAATTAAATAAGGATAAAGACGGTGATATAAAAGATCTCCTTACGAAGAAATGAAAAGCCATCAATATGATGGCTTTATCAAACGATTAATTAATAGGTTTTATAAGGTAAAAACTTGCCAGACAATACGACATTTACCCGGTCACCGTTCGGGTTTTCCTCACGCTGAATATTCATGCTGAAGTCGATTGCGCTCATAATGCCATCACCGAATTCTTCATGGATCAGCTCTTTAATAGTCGAACCATATACATTTACAACTTCATACCAGCGGTAAATTAAAGGGTCCGTAGGCACACTGGTCGGTAAAGAGCCTTTGTAAGGTACAATTTGCAGCCATGCTACTGCCTCATCACTAAGGTCAAAAATCTGACCAATTTTCTCTGCCTGCTGTTTATTAAATGCCATTTGTCCCAGGCAGGCAGCCGTTACCCATTCTTTAGAAAGACCAATCTCTTTGGCAACATCTGACCACTTAATTGACTTTAAAACTTTCGCTGAAATGATCATGTCAGTTACTTGTTGACGATGGGTAATCATAATCCTCTCCAAATTATTATCAAATGAATGTATGCAGAACGCATAATGCAGATATCATGCCAACAGCATTCTAGAGTTCATGCTAAATAGAAAATGAATATTTAAGTGATTGTTAATTATTTGTGGCATAGCTTTTGCTTATATTTCGATATACATGGCAACGACGCCATTCACCATTACCTGTTCTAATATTCAAGGCAACGGCGCCTAAGGTCTTCAATGATCTTAGGCGTCTTTTTTTCGAAAAACAGGTCCGTATATTGAAAAAGAGGACGACAACATGGCATATCTTGCTCCTGCGGAGTTTGCAAAAAAAGTAGTAGATGCGGGTGAATCCAAATTGCATATGGCAACCCGTGATGTATTGATTCGTGCCTTTATGGCAGGGGCCATTCTGGCCTTGGCAGCGGTATTTGCCATTACCATAGCCGTGCAAACAGGATCACCATTGATTGGTGCGCTCCTGTTTCCAGTTGGTTTTTGTATGTTGTATTTATTGGGCTATGACCTATTAACTGGGGTGTTTGTACTTACGCCGCTGGCATGGCTAGATAAACGCCCAGGGGTGACATGGGGACGTATTCTAAAAAACTGGGGCTTGGTGTTTGTAGGGAACTTTACAGGCTGTTTAGTCGTTGCGGTGCTCATGGCAGCGGTTTATACCATGGGTTTTGCAGCGGATCCAAACCCTGTCGGCGTAAAAATTGCGCATATTGGCGAGGAGCGGACATTAGGTTATGCCGAATACGGATTCGCCGGCTGGATGACTATTTTTATCCGTGGCATGCTGTGTAACTGGATGGTGTCATTAGGTGTCATTGGCGCGATGATGTCTACTACGGTGAGTGGCAAATTTATTGCCATGTGGATGCCAATTATGCTGTTCTTTGCCATGGGCTTTGAGCACTCTGTCGTGAACATGTTCCTGTTCCCATTTGCCATGATGATGGGCGGTGACTTCTCGATTGCTGACTACTTCCTATGGAATGAACTGCCGGTTGCTTTAGGTAATCTGGTGGGCGGTTTGGCATTAACAGGTCTGGCACTTTATACCACCCATGTCCGTACTGGTGTTAAAAAAGAATTTTAACATTCATCATTTTATAAAGGGATCATATAGATCCCTTTTTGAGCTTTCAGCATGAAAAAAACATTAAAAGTCACTATTGGGCAATATTCTACTGCCGGAGTTAAACAACAGAACCAGGATTTCCATGGAGTATATCTGCCCGAAGGACATGTGCTGAAACAGAAAGGTATTGCATGTGTTATAGCGGATGGAATCGGTAGCAGTAATGTCAGTCATCTTGCAGCAGAAACAGCCGTTGGTAGTTTTTTATCTGACTATTATTCTACTTCAGATGCCTGGAGTACACAGACTTCAGCAGAACGAGTGATCCGCGCGACCAATTCATGGCTTTATGCACAGACTCAACAAAGTCAAGGACGTTTTGATAAAGACCGAGGGTATGTCTGTACCTTATCTGCACTGATTTTAAAACAGCAACAAGCCCATGTTTTTCATGTTGGTGATAGTCGTATTTACCGCATTCGCGATCATGAAATTGAATTACTAACCCATGATCATCGTGTCTGGTTGTCTTCCAAAGAGCATTATCTTAGTCGAGCCTTAGGTGCGGATTATCGTATTGAAATTGATTATCGAAATATTGAACTCAAAGAAAAAGATATTTTTTTACTAATGACCGATGGGGTCTATGAATTTGTCACAGATCAACAATTATTAGATTTAACTTTAATAGATGCAGATTTAAATCAACTTGCCAAAGGATTAGTTGAAAAAGCTTTAGAACAGGGCAGTGATGATAACTTAAGTTTCCAGGTGATCCGTGTAGAACAGTTGCCTGAACTGAATCAGTTTCATATTCAGCAGGATTATGTATTTCCACAACAGCTCAGTAAAGGTGAAGTTTTTGAAGGTTATGTGATTGATAAGATTTTGCACCAAAATCATCGCAGTTGCCTGTATTTGGCACACGATACTCAGCAGCAGCCTTTGGTCATAAAAACTTTGGGGGTAGATTTACAGCAAGATAAAAATGCCGTAGAGCAGTTTCAACTCGAAGATTGGGTATCGAAACGTCTGAAACATGACAACCTGATGCACTGTTATCCACATAACACTGAGAAAAAATATTTATTCCAATGTTATGAATATTTGCAGGGTGAAACCTTGGCTCAATGGCTGCATCGCCAGGAAAAGCCTTTAAAGCTCGATGATATTTTACCAATTTTGCAACAAACGGCCTTGGCTTTAAATGCAATGCACCGGCTGGAGATGCTGCATCAGGATATACGGCCAAAGAATATCATGGTTTTAAATGCAGAAAATGCCATGAAAATTAAACTGATTGATTATGGTTCAACAGCAGTAAGAGGCCTGGTCGAAATTAATCCTAAAAATGCGAATCGACCACTCGGAACCTTAGCATTTATGGCACCGGAGTATTTTATTGATCATTCGCCATCTGTACATTCAGACCAATTTTCTTTGGCGGTCATGGCCTATTATTTACTCACCAAACAATTACCTTATGGCACAGATTTAGCTCGCTGTAACAGTTTAAAGCAGCTTAAAAAAGTTCAATATCATTCCATCAGGAAATATCGGCCTGATTTACCTATATGGTTAGATAAAATTTTAGGCCAAGCGCTGAGTATTGAACCGACACATCGTTTTGAGGCCTTGTCTGAACTCATTCATAATCTAATGCATCCTTCCAAAGAATTATTAAACTCTAAACCACCAGCAATCATTGAACGAGATCCTTTACGTTTTTGGCAAATGAGTTGCGCCGTATTAGGGCTATTATTTTTACTGAGTATTGCATGGCCATTTATTTGAAAAGATAGGATCAAACCATGCTTAAAATTGAAGGTACATAGATAAGTTTTTATTCAAACAGCTTTGTTGCACAAAGATTTGAAATGCAAAGCGCCCCTAATTGAGCTAAATTTAAGGCGTAATTTGGGTAAGTGGTCGACCTAATTCCGTAAATCTGTTGAGGACTGCTACACGTGCATGAATCTCATTGACTTGGCTATCAAAACGCCTTGCTCTGAGTTTATCTCCTAATAATTTAATGCAGTGCATCTTAGTTTCAACCAAACTTCACCGATGATAGCCTGATTTTTTCCATAGTGTCCTGCCTGAGAAGCACTGCTTCCAAGATTAACTGTTCGAAGTAATTCATTTCGATCTAGCGAGCTGCTCTTTGTATCTTTCCAAGGTTTCGCATTTTTTCTAGGTGGAAACACCGCATGCGCTTGCCGATCTGCAATGACCTCACGGCATTGCTTGGTGTCATAAGCTCCATCGGTATAAACAGAGTCAATCTGCTCATCTTGTGGAATCTGATTAAGTAAATCACCAAGCACCTGTGAATCACTGACATTATTGGTTGTAAGCTGAATAGCGCGTATTTGTAGAGTTTTAGCATCTATGCCAATATGAAGTTTACGCCATTGGCGACGATATTCAGGTCCATATTTCTTGCGTTTCCATTCGCCCTCACCTAGAAACTTCATGCCTGTAGAGTCTATGAGTAGATGCAGCCCATCGCTACTTTTTTGGTAATTGATTGCAATATTAATATGCTTTTGTCTTCTACAAAGCGTGGTGTAATCTGGAGCTATCCAATTTAATCCGCAAAGTTTAATCAGACTTTGCACAAAGCCAGTGACCATACGTAAAGACAGACGGAATAAGGATTTAATCATTAAGCAGCATTGGATGGCTGCGTCGGAGTAGGTTTGATTTCGCCCTTGTTTGCCTTTTGATGGCGCATACCATTGCGTAGCAGGATCAAACCAAATGGCAATATTTCCGCGACTCATAAGTGCTCGGTTATATGCGGGCCAATTGGTTGTGCGGTAGATTTTGTGTGTAGGCTTCTTCATTTGAAAATTATATCGCTGAAAAACCCTTTACAGATAGGTTTGTGCAACAAAGCCGATAACAATTAAAAAATAAAGGAAAGTTTTTATTGGTTTTATTATCGATAAGTATTAATGATAATATATTGTTACATAAAAAATTGGCACCAATTTAGCACCAATTATTCTTTAGTTGTTGATTTTAATATGAAAATATTACGTTGACATCGTAGAGGTCTCCAGTTCGAGTCTGGATATACCTACCAAGATATTAAAGTCATATAACTTTTTATGAAGTTACATGAACTCCAAAGCCCTGAATTATATAGATTCAGGGCTTTTTTTTAGCTTTTTATAGCGGTATTTAACCTCTTATAACAAAGCTTTTACTGTACACAGTTATAATAATCATACTGGGTGTACAGAGATTTATAATGAAAAGAACAGAGATCAAGATTGGTAAAGCGCTTAGCTACAACTGTTTTAGATAATTTAGAACCGGATCCAAATGTAAAAGAATATCGTATTTTGGATGGAGATAACCTTTACTTTCGGGGCCGCGAGAACGGGTCAAAGGTCATGGCTTCTTCGTTATAAAAAAGAAAATGGTAAGTGGTCGTGGTTAGGTTTGGGTAATTATCTAAATGTAACAGGTAATTCTGAAATTACCTTAAATCGAATACACTCGGTTAAAAGTAAGGATAATATTGCTCCAAACACTCAAAGAAAAATCGATGACTTGTTTAAAAACAAGGGTGGGATGCATCCATAGTAACTTTGGAGGAGTATTTAAATACTTACGATTCTATGATGAGGAAAGGGTTCTAAAAAAGAACATTGATATATAAGGCTATTTAGAAAAAGTTGTGTAGTTTTCAATTGGTAAAGATTGATATGTCATTACTTGATTATGATGAACTTAAATATAAATGTGTTAAGAGATGGATTGTGAGTATTGAGATTGCAAATAATGAGACACAAGCTCGTTATGCTGACATGAATGTTAGTACTAACATTACTTTCGCTGAATTGCAGTTAAAGGAATGCGAGGGTAATAGACAGAATACTTTGCAAAAAGGTCAGTTAGCTTTAGAGACAGCAAAATCAGTTGGACAATTTGCAGCTAGTACAATGTCTGTCATGCATGTTTCAGCCAGCATGAGTGTAGGAGCTTCAACAAGTACATGTTATAGTAAAAGTGAATCAGAAAGTACGAGTCATAATTATATTTATTAGTCTACAGATATGATGGTATGTATGATTAATTTTATATACCACTATTGAAATTTATAGCACAAAATTTTAAAAATTCATTTTCAAGTTCTTGAAAAGAAACAGATTCTAAATAAATAAATTCGACCCAATCATTAGCAACTTGTCTTTCTTGACATATTATATTTTCTAAATCTAACTCTGCTTCTTCTATTTTACAGATTGTGTTTTGAAGCCTAGAATTGTATGTAGCAAAAATAACTATATTTTTATCGTTAAGAGATTGTGCAATATCAATAATATGATCTTCAACATGATGAATTTTAAACATAATTAAACTTATTCCCTTACTTGAATTTTTGATAATTTGTAATTTATAGTTACCTAAAATTGCTTAAAATTCAAGCTTTAGTATATTTGTTGATAATTTGAAAAATTAATTATTCATTATGCTAGAGAAAATCAAATCGTTGTTTTTAAAAAAGAGTATTAGTAGATATGAGAATGATTTTAATCTTGCTGTTAAAAGAACAAGTGAATTAGGTTTGGGGGAATACTCAAAATTTGAAAATTCAGAAGAAAGACTTATAACCGTTGAGAGTGTTAATAAATTTTGTGAATCGATAAATTTTTATGACATATCTTATAAAGAGTTGTCTAACCAATGTTTGGCAATTCATTTAAAAATTGTGGATGATTTTAATAAATTTTTTGGGGTAAATGGGGTTATTACTATAGGGCATATTGTAAGAAAGGATGGACTCAAAATTTTTCATGAGCCAATGGAAAAAAGATTGATTAACCTTGAAAATCCTGTAGACCCAACAAAACCCAATAAAGTTCATGTTTGGATAACATTACCTACATTGGAATTAGTAGATTTTACATTTGCAAGTACACTTGCTGTTGTAGAGTCAAATCCAAATTATGGAAATGCTGTTATCGCAATGCATGGTGACGATTTAGATACCGATATTCAATATGTCCCTGAGTTTGTTGGTGAAAAATATATATTTCGAGCAGGGTTTGTGAGTGTGGTTTTTGATCCAATTTATGCTGTAGATATACCTCTGTAAGTTTGGACATTTAACACTTAAAATTAAATCATACATGATAAACATTTTATGGGTAATTATTATGCATGGTATACAAAGTCCGAAGCAGGATAGCCAATCAAAGCTTATTGAAGGAGCTGGAACAGGTACATCTGATAGCATTAAGAAAAATGTAACAGCAGGTAACTAGATTATACCTGCTGATTCTACACAAAAAGTTGGCGCAGATAACTTACAAACTATGCGGAATCCTACGCCAGTTAATCTTAGCAATGGTGAGTTGCAATTGTCGTCTGACTAAGTTCATTCGGTTGGTGTGCAAACACTTAATGCCATGAAAGGCATACACATGCACCTGTAGATCAACCAAAGTTAGGGTTTAAACAAGATCGAAATAAGCTGGAGCTATTCTTTGTACACAGAGGATTACTACACAAATGATGTGGTCTAGTGAAACTCCACAGAAAACAGCAAGGTTTCTTAGTCGAGCAGTAGTACCCATCGAAAAAGATTATGATACATATTCAAAGCCTTATTGAACCAATCAATTTAGGTTTTTAGGTGAGGATTATGATAGAGAGTAATGATTGATAAAAGAGATCCTAATATTAATATGTCAATTCAATTTATTAAAAAAGATGGTTGCCATATAGATTTCACTTGTAATGAAAATGCTAAAGGCGATGGTCTATCAACTGATATAAATAAAGTGTTCTATGCATATTTGAGTGAATTTTGTTTAAAAATAAAGAGCGAAATTTGGGATTACTTTGCGGTGGAATTTTGGTTTGACTCTGGAAAGTTAATATTTTTTCCAGAAAAAAAACTTGATGAGATGCCTACGGAATATGACCCATTTCCTGTTGATAGATTAGATCCTTATCTTATTGTGAGGCTTACATCTTATCTAGAAAAATATGACGCTTTTATCCAACATGATGATGAAAAATTTTCAGAAAGTGAGCTTTTGGACTGGTATTTGGAAAATTGTAGAGAAGTTTTTACGAGTGTCAGTCATGCATTGAGTAATAATACACTCTCAGATTTAATCATTAAATCTCTGAATAGACAAAAGATTGTTTTTCAATTTTATGGATCATCAAGAGAAAAGACCTATGGCGAAAAAATTATTGCTACAGTATAGGCTTATTTTTATGAAGGTCTGCTAGATAAGGGCTATTTGAAAAATTTGGTTTATGTATGATATTTGGTAATATCGAGCTATCATTCATCAGGTGTAATCTCAATAATATGAAAAAATTCTTGCTCGTATGTATATCATTTTTTGTGATGAGCTCAACGAATGCTGAACTTAGTCTAGAATATAAAAAAGGTTTTGTTTCGCTTCAAGAAAAATTTAAGCTTGCTTTAAATGAGGAAATGAATGTTGAAGCAATGCAAAATGCAAAAGATGTACTGACTAGGCAAGACGAAGAGTTGCTCCTGCAAAAGCAATGTAATAGAAAGAAAGCAGAAGTAGATATGTATGCATATATAAAGGCTGACTTAAAAAGTACAGTAGAATTGCTGAAAGATGATGCCATCACACAAGAGTATTTGAATGAAAAATATGACGCTGCTTTTAATGCATATCAAGACTCGAAACGTAAAATAATAAATAGTAAGTTTCGTTGTGAATAAATTTTGGACTTTATCTCATTGCATCAGAGCGTGGTAGAAATCCCCTTGGCTTATTTATTTTCTTTAGAAACATAATTGGTTGTAGATTTATAGTTTTTATGCATTATTTAAATATATAAAAAGATGATGTTAAGCTCTGTATAATCATTTACTTGAAGTCAGTAAGATTGGATTCATGTCCAGTCAATTTAGAATAAATTTTTATAGATTAGGTCAAATAATGCCAAAGAGTTATCAGATTTTAATGGTTTTTTCAATATTGAGTATGATGACAGCATGTCAGAATATTAACCCATTACTCGACACAATTGCAGCGCCGCTGAAACAGTATTCAGAAGCGCAATTAGACCAAAAATTAATTTTAAAAACGGCTTATAAAAATGAGAAACCATCAGATCATTTTAAATTAGATAAAAGCAAGATTGATGACTATTTTGCTACATATCCTTATGTCTTGCTTGAACCAACTGTACTTGGCTTTATTCATCCGACAGTTGAGTATAAAAATACACAAGGAGAGAATCGCTATTTAGTGATTATCGAAAAAGTTAACTTTCATGATGGTTATATCGCGGGTTGTCGAGCATGCTCAAGCACGGTAGATGTACTGATTTATAAAAAGCAAAATAGAACTTTTGAGTTGGTAAATGCCGCATTTAACCAAGATGAAGTACCTTCAGCCGATGGACATTTGCGTAGTGATTTTATGGCTCAGTTAAAAGCAAACTTGCAACCCTTTGGACGTACAATGATGGGTAGTCATGTCCTTGCAAGTTTTACTGGAGCAGGTGGACAAGAAACATCAAACTGGTATGGTATTTTGCTACCAGATCTTGGTGATGTGCAAATATTAAATTTGGCTCACGCGGGTGGTAGTACAGCATCATACTATGCTGATGCAAATTTGGCATCAACAACGACTTCAAAATTGAAGCTTATAGTTGATCAATCAAAATATTATCCTGTTGAAATCACATATATTCAGCAGGGAAAAACCTCAAAATCCGAAAAAAGTATCTTTAAATACGTTGAGTCTCAGCATGCTTATGTAGAAACACAAATAAAAAAGTAGTTGGTAAATAGCCAAGTGGCTTGATCAAAGGTTTTGAAATAAAAACTGATTGGACGTTCTCATACCTCAAGTCGATGATGTTTTATAAGCAGATCGACCCTTGACCTAACTCACTATTGGTGCTAATTTAATCAATAAGGAAGTCATATACTATTTGGGATTTAAGAGAAATCTTGCCTAAATGAATAAAGATATGACAACCTGAACACACAGCTAACAACGAACGAAACGATTCAGGTCGTTTTTAAAAATGTTCAAGGTTGTAGAAAAGCCCGTTAATCGGGCTTTTTTAATGCCGATTATTTTTGAAAAGAATTAAGCTATAGTGTGAAATAAAGATTGGGTCACAATAGGGGATAGTGATGCTGATGTTTATTATTTTAGTCATCGTGGCTGGCTTAGTTCTATTATTTTTCTTCACTAAGAAAACAGGTGCTACGTCAGATTCTTCAGATTATAGTCATCCATATTCATCAACAACTTCAAATTGCGATTCAATCCAGAATAATAATGATCAGCGTGTAGATGATTGCGGTTTTAATGTGGACTCGAGCTCTGACTCAAGCAGCTGTGATAATAGTAGTAGCAATAATGATTGAAAAAGCTTGTACCCCTCGAGGGTAAGGGGTACAAGTTAAACTGAGTTTAAGGTAGGTCAAACCAGATCATTTGACTGTCTTGTAATGCAGTAATAGTTGCAGTCTCATCAAACAGTAGAGCATCACCCGCTTTAACCAAATGATCGGCAATCATCACTTCGCCTGAAATCACATGCACGTAGTTCACTTTTTTCTGCGCTGTAATCTCTAAATGTTGATCTTTCTCAATCACTGCAGTTTTCACTTCAGCATTTTGGCGAATCAACATCGGTGCAGATTGATCACCAGCAATCAAGTGCCATTGGTTTGGATGATCTTTCGGGTTGAGTTGAATTTGCTGATAGGTGGGTTCAGCATCTTGCACATTCGGTTGAATCCAAATCTGTAATAGATGCACCGCTTTATCATGCTTGTTCATTTCACTGTGGGTGACCCCAGTTCCAGCGCTCATCAATTGCCATTCACCTGCATTGATTTGGCCTTCATTGCCCATACTGTCTTTATGAGAAATAGTGCCATCGAGTACACAGGTCAAGATTTCCATATTGTCATGGGGATGAGTACCGAAACCATTATGCGCAGCGACTGTATCGTCATTAATCACGCGAAGCGCGCTGACGCCCATGTATTTCGGGTTATACCAGCTACCAAATGAAAAGCTATGATAGGTGTCTAACCAGCCTGCTTTGACATGACCGCGGTTTTCACTACGATGTAGATAAGCATTCATCTTTCATCTCCCAAATTATTGTGTTTTGCTTAATGCTTATATTATCGATTCATAATGGCGATAAATAGTCTTTAATTGCGACATATTGTTCTATAAATGCAATGATTCAGTAATGCGTATTTTCTTGGGTAAAATAAAAAAGGCTGAATAAAATTATTCAGCCTTTTCAAATGGGTAAATTAATTAACCCATTTTTTATTTTGATTTGTTTTCCAATTGAGGAATCGCAGAGCCTTGACCCACTGCAAGCAAACCTGTTTCAGTATAGATACCCAATTTTGCACGGGTATCGGTAATGTCGAGGTTACGCATAGTTAACTGACCGATACGATCCATTGGCGTAAACATTGAATCACCTTTCTCCATGGTTAAACGCTCAGCTTCATACGTGAGGTTAGGAGATTCAGTGTTCATGATGGTGTAGTCATTACCACGACGTAATTCTAAAGTCACCGTACCAGTAATCGCTTTAGCAACCCAACGTTGTGAAGTTTCACGAAGCATGAGCGCTTGTGAATCGAACCAACGGCCTTGGTAAAGTAGGCGACCTAAACGTAAACCATTAATACGGTATTGTTCAATCGTGTCTTCGTTATGAATACCAGTCACCAAACGCTCATAAGCGATATGTAACAAAGCCATACCCGGTGCTTCATAGATACCACGAGATTTTGCTTCAATAATACGGTTTTCGATTTGGTCAGACATCCCTAGACCATGACGACCACCGATACGGTTCGCTTCAAGAATAAATTCAACTGGATCTTCGATACGTTGACCATTCAATGCAACTGGCATTCCTTGTTCAAAGGTAATGCTTACTTCTTCTGGTTGGATTTCAACGTCATCTTTCCAGAATGCAACGCCCATGATTGGATCTACGATTTTAATACCCGCATTGAGGTATTCTAAATCTTTGGCTTCGTGCGTCGCACCCAACATATTTGAGTCAGTTGAATACGCCTTTTCTTTTGACATTTTATAGTCAAAACCGTTGTCGATTAAGAATTGCGACATTTCAGCACGGCCGCCTAACTCATCAATAAAGGTTTGGTCTAACCATGGTTTATAGATTTTAAGCGCAGGGTTGGTCAATAAACCGTAACGATAGAAACGTTCAATATCATTGCCTTTATAAGTTGAACCATCACCCCAAATATTGACATCATCTTCTTTCATCGCGGTAACAAGCATCGTACCTGTCACTGCACGACCTAAAGGTGTGGTATTGAAGTAAGGAACACCACCTGTGCTGATGTGGAACGCGCCACATTGAATCGCAGCAATACCTTCAAGCGCAAGTTGTAAACGACAATCGATTAATCGAGCTTTGACTGCACCGTACTGTTCAGCTTTCTTTGGAATAGCATCATAGTCATCTTCATCAGGCTGACCCAGATTTGCAGTATATGCATAAGGCTCTGCGCCTTTCTGTTTCATCCATAATAAAGCTGCTGAAGTGTCTAAACCACCAGAGAAGGCAATCCCAACTTTTTTACCTACTGGTACATGCTGCAAGATCGTTGCATTATCAGTCATTGCTAGTCCTAACTATTTCGAAATAGGCACCCTAATACTTCGGTGACCAAAGAGAATTTATACGTCCCGTACTATATCACTTTTCAAATCGATTTTTTTTCTGTTAGGAAAGGAATTCTTTTTTTTTCATTTGAAAAATAGATTAACATCGGGAAAATATAAAGTTTTACGATAAGCATTCACAATAAGGCGTTAACAGGCCTGAACTTTAAAAAGTCTCAAGTGAAAAGTACATCAAGAGTTGCAAACGCTCTTTATAAAAAGTGTCTAGTTCAAAGCGAATCATTTAAGCCAATAAATTGTTTCTCGATCGGGGTAAATACATGATCATGACGCGCGATCAGGTATAAACCAATATCACGATATTGTTCAGGTGTTTCGCGATAGTACTGAATGTTATATTTTTCAATCAAAGATTTGGCAATCATCGAGATGCCCATACCTAATTGGGTAAAGTGAATTAGAGCTTCATGATCGTAAATATGGGTGAGTTCACCCTTTTTAAGCTTATGGTCTGTGTAGATGCTGTCTAAGGTGGTGGCATAGCAGCATTGTTCGGAAGCCAGTAAGATATTTTGATGATTCAGACATTCTTCGAGACTGTCATGGTTGATCATGTTTTTACCAATAATCACCAGTTGATCATCCGCTTTTTGAATATATTGCAGATTTTTATGTTTAGGATGTCCTAGGGCATAAGCAATATCCAAATTGCCCGCTAAAATCTCATCCTCAATATAACCTGTTGGACCTGTTTTCATGGTGATGGAAAGGTCAGGGTAGGCTTCATACAGCTGACTAAAGGAAGGGTAGAAGCGCATCCCGCCTAGACTGGTATTGGTGCCAAAGCGTAAAACGCTTTCTTGTTGATAGATTTTATTTTCAGTTTCTTCCCAAGTAAAAATCATTTTTTTGTATTGGGCATATAAATTCATGCCAGATTCAGTCAGTTCAACACCTTTGGGCTTACGAATAAACAGTTGGCGCTTATAGTGATTTTCAATCTTTTTGATTTTCGCAGTCATATTAGACTGTAAATAATTGAGCTTATTTGCCGCGGCAGTAATACTTTTTAGCTCGGCCACAGTCACAAATGATCGGATATCGCTAATATCAATATTCACGGCAAGTCCTCAATATTTCAATTCGAAAGGTGCTATCAAAAAGGATGAATTGAATTAGGCATCAAAAAAAATGATGTATCTATTAAAACATAGCATTATTCATGATGTCATTTATTTTATACACTAAGCTTACTTTTTATCGGTTGAGTACAACACGTGAATATTCGAGTCGTGAGTGCAATCGCGTTGCTGTGTCTGGTTTGGGGTTCGTTATGGGGCTTGGTCAAACACAGCCTACAAGTGTTTCCACCATTTTTATTTATCTCTACACGGTTGATTTTAGCTGCAGTGACATTAATGCTGGTACAACGGATTTTAAAAAAATCCATTTTGCCTGAGCAAGCTGAGTTGAAGCCCTTAATCATTTTAAGTGTATTGATCTGTTTTGGTTTTTATGCCACGCAGACCTTTGCCATGCAATTTGTGGGTTCAGGTTTATCAGCTGTATTGGTATTTACCATGCCGATTTTTATTGCTGTATTAGCGCATTATTTTTTAAATGAAAGGTTGAATACCCAGAAAATCTTGGGGCTCGTTTTAGGAACCTTGGGACTCATCGCAATTTTATGGCCGCAATTACATCATGTGCATATGAATATGTCATTGCTGGGGCAGGTGTTACTCATTGGTTCAGGCTTTTTCTGGGCATTATCGACGGTTTACATCAAAAAGAATTTTGCCACCTATGACAAAATCAAACTCACCATTTGGCAACTGTTACTCGGTGGAAGTTTAATGTTTGTGATGGCCTTATTGTTCGAACCAGTTGATACTCAGGTTTGGCTTAATCCACTGAACGAATCTGCTTTATTTTATATTGCAGTGGTAGGCACTGGTTTTGCCTTTGTGCTTTGGAACTGGATTGTCAGTCAGGTTGATACTTTTGTCGCTTCGATTTCAATTATGTGTATCCCGATTCTGAGTCTATTTTTTGGTTCTTTAATCTGGCATGAGCCGCTGACCCTCAATATCTTGATTGGTGCTGCTTTTATCTGTACGGGCATTGTGATGAGTTCGCTCAAAATGAAAGCACAGAAAAATCGTCTGGCTTATTCGAGTCATCAACAACATTAAATTGAGTAGAATGAGAATAAACCGAAGCATTGATCAATCAGCTTGAGTTAGTTTTTTAGATTAAATAAAGGCAGTCACTATGATTATTGTGGCTGCCTTTTTTATGTCGATGTGCTTCTGCAATAAATAATATTTAGAGTTGCAGCGGCAGAATATTTAATATGTTTAAGCCAAATTGACACTTTCAACAGCTAAATTTTTAGATAGAGTCATCCCAAATCAACAAAAAAGTATTAAAGTACTATGCAACAAGTTGCAAAGCCAAAATTAGAGAAGGAATACCATGACTAGCTATGCAAATATCTTAAAGCCATTACATTTGGGTTTTACCACCATTAAAAACCGTGTGGTAATGGGTTCGATGCACTCAGGTTTAGAAGATCGTTTCTTTAATTATCCAAAACTCGCTGCTTATTTTGGTGAGCGCGCAAAGGGCGGTGTAGGCTTAATCATCACAGGTGGTATTTCTCCCAACCGTCAGGGCTGGTTACTCCCTGCGGGCGGAACCATGAATAGTTTGGCCGATATTCCTCATCATCGTTTAGTCACCCATGCGGTACATAAGCATGGCGCGAAGATTTTGATGCAAATTCTGCATTCGGGTCGTTATGGTTATCATCCGTTTTCGGTATCTTCTTCTCCGATTCAAGCACCGATTAACCCATTTAAACCACGTCAAATGTCTGATTCTCAGATATTGGCAACCATTGAAGATTATGCGCGTTGTGCGAGCTTAGCGAAAAAAGCAGGCTATGATGGTGTCGAAATTATGGGTTCAGAAGGTTATTTAATTAACCAGTTCCTCAGCAGTCATGTGAATAAGCGTACTGACCGTTGGGGCGGTGATATTGAAAATCGTATGCGTTTCCCCGTAGAGATTGTCAAAGCGATTCGCGCTAAAGTCGGTGAAAAATTCATTATTGCATTCCGTTTGTCTTTGCTGGATTTGGTGCATGATGGCAATACCATGCAAGAAGTGATTGTGGTTGCCAAAGCATTAGAAAAAGCTGGAATTACGCTGTTAAATACAGGGATTGGTTGGCACGAAGCACGTGTGCCTACCATTGTAACCTCTGTGCCGCGTGCCGCTTTTGTGGATTATACCACTGCGGTAAAACAGCACGTTTCTGTTCCAGTGATTGCATCAAACCGTATTAATATGCCTGATGTCGCTGAAGAGATTATTGCTTCTGGCAAGGCGGATATGGTGCAAATGGCACGTCCATTCTTGGCTGATGCATATTGGGTAAATAAAACAGCAACCAATCGTGTGGATGAAATTAATACCTGTATCGCGTGTAACCAAGCCTGTCTGGATCATGCATTTAAGAATGAACGTGTCAGCTGTTTGGTCAATCCACAGGCTTGTCATGAAACAGAATTGGTTTATATCAAAACCCAAAAACCAAAGCGTATTGCGGTTGTCGGTGGCGGGGTGGCGGGTATGTCTGCTGCGACAGTGGCTGCAAGCCGTGGTCACGCCGTGACCTTATTTGAAGCAAATCATGATGTTGGTGGTCAGTTTAACTTGGCAAAAGTGGTGCCTGGAAAAGAAGAATTCCATGAGACCATTCGTTACTTTAAAGTACAGCTCAAACAAACAGGTGTAGATGTACGTTTAAATACACGTGTAAGTCGAGAGCAGCTAGAACGTGAAGGCTTTGACGAAGTAGTTGTGGCTACAGGTGTTGTACCACGTGCATTGAAAATTCAAGGCAGTACAGCACCTCAAGTGTTGTCCTATGCAGAAGTATTACGTGGTGCAGAAGTGGGCCATAAGGTCGCCGTGATTGGTGCAGGCGGGATTGGCTTTGACGTATCAGAGTTCTTGTTAAAACCACCGCACCAACCTCAGCCGCAACCCTTAGCAGAATGGCAACGTGAGTGGGGTGTAGACCCAGATCCAAACTATATCTCTGAAGGTGGGATGCAACGTCCAGAAGTTGAAATGCCAGTGCGTCAAATTTATTTATTACAACGCAAAACCACACCACTCGGAATTGGTTTGGGTAAAACCTCTGGTTGGGTACATCGTGCGCAGTTGAAAAAGCATGCCGTGCGTATGCTACGTGGTGTGCAATATAAAGCGGTGACCGACGAAGGTTTGTGGGTTGAGCATAATGGTCATGATCAGTTATTGCGTGTAGATACCATTGTGGTCTGTGCGGGGCAAGAGTCGGTGAAAGATCTCATGCCTAAAGACGGTGAAAATACGTCGGCAAACTACCATATTATTGGTGGTGCGAAGCTTGCAGCTGAGCTTGATGCCAAGCGTGCGATCCGAGATGGTGCTGAATTAGCCGCAAAACTCTAAAATTGATGAAACATTATGCATTTGAATACATTGCAATTAAATTTCTCTTGTATAAAGAGAGCAAGCTTTGTATTCTTACGCACATGGAAGCGTGGCAGAGCGGTTTAATGCACCGGTCTTGAAAACCGACGAGGGTGTGAGTCCTCCGTGAGTTCGAATCTCACCGCTTCCGCCAAATTTTGAATTAAGCCCTTGTTATTGCAAGGGCTTTTTTCTTGCCTAATATTTTACCCCTCATCAAATTTTGGATGTAAAAAGTCAAAACAGGATAATTTAGGATGGGGTAGGAAATAAGCATAAAAAATTCTAAACTCTTTTAGGCTATGAAAAAGAGATTTTAAATATATAAAAAAGGGTTCACGATGAACCATTAGAGATAGCTGTATAAGAAATTGAGATTAGACATTACCAGTGTATACTTTCCAAAAAATAAGTAATGCCATTTCCCTTATAACGATAAAATCCAAGTGGCTCATGTACTCTTGCTATGAATTGTAGCCTTTCCTTTTGAAGGAGAGATTTAAAGCACTCATTATAGGTGGAGTGATATAAATTGTCATAAATAGACAGATCTATATAGATGGACCGCCATGATACTTTGTAAAATGCACTAAATTTAAGCGAAAGCCTATAACAAGATGTTGAGCAATATATTTCAAGCCTTAGACAGTTTAGGGCTTACTGCACAAAAAACGTGCTTTGCATATTTCATTTTCTAATCTCGATCTAAACGCTCAGGTGTTTTTGCACCGTATTGATGGGAAACATCAACTCAATGAGGGATTTAAGGCAGAATTGATTTGCCTATCAACGAGCGCAGTTATTCCTTTAAAGCGATTTATTGGTAGCTAAGTTGAAATTGACCAAGTGACCGACCAAGGTCAACTAACCCGTACCACAGGTATTATCTCAGGTGTAGATATTGGGTAATCAGATAGCATCTTAACCTATAAAACTCACCGCATAAGAGCCAACAGCTCTGCTTAAATATCGTCGGAACTCTTCTATGTTCATAAATAGAAGCATTCGAGATATCGCAGAGATATTGTTTAAAGAATGGCAGCAACGTAGTCATTTATGGGAGGATCACCCATAAAGATGGTTTTTATTTGCATTTGATATTGATTATCATTTACAATGTTGGGTATGAATTATGTGAATTTTGTAATAATTATAAAGGTGCTAAAATATGCAAATTAAAAAGATCATTTCGATATTGCTAATTACTAATATCGTCAGTACCCCTGTATTTGCAATAGGCCCTAAATACGTTGGGACATTACCACCTTTGACTGTCTATGGCACACCAGATTCTATTCTAGATATAAATCAAATAAACTCTATGTCACAAACATTTTATCAAGACATGCGTAATGGAATACATCCTATTTATAATTCAACTCCAACGGCTAGTGTTTTTCGGAAAGGTGGAAACAGTAATTGCCAGACTCCTAACCCTATTAGAATTAACAGTGGTGAAAAACTGCATGAGGAGATTGCATTTACAACACCTTGGGAAATGCCATTAAATTACTCCCAAATCTATTATTCACAGGATAAGAAGATAAATGTTTTGAATGATTTTGGTATAAGCCTTTCTACAACCAGCTTTGGTCAAAAATGGGCTAGTAATTATGATGTTCTTTTAAGAGATGCTGCTATCTATGCTTTCCAAAATAAAGTACAGTTTACTCGGCAACTACCAGATGGTTCTTTTTCTCCTATTACGGAATTAAGAGATCTCGGCCAAGTATCTAATCCTTATGCTTTGCCGAATGGTGATATCGAAACGTATTCTGTAAATATTATAAATCGTAGTCCACGTATGCATTTCGGCTTTTTAAAAAGTAGAAAAAATTTACATGGTATTGGTTGGGAACAATCAACGGATTCTTCTACGGGTATTACTACTATTACCCACACGAATGGCAAAACAATTAAAATAAAGAAAGTTGATAGTAGTACAACTCAAGTGACTGACCCAGCAGGTAAAAACTACACTTATAAATGGGATGGCTCTCGCTTAGTCCAACTTATCTATCCAGATAATTTAGGAAAAAAAACATATCATTATGGTGAAAATGGCGCAAACGAAAATATACTTACAGGTATTTCCATTGATGGAAAACGTTATGCGACTTATCTTTATAACGGAGACAAGGCAATACAAAGTGGCCGTAGTGATGGTACTCAGACTTATAAACTACAATACGGAAATAATTATACGAGTGTGACTAATCCTTTAGGTGCAGTTTCTAAATATATTTATACTAATGATAACAAAGATAAACTAACAAAAATTGAACGCAGTGGAGTAAATAATTGTCCCAATAGCAATGCTGTAACTTATTATGATAATAAGGGATATGTAAGTTCAGAGGTTGATTGGAATGGTGTAGAAACAACTTATCAACGTGATTCTAATGGGTTGCTATTGCAGAAGAAAATACCTTCTAAAAATACGGTAACTAAATACGCATGGCTTAACTCACCTTATTTAATTAGTAAAGTTGAAAACTTAACAAATGACATAGTAACGTCTGATACAACATATACATATTATTCTTCGACTGAAGCCGCGAAAAATCGTATTAAAAGTATAAAAACATGTAGTAAAATAGGTACAACTACTTGTGACAGTATTAGTTATAGTTATGCCATACACAGTAATGGTATGCTCAAAGATGTTGTAATTAATACGAATGGAAAAACATCAATATATACCTATGATGTAACAGGTAATCTTATTCAATATAAAAACTCATTAGATCATATCACGACATATAGTAATTATGATGGTTTGGGGAATGTTGGTAAAGTGACTGACCCCAATGGTTTTGTGACAGAGTATAGCTACGATGCACGTAGTCGAGTCATCAATAAAAAAGAAACGCTTGGCAGTGGTCAGGTTCGAACCACGACTTATCAATATGGTACGTTTGGAGTTACGCAAACTGAAACCAATGGGATGCGTGAGACGATTAACTATAATGATAATGGCACAATTGCCAGCATTACTCATGGTGTGGGAAGTTCAATTATCAGCGGTCAATACTATACATATTCTAAACTTGGAAAATTATTGAGATTAGATTATAAAGAGGGAGCAAATACCCGATTTAGTATGATTAATGAACACAATCAATTGGGCTGGACAACTGCGAATAAAGGTAATAATGGACAAGATATCCGTTATGAATATGATGGGAATGGTAATGTCATCAGACAAATTGATTCTTTAGGAAGAGTTACAACATATAGTTATGATGCAAATAATCATTTAACCCAAGAAAAACGCCCAGATGGTTCGATTATCCAATCGAGCTATGATGCGCAAGGTAATATAATATCTGTTAAAGATGGTAAAGGTAATACTACATCTTATACATATGATGGTTTTGGTAATTTATTGACTTCACAAAGCCCAGATACAGGATTAACAAAATATAGTTATGATGTCGATGGCAACCTGATTCAACTCACTCGCGCTAATAATGTAATAACGACTTATAGTTATGATGCATTAGGTCGACAAACCAAAGCTCAAACAGGAACTCAAACACAAGCATGGGTATATGATAATTGTACCAATGGTAAAGGTCGCCTGTGTGGGACATCGGACGGGATTAGCTCATCGGGATATGGATATACTAAAGATGGGCAAGTGATTGTTCAGGCTAAGATTATTAATGGTATAAATTATCAAACTTCTTGGACATATGATAGTTATGGGCGCTTAAGTAGTGAAAGTCTTGCGAACAATAGTTATAAAATTTCTTATGGCTATGACACTATGAGTCGAGTCAATAATGTCAAAGTACAAATACAAGGCGTGGATCAAGATGTAGTTAAAAATATTGCCTATGAACCTTATGGTGGTATCAAAAATTGGACCTATGGTAATGGACTAACCCGTGCTACTAGTTACGATAAAGATTTTAGACTGATAGGAATCAATACGGATACTATTCAAAAGTTAAGCCATAGTTATAATGGAAACAATTGGATTAGTAGTATTAATAATAATTTAGAAGCCAATCGAACATCTAATTATAGTTATGACTTTTTAGGACAATTAACCAAAGCGGCTTCTGCACAATATACCGAGAGTTGGACTTTTGACAAAAATGGTAACCGTAGTAGTCGTTTGGGAAATACCAACCTCACAACTAACTATCAAACGAATACGGGTAATCGGTTAACAAGTACAACGATGACAGAAGCTAAAAACTTTAGCTATGATGTGCTAGGGAATTTAATCAAGAAAACTGGTTATGGCGGAACGGTAGATTACAGCTATGATGGCTTCAATCGCTTAAAATCTATAAAGACTGGAACTAATAACATAAGCTATGATTATGATGTATTTAATATACGTACCCGTAAGAATAGTGGGGCAGATAACGTAAACTATATTTACGCACCAGATGGCCGATTATTGGGTGAGTCCAATTCATCAAATACGAATATCAGCACAGTTTATATCTGGTTGTATGGTCAGATTATAGGCTTGGTTCGAAGTGATAAGTTGAACTTTGTGCATAATGATCATTTAGGTCGACCAGAAGTATTGACTAATACTGGTAAAGCTGTGGTATGGAAATCTCAAAATACTAGTTATGACAGTACTGTAGTTAAAAGTAGTATTGGCCAATTTAATATCGGTTTCCCAGGACAATACTATGATTCGGAGAGTGGACTTTGGTATAACTGGAATCGGTACTATGATCCAAGTGTGGGGCGTTATACACAAAGTGATCCGATTGGCCTGGCTGGTAGTTTAAATACTTATGCTTATGTAGGGAATAATCCAATCAGTTTTGTAGATGAGCAGGGAAATGTAGGGATTCCTGGGGCAGCTTATGGCGCCATAGCTGGGGGAATAGGAGGATTTATTTCTGGAAGAACTGTAACAGCTACATTTGCAGGTGCTGTGGCAGGGGCAGCAGTTGGCCTAGTTATGCCTGGAACGTCACATGCTGTTGGAGGAGCGATAGGAGCTGGAGCGGCAAGCTTATTAGGTCAGGGGGCTGGAAATGCAATATCAGGTAAGGATTATACTGACATAGGAAATTATGACTTTGCAGCTGCTGCTGGTGCGGCTCTCGGGGGGGCAGCAGGTGGCCCTATAAATCATATGATAGGGCGTTACGGTCCTTATATTCGAGTAAACTTAATTGGAAAACCTTTAGGCACATCAGGAATTAACCGGATACCAGGAATGTTATTGGGGGCAGCTACAGAAGGTATAATTGTTGGTACTGGTGAATACCTAGGGAGCTGTATGCCGTGATCTATTGGATTTTATTTTTACACTTTAGTATTTGCACTATATTGATCTTTATAGGGTGTTACATCTACGGTATAGTTTTAAAGTATTTAGGCAAGAAAGGTTTTTTTTTCAAACATATTATTAGTGCTTTGGTGTATTTAATTTTTGCCATTTATATAGTTCTCCCACTTCTTCTGCCATTTACTTTAATTGAGGATTTACATTTAAAGTTGAAAAATGAAATCTTGATTAATGTATTCCTTTTTTTGGGATACATATTGTGTTTATTTCCTGGAATTTTATTTTTCAAGAATAAATTCTTAAAAGATCTTAAAAAACTAGGGTATTTTGTGAAATAAAAATGAAATAGTATTATTGTTTAAAGAGCTAATCTTATTTATAAGGTGACATGAGGTTAGAGCTATAGTGGTCAAATATAGGGTAGGTGTTTTGTTCCTGGTTTAAATTTCAGAAGCATTCATTTTATGTTGCCTAGCGAAGTAGCGTACTACAGAATTCTGCACAATCGGCCATTAATCCTTTGCGTTTTTTTAGATAAGCTCCACGATGGTGATATTGCTTGAGGTATCTTTGATGGTATCACTGGAGGATGGCAAGGAATATCTGTCGGTTCAGGAGTTGCAAGTGTGGTAGGTTAATCTTCTTGTAATATTTTTAAAAACAATATGTTATGTCTTTTTTTGGATTGTGGTTCCTATGCTGCTGTTGGTGCAATAGGTGGCCCTGTCAATCATGTACTAAGTAGATTTGGTACAAGAGTAAATATGATAGGAAAACCATTAGGAACTCGCGGATACAATCGTAATCCTGGTATGTTTGCTGGTGCAGTATTCGAAGGCTTGGTGGTTGGCTCATCAGAATACGTTGGCGGTGGTTTAAAACCAAACGATATACAAGTAGGATGTGCTCCATGATGTGGTTCTATGCATTTTTGTTCTTTTTGATTTTTTGTATATATTTTATGTTTATAATATATGTATATTCTAAAATTCTTATGGCAGTAAGCAACAAGAAAAGCTTAGTTAGCGATTTAATAGGAATAATTGTTTATATACTTATGATTCCTTTCTTTGCAGCTCCACTGATTATTGGATCAGAAATTAATGGCTATAGGGAATTGATATCAAAAAATAATTATTATTTCATTTTTAATCTAGTTTTTTTTGCTCTTTCACTACTACCTGGGATTTTTATTTTTAACAAGTATTATTTAAAGCAGGCTAAAAGAAGGAATTTCAGATATTAAAAAATTGTGAATTTTGATTGAATTTAGGAAAACCTATGGGAACATCGGGAACTAACTGAGCATCAGGAGTGTTATTGAGAGTTGCTACTGACGGTATAATTGTTGGCACTGGTGAATACCTTGGGGGCTGTCTGTCATGATCTATTGGGTTTTATTTTTACACTTTAGTATTTGCACTATATTGGTCTTTATATAGTAGGTGTTTTTGTTCCAGTTTTAAATTTCTGAAACATTCATTTTATGTTATCTAGTTAAAGAGCATACTACAGAATTTAGCCCAATCAGCCATTAGACCTTTACGTTTTTCTAGATAAGCTCCACGTAGATAAGCAGCTTCTACTTCATCTGGTAATTTATGTGCAAGTACGTGCTCACACACCTCACGAGGGTAATCAGTTCTGTCTGCTGACCAGTCACGGAAAGTAGAACAAAAACCATGTGTAGTAACTACTCGATTCTGTTTTGCATCAATATAGCTTAAGCCATTTTCTTTATGCTTTTCTTCCACATAAAAAATCACATCCATTGGAAAAGACAATCTTCCTTATTCTAGGTGATATTGAACAAGTGTAACTATTAAATAACAAGCATCTACAATGTTGACTTGAACAATATCGAGCCAAAGTAACCCGAACTTAAATTTATTCTTAAAGCTAGATCTCCGAAGGTGTTTTTAGAAGAGCTGGAACATTCTGAGTTTAGGAACCGTAGCCTAAAAATTTACGCAAATTTTACGCGGCCATTTTTTTAAGTTTATTAAAATATACTTTGCAATCATTCTTATGGATAGGTTAATGGGTTTCTTTAATACATCTGATCAAGACAATCATGTTCATAACCTGCTTCTTAATAAAAAAGACATACTGATGGGGGATAGCTTAGATGTGCTGGTCGAAAAATATGTCGGTGCATCGAAAGAAATACAGCAGATTATTGTTCAGATTCTTAAAGAGAGAGGGTATTCTTCACGAGAAATAGAGCATATGCTTAAAGAAAATAAATGACCAAAGTTTTGCCCTATAACAGTTAAAGAAAGCTCATTATGCAAAATACTACAAAAAAAGCAGCATTGCCTGCCACCGCGTTGGCAGCGCTTGGGGTGGTCTTTGGAGATATCGGAACTAGTCCGCTCTATGCATTAAAGGAATCCTTCCATGCGGCTCATGGTTTGGGGATTCAACCTGAAAATGTATTAGGTATTTTGTCGATTATCTTCTGGTGCTTAATGCTGATCATCAGTATTAAATACATCGCGATTGTCATGCGTGCAGACAATAATGGTGAAGGTGGGATCATGGCTTTATTGGCCTTGAACCTGCGTAAAGCGAAATTATCAGAAACAAAAAAAATCTATCTGATTGCAATTGGTTTTATCGGGGCATCTTTGTTCTTTGGAGATGGGATTATCACCCCAGCCATATCCGTTCTTTCTGCAGTTGAAGGCTTATCGATTGCCACCAATGTGCTTGATCCCTTCATTGTGCCCATTGCGATAGTGATTGTGACCACGCTGTTTTTGATGCAGAAACATGGCACAGCCTTTGTTGGTAAGTTTTTTGGACCAATCACCTTAGTCTGGTTTTTGTCACTTGGCATTTTAGGGATTGCCAGTGTGATACAGACACCCGTTGTACTGGGGATGGTGAGTCCACATTGGGCAATACAGTTTATCTTTACTCATCCGGTTCAGTCTTTCTTTATTATGGGGGCCGTGGTGTTAACGGTCACGGGTGGGGAAGCGCTGTATGCCGATATGGGGCACTTTGGGCCACGTCCAATTCGTTTTGGATGGTTCAGTGTCGTGTTACCTTGCTTAGTTTTAAATTATGCAGGCCAAGGTGCATTATTACTGCGAAATCCAACAGCGATTGAAAACCCATTCTATTTATTAGTGCCAAGTTGGGCGTTATACCCGATGATTATCTTGGCGACTATGGCGGCGGTGATTGCTTCACAAGCGGTTATTTCTGGGGTGTTTTCCTTGGCACGCCAAGCAATTCAATTGGGTTATTTACCAAGACTAGGGATTAAACATACCTCTGATTCAGAAGAAGGGCAGATTTATGTGCCTTTTCTAAACTGGCTATTACTGATCGCAATTTTAATTCTGATTTTAATCTTCCAGACCAGTTCAAACCTTGCCAGTGCTTATGGTCTAGCGGTTACATTAACCATGCTATGCGATACGATTTTGGTTGCGGTCTTTATTTACTATGCTTGGAAATGGAGCTTACCGAAGGTATTTCTACTGATTATTCCATTTTTCATTCTAGAGTCAGTTTTGGTTGCCGCTGCATCTTTAAAAATATTCTCAGGCGGTTGGGTACCATTATTAATTGGCGCTGTAGCAATGGTCATACTCATGACTTGGAAGCGAGGTCGAGAGCTCACTTTTGCCAAGCTTGAACATGACACATTGTCACTCGATTTATTTTTAAGAAGTATTGGTGATAGCGTATATCGTGTACCAGGGGATGCGGTATTCCTCACGGGTACGCCGAATGTGGTTCCACATGCCATGTTGCATAATATTAAGCACAATAAAGTGTTACATGAGCGGAATATTCTGGTGACGGTGGTGATAGAAGATGTCCCTTATGTCCCACAAGAAGAACGCATTGATGTTGAAACTTTAGATAATCATTTCTATCGGATTAAAATTTTCTATGGATTTAAAGATGAGCCGAATGTACCACGTGCATTGGCTCAAGCCTATGAGCAGCTAGAGTTTGAATACGATTTGATGCAGATTAGCTTCTTTATCTCACGTGAACGTATCATGCATAGTGTCGGGGATGGCATGGCGCCTTGGCGGGAGCATTTATTTATTTCAATGCAACGTAATACCAGCCCAGTCAGTGATTTTTATCAAATCCCGACTAATCGTGTAGTGGAACTGGGGAGTCAGATTAAAATTTAACAATGCGTTCTAAGCGTTTTTTAGCATTAATTGTTTTAGCAAAATTCAGACAGCCTTTGTGAATACAAGGGCTTTTTTTGTTTACTTATGCTTTCCAATCATTATGAGCGATAAGCTTGGTCTGACTGAATAACATGATATTCAAGATCAAAATGTCCAAGAATGATGCTTTCATTTCAGTTTCATTTAAGCAAACCGTTCTACCCTAAAATTATTGTAAAGCAGTTTAAGCACAGCGACACCTTTTGCCACATCCTCAGATGTGGTTTTTTTATGCCAATTTTTTGCTGTTTTGACTTTGTTTATATAGCTCGGTGCACATTACATCATCAAGCTTAAATTAATCGGCGTATAATTTTTTTATTCCTTCTTATATTTTATTTTATAGTTAATTTTTTAAATTATGACGTGTAAATTACATTTTTGTCATATTTAAAATATAGATTAAATTTGAGATATACTTTTGAAATTAGAGTGATGTAATTTTTATTTCGGGTTTTATTTTTTAAAGGCTGGGGTGTCTTTTTGGAAGTTTGGAAATGCTTTGGTTTAAAAAAATATTTTGTAAGGATGTTTCATTATTAAAGTTTAATTTTATATTGGCCATCTGGTTAGGTCTATTTTTAAACTTTTCGTTCTTTATAAAAATTCAAGATCTTACCCCTTATTCAGGTTTTCAAAGTTTTCTGTTTTTGATGGCTTCTATATTGGTGGTTATCTTTACATATAATTTTATATTTCAGATTTTTAACTGGCGTTGGACAGCAAAACCCATTGCGATTTTTCTGATCTTAATTGGCGGATTTGCATCCTATACCGTAACTTCACTTGGTGTATGGATTACTTCTGATCAAATCCAGAACATGATGCAAACCAACTTTACAGAAGCACGAGACCTTTGGTCTTGGTATCTTTTGGTTTGGGTATTGGGAATGATCATTCTCCCTATTTTTGTTGTTGCTATGGTTAAAATTAGACTTGAAACCAAGCCTTTTATTTTTCAGATTACCAGAAAAATTCTAACTACTGTTGTTTCTTTATCCATCGTCATTATTATGTTGTTTATTTTCTATGTCGATTTTGCCGCTATTTTTCGTGAAAATCGCAGCTTAAAAGGAATGATTTCACCACAAAATATGATTGCCTCTTTTGTTTCATATTACAAAAAGAAAGCACCTAAAAAGAATCTACCGATAATCAGTTATGGTGAAGATGCAAGGCTTTTGCAACGTGAAAATGCATTACCTAAGCTGATGGTACTTGTAGTGGGTGAAACAGCCAGAGCGGAAAACTTTTCTTTAAATGGATATAACAAACTCACCAATCCAGAAATGGCTCAACAAGACATATTGAACTTTTCTAAAGTGAGTTCGTGTGGAACGGCAACGGCTGTTTCTGTTCCATGTATGTTTTCAGGGATGCCCCGTAAATCCTATGACGAACGATTAGCCACTCGTAGAGAGGGCTTACTTGATATTGCACAGCGCGCTGGTTATCAGGTCACTTGGATTGAAAATAATTCTGGTTGTAAGGGCGTTTGTGACCGGGTAGAGACGTTTAAGATTGCAGAACCAATTCAGAAAAAGTGGTGTAAAGGTGGAGAATGTTTTGATGAGATCTTAATTGATAGTCTGAAATCCTATCTACAATCTATTCCGCCAGGGGATACTCAACCTCGTTTGCTTGTATTACATCAATTAGGCAGTCATGGCCCTGCGTATTACAAGCGAGTCCCAGCCGAATTTAAAGTCTTTAGGCCCACATGTGATACCAATGCTATTCAAGGATGTAGTCGTGAAGCTTTGCAAAATACCTATGACAATACCTTGTTATATACCGATTACATCTTGAGTCAGCTAGTTGAAACATTAAAACAGAATACACAGTATGAAACTGGCTTATGGTATTTGTCTGATCATGGGGAGTCCACCGGTGAAAGTGGTATGTATTTACACGGTGCACCTTATATGATCGCACCACAACAGCAAACGCATATTCCGATGATCATGTGGTTCTCTACACGTTGGAAACAGTCCAACCCTGAGCAGATAAAATGTTTGTCGACACAAAAAAATAATGAATTGAGTCAGGATAATTTATTTCCGACCATGTTAAGTTTACTCGACATAAAAACGAAAGTTATTGATACTGAAACGGATATGCTAGCAACTTGTCCATATATAAAATAAGGTTAATTAAACAGGTTGATATGTGTATTTTTGTGATGTGGTATTTATTTTAAGGCTGAGTGTATGGTAAAAATAATAACTTAGCGATATACGTTCCTCCAGTGAAATATTTATATCGTCATCCCATTCACTTTGCGGAGTGTTTGGGATTTTTTAAATGAGTAATCATTAAGTCGGGGTTAATGTCTGATTAAAATATTTATTTTAATGCAAATATTAACTAGATTAGAAGTGACTGTAAGAGCTATAAGTTAAATGAAAAAGTTTATTTTAACCAGTGCGGCTGCAATTGTTGCAGTATTTTCAACACCGAGTATGGCCGCAGATTTTATTGCCGGTAAAGATTATACCGTGGTTCAAAATCCAGTAAAAACCTCAGCACCAGCCAATACAATCGAAGTGCGAGAATTCTTTTGGTATGGATGTTCTTATTGCTTTAAATTAGAACCACATATGCAGTCTTGGTTAAAGACCATTCCTAAAGATGTTTATTTTCTGCGTACGCCAGCTGCAATGAATCCAATGTGGGAACAAGGCGCTCGTGCATATTATGTGAGTGAGGCTTTAGGAGTACGTAAACGTACCCATCTCCCATTATTCCATGTCAACTTTTCAGGTAAGGAAAAGGTTTTACAAAAAGAAGCTTTTGCCAAGTTTTTTACTCAATATGGTGTTTCTGAGGCAAAATTTAATAGTACCTTTGACTCTTTCCCGATTACGGCAAAAATTGCAGAATCAAACCAATTGGCGCAGAAATATCAACTTACGGGTGTCCCAGCAGTTGTGGTAAATGGTAAATATATTGTCCAAGGTGGAGATAATAAAGTTGTTCAAGTCGTTGAATATTTAGTGAATAAAGAGCGTAAGGCTCAGTAATTTCCGTGTACAAATCAATGGCAAACCTATAAAGTTTATACCGTAAATCAAGAGCGTATGAAGGTGTTGTTAGTGTGGTTGCGACAACACTTCTTCGTTCATGAAAGTGTTCAAGATTTAAAATAAAATGCCGAGATCAGTGCAGCATAATTTTATCGCGACATGGTCATCGTTTCTTAGGATTCATTATAGAACTGACTTCTTTACACTAGAAATTAATTCTCTTTAAAGGTCTCATTCAATGCTTGTTGTACAGCATCCACGCGTGATTTACATGCTTTGTAGGCCGTCATTGACTCTTCAACGATCTTCATCAGATTATCTATATCCGGCTCTTCTTGCGTTTCAAGTAGATCGGCATTCCTTTTTAATAGTTCGTAACCTTCCTTAAAGCTTAACTCTTTCTTAGTCATGATGAATTACCTCATTTACATTAGCATGGATATAGCCATCTTGCATTTCAATGGAAATTGTCGAATGCACCTGATGGATTGAGCGAACTGCTTTATTTTCACAACGGACAATGCCATAACCTTTTGCTAAAACATTTTTAGGATTTTGCAATAATGTTTCCCGCATTAAAGATTCAATGTGTGTCGAAGCGGTTTTAAGTTGCTGTTTGGCAAAATATTGCAGCGCTGATTTCGCCACTTGCAAGTGTAGATGGCTGGTACTAATTTGATTTTCAGCCTGCGATTTGATGCGATTAAGCAACTGATCATTGTGGCTTTGATAGGCTGTAATTTGATGTTGAGAAAGCAGTTGAATCCTTTGTAGATGATCCATGACATCTTGCGAGCGTTCTGAAATCACATTACGAATCCCAGCAATCACTTTACTCGGTGTATCGAAGGAGCGATGTGCAATTTCATCTAAAATAGTTCGGTCTTTTTCATGCCCAATTCCCACCCAGATTGGGACTTTACGTTTACACAGCAGGGCAGCCAGATCATAGTCATTTAAATAAGCTAAGTCATTGACGGCGCCACCACCACGAATGATCACGATCAAATCTGGTGGTAAGGTATAGTCTTTTGCCCATTGGCGTAGCCCTGAGCTTAAAGACTCCATAATACTATGCGCGGCTGTATTTCCCTGAAAGGTCGCGGTGTGATAAACAAAATGACAAACATCTGCTTTGTGTAATGCATCCGCATCTTTTTTGAAATCGCCCAATCCTGCTGCATTCTCTGGTGCAATCACCAGCACATGTTCAATATCAAAGGGTGTTGGTAGTTGTTTATTCAGATGTACCAATCCTTCACTGCTTAATCTAGCTAAGATCTGCTGATAACGTTTTGCGATATCGCCTAAGGTAAAGCTTGAGTTGATGTCCTCGATATTGACCGAAAAGCCATATTGCGGATCAAAACGAGCCTTGATTTTAATCAGTACATTTAAATCTTTTGAGAGTTCTATACCACTTTCGCGCTCAAATTTGAGCACCATTTTAGCCGCAGTGAATTTCCAAATCGTGGCTTTACAGCTTGCGATGACTTTATCGGTATCTTGTTCTTTTTCAGCCAGTTCAAGATAGTAATGCCCACCTTTAATATTTAAATTCCGAATCTCAGCTTTGACCCAGACAGGCTCATCAAAAGACAGGCGAATAATTTCCTGTACCGCTGAGAGATAATCACTAAGAGAGAATTGAGGTTCGGACATTGGATAGCGTAATGAAGGGGACAGAGCTATAGTAGCAAATTGAGTAAGCTGATAACAAATCAGGCCTATGATCTCTAAATTTATGATTCGCATAGAGGATAACGCATCTACAGTTTTATGGTTGAGTGCTGTAGATGCGAAAGACTGATTATGCTTTAAAGCGATTTATTCCATTTTAAAACTTTAAATAATCCGAACATAAACATGATCCAGACCGGAATCAGTATCACAGATTCTTTAAAGCCTTGTGTCCACATGATATATAAAATCATGACGATAAATGCGAGAACCAGATAGTTACTAAACGGTGAGAATAACGCTGGAAATTTTACAGTCTTGCCTTCTAATCGAATGGCACGCTTAAATTTCAAATGGGTAAAGCTAATGATCGCCCAGTTTAAGACCAAAGCTGCTACAGCCATATACATCAGATGGCTTAGCGCTTGTTCTGGAACAAAATAATTCAGTAAGACACAACCGAAAATAAGAACAGAAGAAAAAATCACAGCAGGCATTGGTACGCCTTGCTGAGTGACTTTAGCAAAAATCTTAGGCGCATTACCTTGTACCGCCAACCCAAACAACATACGGCTATTGGCATACATGCCGCTGTTATACACCGAGAGTGCTGCGGTCAAAATAATAAAATTAAGTAAATGCGCCGCCCAATCAATGCCTAATTGACTGAAAATCATCACGAAAGGGCTTTTATCCAAACCCCCTAGATCAAGTTGATTCCAAGGAATCAATGACATGATGATCGCCAGTGATGCTACATAAAAAACCAAAATTCTGAAAATCACTTGATTGACGGCTTGAGGAATACTTTTTTCTGGATTTTCTGCTTCAGCAGCGGTCATACCAATCAACTCAATGCCGCCAAAGGCAAACATTAAAAAGGCCAGCATATAAAACAAGCCTGAGAAGCCATGCGGAAAAAAGCCACCGTGTTGCCATAAGTTAGTGAAACTTGCAGTCGAATCTGCTCCAGCGGTCAGTAATAGGTACAAACCGAACAGGATCATTGAAATAACGGCAACAACTTTGATAATGGCCAACCAGAATTCAGATTCGCCATAAAACTTCACATTGCCTAGATTTAAGCAGGTGACGACAATGAAGAAAAACAAAGTCGAGATCCATGCAGGGATATGTGGCCACCAATAATGGATATATTTGGCAATCGCTGTCAGCTCAGTCATTGCCACTAAAATATAAACCACCCAGTAATTCCAACCCGACAAGAAGCCAGCGAAGCTTCCCCAATATTTTTGTGAGAAATAGCTGAACGAACCTGCTACAGGTTCTTCTACAATCATTTCACCCATTTGTCGCATGATCAAAAATGCGATCAAACCGACAATGGCATAGCCCAAAATAATCGAAGGGCCTGCGGACTGAATTGCCTGAGCTGAGCCTAAAAACAGACCTGTACCCACAGCACCACCCATCGCAATCAATTGGATATGACGGTTTTTTAGCCCACGTTTTAATTGGGGAGAGGAATTACTCAAAATATGCTGCGCTGAATAAAAAAGAACTGATTGTAATGGATAGAAAGAAGATCGACTAGTTTGAAAAGAGGATTAAGAGCATAAGGCTTTAAATGAACGGGTGTTTTCAGAGATTCTCACTATGACGATAATATTAAATCATTGCTAGATGGCGGTGGGGACAAAACGCTTTAAAGGAAGTTGAGTATTAAAATATGGGTTTAAATGAGGGAAAAGAATGCACAATCATCAAACAAAATGCTAACAATTTGTTGTTGAAACAGACAGATCTTTTTGTTGTTTTTCGCCAATCAAGAATAAGGCAATAATAATGTTGAATAATATCTTTAACGTCTTAGATAAATTAGGCGTTGGCACTCAAAAACGTGCGATGAGTATGCGGTTTTAAAAATACAGCTCTAAATACTCAAATCATGCTGCAACGCCTAGAGGGTTATCATGGCATTAATGATGGATTATCTGTAGAACTGATCTGTTTATCGAC
>NZ_ATGG01000017.1 GCF_000413855.1 Acinetobacter gyllenbergii CIP 110306 = MTCC 11365 | reverse complement strand
AATTGATGCGAGCACAGGTGCGATCACCACGAGTAACATTGGTGGCACAGGTTCGAACACAATTGACGGTGCAATCAGCAGTGTTAAAGATGCAGCAACCAAAGCGAAAACTACGGTTACAGCAGGAGATAATGTTGTAGTTACTCCAACAACCAATGCAGATGGTTCAAGCAACTACCAAGTATCGACAGCGAAAGATGTGAATTTCGACAAGGTAACTGTAGGCAGTGTTGTTGTAGATAAAGCAAGTAATACCATTGAAGGCTTAAGTAATACAGACATCAAAGCAAGTGATTTTGCAACCAAAGGTCGAGCTGCGACTGAAGAGCAATTGAAGAGTGCGATTACGAGCAATATTACTGAAGTTGTAGATGGTAATGGCAATAAGGTGAATATTGTTGATCAGATTGTGAATAAAAATCCTGACAACAAGAACCAAGATTCATTGTTCTTAACATACGATAAAAAAGGTCAAGAAACTACAGATCGCTTAACCATTGGTCAAACAGTACAGAAGATGAATACCGATGGTATTAAATTCTTCCATACCAATGCTGATACATCTAAAGGTGATTTGGGTACAACCAATGACTCAAGCGCAGGTGGTTTAAACTCGACAGCAGTTGGTGTAAATGCAATTGTTGCAGACGGTGCGGATAGTGCGCTTGCAGTTGGTCATGACAGCAAAGCAACAGGTAAAGAGTCCATTGCAATTGGTAAAGGTGCTGAAGCAACAGGCCTGCAATCAATCAGTATTGGTACAGGCAACAAAGTGAAAGGTGATCATTCTGGTGCGATTGGTGACCCGACCATCGTTGATGGATCGAATAGCTATTCTGTCGGTAACAATAACCAAGTGCTTACAAATGATACTTTCGTACTTGGTAATAATGTGACCAAAACAGTAGCTGGTTCAGTTGTGTTAGGAAACGGTTCAGCGGCGACAACAGGAGCAGGTGTAGCGGGTTATGCATTATCTGCTGCAACAACTGCTGATAAAGCAGCAATCTCGAAAACAACCTCAACTACAGGTGCAGTTGCAGTAGGTGATGAGGCGAGTGGTATTTATCGTCAAATTACTGGTGTTGCAGCGGGTAGTGCCGATGCAGATGCAGTGAACGTTGCTCAGTTGAAAGCTGTGGGTAACCAAGTTGTAACAACCCAAACTGCGCTGGTAAATAGCTTGGGTGGTGGTGCTAAAGTCAATGCTGACGGTACTATTACAGGTCCAACTTATAATGTGGCTCAAGCGAATCAAACCAATGTTGGTGATGCGTTGACTGCACTTGATAAGGCAATTGGTTCTGCTGCAACAACATCGAAAACGACTGTGACCAATGGTCAAAACATTGTTGTGAAAAAGAGCAAAAATGCTGATGGTTCAGATAACTATGAAGTGGAAACTGCAAAAGACTTAGCGGTTGATTCTGTGAAAGCAGGTGATACGGTTCTGAATAATGCAGGAATCACCATTGGTAACAATGCGGTTGTGTTAAACAACACAGGACTTATTATTGCTGGTGGCCCAAGTGTAACCACTCAAGGTATCAATGCTGGCAATAAGCAGGTGACCAATGTTGCGGCTGGTGTTAATGCGACAGATGCGGTGAACAAAGGTCAATTGGATAGCGCAATTAGCAATGTGAATAACAATGTAAATGAGCTTGCTAACAATGCAGTGAAATACGACGATGCTAAAAAAGACAAGATCACCCTTGGTGGAGCAGATGGAACCACGATTACCAATGTGAAAAACGGTAATATTGCTAAAGATTCTAAAGATGCTGTTAATGGTGGTCAGGTAGCAGAAATCAGAGATAATTTGCAAGGGCAGATTACCAACAATACCAATGCTATTAATAACATTAAAAATGATATTAATAATGGTACGGTGGGTCTAGTTAAACAAGCGAATAGTACAGCTGACGTTACCGTTGCTAAAGACACTGGAGGCACTAAAGTTAATGTTGCTGGTACCGATGGTAATCGCGTTGTTACAGGTGTCAAAGATGGTGCAATTAATGAAGCATCGAAAGACGCAATCAACGGCTCTCAATTGAATGCAACCAACAAAAAAGTTGTTGAATTCTTAGGTGGCGGAGCTGGCTATAATAACATTACCAATAGTTTCACTAACCCTACTTACACGGTGGGAGGTAAAGACTACAACAATGTTGGTGGTGCAGTGGATGCCTTAAATAAAGCCGATCAAGCTTTGGGCAACCGCATTGATAACCTGGACAACAAACTTGAGCAAGCCTTCTACTCAACCAATCAACGTATTGAGGATGTAGAGAAAAAAGCAAATGCAGGTATTGCCGCAGCAATGGCATTGGAAGCAGCGCCATACATCGCAGGTAAATATACCTATGCAGCAGGTGCTTCTTATCATGGTGGTGAAAATGCAGTTGGCGTAACCTTGCGTAAGACTGCGGATAATGGTCGTTGGTCAATCACAGGCGGTGTCGCTGCTGCATCACAAGGTGATCCAAGTGTACGTATCGGTATCAGTGGTGTAATTGACTAAGGGACTCGTTATGCAGGAGAGCCCGTAGGCTCTCCTCATCTCCAATCGATAAAGAGAGTAAAATATGAAAAACATGATAAAAGCATTGGTTATCGGGATCGCTTCTAGTAGTGCAATGATGGCTATAGCGGCAGATGATGAGGTCGTGGTTCAACAAGAGGAAGTCAAATTTCCAGCTGTTGAAAAAAGCTATTTAAAACAAGTGCAGCGTTATGAATACGACAATGTTGCTCGCCTAGGTACTGGCTTAACCAAAGACCAAATTCGACATATCTTGGGAAATCCTCAATTTAGTGAAGGTTTATTCTTTGTTAAAACTTGGAACTATGTATTAGATGTCCGTCAGCCGAATAGTCAGGATTATTTACGTTGCCAGTTACGCATCGACTTTAATAAGGATACGCTTTCTGAACGTTTATCTTGGAAAGGTGAGGCATGTGAAGGTTTAATGGCTTGGGGGGCAAATAATCAAGTTCCAGCTGATGCCAATCTAAATACGTTGCGATCATCAAGTGTATTTTTTGCATTTGATCGATCGAATGCCAATGCAATTGAACAAGGTTCAAGTTCAGTTGCTGCAATTGCGCAACGGATTAAACAAGCGCCATCGAATAGCCCAGTGATTGTTGCAGGTTTTGCAGATCCTTTAGGTAAGTTTGCATATAACCATCAATTGTCAGCGCAGCGTGCCAATACCGTTGCCAAGTTGTTGGTGAATGAGGGTGTTGATGCAAATCGCATCCAAATTCAGGCCAATAGCCAAACTGATTTATATCAACAATGTGCAGGGCATAAAGCAAACCGCCAGTTAGTTGGTTGTTTTGCCCCAAATAGACGCGTGAATGTCAGTTGGTAATACACAATCTAAAAAATGGCTACTTTAACGTAGCCATTTTTTTTGAATAAAATTTATTATTTTTCAAATAAGTATGATTTCTTTTTATGATTGGTCAATATTTCTAATTTAACGCTAGCGAGACAATGAAAGTATAAAGTTAGTTAAGTATTTAATATTATTTATTTTTATTTATAGATTTAGCTTTTTAAATCGATCTTGCGTTAAAGAGTTTTTATGAGAACTGTCTGACAAAAAAACAGCATATTGTTTAAAAAATAATCTAATATGCATCTTGTGAGATAACATGCACAGATGTCAGTTTCATGTATTTAAATAATTAAAGTGAGTATTTTTTTACGTATGAATCGTATGTATTGAGCTGCTATTTAGGATGAGTTGAACTTATCAGCTTGATAGAAATACTCAGTATTTGCAAACCATTTTAGAGGGTAAAATGATGTTGGAATCAAAAAAATTGATTGTACTTGATCAGATGCTAGTCTTAACCAAAGAAGGCAAAAATGATTTGGTTTATCAAAATGACACCTTACTAAAAGTAAAAATGATTTCGAATCAGCATATTGTGGTTGAGGATGATCATCAAACCAGTTTTCTATTAAAGCGACAAGATGAAAACGTGATTTGGTCATTTATTTAAGAGCAGAATAACAAGCATTTAAATGATTAAAGAGTATTAAAAATATAGATTATTCAAATGCTTGTTGCAAATATATGTTTGTATCTTATGGGGCTATTCATTTTTATAAAATGAGTAATGGTTCTAACTTTGACCGAATTGACACCATCCAAATAAAATCAGTCAATTCTATTTCTATGCGTTATTCTTACATTGAATAAAGACTATTGGGAAATAGCTCGCTCTCGCTAAGGATGGATCAAACAATGCAAAATAATAAATTCACACAGTTTTTAAAACCTGTACTTTTGTCCTGTGTGCTAGCTTCATCATGGGGTATGGTGAATACAAGCTATGCAGCGCCTGAAGGTAAACTGGATTTAAGTCTCTCTCCTCATTCACAAAATAAAGTTAAGCAATTATTGAATGATCCCAAAACGTGGCAACAGATTCCAAAACAAGTCACTCTCTGTGTGTTCTCTCCGAATGGCGAACATAGCGAAGCCTTTGAGCAGGCCACCAGTTATATTACTGAAATTCCAAGTATCGTCCGTGTTGCCAAGCAATTTGGCGTGAATATGAATGTGACACGTCCTTCACATTTGCAATTTAAATTAGATTTTGATTATCCAAAATTGAAAAAACAGGCGTCCACGTTGGTGAATCTGAAAGTGTATACCAATGAAGCTGTGTTGACCGAAGATTTCCGTAGTAAACGTTGTGATGGTGCAGGGATTAGCAATCTGCGCGCAAAACAGTTTAATAAGTTCGTGGGCAGTGTGGATGCAATTGGCGCCTTGCAGACCTATAAACAACTAAGTTCTGTGATTCAAGTTTTGGCCAATCCAAAGTTTGATGAAAAGATGGTAAACAAAGATTATGAGGTGGTTGGGATTGTACCCCTCGGTGCAGCCTATATTATGGTCACGGATCGTAATATAAATACTTTGGCTAAAGCTGCAGGCAAGAAAGTTGCGGTGTTCCAATTTGATGAAACTCAAAAGAAACTGGTACAAAATGTGGGGGCACAACCTGTGTCAGTTGATTTGGTGACAGTGGGTGGTAAATTTAATAATAAAGAAGTGGATATCATGGCAGGTCCAGCCATTTTATTTGAACCGCTAGAATTGCAAAAAGGCATGACTGATAAATCAGGAAAAGCCGTTGGTGGTATTATTAAATTTCCTGTCATTCAAGTGACAGGGACGCTGATTATGCATCGTAATAAATTCCCAGCAGGGATGGGCTCTATCGCACGAGAAGTCATTTCAAAACAGTTAGATCCTGCTTTTGAATTTGTTGACAAGATTGAAGCAAAAATTCCAGACAAATTTTGGTTGAAGTTAAACGAAAGTGATAAGCCTGGTTATGTTCGATTGATGCGCGAAGCACGCATTCAAATGACTAAGGAAGGCTTTTACGATAAAGATATGATGAAGTTGTTGAAACAAGTTCGTTGTTCACAAGACCCAAGCAACTATGAATGTGCTTTGAAAGATGAATAATTTTTAGATAACGTGCTGCTAAAATACGATGATCCTCTAATGTATTAGGGGATTTTTTCTATTTGTTGTAAAACTCGCTAATTGTTCAGATATGAATTAAAATATTGTCTAAAATTTAATATTTTTAAACTATTGATAAAAAATGACAGAATTTAAACCTTTAATTGCAATAGATCTAGGTACAAGTAATTCACTTGTTGGTATTTTTGAAAATGGTCAATCAAAATTAATCGAAAACCCTTATGGGGTGAAATTGACACCGTCTGCGATTGCAATGGATGAGCAAGGTCGAATATTGATCGGTCAGGCTGCATTAGAACTTAGAGGAAGTGGGCAAGAGGTATTAACCAGTTTTAAGCGCTTAATGGGCACATCTAAACGATTGAAACTAGGTCATCAAAGTTTTAGCGCTGTCGAATTATCTTCTTTAATTCTTAAGTCTTTAAAGCAAGATGCTGAGCAATTATTACAATGTGAAGTAGATGAGGCGGTTATTACAGTTCCTGCTTACTTTAATGATATCCAGCGTCAAGCAACCATCTCGGCAGCTGAACTTGCTGGCTTAAAAGTAAGTCGTTTAATCAATGAACCTACAGCTGCTGCTTTAGCGTATGGTTTGGGGCAAACGGAAGATAGCTGTTTTCTTATTTTTGATTTAGGCGGTGGGACATTTGATGTCTCAATCGTTGAGTTATTTGATGGGATTATTGAGGTTCGCGCAAGTGCTGGAGATAACTATTTAGGGGGAGATGATTTCGTTCAACTCCTAATGAAACAATATTGGAAACAACATGCTTCTGTGTTTGGTTTTACAGAACATACAATTCCACTCGATATTGAAATTGCACTAAGAGCTAAAGCCCAATATTGCTTGCATGTTTTAAGCAAGGAAGCAAAAGCACAGTTTTCTTTCAAATGGAAAGAACAAGAGGCAATACTTGAAATTACCCAAGAAGAATTTGCTCATTGGGCAGAGCCCTTATTACTCCGTTTACGTCGCCCATTAGAACGAGCTTTAAGAGATGCGCGAATTTTACCTCAACAAGTTGACCAAATTATTATGGTTGGAGGGGCTACGCGTATTCCTGTTGTGCGTAAAATGGTGACAAAGCTATTTGGACGTTTTCCTTCAACAAGTATTCAACCAGATGAAGCAATCGTACGTGGTGCCTGTGTTCAAGCAGGTTTAAAAGCGAAGGATTTATCTCTCAAAGAAGTTGTATTGACTGATGTATGTCCGTTTAGCTTAGGGCTAGCTGTAGGAGCCGATGATCAGTTTTCACCAGTTTTAGAACGTAATACAGTAATCCCAGCCAGTAAAGTAAATACGTATACTGCGATGCATAAGGGACAACGAGAAATTGTGGTTCGAATTTATCAGGGTGAGCACAGGCTGTGTAAAGAAAACGTGTTTTTAGGTGAGTTAAAAGTTCCTTTACCACCAAATGATGATCAATTGTCGATAGATGTCCGTTTTTCTTATAATCCCAATGGGATTCTAGATGTCGATGTAGAGGTGCCTGCTACAGGGGAAAAACTTCAAAAAGTAGTGGTTAATCATCAAAGTGTGATGAGTGCCGAGCAGATTGAACAGGCCCGCGTACAGTTACAGGAATTAAAAATTCATCCACGTGATAATCTAATGAATAAGAGTTTGTTATTACGTGCAGAGCGTTTATTTAGTGAATATACTGGGGATATTCGCTTACAGATTGGAGAGCGAACGCAGCAATTTAACCATGTCTTGAATTTGCAAGAGGAAAGGCAGATTCGTGAGGCTCGTCAATATTTTGAAGCTTTCTTAAATGAAGTTGAAGATTTGAGCTTGTTTGAAGAATATTAAAACATTTAGCCCCTTTTGATTCTTGGAAATCAGAAGGGGCATGAAAGATATGTGTTGCTTATCTAAATTAAATTTTAGCTAAAAAATATTTAACTGCATCTAATCCAATAAATAATATAATGATCGTAAAAAATGTGGCTGTGAAAGCTAGATACCGAATCAGTTGTGAGATTTTTTTTGTACTCATACCAACAAAAAGCAAACTTGTGAGAATAAGACCACTTGCATATATGAAGGGCTTATTATTCTCAGATATTAAGAAATAGCCAATAGCTAATATCCAAGTAAGTCTAAACAAGATAATCATTATACTTTTAAAATAGATTTGATTTTCTGTTAAATTGTCATTCTCTTTATTATAGCCAAAGATCGAAAATAAGGGGCGGAATGAGTCGGGAAGTAATAATAGACTGATAGGAATGAGACTGTAAACCGCTAACCATGAATGATCAGGTTTTGCAAGTGATAGGATTGCAAAGAAAAAGCCGATGCAAATCGCGATTAAACCAAGATTTATAATCCAATGATCAAATTGAGAATCAGCACTTTGTAACAGGTTATTGTGATGTGGTGCTGCATTTAATTTTAATGCACCAATTAGGAGGACTGAGAATACAAGCCAAGTATAACTTAAAAGCTGGTGTAGACTTTCTGCAAACCAAGGTGTTGCAATACAAAGAATAAATCCACTTAAAAACCAAATTTTACTTAAATGTATGAGTGTTTCTTCTTGATCGGGACGACCTAGAATTTTGGCATGAAGAATAGGTTGTAAAATACAAATAAATAAGGCAATAGTAACCAAGCTAATACATATAACTATTCCTGCTTTGGGCGTTATTTCAAGTAGTAGCGATGCAAAATAAAATGTGCCAATTGAAAAAATAAGATTAATAAGGTTAAATTTTTTGATTTCACTTAAGCTTTTTAAGAATACAAAATTGGGGTTGTTTTGAGTACTTGAAATTTGAAGTTGATTTAAAATTTCGGTTGTTGTGTGATTTGTATATATCTTATGGAGATGATTTTGTAAATTAATCATTTTAAAAGGTTGTAGCTTTTGTTCTCCAGTTAATGCTTGCAATGCAAGATATTGCTCAGGTTTTAATTGCTTTAAGATCGAGTGTTTTGACAAATAATCATTCAGCTTTTCTTGCAAAAGAGAGGAGTAATACGATTGATCATATTGATGGATATCGTCAGGATAACTTTCGTGCCAGAGTTCAAGAAAACGAAAATATTCAGGTTGTAAATTATTGCTGTCTATTTCTGCTAAAGGCGCGATTAACTGATCCTTAATTTGAATTTGTTGATGAAGAGGGATATCAAATTGCTGATTCAGTAGATATTTAAATTTTTCGAAAGTTGAATCACTAATATCTTTATTCCAAAGTGAATCTGTTACTTCGTTGAGGGTTATGAAAATTGGTTCGGCTACGATGCTATGATCAGACTCAAGGGGAACTTCTTGAACTGTTTGAGAAGTTATTGTCTCGTCATTATAGAGGTCGAGCGAGATATTAGTTTGAGGCTGATGATCAGAAAAGATATAAAGAAAGTCATCGAGATCATATTGCTTTAATAGATTTTGTACTTTATTGCTATAAGTTATGCTGGTATTTGGGTCTGCAATGTTTTGAATTTGGTGATGAAATTGAAGCAATTCATTCCGGATATCAAAATTTATATCCTGTGTTGAAATATGATGTTCTAGATTTATTAAAGATTCTTCGAGTTGTAATTCATCCGCATTAGGAGAGACCTCACTATTTTCAGAGGCATATTTCTCTAAATCAGGCTCAAAAATATCGTTTACTTCATCATCTTCATAGAATACATATGCTGCTTCAAACTGTGCAGTTTCTAAAGCCTCTCTAAGGCGAATAAATTCTTCAGGTTGAGTATCTTGATCGATTAGTTTAAGTTGTTTTGCATAGGCTTTCTTAATTTCTCTCTGATTATCTGTTGGTTCAATACCTAGTCGTTGCCACGCTGTCATTCGTTGTACTCAAAATATGTTTTTAATAAATTACGAAAGATTTTATTCAAAAGAATATATAGGTATAGTCTAGCATATTGCTTTTTACTCTGACCTTATCGTTTATAGATAAAGCTGAAGTCAATATTCCTAATAGATTAGGAGAATGATGTTTATGTTTGAACAGTAATTTGATTCAATAACTATAATAATAAAATTCTTATACGATTTTAAAGAGTTGAGGAATATTTGATGATATAAAACTTATGGGATCTGAATACAACAACTTCTATATTGTTTTTATTGTAAAAAAAGTACTCCAGAGATGCCGCTGCATGGTCGTTACCCTGAACCCGATGAGTTCAAGGTGGAGGTGACGCATACTTACTGGGTTTCCTACTCGAGGTAGGCATACACTCAAAATACACAGAACACATCCATAAATTTAAGTATCGGCAGGGGAATAGACGTACTGGCGAACACCCTAGAGATGTTTTCTATTATAGTTAAATCAACACCGACCACAAGAGGAAAGTATTGAGATTTGTATGTTTTACTAACAATTAGAAAATTAAGTTTAATAGAATTATAAAATCTAAAGCGAGATCAATTATTTGTTGAAATAAAATGGGTCTCCAAAATGCCGCTGCATGTCTTTACCCTTGAACACTAAGGTTCAAGGTGGAAAGCGCTATATATCATCTGGGTTTCCTACTCAGGGTAGGCATACACGCTCAATATTTAAAAACGCTTTCCAATTCGGAAATAATTCACGGCTCAGGGGAGTCAGACCAGCTGGCGTACACCTCAGAGATGATTTAATTATAGTAAAAATGAAGGTCATCTCAAGAGGGAGAAATAGAGAAATTTGTAAGTTTAAGTTTATAGTTGAAACATTCAATTGAAGTAATTGAATTGACAAAAATTTTGAAGAAATCGATCTTCTGTATATAGGTGGAATTTTTAGAAAGGAGCAATGTACGTATTATATTTAGTAGCATTTTAGTAAATCTGATAAATCACGGTGCTTGATCTAGTGGCGCATTTTCTTATAGGAATTGACACCTCGATGTAATGACTCTGCTAAATTTATTTATAAGCTTAAATTAATAATATGCGTGCCTGTTTGAGTGGTGGTTTAGGCAAAAAAATGGATGGGTGATTGCTGTTTTTCTGAATGTTAAATAATAAACAAATAGATGAATTGACTTGAGAGCGGGAATTCAATTCAGGCGAATTTGAGTAAATGATAAAAATGACGATGAGATAAAGGCGGAAAAGAAGGCTGGTGTATGTACTATGGCGCTAAAAAAAAGCCTGAAATTTATATTTCAGGCTTTCCAGAGTTAGATGCTTTGTTCTACATCTTCAAGCATGGTTTCTAAAAGACGTTCACAATGTGCATACTGCTGCAAAGATTTATTTAAGCTAAACACTTCTTGAGCCATTTGTAGTGCGACCATAATCACCAGTTTATTATGTTCAACTCGTGGGGCACTACGACGCATGTCATGAAATTTCTGATTAAGTAGTTCCGCAGCGCGCTCTAATTCCTCACGTTTTTCTTCAGTTGTGTTGAGACGAAAGGTCTGTTCAATCAAGCGAAGCTCAACAACAATAGGTTCACTCATGATCAGGTCTCCTCTTGAGTTTCAGCATTCGGATGCGCGAGTTGCTGAATTTCTTGTGCATGTTGATCTTGTGCAGTACCTAAAATTGACAGACGCTGAATAATGGCTTCAACTTTAGATTTAGCCAGTTCATTTTTCTGCAACAGACGATCACGATCTTGCTGTAAATCCTGAATCTCTTGCTGGCTATGACGTTGCTGTGCTTGTAATTTTTCTTTATTCACACGTAAGTCATTGCGCTCAGCCAAAATTTCTTGGAAGCGGTTTTTCAAATCAGTGGTGCTTTTCTCTAAACGGCTATAACGCTCCGCTAGAGTTGTTGCATCTTGATTCAGTTGTTTAAATTGATCTTGTAACTGAGTCAGTTGTTCAGTTAAGTTATCAACTTCTTCCTGCTTTTGCGTGATGATGCTATTTTTCTGCACAACTTGTGCATGATGGTCAGTTTCAGCTAATTGCTTAGCTTCGGTGAGCGATGAGTTTTCTCGCTCCAAGTGATGTAAGCGTGTTTTTAAAACACCAATATGCGCTTGTAGACGCTGTAATTGTTCTAACATAACGAAGGTCGCACAGAGTTGCAATCAAAGGTAATATATACAGCAGTATAGAGATTGGATAAACGAATGCAAGACGATATTTCAGGTTGGACGGAATGGAATGCCCATTTTGATGGGATTGAAGAAATTTCAAGTCCAAGTGAGTTACACGGTTTACTAACAGGTATCGTTTGTGTGACACAAGCGCCGACCTCAGATGAATGGTCACAAATTTTAAACACCCTTAATGTGCCTGCTTTACAAGCAGAGGCATTGGAAAGTCTGACTGATGAAGCGGAAGATGTTGCTCATGCTTTATCTGATGACGAATTAGATTACTTGCCTATGCTTCCAGATGATAGCCATTTACTGGCAGATCGTGTGCAAGCCTTGGCGGACTGGTGCGCAGGCGTAGTCCTCGGTTTTGGCCTAGCTTCTGGCCATCTTCGTGGTGAAGAACAAGAGCTGATTGAACATTTACAAGATGTTGCAGCTGTTGAGTTTGAAGACTCGGATAATGATGAAGAAGGCGAAGAAAGCTATCAGGAACTCTATGAGTTTGTACGCTTGATTCCCGTGAGTTTATCGATTGGCCGCACCAAGATTCCTGTTGCTGAAAGTTCTTTATTGCAAAACTTTCACGCCAAAAGCAGAAATCAAGACAATCAAGCAGCAGATCCGCAAACGGTTGTAGAAATGTTTACCCCACATCGTCCGAGTTAACTCGGGCGGTGCCTTAAGCTCTTATAAATAAAGATACTTACAATCATTCATCTTCATCAGAAGGACAATATGAAATTAAGTCAAGCCGATTTTAAACAACGTCGTGATCTTCTTGCTAAACAAATAGGCAGCAATAGCATTGCAATTATTGCGACTCGAGCAGAAATGTATCGTAACCGCGATGCGGACTATAAATATCGTGCAGACAGTAGTTTTTATTATCTGACTGGATTTGCCGAACCAGAAGCTGTTGCCGTGATCGAAACCTTTGAAGACGGTGAAGCATATAGCTATAGCTTATTCTGCCGCGAACGTAATCGCGAGATGGAAATCTGGAATGGTTATCGTGCCGGAATTGACGGGGCGATTGAAATCTATGATGCAGATGAAGCTTATGCAATTGATCTGCTCGATGAAGAAATTATCGACAAGTTATTAAATAAACAGCGTCTTTACTATCGTATCGGCCAAAATGCTGAATTTGATGCACGTGTTAGTCAATGGATTCAAAAAGCGGATGCGCAACAACGTCGTGGTGGTGCTGCACCAGCAGAAGTGGTTCAGTTAGATCGTCTTGTTGATGAAATGCGCTTGAAAAAATCAACACAAGAAATTGAGTTGATGCAGATCGCAGCCAATATCAGTGCTGAAGCGCATACCCGTGCGATGCAATCGGTCAAACCTGAGATGATGGAATACGCGCTAGAAGCGGAACTCAATTATATCTTTGGTAAAAACGGCTGTGTGCCATCGTATAACAGTATTGTTGGTGGCGGTGAAAATGCCTGTATTTTGCATTATGTTGAAAATAACAAGCCTTTAAAAGACGGTGATTTAGTTTTAATTGATGCGGCATGTGAATACGAGTTTTATGCATCGGATATTACCCGTACGTTCCCTGTAAATGGCAAGTTTAGTCCTGAGCAAAAAGCACTTTATAATGTGGTTTTAGAAGCGCAGCTCGCTGCGATTGATGCAACCCGTATTGGCAATCATTATAAATATCCGCATGAAGTAGCTGTCAAGATTTTAACTCAGGGTCTGGTTGATCTTGGCTTGCTGAGTGGCAATGTAGATGAGCTGGTTGAAAGCGAAGCCTTCCGTCAATTCTTTATGCATGGCACAGGGCATTGGCTTGGTATGGATGTGCATGATGTGGGTGCCTATAAAACTGGCGAAGACTGGCGTGCTTATGAAGTGGGTATGGTGGTGACCGTTGAACCTGGTCTCTATGTCGCACCAGATGATGAAACCGTTGATGCAAAATGGCGTGGTATCGGCATTCGTATCGAAGATGATATTGTTGTGACTGAAAAAGGGCCGTTGGTTCTGACCAAAAATGTGGTTAAAACTGTTGAAGAGATTGAAAGTTTGATGGCGAACCGTTAATCATTCTATTTGCAGAACAGAAGCCTTAGTTTTTATGAATGCCTCTTTATAATGTATAAAGGGGCAAACAAAAAATTATAATAATATTCAGAAAAATAAGGTGCTTGTATGAAGATATCGAACTGTATTTATCGAATAGTCACTGACATTTATTTGATTTTATTGATTTATGTATATTTAAAGATTCATCATTATTACTTTTATTTGAATCAGTGGGAGTGGTATGAAGATCGAGATATACTTTCCCTGCTGTTTATTTCTTTAATATTTTTTGTCAGTGTAACGGCATTATTTGTCTATACTGTTTTTTCTAAAGTTGTTAAATATCGATCTGTTGAGTGGACTTTGTACTGTATTTATTTTTGCTTGATGAGTTCAGTTTTTATCGCCTATCTTCCAAGAAAATATATTTAATTTGGCTATTTCTATTTTCTTGCTTGGTAAAAGGCAGACTAAGCTGAAAAGATTGATTGAGATAGATAGCCATGTTTCTTTCTTATAGATACTGAAAACAACTTTTGAATATATTTTAAAAACATAGACCAAACAAAGTACAAATTCCCTTCCTGATTTGAGTTAGAGTAAGATAGTCCCGAAACATCAAGTCATGAAAAACTGATAAGGAATAATATTATGCAGCAACAAGTCATCATTGTCGGTGGAGGTATGGTTGGACTCAGCCTTGCTTTAATGTTGGCAAAATCTAATATCGCAGTAAAGTTATTAGAAGCTGTGAAATATCCAAATTACGATGACGAAAACGTTGCACCTTATCATTCTAGCTTTGATGCGCGGAATACCGCACTGTCACGCCGTAGTGTACAAATTTACCAAAAGTTAGGTTTGTGGGAAGCCTTACAGCAACATGCCACCCCAATTCTGCAAGTGCACATTACCGAGCAAGGCAGTTTTGGTAAGGCGCGTTTAGTTGCAGAGCAAGAAAAAGTAGAAAGCTTTGGACAAGTGATTGAGAACGCATGGTTGGGGCGTGTATTACTGACCCAAGTACGTCAGCAGCCATTGATTGAGTTGATTGATGGTGTGCAAGTGACTTCACTGACACAAGATGCAGATCAAGTCCAAATTGAAGCCATACGTAATGGTGAATATATCCATTCCTTAAAGTCCAAGTTAGTGATTGCGGCTGATGGTCGTGATTCATTCTGCCGACAAGCCATTGGCGTCGGGGTGGATGAGCATGATTACGACCAAGTCGCGATTGTGACTACCGTACAGACTTCTAAGCCGCACCAGCACGTTGGCTTTGAACGTTTTAGCGCATTGGGGCCATTGGCATTGTTACCATTACCAGGCGAATACCGCCGTTCAGTGGTATGGCCTGTGAAGAAAGGTACTGAAGCAGAATGGTTAGGTGAAGAAAATGATCAGCACTTTCTTGATGCCTTACAGGAAACCTATGGTGATCGTGCGGGGAAATTTGAGAAAACAGGCAAGCGCTTTAGCTATCCATTGGCTCAGGTTTTGGCACATAAGCAGGCGGTTGGTCGTGTAGTGCTAATGGGTAATGCCGCACATACCATTCACCCAGTGGCAGGGCAAGGTTTTAACTTGTGTTTGCGTGATGCAGATGTGTTGGTTCGTTTCTTGATGGAACAATTGGCAAAGTCCGATGATATTGGTGCGCCTGAAAATTTATTGGCTTACGAGCAATCCCGTTTAAAAGATCAGCAACGGGTGATTAAGTTCTGTGATTCAGTGGTACGTGGTTTTAGTAATCAAAATCCAATTCTCAAATTATTACGTAATACAGGACTGATCGCATTTGATGTGATTCCTGGGGTTAAGCCTTTGGTTGCCAACTATGCAATGGGACTAAAAGCATGAGTGAGCTGTTAGATGTTGTGATTGTAGGTGGTGGTTTAGTCGGTGGATTAACCGCTTTATTATTGGCCCAAGGCGGTGTACAAGCGACGGTATTGGATGCTGCACCTGTGCTAGATCAAGAAAAGACATTGGCTGTAATGAATCCTCGAGTATTGGCACTGAGTCAGGCGACGATTCACCTACTTAAAACAGTCGATGTATGGGATGATTTAGCGCGTCAAATGCCCTATTCAGGTATGCAAGTCTGGAATAAAAATGGCTATGGCGAAATTAATTTTGGTCATGCATCTGAACAGCGACCTCAATCAGATCAGGCTTTAGGTTCAATGGTTGAGCCGAGTGTTTTGAATGTTGCGATTCAACAAAAAATGCTGCAACAACTCAAAGACTATCGCACTCAAGTGAAGGTGATTCGGATTGAGCAGATTCCACAAGGCTGGTCGATTCAATTGGCGGATGGCACAACACTAAAAACCAAGTTGCTCATTGGTGCAGATGGTGCGAATTCTTTTGTACGTGAGCAAGCCTATATTGATCTAGATGTCTTAGATTATAAGCAAGCCGCGATCAGTTGTGCGATTAAAACCACCCAGCCGAATCACTATGTGGCACGGCAAATTTTCCTACCGACGGGTCCACTGGCTTATTTGCCGATGGCGAGTCTTGATCCACAAGAGGATGGCTATTGGCAGTCGATTGTTTGGACTTTACCTGATGATTATGCCGATGAATATTCGGCATTAAATGATCAAGACTTTATGCGCTTACTGACCCAAGAAAGTCTGCAAATGTTGGGAGAGGTGGTTGAGGTTCGTTCCAGAGCGCAGTTTCCACTGAAAGCACGTGCTGCACAACGCTATATCAAGTCAGGCTTGGCATTGATTGGTGATGCTGCCCATGTGATTCATCCTTTAGCGGGACAAGGTGTGAATATTGGTTGTCTAGATGCTGCAGTACTTTGCGATGTGCTATTACACGATTTAAACCGTGGGGTATGGGCCAACGAGCAAACCTTATTACGTTATGAACACCTACGTAAAGGCCAGAATGATGCAATGATGCACAGTATGTCTGCAATTGGCTGGTTGGAAAGTTCGGAATTATTTCCCTTTGTTTGGGCCCGAAATTTTGGACTAAAACAGGTTGAACAATTTGAGTGGTTTAAAGATCGCTTTATGCAGCAAGCCAATGGTTTGGGTGCTTTACAGCAGACACGCTATGTTTGCTAAAAAATAGTAGATATTTTTTAAACAATCATTTATAAATCAGAGTGAATTTGGTCATAAAAAGTACGTTTTAATCAATATTGTGCTTTGCTAAATCTGAAGAGCTTGCTAAATTTCACCTAGTTCTGATGGCCAAATAGCGATGATGAGAGTTGAGTCATTGTGGGGAGATGAAGATGACGGAAATGAATGATTACGACGAAAACACAGAAGATTCTGCTGTAGACGACGAAGAGGCGAAAGCGGCAGAAAGTGGTGCAGAGAGTGAAGAATCGAGCGCCAATGACGCTGATCTTGCTGAAGCGGAAACTTTAACCGTAACTGCGAAGCAGAAACAACGCCAAGCTTTAGAAGATGAAGTGGCTGCGTTTCTTGCACGTGGTGGGCGCATTACTGAAGTTCCGCCAGGTGAGCATCAAGATTAAGTCTGAATTGACATAAAAAAGCATCACGGTTGTGGTGCTTTTTTATGTTGGTGTGATTCATGTTCACACTCAAGGGGTTGGTGTAACTCTTTTAAAATACCACACTGTTCAATAGTGCGATGTTGAGAGCATTGCTGTTTTAAATGGCTCAGATCCTGTTTGAGATGTTCTAGATTTTTAATCTTCTGGGAAACTTCAGCAAGATATTGGTCAATCAAATGATCGACTTGCATACAGGTCTGGTTTGGATTGGTTGATAAATCTTTGAGTTTTTGAATATCCTGCAAAGTGATGCCAAGTTCCCGACAATGCTTTAAAAATAGCAATTCTGAAAGCATTTGTTCCGAATAATGACGGTAATTACCCGCTGTTCGTTGAGCTTTTTCTAACAACCCAATTTTTTCGTAATACCGAATCGTATCAATAGACACACCTGATTTTTTTGCCAATTGTCCAATGCTAAAACTGATCATGCTTGACTCTGGAGTTACTCTAGGGTTTTAAATCACTATAAAAGATTCAGTGAGAAAAGTCATGGCAGGATGTGGTTGCAACACAACATGTTCACCAACACAAAAGATTAGTCCAAAGTTTAGAAAGGCGTTGTGGATTGCTTTGATCCTCAACGCAACGATGTTCTTTGTCGAAATTATTGGTGGATCGCATGCACGTTCAGTATCACTCTGGGCAGATGCATTAGACTTTGCAGGTGATGCAGCAAACTATGCCATCTCTTTGGCTGTATTGTCCATGACTCTGTACTGGCGAGCGACAGCAGCCTTAGTCAAAGGAGTTACCATGGCTGCCTTTGGTATTTTTGTGATTATGAAAGTGATTTGGTCATGGTGGCTAGGTGTAACACCTGAGCCAATGCTGATGGGCGCAATTGGTGTATTGGCATTGGCTGTCAATGTCGTCTCGGCATTGATGCTCTATGCATTCCGCGATGGGGATGCCAATATGCGTTCAGTATGGTTATGTAGTCGTAATGATGCGATTGCCAATATCGCGATCATTATCGCAGCGATCGGTGTATTTGGAACAGGTACGATGTTCCCTGATCTGTTTGTGGCCTTCATTATTGCGTATTTAGGCGTTACTTCTGGTTTGAGTGTGATTAAGCAGGCAAGGGCAGAGAGAAAAATGGATCAAGCAAATCTCATGACTAAGGCTTAAAACAGCGTATCGTTATTTCATATTTAAATGATAAAGGGGAGATTTTTGTAATCTCCCCTTTATGTTTTATTGATCGTGTTGAGTGAGTTCCAAAGCCCGCTGATAAGCGATTTTCTTTTTTATTCCCGTCAAATCAGCAGCCAATTGTGATGCTGCTTTAACAGATAAATCCTGTAATAGGCGTTTTAACAACGCATCCAGTTTATCTTGTTCCATGTCTTTTTCGGCAGAAGCACCGCCGACTACCACCACGATCTCACCTTTTTCTTGGTTGTGATCATTTTCAATCAATGTGACCAATTCTTTTAAGGTCATTTTCTTGATGGTCTCAAAGGTCTTGGTAATTTCACGGGCAAAACCGACAGGACGATCTTCACCAAAAACCTGTGCCATATCTTTGATACAGGCCAGAATACGATGCGGTGCTTCATAAAAAATCAGGGTTTGAGTTTCATCTTTTAGTTTTTCAAGCTGGCTGATACGTTGCGATGCTTTTGAGGGCAAAAAGCCTTCAAAACTAAAACGATCACTTGGTAAGCCAACCGCACTCAAGGCTGCAATTGCAGCACAAGCACCAGGAACTGGAATCACACGAATGCCACGTTCTTGTGCTGCGCGAACCAATTTAAAGCCAGGGTCACTAATCAGAGGCGTACCTGCATCACTAATGAGGGCAATATTCTCACCATTGAGCATTTTTTGCAGAAGTTGATCAATTTTGTTACTTTCGTTGTGATCATGACACGCTGTAAGTGGAGTTGAGATATTATAGTGCTTGAATAATTGAGCAGATTGACGAGTGTCTTCTGCGGCAACCACCGATACAGATTTTAAAATATCAATTGCACGAAAGGTCATGTCATCTAAGTGCCCAATCGGGGTTGCTACAACAAATAATTGAGCACTCATAAAAGGTAACTCCCTAATGTATTACAAAAAATATTGGCTGCTATTATGTTTGGCAGCATGTATGAGCCCAGTTTATGCGGACGTACTGGTGATTCTACCCGAATCAGGTACGATGGCGCGAGCGGGTCAGAGCATCAAACGTGGTTTCTTGAGTGCTTATACAGCATCTGGTAGTAAAGAAAAAATCATTTTTGTAGATTCTGCCAAAAACAATATTGATACGATTTTCAAAAAAAGGGTCAATAGTAAGACTCGACTAATTGTTGGGCCATTGGCACGACCTGAAATTGAAACCGTGATGCAACTGAACCCAGCAATCCCAGTACTTGCATTGAACGATGTCAATAGCCAGACCACCAACATCTGGCAATTCAGTTTGGCAAAACAGCATGATGCGCTCGCACTGAATCAACTACTCAAGAAAGACAAAATTAAAAGCTTATTGGTGTTACGCCAAGCTGGAACTGAGTCGGCAACAGAATTATTTATGATGGCATTGATGTCTGAGTTTGGCTCAGATATCCATGTGGTCAATGAACTGCCTAAAAAACTGGCACGTAGAGAAGGGTTGTTGCTCTTGGGTGATCAACAGTGGTTAGAACAATTAGGTCCATTGCCTGAAAAAAATATCTACGCCACCGCCTTGAGTATTGAACAAGACAAGAGCATTCCGATGGGGTTGAGTTTCTGTGATACACCTGCCTTATATAATGGACAATGGGCAGATTTAATCAGTGCTTATAAAGAACAACCTGAAAATATGGCGTTTCAACGTTTATTGGCCTTTGGTGGTGATGCCTGGAGTATTAGTCAGCAGTTCTTAAGTAGCCCAGATCGTCATTTTTCTTTTGAAGGTCGCACTGGAGCAATTAATGTCAAAGATGGCAAGGTTTATCGTCAACCTTATTGCTATCAACAGCAGAAAAAAGGGATTCAACTGTTAAAATAAGATTGGGGCAGGTATGTCACAACATCGGCAAGATTTAGGGCAATGGGCTGAGCAGGCAGCACTTGCTCTTTTGCAATCGAAGCAATATGAATGTATCGAACGAAATTATCATTCACGTTATGGTGAAATAGATTTAATCGTAAAGCGCGATAAGCAACTGGTTTTTGTCGAGGTTAAAGCTCGATCAATGGGGAGTTATGCAGAGGCCTGTGAAGTGATTTCGCTTGCCCAGCAGCGTAAAATTATTAAGACAGCACAATGCTTTTTACAGAAATCTCCATATTATGATGAGTTTGATTGTCGTTTTGATGTGATTTGTTTTGATTTTCCACAGAAAATTGCAAAAACAGTACAACCAGATTTTTCAAAATTGCAGTATGATCAGCAATGGATTGAACATGCATTTACTTTAGATTGATTGATCGATCTCATGTAAAGCTAAATATTGAAAATTGAACAAATTTGTTTGTAGATAGGGAGTCTTGCCAAGTGTTAAAACGTTTATCGATTACGTTGCTTTGCGCTGCAAGTTTATCGGGATGTGCAAGTTTTATTTCTGGTGGTACAGGCACTTCACCCGTTGGAACGAATAGTGGAGAACGTAGTTTAGGGCAGATTTTTATTGATTCTTCAATCAAACGCACTGCAAATATTAATTTATATAAATTAGACCATCGTTTCAAACAGTCTCGTATCAACATTGAAAGTTTCCATAGTAATGTTTTATTGACAGGCCAAGTTCCTGATCCGTATTTAAAACAACTGGCTGAAGATAATTTGCGTTCAATGTCGGATGTGAAGGCTGTACATAACTACATTACGGTGGGTGATAAAGTTGGTTATAACACCATCATGCAAGATGCTACCGTTACGGCGAATACCCGTGGTTTGCTGATGAAAGCACCGGTTGTGTCTGATAGTAAAGTGCTTGTACATACGGAAAATGGTGTTTTGTATGTGATGGGGCGTTTAAATACTGCTGAATCAAGAGATTTAGATGACGTCTTACAAAAAGTTGGAAATGTGACTAAAATTGTGACGCTCATTGACAATGTGGATCAACCTTCAGGCACTGTAGCAAGTTCAACCGCGGCAGCGCCGATGGTCGGAACAGCAACAACACAGCCTTTAGTTGAAACACCTGTTGCAATTGATCCAGATCAGGCGGACCCTGCGACTATTACCCCAACTAATCCTTAATTTATGAAGCAACTTATCCAACAAGTACAAGAAAATGTAATCAAGGCGAAAACGCTTTATCAGGAGTTTCGCCTTTATGATTTTGCCAGCTATTCGATTAATTACCTGACCCCCAAAGATACCTTTGAGAAGGAAGAGCATCTTGCTTATGGACTAAAAGCAAGACAGCGTCTGGATCTGTATCGAACCAAAAGCCCGAAGAAGCAAAGACCCCTAATTGTATTTGTGCATGGCGGCTCTTGGCAGCACGGTAATAAAAGAGACTATCTATTTGTTGGAGAAAGTTTTGCACGTGAAGGCTATGATGTTGCGGTCATTAATTATCACCTTGCACCTGAGCATATCTTTCCGACCTTTATTGATGATATCGCACAAGCGATTCACTACCTGAGCCTGAATCAAGGCAAATTGAACATTTCTACGGATAATATCATTTTGATGGGGCACTCTGCGGGTGCTTTTAATGTGATGTCAGTGGTGTATTCAGCCTATTCACAAAATTTTAAGTACAAAGATAAAATTCGTGCGATTGTTGGGATGGCGGGTCCTTATCATTTTGACTACAAAGGTGATCCATTAGCTGAGCATGCCTTTGATCAGAAAGTGTCATATCAGCAAGTGATGCCTTATTACTTTATCGAACCGAATCAGATTAAGCATTATTTATTGATGGCTGAACAAGATCAGTTGGTGGGTAAGGAAAATAGTTTTGATCTAGATAAGGCGTTAAGAGAAAAGGGTAACCATAGTCATATCGCCGTGATTCCAAAGACAGGGCATATTACCATTGTTGCGACACTGGCAAGTTTAATGAGCCATTATTTCAAGACTAAACGTACAATCTTACATTTCTTGGATGAAGCCTTAGACCCTTAATCAATAAAAAAGCATCGTTTAAGATGCTTTTTTATTGTCGATCATTTGCATGATCATGCTATGGGCAATACTGTCTTTAAATGGAGTTTCAAGAAGCTGTTTAAGCCTCAAGGATTATATTTACTGACTTATGGCTTGGGTTCATTTGACTTTTCTTTGTATATTGCTTATTTTATTGGAACGTTTATTCCAGATATCTTTATAATGCGCTCAAAAGAATTTGACCCAGATCTAGTGACTGATGCAGCAATGCAGGTTTTCTGGCTAAAAGGATATGCAGGAACTTCGGTTCAGGATTTGGTTGATGGTACGGGTCTCTCAAGGAGTAGCTTGTATGGAACATTTGAAAATAAATATACTTTATATCAAAAAGCATTAGACCGATATGATGCCGTGACAACGGCCAATATACAATGCTTGCAACAAGAACAAAGTGCTCAAGCAGCAATTAAAAGCTTGCTGATGAAGATTGCTGAAGATGAGTTGGCTGATCCTTTACATCGGGGATGTCTGATTGCCAATGCTAGTCTGGAGTTGGCAGGACAAGACGAATTAATTGCAGAAAAAGTCGCATTGAATTTACAGCGTATTCAAAAAGCGATTTTGAATGTATTACAAAAAGCACAGCAGCAAGGGGAAATCTCAAATGAAATTGATGTCCAAGCACTGTCATTTTTTTTCGTAAACACGATACAGGGGTTGAGAGTCCTCGCAAAAGGAACACCAGCCCACCAGCGTCGACAGTGTTTGTTAGATATTATTAATATTGCGCTTCGTGTTTTGTAATTAATCAGAAACTCACTGCTTTCAATGGGAGTGGGTTTTTATTTGTTTTATTTTGGAACGATCATTCCTTTATTTGGTAGCTATATGAAAAATCCATCTACAATCTATGCAAATAAATCCATACAAACTTTAGCCACTCAAAAAGCAGAAGAACAATTTCCTATTTGGAAGTTATTGGTTTTTTCATTGATCGGATTTATTACGATTATGACAGAGACCATGCCTGTTGGCTTACTGCTGCAGATTAGCCATGACTTGCAGATATCAAAACTATGGGCTGGGCAATTAGTCAGTTTTTATGCCTTAGGTTCTGTCTGTGCTGCGATACCTGTTATCGCGCTCACGAAGCATTGGGATAGACGTCGCTTACTATTATTCACTTTAGGAAGCTTATGTGTTTTTAATGGGCTAGCTGCGGTCTCGACACATTATATTTTTACTTTGTTTGTGCGCTTTTGCGCAGGGATGGCAGCAGGTGTCATTTGGGGGGTATTTGTGAGCTATGTTCGTTATTTGGTTGCTCCGCATTTACAAGGTCGTGCTTTAGCGGTTGCAGGTATTGGACAGCCATTAGCATTGTGTTTTGGTGTACCGCTGGGAACCTTTCTTGGGACGCTGTTTGATTGGCGTAGTGTCTTTTGGTTGATGTCGATTTTGGCATTGGTCTTGGTCATTTGGGTTCGACTGTTTATTCCCTGTTTTATTGTTAATGCAACACAGCAAAAACTAGCATTTGGGCTAACGCTTAAAATGAAAGGTGTCAGGCTAATTTTATTGATTTTGCTTATCTGGGTCTTGGCACATAATATTCTATATACCTATATTTCTTTATATTTAATCGCAGTGGGTTTAGGAGAGCATATTGATGCCATGCTGTTGATTTTTGGTCTGGCAGCAATTGTTGGTATATTTGTCACTGGGCATTTTATTGATCAATATTTGCGCCACTTAACCTTGCTGAGTCTTGTTATATTTGCATTTTCAGCCCTATGCTTTGGTATCTTTATGAATTCCCTCTGGATGGTTTGTGTCGCAGTAATTGCATGGGGAATTTCATTTGGTGGTGCGCCCATACTGTTACAAACGGCACTGGCAGATATTGCACAAGCACAAACGGATGCGGCTCAATCCATGTTGGTGACTATTTTTAACATTGCTGTTGCTGGAGGCGGGATTGTCGGTGGTCTTTTCTTTGCTCGATGGGGGATTCAATCTTTTGCATGGAGTGCGTTGATTTTGTCATTCATTGCACTGATTCTAGTATATCGGGCTAAAGATCATGGATTTGGTGTGGGTCATCGTGCGTAAAAAAATAGATGAATAAAAACACATGACAATAAAAAAGCATCGTTTAAGATGCTTTTTTATTGTCGATCATTTGCATGATCATGCTATGGGCAATACTGCCTTTAAATGGAATTTCGGGAAGTTGGTCAAACTTAAAGAATTGTGCATCACTAATTTCTTCCAGCTGTAACTGAATATCCCCAGATTCATATTCGGCATGAAAGGCAATCATTAGATTACTTGGAAAGGGCCACGGTTGACTCGACATATAACGAATATTTTTGAGTTTCAGTCCGACTTCTTCAAACGCTTCACGTTGCACAGCTTCTTCTAAAGTTTCACCGACTTCAACAAAACCAGCAATTAACCCGTACATATTACTTTTATTGTGTGCGGATTTAGCCAACAGGACTTCATCCTGACCTTTAGTGATAATGGTAATAATGCATGGCTGTACACGTGGATATTGATGATAAGCACAGGCAGGACACACCATGGCATATTCTTTAGGGTGAATTTCAGTGACATGGCCACAATGGCTGCAAAACTTATGGTTACGACGCCATTCGAGCAACTGCACTGCACGACTGGCCTGTAGGAAGTCACTGCTGGACCAAGATTGAATCAATTCCCGAATAGGAATCAGTTGATAGCCTTCGGGAATAGCTTCATTTTCCAGTAGATCACGTGCAATGACGTGATCATTATGATGGATGGGGAGGTCACTTGCTAATTTCTCAACTTGAGGAAGTTGGAAGTTTTGGTCGACTAACAGTTTTTGGTGTTGAAAAATATAAGCAAGTGATCGTTGAGTCATTATGCGGCTATCGTTTGTAATTGTTGACTGTTAGATAATGCCACATCAAACATAGATTGCAACACAGGTTGCTTATTCTTCAAGTTGTCCACCAATAAATCTAAACCAGCCACAACATTTAAGATGCAATTAATTTGTTCGGCATCGAAGGCTTGATTTTGAGCCAAGCGGTACTGAGCAAAATGAGCCGCACCCAATAAAGCAGTTTGTTGTGCTGAACTTCCCAAAAATAGAGCTGCGCCAGAAAGTTCTTTGAGATACTCTGGCAGAGCTTCCAAACTATGTGCAGTTGGGGCTTGGATATATAGACTCAAGGTCTGAGTTAAGGTATCAATCAGGGTTTTGGTTTCAGTCAATAATACTTTATGCGCTTCATCTAAGCGATCAAGCGAGATCTGCATATTATTGACACGTAATTGTAAACGGCTTGAGGTGTAATTACGTTCCAGAATACCAATCGAATTCATTGAAGCTAGAATGCTGTTCATCAAATGTTGCACTGAAGTCGCATCGGTTAAGGTATTTGGCTGACTGAGTTTTTCCGCTTGCTGAGTGAGTTCTCTTGCCGCCTCATTTAAATTCAGCACTTTGAATACATTTGAGAGCTGGCTTAACTTTTGTTGCAACTCTTGGGTTTTTTCAGTCGACATATTCTGATGGTTGTACTCAATCTCATTACGGATTTGAGCCATTTCATTGGTCATCAATTGACTGATGGTGTGTACTGTTTCGTAGTCAGGGCCATATAAGTGACGGCTTAACACCTGTAGCTGTGTATCACTGAGTAATTCATCGCCAATATTGAGTTGTTCACGAATATGGTGTGATACATCATCTTCTTGGCTAATGCAGATACATAGAATGTCTGCAAGATCAGCAATACTATTTTTAAAGCTTGCAGGTTGCAGCAAAAATTTACCAATATTGGTTTCAATTTGAATCAGTGTGCGAAGACGTGCTTCTGTAATGGAGAGCTCATTGATATGGCTCAGCCCCACATTCACCAGTTGCCAGTATTGCTGACTTGGTTGGCCTGTTGCTAAACCTGCCAAATAAACACCGACCAATTTGATCCCTTGTAGATCAAGCGCAGTCTCTGATTGCTGAATAAGTTTATTTAAACAGAGCTTATACAGCTGATGAATATATTGTGATTGTTCCAAACTCGGCGCTTGAGGCAAATTAAAACTTGGTGTAATGAACTCGAGCAAAGGTTGTACAGTTTGACCTTCTTTTGTGAGTGGTTTGCCCAATGCTTTCTCTAAACGATTGAGAGTATCGAGTAAGAATTGTGGAACTTTGACTTCACGTAAGCAAATGAATTCAATATAACGCTTCAGCATGGTGGTGCCTTCACTGAGGGCAATCACATCACTGGTTTGAATCTGCTGGGGTTGTGCCATAATTTTACGCATCAACTCAGCAGAGTATTGGGTAATTTGCGATAAATGTGGCATATCAATTAATGCAAGCACTTGTGTACATTGTTCAAACTGGTTCAATGCATCATCAATCCCGAATGGTAATGCTTGTTCTTCGGCAAGGGTATTGACCGCTGTTTCTACCAATTTAATCGAATTGTCGATTTCATTTTTTATTATTAATAATGCCGTTGGGTCGAAATGAATCGAGGTTTGGTAAGACATATGACCTACACCTTTCCTAAGTTGTTATATCCATGGACCTCCTTTTTTAGGAGGTCTAAATCTTTAAGGCTTAATATAACTTAACTTTAGAGCCTTGAAATACAAAAACTTACACTGAGCAGAAAATTTATTTTGCGAAAAGGCAAGGCTCTCCATGTTTTTGTTCAAATTGTTTGACCCAGGTCTCATGTTCATTTAATTCATGTTCTGATGGCTCGATCACAGGGAGGTCGATTTGTACCCGCTGACGAGTGGTTTTACCTTGGTTTTGTTCTGTTTGTGAAAGGGCATCCATATCAAATGAAACTTGCCCGCCCGTCATGGCAAGATAAACATCAGCCAAAATTTCAGCATCGAGTAACGCACCATGGAAAGTACGGTCTCGTGCTGGAATTTCGTAACGGCGGACCAAGGCATCCAAAGAGTTCTTTTGTCCAGGGTGCTTATTTTTGGCCATTGCCAAGGTATCTGTGACTTCACAAACCTCTGAAAGTGGAGGTAATCCAGTGCGTTTGAACTCCATATCTAAGAAGTTCATATCGAAGGTGGCGTTATGCGCGATAATTTCAGCACCTTTTAGGAAGTCAAACAGAACATCGGAAATTTCGGCATATTTCGGCTTGTCTTTTAAAAAGTCATCGCTGATACCATGGACATTTTCAGAGTCGCCGACCGCTTTTTCAGGATTAATATAGATATGAATCGAGCTACCTGTAAGCTTACGATTAATCATTTCAATCGCACCCACTTCAATAATACGGTCACCGTCTTGATAGTAAAAACCAGTGGTTTCAGTATCGAGAATCAGTTGACGCGGGCCCTGCACATCTAGTTTTGCTTTGGTGATCACAATGTGGGGATGCTGATTTTCTGTCGTTGTTAGGGCCAGATTGGTTGTTTCACTGCCGTCAGTGGTATCTTCACTTTCTGCTTCTATTTCAAGGTCTGTATCTTCAATCATCTCATCTGCCTCAGCATCTAAATCTAAACCAAAGGGGTCATTTAAAAGCCAGTCAGCTTCAGGCTTTTTTATATCAGCGTTAGCCTGTGTTGCAGATTTAAGTTGTTGGGCGGTTTGTTCAGCACCTAAGTTGGCCAATTGGTCTGCCATTTCATTACCAGCATGCCCAGCATGACCTTTAATCCAGTTCCATTCAATATTACGGTTGGCACAGACGGCATCAAGTTTTTGCCATAAATCTGGATTTTTAACATCCTTCCAGTTTTTCTTTTTCCAACCGTGAATCCATTCGGTGATGCCTTGTTTGACATAATTGGAATCAGTCCAGATGATTAAATGTGCATCCACAGGGCAGAATGAAACGCCTTCGATTGCGGCTTGAAGCTCCATACGATTGTTGGTTGTCTCGGGTTCACCACCAAACAGTTTATGCTCACCTTGTTCGGTAATGACATAAGCACCCCAACCCCCAAGACCTGGGTTACCTTTGCATGCGCCATCAACGTAAAGTGTGATTGTTTGTGACATATCTGAACCTGAACAATAAGCAGAATAAAAATTTGAGTATGTGCAATCTAAACAAGAAATGCACAAGATTTAAGTCAATCTAGATTGAGCTTCAAAGAATCGAGAATTTTAGCATTTTCGAGCGATGTCTTGTATTGTAAAGCTAAATTCCGATTCTGAACGTTACAAAACTCATCTTTTTTAATTTCTTGTAACATTTCCATGCAAATCACGTTAAATTATTGCCTTGTCTAAGTGACATGCTTTACTACAATGGCTAGGGTCTGTTGGCGTTTCACAGATGACAGAAGAATTTTGCCTTGCGCTGTGATCAAAACGGTGCTTTGCTCTTGCTCAGGTTATGGCTAAAACTTCCCCAAACTTCGTTATGAGAACTGACAAGGGGGCGGCCATTGTCTTTGTCCTATGCTTTGTTTGAGTCGTTTTTAATCGATAACGCAATGCATGCTTGAAACATGAATAGACCCTACTTAAGAAATAAACTAGCGTGAGTTGACTGGAAGTTTTTATGTATAAATCGAGCACATTGGTGTCGCAAACATCTGCAACATCATTATTCAAAATCACTGTACTCACTTCTGCTCTCGTTGCGCTGGGAATCACTACAGGGTGTTCTTCAACCCCTCAATCAACTAAAGCGTCAACGTCTAAGCAGGCGGGTTCAGGTTATCTGGATGCAAGCAGTTTAGATTCGCTTGAAGATTTGTTGTCAGCAACAGATATGCGTGCTGTGGAAGGTGATCGTCTATTGGTTCTGAAACACGGTGATGTGTGGAAGCGAATGACAGTTGGATTCAAGATGGACTTGAACCATTGGGATTCACGAATTGAAGCACAACGTAGTTGGTTTATTTCTCGTCAACCGTATTTAGATCGTTTAAGCGCGCGTGCCAGCCGTTATTTATATCACACAGTAAAAGAAGCTGAACGCCGTGGTATGCCAACAGAACTGGCATTACTGCCAATTATTGAAAGTTCCTATGATCCGGCTGCGACCAGTAGTGCTGCAGCGGCGGGTTTATGGCAGTTTATTCCAAGTACGGGCCGAATTTATGGCTTACAACAAACCAGCCTGTATGATGGCCGTCGTGACGTTGTTGAATCGACACGTGCAGCATATGAATTCTTTGGTAGCTTATATAATCAGTTTGGTTCGTGGGAGCTTGCACTGGCCGCTTATAATGCGGGACCAGGGCGTATTCAACAGGCGATTAACCGCAACCGCGCTGCAGGTTTACCAACCGATTATTGGTCATTGAAACTCCCGCAAGAAACCATGAACTATGTTCCACGGTTCTTGGCTGTGGCACAAATTATTAAGAATCCAAATGCTTATGGTGTCAGCTTGCCACCGATTGCTAACCGTCCTCACTTCCGTGAAGTCAGTTTGGCTGCACCTCTTGAATTGAATCAAATTGCTTCAATCACAGGTTTAAGTCGTGCGGAGCTTTATGCATTGAACCCAGGTTATCGAGGCGAAATGGTTGATCCAATGAGCCCAATGCGTATCTTAATTCCAGCCGATCTCAGTCCTTCGATTGATGCAAAATTACGTTCAGGTAAAACCAGCTTTGGTGGTTTCTGGGCAAGTAATAAAACGCCACCGCCGATGAATACCAATCCGTTGAGTACTTCAACCACGGTTCGTACCACAACAAGTACAGGCCAAAGTAATAGTGCATCGACAGTAACACCGCCGAATTTAACGGCGAGTAATACTTCTCGTCCAACGACATCAATTTCGAATACCAGTAAAGTCAGCACACCGAGAGGCTCGAATGCTCTAGCTTCATTTGCCGCAGCGGCGGATGTGCCGAGTGCACCGCGTATTCCTGTTGCGATTACACCTGCAACCAATGTGAAACCTGTGGTGACTGAACCGCCAATTTCTTTGAAAGAGCGTGAGCAAATTAGTGCTGCAATTAAAGAAGAAGGCAAGAAAGAAACAGTGGCTCAAGTGTTAGAGCCACAAGCAACACAAGCTGAACGAGATCAGGTTGTGGCTGAAATCAAAGCAATTGCGCCGAAGGGTACAGAAATTGTCGATCCATTTGACGGTAAGATCAAATTAACGGCGATCCAAACCAGCCAGTCGGTTGCAGATGAGAAAGGTCAAGAAGTCAGTAAGGGTTTTGCTTATCCAAAGAACTTGGTTGAAGATAGTGCAACTGCCAATAGTGAAGATGCCAAACGCAACCAAGGTAAGCCATATATCAAAACCGATACCGATGTGGTCGTGGTTGCACCGAAAGGCAAGCGCAGCACCTATGTGGTACAGCCTGGTGATACTTTAGCGATCATTGCGCAAAAAAATGGTGTGAACTGGCGTGATATTGCACAGTGGAACCAGATTGATCCAAACGGCACCTTATTCGTTGGCGCAAGTTTATATTTATATGATGCCAAACCAGAGGCACCAAAAGCTGCTGAAAAACCAGAGAGTTATGTGGTGCAGTCTGGTGATAGCTTAACTAATTTGGCTTCACGCTTTGATTTAAGCCTGAAACAGTTGGCGGATTATAATAATTTGTCTGTGACTGATGGTTTGTTCGTTGGACAAAAATTAACATTGATTGAGCCAAAGAATAATACCCGCACAACTCAGCAGCCAGCGCGTGCGACTGACAGCAAGGCAACAACGACTCAAAAAGTTGCAACTAAATCATATACGGTGAAGCGTGGCGAATATTTAAAACTGATTGCGGATCGTTATGCGTTATCGAATCAGGAACTGGCAGATTTAACCTCAGGTTTAACCGCCAGCAGCAGCTTATTCGTTGGACAAAAAATCAATGTCCCATTGCACGAAGTTTCTTCAACTCAAGATACACCTGAGCCAACGAAGAGTAATGTGAAATACGACAATGTCAGTGCATCGACTAGCTATAAAACTGAAAGTTATACCGTACAGCGTGGCGACACTTTATCGAGTATTGCAACCAAGTCGAAAATTAGCTTGAGCGAGTTGGCTGAGCTGAATAATTTGAGGTCAAATAGCGGTGTGCGTTTGGGTCAAAGCTTAAAGATTCCAGCGGGTTCAACTGTACCTGATCAGTATGTGGTGCAGTCGGGTGATAGCTTGAATGCGATTGCGGCCAAGTATAATCTGCAACTGAGCTATGTTGCCGATTTAAATGGTTTAGAAAGAACCTCGGGTGTACGCGTTGGTCAGCGCTTAAAATTAACCGGTGATGTACCAGCAAAAAATACTGCAAGCAACACAAGCAAATCGAGAGAAGAAACTACACCTGATGTTTATACGGTTAAATCTGGCGATACCTTAGGCAATATTGCCAGCCGTCATAATTTACAGCTGGATTATGTTGCCGGTTTAAATGGTTTAACACGTGGCAGTAATGTTCGTATTGGTCAAAAGCTCAAATTGACTGGCGACCTACCGAAGGCTGAAACAGCAAAAGTGGATGACAGCAAAATAACGACTAAGCCTTCAGCACCAAGTCGTAATACTGAAAGATATGCCGTAAAAGCGGGAGAGTCTTTAAACAGTATTGCCAATCGTTTTGGGATGTCTGGACGTGAATTGGCGGAGTTAAATAATCTGAAAGCCAATGCTAGTCTGCAACGGGGTCAAAGTATTTCAGTTCCTAAAACAGTGAGTGAATACAAAGTCAAACGTGGTGATACCTTGATTGGCTTAGCAAGCCGTTATGGTTTAGACACTAGTGCATTGGCAGAAATGAATGATTTGACGCCAAGTACCCAATTACGCATCGGTGATGTGATTAAAGTGCCTAACTTGTAATTACAGATGATTCAAACGCTGTTCATAAAAAGGCTTGGTTTCTCTATGGGACTAAGCCTTTTTGTTCCTATTTCATTTGCGACGATGCAAACCACGCCATATTTGGCGATGCATGTGCAACCTAAATATGCAAAGCTTAAGGTAATGCCTTATGCCAATGCCCATGCACCTAAAGGCGGTATCCTGAGTCAATCGAGTTTGGGGACATTTGATAATTTAAATAGTATGAATGGCAAGGGCAGTTCGACTGAAGGCGTCAATTATCTGTTTGATAGTTTGATGGATCGTTCGCTGGATGAGCCACGTGTGATGTATCCCTTACTTGCTGAAAAGGTCAGTTATGATCCAGATCATTTGCAATCCGTGATCTTTCACTTGAATCCTCAAGCGCGATTTAATAATGGTCAAGCAGTAACAGCAGAAGATGTGAAATTTACCTTCGATACTTATCAGAGCAAAGCCAATTTAGGCTTTCAAATGTATTTGTCTGATTTGGCCAAAACAGAAGTGTTATCTAAACACCAAGTTAAATTTATTTTTAAGTCTAAAAATAATGTGGAAATGCCCCTGATTGTAGCGAGCCTGCCAATCTATTCAAAATTGGATTGGAGAAATAAGGACTTTAGCCGTGTCACCCTTCAACCGATTGTGGGATCAGGGCCTTATATCATCGACAGAATTGATGCAGGGCGGAGTATTAGCTATAAGCGCAGTCCTAATTATTGGGGCAAAGATTTACCAGTAAACAAAGGCCGCTACAATTTTGATCGACTCAAATATGTCTATTATCGAAATTTGGATGTAAGTTTTGAAGGATTTAAATCCCGACAATTCAATTTATACGAAGAAAAAAATATTCGGAATTGGGTGACGGCTTATAACTTTCCAGCTGTAAAATCTGGTTGGGTCAAGCAGTATAAGGCACGGCTGGGAACACCGCTCGATATTCAAAGCTTGGTGTTTAATACCCGCCGTGCACCGCTCAATGATATTTATCTACGTCAGGCACTGACCTATGCCTATGATTTTGAATGGCAAAATAAGGCACTTTTCTTTAATCAAAATCGACGCTTACAAAGCTATTTTGACAATACCGATTTAGCTGCTACAGGCCGACCTAGTGCCGCTGAATTGAATGTATTAAAGCCCCATTTGTCCCAGTTCAATCCTGTGATGCGACAAGGTATTTTGGCTGATTGGCGCTATCCTGTTTCTGATGGCAGTGGATTCAATCGGCAGAATTTATTGACTGCACAACAGATCTTAAAAAATGCGGGCTATCTGATTCGCAAGGGGCAGTTATATGATCGAACAGGTCAGGCCATTCGCATTGAGTTGTTGATGCAACAGGAAAACCCACAGCGTGAATTAATGCCTTTTGTGCGTAATCTGAAGCGTTTAGGGATTCAGGTTCAGTTACGGCAAGTGGATGTGCCACAATATATGGAGCGGATTCGTCATCAAGATTTTGATATGATGATGTTGAAACTACCACAGACTTTAACCCCAGGAAAAGAACAGGCCCAATTCTGGGGAAGTGCAGCAGCAGATGAGGCGGGTAATTATAATTATTCAGGGATTAAGCATCCTGCGATTGATCAGATGATCGCGAAAATTGTAGCGGCAAAAACACGCGATGAGGTAGTGTTGTATACGCGTGTGCTTGATCGCTTGTTACGTGCTGGCTATTATCAAATTTTGACTTATGGGAAGCCTGAACGTTGGTTTGCTTATTGGGACATCTATCAGCAACCACAAGTCAAACCTAAGCTTTCAGTCGGTTGGGAATACTGGTGGGTTGATGCTGAGAAAGCCAAAAAACTTGATCAATCTATGCGAAAATCTGAATTAAAATAATTAGGATCTTATTAAATGGTTCACTATATTCTGAAAAGAATGTTATTGATGATCCCGACATTATTTTTCATTTTATTGATTAATTTTTGTATTGTACAAATTGCACCTGGGGGCCCTGTTGAGCAGGCGATTCAGCAAATCCAGAATGCGCAAGGCTTTGGTGTCGGTACGAGTGCATCATCCCGTTTGGCCACCTTGGCACAATATGAAGGTGCGCGTGGTTTAAGCCCAGAAATGATTGAAACCATCAAAGCACAATATGGCTTTGATCGGCCTGCGACTGAACGTTTTTGGTTGATGTTAAAAGGCTATTTAAGCCTAGATTTCGGAACCAGCTTTTTCAAAGATAAACCGGTCACCCAACTGTTATATGAAAAGCTACCTGTCACGTTGTCTTTGGGTCTATGGAGTACCTTCCTGATCTATCTGATCGCAATCCCACTGGGCATTAAAAAGGCTAAAAATAATGGCTTACTGTTTGATCAATCTACGTCCTTATTATTAGCCGTGAGTTATGCCATTCCATCTTTTGTATTTGCCATCGTGTTGATGGTTTTTTTTGCTGGTGGCAGTTATTTACAATGGTTTCCCTTGCAGGGGCTGGTTTCAGAGGACTTTGCTCAATTCAGTTTATGGGCAAAAATACAAGATTATTTGTGGCATATGTGTTTGCCCATCCTGAGTATGGTCTTGGGTAGTTTTGCCGCATTGAGCTATTTGACGAAATATTCTTTTGTTGAAGAACTGAAAAAGCCCTATGTGCTGACGGCAAGATCAAAAGGTCTTAATGACAATCAGGTGCTTTATGGACATGTCTTTCGCAATGCGATTTTGGTGGTGGTGGCAGCCTTACCAGAAGCATTAGTAGGTATTTTGTTTGTCGGTAATCTATTTATCGAAATCATTTTTAATTTAGATGGGATTGGGTTATTAGGTTTTGAAGCGATTACTCAGCGCGATTATCCTGTTATTTTCGGGACTTTATTCTTATTTACCTTATTTGGGATGCTATTGCGTTTAATCGGTGATGTGCTGTATCACTTGATTGATCCGCGCATTGATTTTGCATCAAGAGGTGGAAAGTGATGTCTCCTTTGATGCGCGCGCGTTTTGAGCGATTTAGGCAAAATAAATTGGGTTTTTGTTGTCTGATTTTGTTTTTAACGATCTTTGTATTGTCCTTATTTGCTGAACTGATTGCCAATGACAAGCCGTTGTTGGTTCGTTACCAGCAGTCGTTTTATTTCCCGATCTTGAAAGATTATCCCGAAACCACCTTTGGTGGCGTCTTTGAAACAACAACCGATTATCAAGATCCTGCGGTAAAACAGCTGATTCAAAAACAGGGCTGGATGATTGCTGCACCGATTCCTTTTGCTTATCAGACACCTAATTTATCTTTGGCAGTGCCTGTTCCCTCAGCGCCAAGCGCCCAAAATTGGCTGGGAACGGATGATCAAGGGCGTGATGTGTTTGCCCGAATCCTTTATGGTCTGCGTGTTTCTCTTTTATTTGGTTTTGCTTTGACGCTGTGTTCTGCCGTGATTGGCGTTATTGTTGGCGCAATACAGGGCTATTATGGTGGCTGGATTGATTTAATCGGGCAACGAATTTTGGAGGTCTGGGGTGGCTTGCCAATGTTGTTCATTGTCATGATCTTGGTGAGTATGTTTAGCCCCAGTATTTATTGGCTATTTTTGATCATGTTGTTATTTGGTTGGACTCAGTTGGTTGGGCTCGTACGAGCAGAGTTCTTGCGGGCGCGCAATTTTGATTATGTCCGTGCAGCGCATGCGTTGGGTGTAACGGATCATAAAATTATCTTTAAGCATATTTTACCGAATGCAATGAGTTCAAGTTTGTCACAGATTCCGTTTATGTTGACTGCCAATATTATTGCCTTAACTGCATTGGATTTCTTAGGTTATGGTCTACCGCCTGATGCTGCATCATTGGGTGAATTATTATTGCAAGGCAAAAATAACTTAGATGCGCCGTGGTTGGTGCTGTCTGGCTTTTTTACATTGGCGATTGTACTGTCTTTATTGATTTTTATTGGGGAGGCTGCACGTGATGCATTTGACCCAAGACGATAAACAGTTTGATCAATCCGCCTTATTAACTGTTCAGCAACTCAATATTTGTAATGAAACAGGGCAGTGCTTGCTTGAGAGTTTGAGTTTTGATTTATATCCAGCGCAAACGATTGCACTGGTTGGAGAAAGTGGTTCAGGTAAAACCATCAGTGTGTTGGCGATTTTGGGTTTATTGCCAGAAAGTTTTATGGTGCAAGGTCAGGTTGAAATTGCAGGGGAAAACTTGCTGGCTTTGAGCCAGAGCCAGTTACAGCAGATTCGTGGTAAACGTATTGGCATGATTTTCCAAGAGCCGATGACGGCTTTAAACCCTTTGCACACAGTAGAAAAAATGTTGGGTGAGAGCCTATTACGACTTGGTGTTACTCAGGCCGAAATTCGACAGCGTTGCGTGTCGTTGTTGCAGGATGTCGAAATCAACGATGCAATAGATATACTAAAGTGCTATCCACATGAGTTGTCTGGTGGGCAGCGGCAACGGGTCATGTTAGCAATGGCTTTAGCTTTAGAACCAGAAATTCTAATTGCCGATGAGCCAACCACGGCTTTAGATGTGCTGCTGCAAGTACAAATTTTAACGTTATTAAAACGCTTACAGCAGCAACGTAAGATGGCAATTATTTTGATTAGTCATGACCTGAATTTAGTTAAGCATTATGCTGATCATGTGGTGGTGCTTAATCAAGGCCGTGTTGAAGAGCAGGGTACGATTAATGAAATATTTAACTACCCTGAAAAGTCCTATACCCAGAATTTACTCAATCATGATTTTGGACAAGCCTTGGTGATGCAGCCTGCACCTACCTTGCTTGAACTGAACGATGTCACGGTCAAATATCCGATTCGGCAGGGGTTATTCCATCGGGTTAAAGCGTATAAGGTTGCAGCAGCATCTATTCAGTTGAGTCTGTCTCAGGGCGAAGCTTTGGGTATCGTTGGAGAAAGTGGTTCAGGAAAATCGTCATTGGCTTTGGCAATTGCACGGTTGATTCGAAGTGAAGGTCATATTCATTTTCAGGCACAAGATTTAAACCTGTTGACCCAGAAACAGTTACGACCACTTCGACCAGAATTTCAGATCGTGTTTCAGGACCCTTTTAGCAGCCTGAACCCTCGTATGTCGGTCGAGCAGATTATTGTAGAAGGGCTCCATCTTCAATCCATTTCAAAGCAGCAGTGCCAAGCTGAAGTCGATGCTGTTTTGGCAAAAGTTGAATTATCTTTAGCGGATAAACAGAAGTATCCACATCAGCTTTCTGGTGGGCAACGGCAACGTGTCGCACTTGCAAGAGCACTGGTGCTAAAACCAAAATTACTGATTCTAGATGAACCGACCTCCGCCTTGGATCGAAGCACGCAGTTAGCCATCATTCAATTGTTACGTCGTTTACAGCAGCAAGAACAAATCAGCTATCTCTTTATTAGTCATGACTTACAAGTCATTAAAGCACTGTGTCAAAAAGTTTTGGTGATGCATCAAGGCAAAGCTTTGGAATATCAAGCCACAGCACTTTTATTTAGCCAGCCTCAGACGGAATATACCCGCCAACTGATTTCTGCGAGTGAATATTAGCATTGTAATTAAATTGACATATGCTATTGTCAGTTCATCGGAAGAATGCTTGACAGTAACAATAATCAGATTAAATTAGAGTAAATACTCTAATTGTAGCAGAGGATGACCATGAGTCAGATTGCAGACAGTATCCAGATTCGCAATACCATATTTAAAAACCGCATTATCAAAGGGGCGATGAGCGAGGCACTTGCCAATGATGCAGGGCAACCCAATGATCTATTGATTGGTCTATACGAAGCATGGGCAAAAGGTGGTTTGGGCTGTGCCATTACTGGAAACGTGATGGTCAATGTGGGCGCCAAGAATGAGCCGGGTGTGGTTGCAATTGAAACCGAACGTGATTTGGAAAAACTCAAGCAATGGGCTGCTGTGGGTAAGAAACATGGCATGGTGCAATTGATTCAATTGTCACATCCAGGTCGTCAATGTCCAAAGGGGTTAAACAAGGAAACGGTCGCACCCTCAGCTGTGCCATTTAGTCCAATGCTTGCGGCAATGTTTGGCACACCACGTGAACTTAAACACGACGAAATTTTAGATATTATCCAGCGTTTTGCGACAGCAGCTGCAGTCTGTGAAAAAGCGGGTTTTGAAGGTGTGCAATTACATGGTGCACATGGTTATTTGATTAGCCAATTTCTATCACCTTTGACCAATAAACGTACAGATCAATGGGGCGGTTCGATTGAGAATCGTATGCGTTTCTTGATCGATGCTTATCAGGCGGTGCGTGATGCAACTTCTGAAAACTTCATTATTTCAGTCAAACTGAACTCGGCAGATTTCCAGCGCGGTGGGATTACAGAAGAAGATGTGATTACCGTGTTTAAAGCCATTGATGTTGCGGGAATTGACATTATTGAAATTTCTGGTGGCACTTACGAAGCTCCAGCCATGGCAGGTGCTAAAGCAGAAAAGCGTAAGGCGAGTACGATCGCGCGTGAAGCTTATTTCTTAGAATTTGCAGAAAAAATTCGCCAACATGTTGCCTGTAAGTTGATGGTAACAGGTGGCTTCCGTACAGTTGAAGGAATGAATGCTGCATTGCAAAGTGGTGCATGTGATTTTATCGGGATTGCGCGTCCATTGGCTGTAGAGGTTGATTTACCTGAACGCTTAATCGCAGGGTATGATGTCCGTTATGCAGTGAATCAAATTAAAACAGGAATTCCATTTGTCGATAAAATGGCAATTATGGAAATCATCTGGTATGCGGCACAGTTCAAAGCCATTGGACAGGGTAAAAAGCCAAATCCAAAATTATCGCCGTTGTTGGTATTTTTGAATTATGCGAAGGGGAATATCAAGGCGGTTGTGAAAGGTCGAGTCAATTCAAGGAAGTCTGCATAAGATATATTAGGACTCTTCGGAGTCCTTTTTATTATTCAAAGCAAATAAAAAAGCCACTGTCTTAGAATGCAGTGGCTTTTTCAAATTTGGCGTCCCTACGGGGATTCGAACCCCGGTTACCGCCGTGAAAGGGCGATGTCCTAGGCCTCTAGACGATAGGGACTTCTTGAGGTGGGTGTATATTAGGGTTCTGTCACCAAACTGTCAAGAAGGTGAGGAGACAGTTTGTTCAAAATATAGCAAAACAGTTCGGCCGTCTTCTGCGTATCGTACAACGCAGAATGGGCTTCTTTGCCATCAAACTCAATACCAGCCTGAATACAGGCACGTGCCAATACCGTTTGTCCAAACATGACGGCACTTAAAGTCACGGTATCAAAGACAGAGAAACTGTGAAACGGGTTTTGATTTTTGGTACCCGAACGTGCAATCGCTGCTTGCAGGAAACCTAAGTCAAAGTGCGCGTTATGACCCACTAAGACAGCATGGGTACAATGCTGGGCTTTACGCACTTCATTCAATGATTTGAAAATACGACGCAAAGCGCTGCGCTCATCTTCTGCCATTGCAACACGCATTGGATTGAATGGATCAATACCAATGAAGTCTAATGAGCGGCGGTCAAGATTTGCACCTTCAAAAGGATTGATATGTGCTTGAAAAGATGGGCCTGGGACAAATTGCCCATTTTCATCATAGACAATTGGGATACAGGCGATTTCAAGTAGTGCATCGGTTTGAGAATTAAAGCCTGCTGTTTCCACATCGACAACAACAGGTAAAAATCCACGAAAACGCTGACCAATGACAGGCGCTTTGTTTTCTTCTTGGGTCACACTTTTCTCCATTGCAGGGTTTTACCAGCATGAAGTGGAATAATTTTCTGATCTTCAAGATAATCAAAAGATTCAGCGACGGTAATGTCTTCTTTCACTAAGGTAATGGTTGAGGTATTGCGTGGTAGGCCATAGAAATCAGCACCAAACATACTCGCAAAGCCTTCTAGACGCTCTAACTTACCAACCTGATCAAAGGCTTGTGCATAAAGTTCAATTGCATTTGGTGCACTATAGCAACCAGCACAACCACAGGCATTCTCTTTGGCATTTTGTGCATGTGGTGCACTGTCAGTACCTAAGAAAAATTTAGGATTACCACTGGTTGCGACTTCTAATAAGGTCGTTTGATGAGTCTGACGTTTTAAAATCGGTAAGCAATAGAAATGTGGTTTGACACCACCGACTAACATATCATTCCGGTTGAATAATAAATGTTGTGGGGTAATGGTTGCTGCCACATTACGATCTTGTTCCAACACAAAATTCGCCGCATCACTTGTTGTAATGTGTTCTAACACGACTTTTAATTTTGGGAACTGTTTCAATAAAGGCGACAGCACTTCATCTAAGAATTTTTTTTCACGATCAAAAATATCAACGTGATTATGCGTCACTTCTCCATGTAGTAACAATGGAACCTGATGTTCTTCCAGTTGTTCAATCACGGCATACACTTTGCGAATATCACTAACACCATTATCTGAGTTAGTGGTCGCACCCGCTGGATAAAGTTTGATGGCATTAACGAATTCAGATTCTTTAATTTTACGAACTTCGTCTGGAGACGTATGATCGGTAAAATAAAGCACCATGCGTGGGTCAAAATTCAACCCTTCAGGCACATGGGCAAGGATACGCTCGCGATAGGCTAAAGCTTCTTCTACCGTTTTAACAGGTGGAACAAGATTGGGCATACAAATTGCGCGTGCAAATTGCTTGGCTAAATCAGGGACAGTACGTTTTAAAGCTAAACCATCACGCAGGTGTGCGTGCCAATCATCGGGTTGCAAAAGTGTAAGAGTATTCAAGGTCTACTTCAAACTTAAAAATAATACAAATAATAATGCATAAAGTGTGAAAATGGTAACTACAATTACGGATAAGTGGTTAAGCAAAGCACATGACAAAATGAGAAATTATGTTATTTTTTATGCGGCACAATAATAGTGCAGTATAAAAAGAGTAGATGGGATGGACAACAGCTATGATCTTGATCAATTAAGGAGGTCAAAAGAAGACCTAGAGCAGCTTGTTGCCCAACATTCTAAATCTAAAAAGACCCATCAGACTTTACCGCAAAAATTAGAAAATGAATTCTGGAGATTTAATGTTGATCGAACTCGTCTCAATGCGATTCAGTTTTTCGGTCAGGGCGTCATTACCTATACCATATTTGTACTGTTGATCTTGCCCTCTAATTTTCTCGTCATTCGTGGAAGTGCATATTTTGTTCTCGATTTTATCTATAGTATTCTCAGTCTGATTGTTGTTGGTATCGCGCTGTTCTTTTTCTGGGCTTTTTCTCGGTTTAAACAACTCAATACATTGTTTTATCCTGCTGCTTGTCTGATCGTGTTCCTGACCATTGTATTAACCTCAGTCTTGATGATGAGTGTTTCAAATCTGGTACTGCAAAATCAAGCCATGGTGCTCATTGCATTCCTGTATATGTTGGGATTTATTCTCAGTGGTATTCGTCCTGTACATATGTTGTGGATTGGTTCGCTTGCTGCAATCACGATCTTGTTTGTTTCGTATTGGTTGGATAACTCAAGTGATTTTCTCATGGTTGGGCGGACATTGATTGGAAGCTTACTGCTTGGTTTTTCGATCAGTGTTATGCTGACTTCCAAAGAAAGAAAAATATTTATAAAGTCCAAAATTTCAGAAATTGATGAGCAGATTTTACGTATCCAAGCCTCTGAGTTATTACACTTGAGTCAGCATGATGAACTGACTGATGTGTCAAATCGGCGTACATTTGAAGAGATGTGCACTTATTATTATGAATTAGCTTGTAAAGAACGGAAATCGCTGTCGGTACTGTTTATCGATATTGATTATTTTAAAAACTACAATGATTTTTATGGGCATCAAATGGGGGATCAAGTGATCTCGTCCATTGCAAAAACCATTAAAAGCTCGATTCGGCATATGGATTTTATTGCACGTTATGGTGGGGAGGAGTTTGTGGTGTTATTACCTGAAACCTCTGCACAAGGCGCATATGCAGTCGCAACCAATATTTATCGTGCGATTGACCGCTTAATGATTCCGCATGATAAATCTTTGGTGTCTAACCATGTCACCATTAGTTTGGGGATCACAGTCTTTAATGGTAACCCTAAAATTAGCCAAGAGATGTTGATACACACTGCGGATAAGGCGCTATATCGGGCCAAGCAACTTGGACGTAATCAAATTTATTATCAGCCTTTACCCAATTTAGAGCAGCATATTTGAAATTAAAAAAACCGAATATCAACATGGATATTCGGTTTTTTTATCGAAAATACTCAGATTATTCCAAGAATTTTACCGTTACACCTGAACGTACTTTAGCACCCAAGTCATTGGCATCCCAGTTGGTTAAACGAATACAACCATGCGATGCAGTCTTAGAAATTAAAGATGGGTTTGGCGTACCATGAATACCAAATGATTTTTTACTTAAACCGATCCAGATATTACCGACGGGTGCATTTGGACCTGGTGGTAAAGAAAGAGGTTTAAGGTTTTTACCTTGGACAAAGTTAGAAGGTGAATAGCTATACCAAGGATTTTTTGCCACACCCACTACTTTATAAGTACCTGTTGGAGAAGGTGTATCAGTACTGCCAATTGTTGCAGGAAATGAGGCAATCATTTGATTACGGCTGTTGAATAAATACAACTGTCTTGCGCCTTTGTGTGCAACAATCAAATGAATATCTTCAGGTAAGTCATTGCGGACATTGGCCACAATAATTTTTTCACCTGCTTTTTTGAACGTCGCTGTTGGATTTAATTTCTTTAAGAAATTTTCATCCATATGGAATTTTTCACCCAACATTTCAGTTACACGGGTGTAATACAAACCTTTCATTTTGGCTTGTAAAGCATAGTCAGAAGGGATTGAATCCGCATATGGGCCTTTGAGGTCAGCATCAGTAATGGTGTATTCGACATAGGCTGGTTTGGTTTGTTTTGCAACCAAAGCATCCCAAGTTTCTTTGCTTAACTGACCTGTAGGCGTTAAACCATTCATTTGCTGGAATGATGCGATCGCTTTTAAAGTGTTTTTACCGTTTGAGCCATCAATCGCTCCTGGTGATGCATGGGCATTGTTCAACATGACATGCGCACGTGCGTAGGCAGGAAGCTGTCCTTTTGGTAAAGCTTCAGGATATTCAGCATTATTCATGCTATCGAGTGTCCACGAAATTTTAGTCGTTGGAGCAGCTGTCGTCGTTGTGGTATCAGGTGTGCTTTCTAATTTTTGCGATACAACTGATGCAGCACCAGTATTAATTTGTGGCTCAGATGCGGCTGGTGCGGCAACACTTGAAGCTGGATTAGCAACAACACTTGAAGCTGTACGTTCAATCGCTAATGGGTCAATAGGATCTTGTACTGAACCCGAAATTTGTTTTGGATTTAATGGTTGCTCAGTTGTTGGAGCAGCAAAAGCAACATTAGCAAGAATACAACTTAAACTCATAGCGAGTAATGAGCGAACAAACATGTAATTCAACCTTAAGAATTATTCATATTGGGATATAAGATGTTGCAAGTATTACAGAAAATAATGTCACTTGCAGTAGCAGTTTTGTGTAAAAGCGAAATTTATTTGAGTGCATAAATTTGAATACGATTGAAATTATAAATTCCAAGCTAACTTTGTTATGATGCGCGCTACATGAAAAAATTTAGAGATTGGTAATGACAACGTTGAAAAATGATCGTTTTTTACGAGCTTTATTACGTGAACCTGTAGACACCACACCTGTATGGATGATGCGTCAAGCAGGACGTTATTTACCAGAATATCGTGAAACTCGTGCGCAGGCAGGGGACTTCTTATCTCTATGTAAAAATACTGACTTTGCTTGCGAAGTGACGTTACAGCCATTACGCCGTTATGAGCTCGATGCGGCAATTTTATTTTCAGATATTTTAACGGTTCCTGATGCTCTAGGTTTGGGGTTGTATTTTGAGACAGGTGAAGGGCCAAAGTTTCATAAAACAGTTCGTACTGCACAAGATGTGGCGAATTTACCTAAATTAAATGCCAAGTCTGATCTGGCCTATGTCATGAATGCCGTTTCGACCATCCGTTCTGCTTTAAATGGACAGGTTCCGTTGATTGGTTTCTCTGGAAGTCCGTGGACTTTAGCAACGTATATGGTTGAAGGTGGTTCAAGTAAAGAGTTTCGCTTCATTAAAAATATGATGTACGCGCAGCCAGAAGTGTTACATGCTTTGCTCGATCATTTAGCTGATTCAGTGATTGATTATCTCAATGCGCAAATTGATGCAGGCGCACAAGCGATCCAGATTTTTGATAGCTGGGGTGGTGCGCTTGCGCATAGGGAATATGTTGAATTCTCATTGAACTATATGACCAAGATTATTGCAGGGCTTCAACGTGAAAAAGATGGTCAACGTATTCCGATCATTCTGTTTACCAAAGGTGGCGGGCAATGGTTGGAAACCATGCTAACGACAGGAGCAGATGCATTTGGTCTAGATTGGACTACACCGCTTTATACTGCACGTGATGTGGTTGCGGGACGAGCTGCGTTACAAGGTAATTTAGATCCTGCTGTGCTTTATGGTTCAGCTGCTTCAATTGAAAAATCAGTGAAAGCCATGTTGGATGATGCTTATGCTAGTGGTGAAAAAACAGGCTATATCGCGAATTTAGGTCACGGTATCACGCAATGGGTGGATCCAGCACAACCGAAGATTTTTGTTGATACTGTGCATGAGTACAGTGCTAAGTATTTAGGTTGATATTTTTTAAGTCTTTTAAAATAAACACGCTAGGATTCGTTTTGTGCAGTTGATTGTATTACCGCTCAACTTTATCACTAAGGCAGCTTCGGCTGCCTTATTTGGATTGTTGCTTTTGATTGCATTTGCAGTCACCGCCCCGATGGGGAGTCATGAGTATTATGGTTTCTTTCGTTATGACTATTTATTGTTTTACGCACTGATTATTCAAGTTTGCCTGATCTATTTAAAGCTCGAGTCATGGGCAGAAGCGAAAGTGATTGCCTTATTTCATATTATGGCCATGGGGATGGAGATTTTTCTCACTCATCCTGCCATTGCATCATGGCAATATCCGCAGCCTGCGGTTTTAAAACTGTTCACTGTGCCGTTGTTTGCTGGTTTTATGTATTCAGCCGTAGGCAGTTTTTTTGCTCGTTCTCTGAGGCTTTATCAGGTTTCTTTCGAAAACTTACCCAATTTTGGCAATATGCTGTGCTTGGCGGTATTGTCTTATCTCAACTTTATGACTAAGTTTTTTATTCCAGATATTCGGATTGCATTATTTATCTGGAGCGGTTTGATTTTCTGGAAAACAAAACTGTATTTTCAATTGCAACAACATCGTTTTAGTGTACCGATGTTACCGATTTTATTGTTACTTGCATTTTTGATTTGGATTGCGGAAAACATCAGTACCTTTTATAAAATATGGCTTTATCCAAGCCAAGTCGATGCTTGGCATATGGTGGGTTGGGGGAAGCTTGGGTCATGGTATCTTTTATTATTACTGAGCTTGGTGTTGGTATTAAAAATCTTGGGAACCAGAGATAAAAATGGGGCGTGGCAGTTAAATTAGATGGCCTAAAGTTCTTTTAACAGACTTTTCTAATTCCCCTTTGTTATGAGTATTTCAGATATATTTCAAAATTTATTTGCTAAAACACGCTAAGCTGGTTATTTTAACTTCTGTGTAAGATTGATTACACACACAATAGTGATAACAAATATTGAAGAATAATTGATACTGGAGTTCGTTCCTATGTTAAAAAAAATTGCATTAGCCGCTCTATTAGCCGCTGGTTCAACTGTTGCAATGGCTGACAATGATGTTGGTTGTGGTGTGGGTACACAAGTATGGGCAGGTAAAAAAGGTGTTGCACCTAAAATTCTTGCTGCAACAACCAATGGTATTTTTACTAACCAATTATTAGGTATTACTTTTGGTACTCTAGGATGCCGTCAAGGTGGTACGGTAACAGCTCAAGTGGTGACCTTCACCAATGAAAATGCTGAATCTTTGGCACGTGATATGGCTGTTGGCCAAGGTGAAAGCTTAAATGTGCTTGCTGAATTAATGCAAATTAAAGCCAATGACAAAGCACGTTTCTTTGCTGTGTCTAAAGCAAATTTTGCTGAAATTTATTCAAGCAAAAATACCAACTCACTTCAAGTTCTCGATGCATTACAAGGCGTGATGGCAAAAGATGCGGTGCTTAAAGCATACGTTTAATTGCTGCATGCAAAAACCCTGTCTTGATGGCAGGGTTTTCTTATACCGATTCCTATTATTTTAAAAATTGCGATTGAATGAAATTAGCTACTTTTGCGCTGGCGTTTTTAACGTGCCACTTTGCACATGCTGCGGTTGAATCAGATATTCAGACTTATTTGGATCTAGCCAACAAGAAAAAATTAGATCAGCACGTCACGTGGCAACGCTTGATGTATGCTGACCATAAACAAAATAGCGAAGTCAGTTATGCGGGTTATTTTTACGCAAAAGATGGTCAAACCAATTTAAATAATGAGCTACAGGCGGATATTAAAGCCTTATTTGTTGAAGCTTCAGATAATCAATCCTTCCGTTGTAAATTTCCTGCACGTAGCCGTTGGCTGATGCAACAGCTCAATATCAATGATCAACAGCTTCCAAAAGTAACTTGTAATGAGTTTGAGGACTGGATTAATCAAATCAAGCCGTATAAGGTCACCTTGATTTATGCAACCGATTTTATGGGTAATCCAAGTTCAATGTTTGGACATACTTTGCTACGTCTAGACCCTAAAGATCAGAAGCAACTCAATTTAGTGTCCTATGCGGTGAACTATGCCGCAACGGTAAGAGGTGAGGACAATTGGTCTTATGCATGGAAGGGCTTAACAGGGCAGTATCCTGGCGAATATTCTTTAATGCCCTATTATCGTAAAGTCAAAGAATATGGTGATTTTGAAAGTCGTGATTTATGGGAATATGAACTCAATCTCACACCAGAGGAAACCCGATTTCTGGTTGAGCATATTTGGGAAATGCAGCATGTGAGTTTCCCTTATTATTTTGTTAGTGATAATTGTGCTTATCGTTTATTGGGTCTAATTGACTTGGTTCGTCCTAATTTAAAACTAAAACAGCAGTTCAATTATGCCGCCATTCCAATTGAAACCCTGAAGGCGGTCGATCAGCAAGATCTGGTTAAAGAAGTGATCTATCGTCCTGCCTTGGAAACGCAGTTACTCGCACAAGCCAAACAACATGGTACTGCTTTAGCCAAAGTTGCCCATCAAGTCGCTTTTACCGAAATGGATAAAGCTCAATCCATTTTAAACACCTATCAGCAACAGGATCAGGCCAAAATTCTAGAAATGGCCTATGATGATTTATATCTGCAATATATTAGCCATAAAGTGGATGCCGATTTTGCCCAACCTCAATTACGTCAGTTACTTGCACAGCGCAGTCAAATTGAAGTTGATAAACAACGGCAAGAGCCTATACGCCCGAAAAAACAGCCTGTAGAAGGACATCATGCGCGAAATCTTTCTATGAATATTGGAGAGGTGCAAGGACAAAAGTTTGTTGAACTTGGGCATCGTCAGGCTTATCACGATTTGATTGATCCACAAGCGGGTTATCGTACAGGTACGCAACTCTTGTTTTTAGATGGTAGTCTGCAATACCGTGACGACAAGCTTAAGTTAGAACATTTAGATCTACTGTCGGTGAATTCCTACAACCCCATTCAACCATTTAAATCACCACTCAGTTGGGGTTTTAATTTGGGTTGGAAACAGGAGTCTGTCGAGAAAGGGCAGTTTAGTGAAGATCGGCAACATGGTGTCATGAATCTAAATATGCAAGTTGGGTATAGCGTGGCAGATTATGATCGTCGAAATTTGTGTTATGCCCAGTTGCAAAGTCATATTCAAGGTGGCAAAAATTTAGATAAAGGCTGGCGTGTTGGAGTAGGGCCAACGGTAGGTTGTATGAATCTGTGGACAGACAATATTAACAGCGTGGTACAGATTGAGTTACCGTATTGGCAAGATCAGAGTCAGTGGAATTTAAGAGTTGGTACGCAATTGCAATATAGTTTGAACTCAAATCACGCTGTAAGAGTAAACTGGGATTATGAACAGCAGGATCATAAAGACTGGAATAAAATTGGCGTGGGCTATGTACGGTTTTTTTAATAATGAATAATATTGATCAAGCACAAGAGTTTGAAAAATTACTACAACAATTGGATGAGGTCCAAGCAAGTATCTCTGACCCAACAAAATGGAGAATTTCTCAACCGGGATCTTTAAGCCATTGGAATGATATTAAAGCGCAAGTCTCGGAGTATAGAGAAAATGAAAGTTTATACTTTGATCCTTATGCAGTTGATGATCTGGATGTCTATCAGTTATTAGAGCAGGAAATATATTTTAAAAATTTCTGTTTGGAGCTGACCTATCTGATTCGTCTTGCTTATGATCTGGGTTTGGTTTCAACACAAATCCGAGAAATTTATTTGTCTGTTTATCAGTTCTGGTTGGCCTATGCTGACTTACTGTCACTCATTCAGTCGCATGGACAACAGCTTGGTGTTGCTGCAATAGAACTCACGACAGATTATAGCCATGCATTGTTATTGCTTTGCTGCGCAATATGTTATGGCGATGAGGCTGATATTATAAAAACAATCGATGGATTATTGCTTTACCCTTCGGATCGGCTCATTGATTTGATTAGCTATCCCTATCTTGAGGTTGAAACGATTAGTGAAAGCTATGCTGTTGATTATCCATTTAGACAGTTAGATGGCTTGTTGAATACAACAGTCGATGCGTCTACGATGAGTTTGTATTTACAACAGCTTGAACATGATCAGCAGCAAGGTAAATATTGGGAAAAGAAATTTTTCCACAAAATTGCGTTGTTGGGGAAGTGGCGTTTTGAAGCGTTGATTATCTGTAAATTATATGCAATTGAACTGAATGAAATGAAAAATTTCGAGAGTTTTCCAGATGAGTTTGAAATTTAAAGAGGATTGATTAAACCTCAACAATCACATAGTATTTTTTTACTGCTTCTATCACTTCAAAAGTACCGACAAATGCAGCTGGGATAATGCCTGCATTTCCCGCTGTGACTTCAATAAAAGTATTGGTCTTTGCATCATGAATGCGAACAATACCTTCAATGATTTGAAAGAACTCTTGTTTATTGTCAGCAAATACAATATTCCATGCACCGACTTCACACTGCCAGATGCCACAGTCCATATGTGGATGTTCATATAGACTATACGTGAGCCGCTCAGGATTACCCTGAACCAGACGATCTGGTCGAGGGTAATCAACGCTGGCTTCATTTTTTAAATGACCGAAACCTGCTAACTGAATGGATGACATATGCAGTACTCGTATTAATAGCTTTCAGGCACAGCACTCAAGAACTCGCGACGCGTATCTTTATCTGTTTTAAAGTCACCGATAAAAGAAACCGTACGAGTGGTTGATTCTTGCTTACCCACACCACGCATCATCATGCACATATGTGCAGAGTCAATTACAACTGCAACACCACGTGCCTGAGTTACCTGTGCAACTGCTTCCGCAATCTGCTGGGTTAAATTTTCCTGAACCTGTAAGCGACGCGCAAACATTTCAGTAATACGAGCAAATTTTGATAGGCCTAGTACCTGACCCTCAGGTAAATAAGCGATATGCACGCGGCCATAAAATGGCAATAAATGGTGTTCGCAAAGCGAATAAAATTCGATGTTTTTAACCAATACCATTTCATGGTTATCGGAAGGGAAGAGTGCGCTATTCGTAACTTCTTCAAGCGTTTTGCTATAACCAGAAGTTAAAAAAGAAAAAGCTTTAGCCGCACGCATTGGCGTATCTTTTAAGCCTGGGCGATTAAGGTCTTCACCAACGGCAGTTAAGATATTTGCGTACGATTGCTGCATAGACATAACAATGTTCACTTAGGTGGGTTGAACAAAAACGGCAATTGTACCAGAAAACGATTAGAAATCTTAGTTTTGATAAAAATGCCGATTACTGTTTGTACTTAGGGTTCTTTTCGGCACGTTTGAGTAAGACTAAAACAGCACCTGTACCGCCTTGATTTTCAGGGGCACTGACGAAAGCAAGTACATCACGATGCTGTCTGAGCCAACCATTGACATAGGTTTTCAAGATTGCTTCAGGGCCTTTGCCATGCACAATTTTAACGACATTTTGATTTTCATCTTTTGCCATTTGAATCACTTGTAAAACAGCAGCCCTTGCTTGTTCAACGGTACAGCCATGTAGATCGACCGCTTCAAACCAGCGAATTTTGCCTGCTTTTAAATCTTCAAATACTTTGTGCTGCAAGGTTGCAATGCGATAGCTTAAAGCCGCTTGGCTGGCAACAGGGTTTAAGATCGCTTGGGTATCTGAAATTTCTGTAAGCTCTTGCTCTGCACCACCTTCTGCTGCAGCACGTTTTGCCAAAGTTTGGGCATCGACTTTTTTGCTACGCGCAACTTTAGTATCGGCAATATTCTGATTGTCGATGGGTTTTACCCCAAGTAGGGCTTTTTTAAAAAGTTCAGTATCTTCCAACTCTTCAGCAGCGGCTGGAGTCTTTTGTGACTCTGCTTGTTTGGCAATCGCACTCGCTTGCGGATTGGAAATTTGCTTTTTAAAGGCTTTCAGTAAGTTAAACTGATCTTTAGAAAGCGATGAATCGTGTTTACTCATAAGTTTAGAAAAATAGGCAGATACCAGAGATGTAAAATTATAGTCCGAAACCGTGATGATTTGAACTGAATTGCATTTATAGAGTATGTATGGGGGTGATCAAGCCTTATCTAATTAATAAAATTGACATTCTTATGCAAGACAATCTATATATTTTATTAATTCTTGTAAGGCAGATTCTACAGAAGTAATTGGTACATATTCAGCATATACAGTATTTTCTTTCAAATTTTGATAAGTGAAAAAAGGATTTGTATTTAAAAGAAATATGAAAAAAACAGATTTCTTGTTCCTTACCGCAAGTTTTGTAAAATCATCAAATGTTTCTTCTAATGTTAAATGATAATAGTTTATAAATTGATTATTGGGGTACAAGTTTTCAAAAAAGTTTTCGCTTGTTAGATTATTATTAAAATATGAAGGGCTTGTGAGTAGATATTTGAACGCTGCAATGAAGCTAGGCATATATGTTGGGGAGTCTAGAGTTCCAAAGGAAACGCCATTGATGTTGACGGTAAGATTGAGTAAATCTTTATGACCACTCATATTAAGGATAGAAAATGAAAAATCGTCCTTACCGATATGAATCAAATGAACTCCTAAGCTTTGAATTTGAAACGTCTAATTACTTTGAAAGGCTTATTAAACTTTTTATGTCTTAAAGAAAAAGCCCAATGACAAAGAATTGGGCTTTCATGTTATTTAAAATTAAACTTGCTCAGGCTGCCCAAACAATGCATTAAATGCTTGATCAGGGCGAGGTTGTTTCATAAAGCTTTCACCTACAAGGAAAGTATGAATATCATTGGCTTGCATCATGTCTACATCAGCAGGCGTAGCGATACCACTTTCTGTGACCAAAATACGAGATGCAGGCAATAATTTCTTTAAACGCAATGAGGTATTTAAATCGACATCAAAGGTTTTAAGGTTGCGATTGTTCACACCCAAAATGCATTGTTCAGAAAGTTTTAACGCACGCTCTAATTCATATTCATCATGCACTTCAACTAATACATCCAATTGCTGTTCAAATGCCGTTTTCGACATTTCTTCGAGTTGTTGGTCAGATAAACATGCCACGATCAATAAAATACAATCGGCATGCAGCGCACGTGCTTCAACCACATTATAAGGATCAATCAAGAAGTCTTTACGCAAAGCAGGTAGGGCACAATGCTGACGTGCAATCGCGATATTTTCGTCTGCACCTTGGAAGAAATCCACATCGGTTAATACCGATAAGCAAGCAGCACCTGCCTGTTCATATTGTTGAGCAATCTCTGCAGGATTAAAGTCTGCACGGATTACACCTTTAGAAGGTGATGCTTTTTTAATTTCAGCAATCACAGCAGGACGCTTGTGCTGTAAAGCATTAGCAAAACCACGCACAGGCGTTGCTGCATTTGCCCACTGCTCAACATCATGCAAGCTACGTTGTTTTAAACGTGCTGCAAGTTCCTCATGTTTGCGGTCAACAATTTTACCTAAAATGGTATTTTGAATATCGATCATGAGAAGTCCTTAATCTGCCTGATATTGTTTCAATGTCTTGGTAAATTCAGCCAAGATACTCATTTTTTCTAAGGCCTGTCCGCCGTAGAGAATATCTTGAGCCAGCTCAACGGCTTGTTTATAGGTTTTGGTAATGCCAGCGACGTAAATGCCAGCACCTGCATTCAATGCAATCATATTTGCGGCTTTTTCGCCAACGTCTGATTTGTCACGACTTAAAGCATCTTTGATCAGTTTTAAGCTTTCTTCTGAACTATTCACCACTAAACCAGTGAGGGTTTGAGAGGCGATACCAACGTCTTCTGGGTTCAGCGTCCATTCGGTCACTTCGCCATCTTTAAGCTCAGCCACAGCGGTTGGTGCAGCTAGGCTAATTTCATCTAGGCCATCTTTAGAATGTACAACCAGTACATGCACTGCACCGAGCTGTTTTAATACTTCGGCAATGGGACGACACAATTCATCTGAGAATACGCCAATCACAAAACGATTTACGCCAGCAGGGTTGGTGAGTGGGCCAAGTAAGTTGAAAATGCTGCGAATGCCCAATTCACGCCGTGGCGCCACGGCATATTTCATAGCTTTATGATGATTTGGCGCAAACAGAAAACCTACGCCCATTTCACGGATACAACGTTCCGTTTGCTGCATGTCTAAATCAAGTTGAATGCCAATCTGTTCAAGCACGTCAGAAGAACCCGATTTGCTGGATACACCGCGGTTACCATGTTTGGCAATCGTTGCTCCCGCAGCAGCGATCACAAAACTTGAAGCGGTTGAAACATTAAATAAGTTTTGACCATCACCACCTGTACCCACGATATCGACCAGATGAGGAATATCACTGACATCAATTTTAATCGCAAACTCACGCATGATCCGTGCAGCTGCTGTAATTTCATCAATACTTTCACCCTTCATGCGTAAACCCATCATTAGCGCACCGATTTGAGCATCAGTGGCTTCACCTTGCATGATACTGCGCATGACATCTTCCATTTGTGGCTGGGTCAGATGGATGTTCTTGGTAATGTTATTGAGTGCCTGTTGGATATTCATAGTCATGAGTTACAGCATTTAATGATTAAAAAATTAGGATAAAAGTGATTGATGATGAAGGATAGCTCAGCTTTTTGTGGGATGTACGCCATCCGCTAAAGGGCTATGTTAGCAGAAAATAACGCAAGATTTAGGTTGTGGCTAGAGAGTTTTTAAAATTTAACCCGTTTAAGTGGGTTGATAAATTTGTGGTTGGGAGTGATTGAATGAAAAAGGTATTATTTTATGAAAGGTTTATCTGAGTTTTTGTGATAAATAATTAACCATTTGGTATATCTTATTCACGCATATTCCTATAAAAAATGTGTATAAATCAAATAAATAAAAGTGGATATATTAGGTCGGTCATAATTTTATTCATTCATAAATATGTACCTAAATTACTTGAAATATCTTGGGGCTGTTAAAAACAAAGGTTGTTTTGTTTTTGTGTTTATTGCATGTCTTCACCCATTAGAGAGCTATGCTGAGACAAGTATAGAAAAGCCACAAATCGATGCGACATCGGATAAAGTGGTGCGTGTTGCTGTCACAGGCTCACGTATCTCCAAAGCGCAAAAAGATGGCCCAACCAGTGTAACGGTCATTAGCGCAGCCGATATCGAAAAACATGGTTTTAGTAATGCCTTTGATGCTTTGAATAACCTGACCCAAAACACAGGTTTTGTACAAGGAGCTGATTATGGCAATACCTTTACGCCAGCGGCCAACGCGATTAGTTTACGAGGTTTGGGGCCGAACCATACCTTAACCTTAATTAACGGTCATCGAGTTGCAGATTATCCTGTGCCGTATGATGGTGCTGTGAATTTTGTCAATTTAGCCAACATTCCGACTGCGATTATTGACCGCATTGAAATCTTAAACGGGGGAGCTTCCGCGATCTATGGTTCAGATGCGATTGCAGGTGTGGTGAATATCATATTGAAAAAGAAAACCGATGGCACTCAATTCAATATCAAGGCAGGTGGTACTAAAGAAGGTGGTGAAAATTTACGCCTACAATTGAGTGGCAGTAAAACACTGGACAAGCTCAATCTGGTTTATGGCGTTGAACTGAGTGGGCGTGAACCGATTTGGGCAGCTGACCGAGATTTTATGTCGAGCCGAACGCGTCGAGGAGAAAAGCCAGACACGATCGTTGGGCGTAAAAATGCCAAGACAGGCCAGTATCTTTCAATTGGCGGTTGTGATGCATTTGACGGTTTATTTAAGGGGTCTGTTCAGAATGTCGGAAAAGTGGGGGCAGATAATTGTGCCAGTGGTTTGGCACGACCGACTTATTGGACAGTGCAGACCAAAAATCGAAGCCAGAATGGTTATCTCGGTTTGGATTATGAACTGAATGAAAAAACACAATTATTTGCGGATGTGTTGATTGGTGCCAATCAAATTGAAAACAATACTCGTGGCCCGATATGGACTTCTTTAGGCGCGAGTAGTGGTTATTTCCTCAATCAAGACACAGGAAATTATGAAATCTGGACACGACGTTTTGCACCAGAAGAACTCGGTGGTGTTGAACAAGCCAATAAAAAATGGAAAGAACTCTCCTCCAATTTGAACTTTGGTATCCGTGGCGATATTGGGGACAGTAGTTGGCGCTATGAAGCCGCCTATAATGGCTCGATTTATACCAGTCAATTACGTAAACAAGGGCTGGTTCGTTCGAATGTTGATGAATATTTCCTAGGTCAACAACTGGGTGTAGACCAAGATGGTATTCCAATTTATTCCCCGCATTTAGACCGTATCAGTCGGCCACTGACTGCCAGTGAGTTTAGAAGCATTTCAGGCACAACGGAGGAAAACGACAAGTCATGGGCACAGGGCCTAACTTTAAGTGCCAATGGTGATGTATTTGAATTGCCTGCAGGAACGGCCAAGCTTGCAGCAGTGGCAGAAATTGGACGTCAAGGTTTTAAAATCAAACCCGACAAGGCGGTGGAAAATGGGGACTTCTATAATGCTACTTCCAGTGGTGAATATGGTGGGGCGCGTACCCGCCAAGCGTTGGGTACGGAATTATTCTTACCTTTAGCCAAGCCACTCAATTTAACCTTATCTGGACGCTATGACCGTTATGCTTTGTCAGATAATAGTATTGATAAATTTACCTTTGGTTCAGGCTTAGAATTTAGGCCACATCCAACCTTATTGGTGCGAGGCAACTACGCCACCAGTTTCCGTGCACCAGATATGAATTATCTGTTTTTAAATAAACAAAGAGGGTATTTCCCAAGTACCACCGATTATTTACGCTGCAGCCAAACGGGACAAGCATTAGATAAATGTAGCTTTAAAGATTATTCGCCTGGCGCGAACTACACCTTAACAGGCAACAAAGATTTAAAACCCGAAGAAGGTAAATCTTATGGTGTAGGGTTTGTGTGGTCTCCGAGTAATAAGTTTGATATCTCCGTCGACTACTGGGATATCAAAATTGATAATCTAGTGACCAATCTCAGTCCAGATAAAATTTTACGTCAAGAAGCTGCTTGTCGTTTAGGGGCGCAAGATATCAATTCAGCACAATGTGTTGATGCATTGGCACGTGTAGAGCGTAATCCAGCAAATGCAGTGGTTGATCCAAATGTCATCAACAATATCAATATTGTGCCGATCAATGCAGCCTCAGATCATACTCGTGGAATTGATTTCACCAGCAAATGGCGTTGGAAAACTGAAAATCTGGGTAACTTCCTATGGACGGTGAATTATAGCCGTGTGCTGGAACGTGAATATCAACAATCAAAAGATGGCGAGAAAGATAACTATTTAAAAGACTTAACCATTCCAGATTGGAGAGACCGCTTTAATACCAGTCTCAGTTGGAGTCTCGGTGATTGGGCATCAAGCGTATTAGTCAATCGCTATGGCAAAATTCCAAACGGTAATCAAACGGCTTACTTAAGCCCAACTTATTTGGTCAATTGGAGTGGAACTTATCAAATTTCACCTAAGGCATCTGCATCCATCATTGTGAATAACCTATTTGACAAAGTGAAACACGATGACACAGGCGGATGGCCATATTATCCAGTAGGATCATATTCACCAATCGGCCGTCAGGGTTGGTTGGAGTTTAATTATAAATTCTAACAATGATGTGTGGATGCAGCGACGTGGTACACCATTTGCTGCATCTCTTTATTTTAAAAACTACAGAGGACAGATCTCCTATGTTGGTCAAACCTTCATTTAAAAAACAATTGCTACTGACAACATTACTTTCATTTTCTGCAACACAGCTTTTTGCATCAAATAGCAATGAACAAATTCCAATCGGCAAATTACCTGAATGGGCCATTCCCGAATCTTATGATTTAGATTTTAAAATTGATCCTGCACAAAAAAGTTATACCGGTAAAACCACAATCCACTTAAAACTGACCCAAGCAACCGATCATGTGTGGATTCATGGTAAATCTTTATCGGTAAAAGACGTCAGCATCCTCTCCGCAACTGGGCAGAAAACCACGGCCAAATATGAGCAAGCTTCAGCAGTCGATGGGGTCAGTCTGATTAAATTTGCTAAGACATTAGCTGCTGGGCAATATCGTTTAGTACTGGATTTCAATGCAGATTATGATCAGCAACTGGATGGTATTTATAAAATTGAGTTTGAAGGTAAACCTTATGTCATGACTCAAATGGAGGCGATCAGCGCACGTCAATCTTTTCCATCATTTGATGAGCCGCGCTTTAAAACGCCATTTAATATTCGCTTAACCATCCCAAGCAAATATTCAGGTTTTGCCAATACCAATCAAGTCGCTGAACAGGCCGAAAAATCGGGCTGGAAAACGTTAAGCTTTGCACCGACCAAACCGCTACCAACTTATCTACTGGCATTGGCGGTTGGCCCTTGGCAAGCACAACAAGGTCCAGATATTAGTGCGACTGAGTGGCGTAAGCAGGCGATCAAATTACGTGGTCTTGCACCAGACGGTAAGGCTGAAAAAATGCAGCATGCCTTGTCTGAAACCCCAGCGATTTTAAAAACCCTAGAAGATTATTTTGCATTCGGATATCCATTCGACAAGCTGGATTTACTTGCTGCACCTGACTTTGCGGCGGGTGCGATGGAAAATCCTGGGCTGATCACATTTAGAGATTACTTAATGTTGCTGGATAAAGACTCTCCCGTATCTTTTGTACAGAGTTCATTTAATGTCAATGCACATGAATTAGCGCATCAATGGTTTGGGGATGTGGTGACGATGCCGTGGTGGGATGACCTGTGGTTGAATGAATCTTTTGCCACGTGGATGCAAAGTAAAATCACCCAACAATTACATCCTGAATTTAATGCTGATCTTGAACGTGTGGTCGATACAGCGGGCGCAATGAAAAGTGACAGCTTGGTCAGTGTACGCCGTATCCGCCAACCCATTTTAAGTAATGCCGATATTCAAACGGCTTTTGATGGCATTACCTATCAAAAAGGTGCAGCTGTTTTAAATATGTTTGAGAGCTATCTAGGCGAAGAAAAATTCAAACAAGGTGTGCGTAATTACATTCACAAGCATCAATATGGCAGTGCGACCGCTAATGATTTAATTAGCTCTCTCGCAGAACAATCTGGTCAAGCTGAGCGCTTTAGTAAAGCGGTAAAAAGTTTTATTGATCAACCAGGCGTACCTTTGCTGAGCACCTCGTTACAGCAACAAGGCAATAAAGTTTTTTTAAATGTAAAACAAACGCGTTATTTACCCGTAGGTTCTAAAGGCGATGCCAATAGTCTTTGGGGGGTACCATTATGTGTACGTTACGAAGTTCCGAATGCTGCAAGTAAAGTTCAGTGTGAGTTGATTGACCAAGCCAATACCCAAATTGAACTCAAAGGTGCACGTATTAACAGTTGGTATATTCCAAATGCAGATGCGGCAGGCTATTACCAATTTAGTTTGCCTGAACCAGAGCTTGCTCGTCTGACTGCGGCGACGGAGAAACTTTCTAATACTGAACAATTGGCTTATGCCTATGCGGTTTCGGCAGCATTTAATCATGGTGATATTAACCTTTTGGCGGTGGTGGATGTCGCCAAGAAGTTTGCGAACTCGGATAGCCGCCAAATTAGTACGGCATTGTTTCAGCAACTCAGCACAATCCAACGCCATGTGTTGAAGACGGAGGTAGAACGTGAGCATTTTAGAAAAGTGCTTGCGAATTTGTATCTACCTAAATTGAATCAATTGGGTTATGCGAGTAAAGCAGGTGAGTCTGCTGAGGATAGCTTGTGGCGGAGTGAGTTAGCCCAATTTCTTGCATTGGAAATTCAGGTGCCAGAAGTTCGCCAAAAACTGTTAAAGCAATCCGATGTTTTATTTGAACAGACGCAACTGAACTTTGCCCAGCTCACCCCAGAATTATTGCCAACGATTCTGGCAGTCCGTGTCCAAGAAAAAGGACAGCCTGCATTTGATCGTTTAGTGGGGGAGTTACAACACATCACGCAACCGACCCAACGTTTGGCGATTCTCACTGCCTTAGGTTCAGCAAATCAAGTGGAAACACGTCAGCAGGCACGTCAGTTAGTTTTAGATCCACGCGTGAAAGTCGGTGAAGTACGTACCGTGATTAACGCAATCAATAGCTATAGCGGTGAACAAGGTGGACTCTGGTCATGGTTTAAGACCAATCACGATGCTGTATTTGATCGTCTAGGTAAGTCTTCTGCAGGACGATTCCCTGCATTGTTTAGTGGAGCAGCCTGTTCACAACAGGAAGCGACGCAATTGAATGCCTTCTTTGCACCGAGAACCAAAGAGCTGGTTGGGGTTGAGCGTGGTTTAAATCAGACTAAGGAGCGAATCCAACTGTGTGAGTCCTTAGTGGCGAAGCAAGATGGTTCGCTTGTGCAACAGTTGAAGTTGTAATTTATTCAGTTATAAAAAAGCCAACGATCATGCGTTGGCTTTTTTATTTTCAGTGTGTTTTAAGCATCATTATCGGGTTGTGGATTTCTAACACAAAGTAATTGACTGGTTGCTGTGCCTGCAGTCATCGAACCGTTGACGTTTAAAGCAGTACGACCCATATCAATGAGTGGCTCAATTGAAATCAGTAAGGCAACTAAAGTAATCGGTAAGCCCATGGCCGGGAGGACGATTAAAGCAGCGAAGGTTGCACCGCCACCAACGCCTGCAACACCAATCGAACTCAGGGTCACCACGACAACCAACTGAGCAATCCACAATGGATCAAGCGGGTTGATACCCACTGTTGGCGCAACCATCACCGCCAGCATCGCAGGGTATAAGCCTGCACAACCATTTTGACCAATGGTTGCACCAAATGAAGCAGAGAAGCTGGCAATACCTTCAGGTACACCGAGTTGTTTGGTTTGCGCTTCAATATTCAGTGGAATACTGGCTGCACTTGAACGACTGGTAAAAGCAAAAGTTAAAACAGGGAAAACTTTCTTGAAAAAGTCGATTGGATTGACGCGTACAAACAGCAAAATCAGTGCATGTACGAGGAACATGATTGCAAGTCCAAGATAAGATGCAACGAGGAATTCACCTAATTTAACGATGTCAGCAACATTTGCTGTTGCCACCATTTTGGTCATGAGTGCCAATACACCATAAGGTGTGAATTGCATTACTAAACGGACAAGGCTAATCACTAAAGCTTGCAGTGCTTCAATTCCATGTCTGATTCTTTCGCCATTGACGGTGTCTTTATCCATCAGTTTAAGTGCTGCTACACCTAAAAATGCAGAGAAAATCACCACACTAATGATCGCTGTTGGACGAACACCAGTTAAATCAGCAAATGGGTTTTGAGGGAATAGTGAAAGCAAGAGTTTTGGAACATCTAAATCTGTCACTTGCCCAATGTATTGGCTTTGAATGGTCGCTAGACGTGCTGCTTCTTTGGTGCCTTGTACTAGTCCTTCAGCGCTTAAGCCAAATAAATTGGTGATACCTGCACCCACCAGTGCAGCAATTGCTGTGGTCGCTAACAAGATACCAATCACGAGTACACTGATTTTTCCAAGAGACGTGGTTTGGTGTAGTTTCACCACCGCACTTAGAATCGAGATGAAAATCAGTGGCATGATCACCATTTGTAATAGTTGTACATAACCATTACCCACAAGGTTGAACCATGCAACCGAGTGTTCAAGCACAGGGTTATCGCCGTAGATCGCTTTAAGGGCTAAACCGAAGAAGATACCAACCACCATACCGATCAGAACTTTTTTGGAGAGACTCCAGTCTTTTCGATAAGTAAAAAACAATCCTGCCATGAGCAGGACAAAAACAATAATATTCAATAAAACCAAGGTATTCACAATAGGTTATCCTGATAGATCATTCAGGGGGAATGCTAAGAACAATGACTTAGATTCTATCATCCAGCCGCCCTGAAACTTAATCATTCCTATGACTATAGTTAATCTAAAAAAGTAAAATGCAATCAGACAAAACAGAAATTGAGGATTGAACTTACTTTTTATAACGTGTGAAAAGTGGATTAATTATTGAAAAAGAATGACTTGTTTTTAAGTGTAAGTTTTCAGATTAAGTTTAATGCTGAAAATTTATACCGTATGTATGAGTTATATATTGTTTTTATATGTTCAAAATAAAAACAGCCCATTGATTAAAAATGGACTGTCAGGATATTTGATGTAATCAAATGCTCGTGTTTAAGCGTAAATATCCAAGAAGTTTTTGAAAATTTGATGACCATGTTCGCTCAAAATAGACTCAGGGTGGAATTGCACACCTTCCACAGGCAGAGTTTTATGTTTGACGCCCATAATTTCTTCAATCGTGCCATCTGCTTGATTGGTCCAACAGGTCACTTCTAAGCACTCTGGCAAAGTTTCTTGCTCAATCACCAATGAATGATAACGTGTTGCAGCAAAAGGTGATGGCAAGTTGCTAAAAATCCCTTTGTCACTATGGTGCATATCGGATAGGCGACCATGCATCACGGTTTTGGCGCGAATGATATGACCACCAAAGGCTTGTCCAATGGCTTGATGACCCAAGCAAACACCAAGCAAAGGAATTTTGCCAGCAAAGTGATTGATGGCTGGAATAGAAATGCCTGCTTCACTCGGAGAGCATGGACCAGGGCCAATCACCAGATATTTCGGCTGCCATCGCTCAATATCCTCTAATGTCACTTGATCATTACGAACAACTTTTACTTCTTGATTCAACTCGCCAAAGTATTGAACGATGTTGTAAGTAAATGAGTCATAATTGTCAATCATTAGAAGCATGATTATAACCTTTTGAAAGATATGCACTTAATTGTGCTATTGAATTCGATAAACCGATCAGAGCGCTTTATTTTTTCATCTATCTTGAATAGAGAAAAGATTATTCTAGCGATAACGGGAAATCATCATAACAAAACCGATCATTAATGTGGGAAATTTTGAAAGCATTGAAGGCTGAATGAAAGGCCAATTTTGTTTATTGAAATGAGCAGTTAATTGATCATAAATTTTTGTAATTGAAACACTTGAGAAAAAAAACTGAAAGTGAATCGAAAGTCTAAATGAATTGATTGGAATGATGTTGAAAAGAATGATATAAAAAGCCAATTTACGCGAATAATAAAAGCGTAATTGGCACTACATTGGTTCTTTGTTATATGTATTGCACCATTTTGGTTCATTATGTCTTTTTTAGGGACGAACTGAAATAGGAATGTTTAAATATGGTGCATTTTAAAATGCAGGCATTAAAGTAAGCATAGGACAGGGAGCTTAAAGCATTTTTTCTGCAAAGAATTTCAATGTTTTAGGTATGCTTTGAAATTGTTGGTATGATAATTGCTAATTATACACCAACAACTAACACGCACTTAACAAGTGCATAAAAACTTCATTGGAGCAAATGAGCATGGCGAACAAGGTCCTTCAACTCATCAAAGAAAGTGGCGCAAAATGGGTCGATTTTCGCTTTACTGATACTAAGGGTAAAGAGCAGCACGTAACTTACCCAGCTGATACCATTGATGAAGATACATTTGAAGACGGTAAAATGTTTGATGGTTCTTCAATTGCTGGTTGGAAAGGCATTGAAGCTTCTGACATGATCTTACGTCCAGATGCTGAAACAGGTTTTCTTGACCCGTTCTTTGCTGAGCCTACAGTTGTTGTAACTTGTGACGTTATCGAGCCTTCAACTGGTCAAGGTTACGAGCGTGACCCACGTTCAATTGCTCGTCGTGCTGAAGAATATTTAAAATCTACAGGTATTGGTGATACAGCATTCTTTGGTCCAGAACCAGAATTCTTTGTTTTTGACGAAGTAAAATGGGACATCGACATGTCTGGCGCGCGCCACACATTGATCGCTGAAGAAGCTGCTTGGTCTACAGGTAAAGACTACGAAGCAGGTAACTCAGGTCACCGTCCACGTGTTAAAGGCGGTTACTTCCCAGTTCCTCCAGTTGACTCTCATCAAGACATGCGTGCTGAAATGTGTGCACGTATCGAAGACATCATGGGCCCTGGTCGTGTAGAAGTACATCACCACGAAGTTGCATCTTGCCAATTAGAAATTGGTGTGAGCTTTAATACTTTAGTTCGTAAAGCGGACGAAGTTCAGCAGTTCAAATATGCAGTTTGGAACGTTGCGCATCAATATGGCAAAACAGCGACATTCATGCCTAAGCCAATGGTTGGTGATAACGGTTCTGGTATGCACGTTCATATGTCAATCTCTAAAGATGGCAAGAACTTGTTTGCTGGTGATGAATATGCTGGTTTATCAGAAATGGCATTGTTCTTCATCGGTGGTGTAATCAAACACGCGCGTGCGTTGAATGCGATTACTAACCCAGGTACAAACTCTTATAAGCGTTTGGTTCCACACTACGAAGCACCAATTATGCTTGCTTACTCAGCACGTAACCGTTCGGCTTCTATCCGTATTCCTTACGTTTCTAGCCCTAAAGGCAAACGTATCGAAGCACGTTTCCCTGATCCATTAATGAACCCGTACTTAGGTTTTGCGGCATTATTGATGGCTGGTCTTGACGGTATTCAAAACAAGATCCACCCAGGTGAAGCTGCTGACAAGAACTTATATGATCTTCCTCCTGAAGAAGAAGCAAAAATCCCAACAGTTGCGCACAACTTGGAAATGGCGATTGCTGCTCTTGAAGCGGATCATGAGTTCCTGTTGAAAGGTGGTGTATTCACTAAAGAAATGCTTGATGCATATATCGAACTTAAAACTGAAGATGTACGCCGTCTTAACACGACGACTCACCCAGTTGAATTTGATATGTACTACAGCCTGTAATACATACAGATTGAAAAAGCTCGCTTCGGCGAGCTTTTTTTATGTTTTTGATTGAATTGAAACTCATGCGCTTTTTCTAAAGAAATTCATGTACACTCATAGGGTCTGCTGGCACTTCACCTTGCGAGCTACAGCTCTCATTGCGACAGAGGACATTTTTTAGATGTTACAAGGCAGGTCGTATGAAATTTAGTGCTTCTAAATGAATACGGGCTAACGTTGTAACATCAAAAAATGACCCTGTCCCGAAGGGTTATGTCTAAAACCTCCCCAAACTTCGTTATGAAACTTGACAAGGGTATCGCCATTGTCTACGTTCCATGCCTTGTTTGTGTGGTTTTAGCCTATAACGCAATGCATGGCTGAAGTATCAGCAGACCCTAATGATGTTTTTAGTGAGCCAAGCATGCGAAATTTACGACCAAACAGAATTAAGGGACGAGAGATCCCAGCTGAATTAAAAAAATGGTTGTATGCATCTGGTTCCCTCACTCAGCAATTGACTGATTTGGGTGGGGGGGAGTTTCATGTTGAACGGACAAAAGAGCATTTTCAACGACTCACTTTCAACGATAGCCAATGGATGCAAATGCCAGCACACCATATTGCCTGGGTACGTGAAACCAATCTTTATGGCAGTGAAACAGAAGCTTGGGTTAAAGCAAAAAGTATCTTTCCAATTTTAAGCTTACATAAGAAAGCACGTTTATTTCGGCATATTCGTAATAAGCCTATTGGTTGGTTTTTATTTCAACGAACCAATCCTGCCTGTGAAAGAAGAGTGATTTATCTTGAAGAAGGGTGGACCAGACAAAGTTGTTATACTTGGCATGGTTGCAAATTTATCGTGCAGGAGACCTTTCTCCCTGCATTTGAACAGTTTATTCGACAGCATTGACTCTAAGGATTCATCATGGAAACAGTGCAACATACAACATGGCGGCAACGTTTAGAAGCCTATTATTATTTATGCCGCTTTGATAAACCGATTGGCACAGAACTGGTCTTTTGGCCAACCATGTGGGCGCTATGGATTGCTGCTGGTGGTTTACCACCCTTGCAGATTCTCATTGCGATGGTTTTGGGTACGATTTTTATGCGTGCAGCGGGTTGTGCGATCAATGACTTTGCTGATCGTAAAGTCGATGCCCATGTAGAGCGTACCAAAACACGTCCATTAGCGACAGGTGTGATTCGTCCACGCGAAGCGGTATATGTTTTTTTGGGTTTGGTTGCTGCTAGTGCTTGTACCTTATTTTTTCTACCTATTGCGACCTTTTATTGCGCTTTGGCAGGGTTGGTGCTGGCGTTTATTTATCCCTTTATGAAACGCTATACCCACTTACCACAAGTGGTTTTGGGCATGGCATTTTCATGGGGAATTCCAATGTCTTTTACGGCAATGGGGAAACCCTTGGATTTAACCTGCTGGCTTTTATATTTCGGCAATTTGGCATGGACAGTGGCTTATGATACCCAATATGCAATTACTGATCGTGAATATGATTTGAAGATTGGCGTGAAGTCGACAGCGATTTTATTTGGTCGTTACGATATCCAAATTATCGGTTTATTACAGCTTTTAAGCCTGATCTTGATTGGTGGGGCTTTATATCTGGAAAATCTGTTACTCCCATTTGGGTTGGCTGCACTTTTGATTGTTGCAGGAGATTTTATCTATCAAGCGGTTAAAACCAAAGATCGTGACCCACAAATCTGTTTTTGGGCATTCCGTCACAATCGCTGGGTGGGACTGATTATTTTTATTGGAATTTTTTTAGAATTCATATTTTAAATTGACTGAATAGTTGAAAAGTGTCCTATGCAGGGCACTTTTTTTATGCCTTAATAATGTGGCATGTAGTTTCATGCTTAAAATAAAACAAGGACTAAAAGGATATTTTATGAAACGGTCTAAAATTGCATTAGCAATAACATTCTCTATTTCGGCATTATTTTTAACCGCATGTAATGACAATGATGATGATTATACTGGGGTAGATTCGAATAAAACCTATCTGTCTGAAACGACTTATTCTAAGGATAAAGTGGATAATGCCTCATCACTCAAGGTAATGACTTATAACATGGAGAATGTTCAAGGTCGCACTGCCAAAGCAACCGCACTGGTGATGTTCCCTAAAGTCGCTCAGCCTACTGATGGTTATAGAGTAGTGGTCTGGGAGCATGGTACGGTTGGGGTGGGTGATAGTTGTGCACCAAGTAATAATACTGTGAATCCTCGCTTTAAAATCCTCGCTGATACTTTATTGGCGGCGGGTTATGTGGTGATTGCGCCAGATTATGAAGGTTTGGGGACTCCTGGAATTCATCCATATCTAAACTTGAGTAGTGAAGCTAAATCTGCGATTGCAGCTGTAAAAGCAGCAAAAGATCATTATGGGGCGAAACTCAACGGACAATGGATGTCTATTGGTCAGTCTCAAGGTGGTCATGCTTCATTGGGTACTGCTGAATTTGCAAATAATGATGCAAATTATAAAGGTGCGGTTGCGGGCGCGCCTGCGTCTAGTCTTGGCTATATCATCTCTGTTGTTGCACCACAGGCAATTGCGAATATTCTTAAGCAAGAACAGGCTGGTCTTGCACCGGTAGGTACAGCAGTTGAAGTCTATGCAGAGCTGCTTGCTTATGCTGCATATACGACTGTGGGTATTACTGCTTATGATCCTAAATTTAATTATCGAGAAATTTTTCAGGAACGTTCTCGCTCAATTGCTGAATTCGCCGAAGGTACGACAGGTGAAAATGGCGTATGTTTAGATGATTTGCATAATAAGTTTGCAGCAGATATTCGTGACTTTATCAGCAAAGATACCACTAAAACTGTTTTGGACTATCCAGGCTTAGCGGGTAACTTCCAAGGAAATCCAACAGTGAAAAAATTCTTAACAGATAATCAACCTGCGACCAAGAAAATCAATACACCTGTCATGATTATTCAGGGGACATTAGATATGGCCGTGCCTTATCCTGTAACAGACTCCTTGCAAAAAGGATTGATTGCATTGGGTACTAAAGTAACTTTCTTGCCTGTTGTTGGGGCGAGTCATACTCAAGCAATTGTATGTAAGAATGCGGATGCTTATGGCTTTATCCAAGCCAATATGTCAGCAGGTACAGGTATCGTATTGACCGATGCGCAGAAAGATGCGAGTCAAAGCCCCCACTGTACGGGTAAATTCTAAGATTTCTTTGCTTATTTAGAAGAAATTTTCTTTTAAAAAAGAGCCTCTTTATAGAGGCTCTTTTTTGTTATATTGTTACGCATCTTAAAATTGATGCCGTTTGAGTTTGAAGTCGTTATGAGCCAGCAACCTGTTGAAAAAAGATCTGTTCCTTGGTTATTGATGGGGCTTGGATTGTTAATTCCAATTTTTATTGTGGGTATGGCTTTTCTTGCGGCAAGAAGTGATGCGCAAACCAAGAAAAAATATGATCAGCAACATGCTGAAATTGCAAAAAAGTTTGAACAACAAAAACAAGCTGAACCAAGCACTCAGGCTGAGTAATTTATCTGAGAGCGATTTATTATCGAATATCCATCTGTAATTGTTTTACAGATGGAATTTGCGTATAGCGCTGTACCAAATAGCCTGCTTCTTGCAGCATCTGATCACGTTTTTTATCTTCTAATTCCTTACCGACATGGCTTGGGTCATCTAACTCAATAATCGCCAGTACATTCATCTCTTGATCTAAAACCACAAAGTCGGTCACTTTGCGATTAAATTTACTGCGGATCTTGTAATGATCACTGGTAATCAACGCACTAAAGGCAACTTGTGCAAGCACGTGGTGTTGTGGGAAGGCTTGTTGCAATCGTACAAACATTCGTGATTCGAATGAAGTAATGACGGGGCGAGCAAAGAACTTTTGCTTTGGAAAGAAAGGGCGTAGGCAGCTAAACAGCAATATCGCTGTACTAACGAAGCCAATCGTTAGAAATAAGAAGTGATTCGATTCAAACATGTATTTATCAAAGAGCAAATAAAAAACCCACTCAATTAAGAGTGGGCTTTTTAGAATCTTGGCTCTCCCACCTGGGCTCGAACCAGGGACCTGCGGATTAACAGTCCGTCGCTCTACCGACTGAGCTATGGGAGAATCTGGAGCGAATTTTAGGGCTTAAATGCAAGTACGTCAAGCAAAATGAGTATAAATAATAATCGCTTAACTAAAATATTGAGTATTAGCGTGAAACTTGATTACATTGCGCTAATTCTGCTGAGTGCGCATTCCAAATTTCACCCGCTGAGTTTTTATAATAACTAATCTTGCCGATACGTAATACTAGGCTTTGACAGGAGTCTAAGGAGAGGGAATTGCCCCAAGGACCAGACATGCTACATACATGACCATTACATTTCCAAACGACATTGGGCCCATTTTCAATGGGCACCGTTACGGTACCTTTATAAGTTGAACCTGCATACCAAGTGGTTTGGGCTGCCATTGCTGGACTGCATAGGAATATTAAACAGAATAGAAGTTTTTTCATTATGTGTTTTCCTTAACATCATCGTTAAGTTTTATTTTATAGTTAAAATAAGAGGGGAGGTTTAAATTTATACGATACTCAACATGAAATGAACAAAATAATCGTAGTGATCGTTTTAATTATATTTTATGCATTTAAAATAAAAAACCCAGATCAATGATCTGGGTTTTTTAGAATCTTGGCTCTCCCACCTGGGCTCGAACCAGGGACCTGCGGATTAACAGTCCGTCGCTCTACCGACTGAGCTATGGGAGAATCTGAGTGCCATTATAGGCAGCTTTTAAAATTGGTCAAGATAAAAGTGTCATGTTTTCTTCATTTTTGTGTCGTATGCTTTTTATTTGCACAATTGCGATAAAGTCAGAAAAATAACTTGAACTTTAGGTTGGCTATTGCTAGATTCAAATGAGAAAGAGCGTTTAGATATTGATCTAAACAGTGTGGATTTAACCCTACTTGCCAGCACTAAAATGGCTAAACCGGAGGTCGAAATGACTATTCTCAATATTCAATCTATTTTTTCAAATTTTTCTTTTTATCAAGAGCATTATCTCGAAATTATTCAAGACCCTGTGCAGTATTACACGCCAGTTGAACATGCTTTTCTCAATACTTTTCCGTTTAAACAGCAAGCTTTGTATTTGGGTGATTTGTTGCAATTATGGTTTGGTAATAAATGGAAAATTCAAACGGCTAAAAATTTATTAATACAGAAGAATAGCTCGACTATTAATGAACGATCGCCTTTATATTTATTTCAGTTAGGTGGTGAGCTGTTTTTAGGTGCGAATACGGCTTTGGCTTGGTCTGTCGCAGAGCAAAAGGTTGTTTCAGTGCAAGTGAAAAGTATTTGGCAATATGCAGTATTTAGCCATTTATGCATTCGTCCAAAAAATTTTCAAAGCAATAAAGCCATCGCATAGGGCTATAAAGAAATAGCCCATGTGTTTTGATTTAGGCTTATGGGCGAATGACCATGCAGGTAGCCGTGGCATGGGCATAGAGTTTGCCATCAGCATCGACAATCTTGCCTTCGGAAATGCCGAGGTTCTTACTCATATTAATGATATTACCAATTGCAATCAGCTTTTGGTTTTTAGGAATAGGGCGGCACATTTTAATATTTAGATCAATGGTGCCATAACCGACACCAGCTTCTAACAATGTATGCACAGCGCAGCCTGTCACTGAGTCCAACACGGTGGCAGCAAAACCACCATGAACGCCGCCTAGCGGGTTAAGATGGCGCTGATCTGCTTGTACTTCAAATTTGATAAAGCCTTCCGCAACTTCAACAGGTTGCATTGGAATCGTTTCACTAATACTGGCTGCTGGAATGTGTCCTTCACACATTGCCGTTAAAAACTCAAGTCCATTCATTTCTTTCGGGTGTTTCATCTTTTTTCCTATATAGTTCTAAAAAGGAACTTGTGTATAACGTAGTCTTTCCAATAAAAACTGTCAATACAGTTCATCGCTGAATCCTAAGTTTTACAAATTATTGATTGCAGCATGCTTGCTTTGTTTTATGCTAACCATAATTCATCAATAACAATTTTGAATAAAAGGTAAATTTATAATGAAAGGACAATGTGTTTGTGGTGAAACCACATTTGAAGTTGAATTAAGTAATCATGATGTACATGCCTGTCATTGCTCAATTTGTCGTCGACAGACCAGTGGCGTGATTATGACAATTGATGTGAAACAGGGCAGCTTAAAATTTTTAAAACAAGATCATCTCTCTGTTTATAACTCATCGGCTTGGGGTGAGCGAGGTTTTTGCAATGCTTGCGGTACCAATTTATTTTGGCGAACTAAAGATCAGAATTATTGCAATATCAACGCCTTTGCATTAAATGAATCACCGCATGATTTGAACCTTGATTTGGAAATCTATATTGATTGCAAACCTGAGTTTTATGCTTTTCAAAATGTGACCAAGAAAATGACTGAAGCTGAGGTGGTCGCGCTATTTAGCGGAGAATCTTCAGAATAGGGTGAATCATTTTTTAATTTAAAAATAAAGATAAAAAAGAAGCTTCATAGAGAAGCTTCTTTTTTATTGCGGCAAAAATTATTTTGCAGCTTTTTCTGCTTGGATAGATGCAATTGCGGCATCAACGCCTTCAATTGAATCAGCAGCTTTTTTAATACGCGCTAAAGCATCAACTAAAACTTCGTCAGCAGTTGCATAAGAGATACGCATAAATCCGCCTAAGCCAAACGCATCACCAGGAACAACAGCAACACCAGTTTCTTCCAGTAACCATTCAGAGAATTCTGTGCAAGATTTTAAACCTTTGGCACGAATTAATGGGCGAATGTTTGCATACGCATAGAACGCCCCATCAGCAGGTAAGCAAGAGATACCATTGATATCATTTAAACCATTCACAACTAAATCATGACGGCGTTTGAATGCTTCAATCATTGGCTGTAATACGTCTTGTGGGCCATTCAATGCTGCTTCAGCTGCAACTTGTGAAATCGAAGTTGGGTTCGAAGTCGATTGAGACTGGATTTTTTTCATTGCACCGATGATTTTAGCTGGACCAGCCGCATAACCAATACGCCAGCCTGTCATTGCATAGGCTTTAGAAACACCATTTAACACGATAGTGCGGTCATATAAGTCTGGTGCAACTGTCGCGATGTTGTAGAACTCATCTTCCCAACGGATTGGCTCATACATATCATCAGAAGCAACGAACACTTGTGGATGACGACGTAACACTTCAGCCAACGCTTCGAGTTCTGCTTTGGTATAGATCATGCCTGTTGGGTTTGATGGGCTGTTCAATACCACCAAACGTGTATTTGGGGTGATTGCTGCTTCTAATTGTTCAGGTGTAATTTTGAAACGCTGTTCTTCACCACATTTCACGATCACTGGTGTGCCTTCAGCAATGATCACCATATCTGGATAGCTGACCCAGAAAGGCGCAGGGATAATCACTTCATCGCCTTTGTTTAACAAAGCAAGCGCTAAGTTAAAGAAGCTTTGTTTACCACCGCAAGACACCAAAATCTGGTTGGCTTGATAATCTAAATTATTATCGCGTTTGAGTTTTGCAATAATTGCTTTTTTTAAGCTTGGAGTGCCGTCTACTGCTGTATATTTGGTAAAGCCTTTATTAATCGCTTCAATTGCAGCATCTTTGATGTGTTGAGGGGTATCAAAGTCTGGTTCGCCTGCACCTAAACCAATCACGTTTTTACCAGCAGCTTTAAGCTCGGCAGCTTTGTTGGTGACTGCTAGTGTAGGGGACGGTTTGATGGCATTGACACGATCAGAGAGACGTACGTCCACGGCATTATTCCTTCTTATGGGATTAAAAAATAAAAAGCAGCTTATCTTAGCTTAAATCGACTTCTTTGTGGCTGAAACTTGCCTGAATCGTATAAAAAGTTACTAAATTTTAAGCATTAGAAGGATTCTGTTTTTTTACATATTTTATTTTTATAAAAATGGCAAAAATCTATTACAATATGCGGCTAGAAATCTAGATTTCGAGAGAATTCCAATGACTACCCAACAACCTAAAGCCAAAAAAGCTTTGGTGAAATTGCCTTTTCCAATGCCGTCTGCTCAGGATGATGCTGAGGATGCAACCCATAATCAGGTTCGTCCAAAACCTGAGCAATATGCCGATCGTACTTGGATGCCTCCACGCGGCACACGTCGTTCGATGGGTAAGCGTTAATAAAAAAGCCAATCTGTTGATTGGCTTTTTTTGATTAAGGGCGGCGGTTTAAAGGATGTTGTATTTGTAACTCGCCGCGCCAAAGTTTGAGAAAATCGTACTCATCAATATCATACAATTCCATTAATGCAATAATTACACTGACAAAGGTCATGGCACCTTCTGCATTGTTATGGAAATTGAAAATTTTGCCGTTTAATTTGCCTAAAATATCGTTAATCTCATGTTCTCGACCACGACCATAACGGTCACGTGGGTAGAGTTCTTCATTCAAAACAATCAAAGCAATGGCTTTTTCTGCGGGGCTTAAATTGGTTTGATCAAGTGCTTCTTCGAAGGACTCATAGCCATGATCGAAGTAGAAAATCACCTCATCTGAAATAAAGGCATGAACCGCATCAGCAGTTAAGTCTGGAAATTGGGAAACAGCATCTTCTTCAATATAAGGGCGAAATGATTCGGGGAAAATCACATTGGAATGAATCCCTTTGAATAAAGGGGCAATTTCAGACACTTTATAACCTGCAATCCCGCAACCCAAAGCGGTTAAAAAATATTTCATTTTGGGATGGTGCTTTGCATAGACTTTAAAGTCTTCTACATAATGCTCAATTTGAGCCAATGGCATTTGTTGTAGGTGTTCATTCAGTGTCGGGATCGCAAAAGTCTGCCCAGCCCATCCACGCCCAACGCCTTTGACTGCAGCAAAGTGTTGTGCTGCGACACGAGCTGCACCACTGTCATGGATACCTGCTAAATTACTGCCGAAAACAAAGACAGTATCTTCAGGGAGTTCGGTTACTATTGTTTCGTCATGGTATTGGTAAGCCATATTTTTATCATTGCAATAGAGTATAAGTTCATGTTGCAGTTGATTATGCAAAGGGTCAAGCGCTGTTTGTACTTTTCTTTTATATTTTATTTTGAAGCCTTGTTTCGTATCGACTGATTCATTTCAAGGCAGTTAAAATCCTAAAGTGTTTGTTTAGGTCATTAGATCGAACGAAATTTGATTACGTCCATTCTCTTTTGCTTGATAAAGTAAATCATCTGCGCGCTGCAATCCTTGTTCAATTTCATCAAAGCTATGTATTTGCGTGAGGCCATAACTGGCCGTCATTTTAATTTTATGGTTGGTAAATGTACTTTGTTCAAGCCGTATTTTGAGCTGTTTTGTTCGTGACAGTGCCTCAGTCGCATCTTTGGCAGAGATTAAGCAAATAAACTCTTCACCACCAAAACGTGCCATTAGATCATTTGGTTTTTTGTGCTGTAACATGACTCGGCTGACTTTTTGTAAGACCTGATCACCCACATAATGTCCCCATGTATCATTAATTGATTTAAAGTGATCAAGATCTAAGCAAACTAAGAAATAACAGTGATTGCCGAACGCGAGCTTTTCGCTTTTTTCGAAAAAACCTCGCCGATTAAGCAATTGTGTTAATGGGTCTTCTAGGCGCTCATTGTTGAGATGCTGAATGACATCCTTGACCGCGCCGCCACTGATGACGATTGCGAATAGAATATTTAAAATAATATTGACTGACATCCCCAATAACCACCATGTTGAAGAGGTGAGGATGATATGGTCTCGATCAATGCTATCTAAGAAGATAAAATTAATGATGGCACGACAAAAAGAATAGGAAACATTCAGCAGATAAAAAATCAAAATCCAGCGATTAAATGATTTGCTGCTAGGTAGAAATTTTAATACCGCAGGAATGCTAATAAAGCCAATCAATCCTAAGCTGGCGTTCAAAATAATCAACCTTAGCCATATCTGCGGATTTATATAGGAAAAGTAGGCCAGTGTAATAATGGCAAAGACTGAGAGCGTTAAAGCGATGTAATGATTGAAAGACGTATTTAATTTAATGCTGATGGCATATGCACCGAGCCAACTACCTAATAAATAAAGAATTGCAGTGAATGGGGCAGCAATCGTCAGTTGCGGGTTGCTCATTAAACATTGTATAAAAAGTGCTATGGAGGGAATCGCGTAAGCCAAACCAATCCATAATAAAAAAATCTCAGCTTTAAAAATTAAGCGGCAAAATGTAAATGCTAAGCCTATGAAAAATAGGCAGCTGGGAACGATTAATATAAAATATTGTGTATTAACTGAATTCACAAAAAAAAATAAAGTTCTTGATATTTTTGAAGCGCATAGATTAATGTGCTTTTGTATAAAAATTCAATCTTTTTAGTTGGAAATATAAAATTAGCCGTACTTTTTAAGTAAATAAATATGTGAATTTGAAAATAATCATTGAAATTTAAGCGTTACATCTAAAAACGTATTAAAGTCGCTAAAATAGATTGTAAATTCTATCCAATGACGCCATTAATAGCACATATTCAGCAAAGAGAAGTCTCGTGAGCGAAAACCAACCTTTTGAGTTAGTCACCAACTTTCAACCTGCGGGGGATCAACCGCAGGCGATTCAGAAATTGGTCAATGGTATTGATCAAGGTTTTCGTAATCAATTACTGCTTGGTGTAACAGGGTCAGGTAAGACCTATACCATGGCCAATGTGATTGCCCAAACGCAACGGCCAACCATTATTATGGCCCATAACAAGACACTTGCAGCGCAACTCTATGGAGAGTTTAAAGCCTTTTTCCCGAATAATGCGGTGGAGTATTTCGTCAGTTATTACGATTACTATCAGCCTGAGGCATACGTCCCATCTTCAGACACCTTTATTGAAAAAGATTCGGCGATCAACGATCACATTGACCAAATGCGTCTTTCGGCAACACGTGCTTTATTAGAACGTCGTGACGCCATTATTGTCGCTTCGGTTTCTGCAATTTATGGTTTAGGTGATCCAAATGCCTATATGCAAATGCTATTGCATATCGTGCAAGGTGATCGCGTCAGTCGTGATGAGATCATCCGCCGTTTGGTGGAAATGCAATATACCCGTAATGAACTGGAATTTTTACGAGGTACTTATCGCATTCGGGGAGAAATCATTGATATTTTCCCTGCTGAGTCGGATAAAGATGCGATTCGGGTGGAGTTGTTTGATGATGAGGTCGATTCGATTCGCTGGTTTGACCCACTGACAGGAAAGTTGGTGCGTAAAGTTCCTCGCGTGACCATTTATCCAAAAAGTCATTATGTGACCCCGAAAGATCATTTAACACGTGCGATTGATACCATCAAAGATGAGTTGAAAGATCAGCTTAAATTCTTCAAAGAGCATGACAAATTATTAGAGGCTCAGCGGATTGAACAGCGTACACGTTATGATTTAGAGATGATGCAACAGTTGGGTTATACCAATGGGATTGAAAACTACTCGCGCCATCTTTCTGGTCGAGGAGCAGGTGAAGCACCACCCACACTGTTTGATTATATCCCTGAAGATGCGTTGTTGATTATTGATGAGTCACATGTCACTGTTCCACAAATTGGTGCGATGTACAAAGGTGACCGTTCGCGTAAGGAAAACTTGGTCAATTATGGTTTCCGCTTGCCGAGTGCATTGGATAACCGTCCAATGAAATTTGAGGAGTGGGAGCGGATTGTTCCAACCACGGTCTTTGTTAGTGCCACGCCTGCAAATTATGAATTGGAAAAGTCAGAGCAAATTGTTGAACAGGTGGTTCGTCCAACAGGCTTGATTGATCCTGAAATTGAAGTCCGCCCAGTGCTGACCCAAGTGGATGATGTGCTTTCTGAAATCAATATTCGTAAACAGTTGAATGAACGTGTGCTGGTCACGACTTTAACCAAACGTATGGCTGAGGATTTAACATCATATCTGAAAGAATATGGCGTTAAAGTCGCTTATCTGCATTCGGATATCGATACCGTTGAGCGTGTGAAAATTATTCACGAATTACGTACTGGTGTGCATGATGTATTGGTCGGGATTAACTTGCTGCGTGAAGGTCTGGATATGCCCGAAGTGTCATTGGTTGCAATCCTAGATGCGGATAAAGAAGGCTTCTTGCGTTCAGAGCGTTCATTGATTCAAACCATTGGTCGTGCGGCGCGTAATGTCAAAGGTAAAGCAATCTTATATGCCGATCGTATGACTGACTCGATGCGTAAAGCAATTGATGAAACAGACCGTCGTCGCAATAAACAAATTGAATTTAATGAATTACATGGGATTACCCCACGTAGTGCGGTACGCCAAGCAATCAAGGAAATCGATACAGGCGAAGTGCTAACTGATGATGAAATTGATGAAAAAGTGCTTGAGCAAGCGCAGGCGATCAGTGCGGATGAGCAACATTTGTTATCAGATCCAAAACTGTTTGCAAAGCATATTGGCAAACTGGAAAAGGAAATGTTAAAAGCCTCGAAAGAGCTCCAGTTTGAGCAGGCGGCAAGATTACGCGATGAGATTGTCCGTCTCAAAGCGCATATGTTGCAATCTTAATCTGGGAGAGAAATCCTCAAGAGGGATACATATCGCAACAGTTTTTGTTCACAAAGTAAGCTATTTTAAATTGCTAACTATATGACTATTGATAACAAATTACTGTTTTGAGGATTTCTCATGCCTTTTATTAAAAATTTCCCGAAAGCGAGTTGGCGCCTTGCAAAGATTGCGATTGGTGGGGCTGTCTTAACAGGATTGGCAGTTGGAACGATTGCTTATGCACAAGCAAAACCGTTGCCAACAGTAGATAAGGTCGAACTCGATAAATATTTGGGTGTATGGTATGAAGTGGCTCGAAAACCGATGTTTTTTGAGCGTAAGTGCGCCTATAACGTGACCGCAACTTATACCTTAAATGAAAATGGCAATATTGTTGTCGATAATAAATGCTATGACAGTGATGGAAATCTTCAGCAAAGTCTAGGTGAGGCATTTGTCGCCAATGCGCCCTTTAACAGTAAATTGCGTGTCAGTTTTTTACCCGAAGTGGTGCGTTGGGTACCTGTAATCCGTGGTGATTACTGGATTTTAAAACTCGATGCTGATTATCAAACTGTACTGGTGGGGGAGCCGCGTCGTAAATATTTATGGGTGCTTTCACGTATTCCAAACCCGAAAAAAGAAGTGATTAATGAATATTTAAATTATGCGAAATCATTAGGTTATGATATTGGTGATGTTATTTATCCTGAACATCATTAAATCAGCTATACTTGTTGAAAAACCATGCATGCATGGTTTTTTTTATTTTATATAGTGGATAAATCACGTACTTTTTAAAATATTCTTCAAGTAGAGGCTGAAAATGATTAAAGGAATTGCTTATTCAATTTTGGCTTCTGTCACTTTTGGTGTTCTCTATTTTTATAGTCAATTCCTCGGTTCTTTGGATAGTGAGCAAACCTTTGGTTGGCGAATTATTGCTACCATTCCATTTCTGACACTATTTATGTGGTTGAGTGGTGATTTATCCCTGATCAAAACCGTGTTTAAGCGAATTCTTGCCAATCCCAGCTTATTATTGCTTTTATTGACCACCTCGGTGCTCACTTCTGCTCAGCTCTGGCTATTTCTCTGGGCTCCTATGCATGGCAGAGGGTTGCAAGTTTCCCTGGGTTATTTTCTTTTACCTTTGGTTTTGGTGCTGGCTGGAAGTTTTTTATACGGAGAGAAACTTTCTAAGTTCCAATATGTCGCTGTATTGCTCGCCGTATTTGGGGTTGGGCATGAAATATGGCGTTTAGGCAGTATTGCTTGGGAAACTGCTTTTGTTGCATTGGGTTATGCTGCTTACTTTGTGTTGCGTAAAAAAATTCAAACTGATCACTTGGGTGGTTTTTGGTGGGATCTCATGTTGATTTTACCGATTGCGATTTTCTTTATTCAAACCGGCGAGATGTCATATCTCAAATTCTTGGAGCATCCAAGTCTCATTGTGGTGGTGATTGGACTAGGGCTATTAAGTGCGATTGGTTTGGGGAGTTATATTCTTGCCAGCCGCTACTTGCCTTTGATTATTTTTGGTTTACTGGGCTATCTAGAGCCTGTTTTATTGGCATTGGTTTCTTTATTGATCGGTGAAAAAATCGGTGCAGATGAATGGCTGACTTATATCCCGATTTGGTTGGCTGTGTTGGTATTGGTGATTGAAGGGGCAGTGCATCTATATCAGCAGAAGTTGCGTAAACAACATTTAGAATTAAATCTAAAACAGTATTCACAACGTGTAAATCTAGACGATAAAGAGCAAAAAAGCTGATTTGAGCATCAGAATGATCAGTAAAATTGTTATTGCTGTGAGCGAAACCAGCGCTATTATGATGATAGGAAAAGATTTTTACCAAAATTCACAAAAATAATTATAGGTATTTTATGAATTTATAGTCAATTAGGACAAAATCTTAGCCCGTTTAACAGCTTTTGATTCAATCTTGATGATAATTCTATTACAATAATGGCGTTTTAAAAATTCACGCCCAGTATATATAAATTAGAGGACGTAACTGTGAGCAAAGAAACAATCGTTGCCCTACACGCTGAACACCAAGGTCGTTGGAAAAACCGTGAAGAAATCGCGGAACGTATGATTACCTTAATCGGTCAATTATACCGTGAGAAAAATATTGTTGTTTCTGTTTATGGACGCTCTTTAATTAACCGTTCGGTTATTCAAATTCTTAAAACGCATCGTCGCACACGTATGCTTGATGTTGAACTTTCAGTGGTAAATACCTTCCCAATTTTGGAAGCGTTAATGAAAGTTGACAATATCGGTTCGGCTGAAGTTGATATCGGTAAACTTGCTGTTGAATATAAAAACCAAGGTGGCGATGTAGACGCTTTTGTTGCACAAGCGGTTGCTTCAATTCAAGGCAATGCTGCAACTGCTGCACCTAAAGATGTTGTCCTTTACGGTTTTGGTCGTATCGGTCGTATCTTGGCGCGCTTAATCATCAGCCAATCAGGTTTAGGCCGTGGTTTAAGCTTAAAAGCAATTGTAGTCCGTAAATCTTCTGACGGTGACTTGGCGAAACGTGCTTCTTTATTACGTCGCGACTCGATTCACGGTACTTTCGACGGTACGATTTCTGTTGATGAAGAAAACGAAGCAATCATTGCAAATGGACAATTCATTAAAGTGATTTATGCATCAAGCCCAAGCGAAGTAGATTACACCGCTTATGGTATTGATAACGCACTTCTGATCGACAATACAGGTAAATGGCGTGATGCTGAAGGCTTAAGCCAACACTTGAAATGTGCTGGTATTGCACGTGTCGTCTTAACTGCACCAAGTAAAGGCGAAATGAAAAACGTTGTATTTGGTGTGAACAACGGTGATATCTTAGATGAAGACAAGATTATCTCTGCTGCAAGCTGTACAACTAACGCAATTACACCTGTGTTAAAAGTTTTAGACGACAAATACAAAGTATTAAATGGTCATGTTGAAACAGTTCACTCGTTCACAAACGACCAAAACTTAATTGATAACTACCATAAAGCAGACCGTCGTGGTCGTGCTGCAACATTGAACATGGTGATTACTGAAACTGGTGCTGCAAAAGCCGTTGCAAAAGCATTGCCAGGTCTTAAAGGCAAGTTAACAGGTAACTCGGTCCGTGTACCGACTCCAAACGTTTCACTTGCAATCCTGAACTTGAATTTAGAGAAAGAAATTGATCGTGAAGAAGTGAACGAATACATTCGTCAAATCTCGATCAACTCGAAGTTACAAGGTCAAATCGGCTATACCAACTCCACTGAAGTTGTATCAAGCGACTTTATTGGTTCGCGTACAGCGGGTGTTTTTGATGCGCAAGCAACAATCGCTTCTGGTACACGTTTAACTGCTTATGTTTGGTACGATAACGAAGTGGGTTATAGCTGCCAAGTATTACGTATTGCTGAACAAATGTGTGGCGTGAGCTATGCGAAAGTTCCTGCTGAAACAAATGCATAATTTGTTCGCAAAGCGATAACAAAAAGCCCAGTTTTTAACTGGGCTTTTTTATTGACTGTACAGAATATATGCTGAATTAAACATAAAAATCGATAAGAATAGGGGAAAAGGGAAATAATTAATCGAAGGATAGATCATTGTTGCAGTTCAGACGTTTGTTCGTGGTATTTGCTTTAATTGTGGTTGCCAACTTGTGTGGCGTATACATCGCAATGTGGGTGTTTAAGCATTTTAATATTTATATTCCATTGAAGAATCAAGATGTCGCAATCGACTTGCAAGAACCGTTACAGGTTCGGGTCAAAGTTAAAGATGCGCTCAATGTGGATGTGAATGGACGTGTCGATGCCAAGATCCCAATTAATGAACAACTCAATGTTCCACTGACTCAAACACTGACGCCACGGGTTTATTTCGATAATGTTGTCCCGATCAGTACCACGATTCCTGTGAAAGAAACCATTAAGGTCAATCAAAGCCTACCGATTGATACCAAGGTTCAGGTTAAAATTCTGGGTAAAGATGTGACTTTGCCCTTAAAAGGTTCGATTCCATTGCAATTGGACGTGCCGATTGATATTCAAGTGCCTTTACAGCAAAAAGTCCATTTAAAGTTTGATGCGCCTGTGCGTACCGAACTCAAGGAAAACTTGAATATTCCGTTGAAAGCGCAACTGAATGCCAATATTCCAATTCAAGGCAATTTGAATGTTCCGATTACCTCTGAGCTGAATGCCTCGGTGGATGTTAAAAATACCTTACCTGTTAAAATTGCACAGGGAGAATTAAAAATTCCGCTCTCGACCATGTATTTGGATCGTGTCAAAGCACCACCTGTCGAAGTGCCAGCCGCTCAACATGATTTAAAAGCAGGTGAGTAATGGATATCACCAAATCGCTTAAAAGCTTATTGATCAGTTTTGTGATCGTGACCACTTTGGTGGCGATTTTATTTTGGTTCTATTTGAATATTCAGGCGTCCTTGATTGTTTCCGCCCAGCAAGCGGATATTCGTTTGCCTGAGTCTTTGGGAACTAAGATTCAAGTCGGTGATCATTTAAGAGTGAAATCGGAAGGTCAGCTCAATACGGTTTTGAATATTGATCGAACCTTACACTTGCCATTAAAAGGGAAGTATTTGGCCGATCTGAGTTTTGAGGTAGAAACGCCAATTACCGTGGATATCAACTACGAAACCATGTTGAAAGTCGATGAAGTGGTACCGATTGAAACCAGTACAGATTTGATCTATCAAAATAAATTATTACCCAAGTTTCCTTTGAGCCTGGATATTCCTGTCAAATTGGATATTCCATTTCAATTGAAACGCACGTATACCGTTCCTGTGAAAATTGTGTTTGATGGGCCGGTTTATTTTGCTTTTGATGAGTCAGTTGATTTACCTGTGAAGCATCAATTTAAGCCAAGCTTTTATATGAATGATGCGATTAACATGAGCAATATTTCTTCTTTCGATGCGATCATGTATAACTCGGTACAGCAAACCAAAGCCAATTTGGATATGCAGATGGAATTACCGTTAAAGAATGTCAGGCCATAGACGCTATATTGTTAATCATTTTTTATCATTTAAAAGAGACAAATAAAATGAAAAAATCTTTTGGGGCTTTGTTAATCAGTTTGGTTGTGGTTCCAACTTATACAAAAGCAGCGGTATATGATTTGAAGCTATTTATGCAGGATCGTTATGAAAAAGATTGTGCTATCCGTGATGATTATGATCTATATGAATTTCCTAGCGTTGCTAAAGTGATAAAGCCTTATGTTATTAAAAATAAATTTGTTGAGGAGCGAGCTTACGTCAGCAATACCTTCTTCTTAAAGAATGTTGAGTATCTTGGTGTTCCAGTGAAGAAAATTGAGTTTTCTTATGGAAATATGGCGAAGCAAATGAATCAAACACTTTACTTTGATTTATCGACGCTTAAAGCGCAAAAGAACTTTGCCAAGCTCAAATTTAATTTTCAGCAAAACAAAGAATATGCTGGACTCGATGTTGAGAAAAAAGGGACTTTAGTCTCAGTGCATTGTTATTGGCCAGACGTTAATTTTGCGATGAATTAAGTTCTCACTGTCTTTTGTAAGTATTAAAAATAGTAAAAATACAGATTGAACAAAGAATAAGTTTAAAAAAATCAATTTGCTGATTTTTCTATTCGAGAATTTTCTTAAAATGTGGCAAAATAGTCCGCTTTTAAGAGTTTGAGGATTGGCACATGCGCTTTGTTGATGAAGCAGTCATTATCGTAGAGGCTGGCGACGGTGGCAATGGCGTAGCCAGTTTTCGCCGTGAAAAATTTGTCCCTTTTGGTGGTCCAGATGGCGGAGATGGGGGACGTGGCGGAAGTATTTACATCCAAGCAGATGATGATACCAGCACACTTGTAGATTACCGTTATACACGTCGTTATCGTGCAGAACGCGGTAAAAATGGTTCGGGTGCGAATTGTTCTGGCCGTGGCGGTGAAGACGTTATTTTAAAAGTACCTGTTGGTACAACCATCGTTGATACTGAATCTGGCGACATCATTGGTGACTTGATTGCTGATGGTCAGCGTGTAAAAGTTGCCCATGGTGGTGATGGTGGTTTAGGAAATACTCACTTTAAATCATCAACCAACCGTTCGCCACGTAAGTGTACGCATGGGATTAAAGGTGAATACCGCGAAGTTCGTTTAGAGTTGAAAGTATTGGCAGATGTCGGCTTACTGGGTATGCCGAATGCGGGTAAATCAACATTTATTCGTGCAGTCAGCGCGGCAAAACCAAAAGTTGCTGATTATCCGTTTACCACGATGGTTCCAAATCTTGGCGTGGTTGATGCGGATCGTCATCGTTCATTTGTGATGGCAGATATTCCAGGATTGATCGAAGGTGCTGCTGAAGGTGCTGGTCTAGGGATTCGCTTCCTGAAGCATTTGGCGCGTACGCGTATCTTGTTGCATATTGTGGATGTTCAACCCATTGACGGTTCAGATCCTGCACACAATGCACGCGCAATTTTAGGTGAATTAGAGAAGTTCTCTCCAACACTGGCAAAACTTCCAGTGGTATTGGTGTTGAACAAACTTGACCAATTGCCTGAAGAGTCTAAAGAAGAATGGTGTCAGCACATTCTTGATGAATTGCAGTGGAAGGGTCCTGTATTTAAGACATCTGGTTTGATGTCAGAAGGAACCAAAGATGTTGTGTATTACTTAATGGATCAGATCGAGCAGCAACGTGAGCGTGAACTTGAAGATCCTGAATATGCAGCAGAAGTGAAAGCATTCCGTGAGCAGCTTGAAGCTGAAACACGTGAACAAACCATCGCAGCAAAAGAAGCCTATCGTGCCCTGCGTAAAGCTCAGCGTGAAGCAGGCTTGGACGATGATGAAGACTTTGATGATGATGAGGATGAAGGCGATGTAGAAAGTATCTACATTCGTGACTAGTAAACCGAGGGAAAAATGATAGAAGTGGTCGATGGGCAACGTCAGCTCAATGCGTGTAAACGAATCGTTGTTAAAATCGGATCATCTTTACTGACTGCAAATGGGCAAGGTTTAGATTTAAATGCAATTTCGCATTGGGCGAAACAAATTGCAGATCTACACAATGCTGGACATGAGATTATTCTCGTGTCTTCAGGTGCAGTGGCAGAAGGGATGGTACGCATGAAACTTGCGAGTCGACCCACTGATCTACCCAGTTTGCAAGCTTGTGCTGCCATTGGTCAAATGGGCTTGATCCATACTTGGTCTAGCGTATTGGATCAACATGGTATTCAAACGGCACAAGTGTTACTTACACATGATGATCTTGCTGATCGTCGTCGTTATCTCAACTCTTGTGATGCTTTGCAAAACCTGATTGATTGGCATGTCATTCCTGTCATCAATGAAAATGACACCGTATCAACTGATGAAATTCGCTTTGGTGATAATGATACTTTGGCGGCGATGGTTGCAGGACAAGTACAAGCGGAATTATTGATTATTCTGACCGACCAACAAGGCATGTTTGACTCAGATCCGCGTAGCAATCCAAATGCTAAATTGTTCTCTGCTGTTCGTGCATTGGATGATAGCCTGTTTGAAATGGCAGGCGGTGGCGGTGTGCTAGGTCGTGGAGGCATGGTTACCAAAGTCCGTGCAGCACGTCTTGCAGCACGATCAGGTTGTCCAACTTTGATTGCCAGTGGTGAAAGCGACAACGTGTTGGCACGCTTAATGGCGGGTGAGATGTTGGGTACCTTATTCACCACTGACAATGACCGTGTGACTGCACATCAGCAATGGCTGGCTGCGCATTTGCAAACTGCGGGTCGTTTGGTGATTGATGATGGTGCGGTTGAAGCGATTAAGCTGAAACATCGTAGTCTGTTACCCGTTGGCGTTAAAGCAATTGAAGGGCATTTTGATCGTGGTGATGTGGTTGAATGCGTCGATAAAAACGGTGGTCGTATTGCCGTGGGACGTGTGAATTTTAGTTCACGTTCAGCCGAAATGATTAAAGGTTTGTCATCAGAAAAAGTCTATCAGGTACTGGGTGAAGCACGTTCGCTAGAAATGATTCATCGAGATCATATGGCCATTTATTAATATTGCTATAATCTCATGGCATTAAAAAAGACCTCAAATATTTGAGGTCTTTTTTTGTGATGCAACGAAGGATTTTATTTTTGTTGGATGGATTGACCTATACGTGCCAATAAGATGACTGGAATGAGTCCAACCACTACAATCAATAAAGCGGCAATTGCACCATCTTCATAAGTTCCTCTGGATGCTTCTGCATAGAGTTGTGTGGCCAGTGTCTCCAGATTCAGTGGTCGAAGTAAGAGAGTTGCGGGTAATTCCTTCATACAATCGACAAAGATCAGTAATGCAGCAGAAATCATTGCAGGGCGTAATAAAGGTAAATGTACTCGCCATAGTGTTGCGGATCGGTTGTGCCCCAAGTTTTTTGCTGCATCATCAAAAACAGGATGGATACGATTGTATCCGGACTCAATGCCACCAATCGCAATCGCGAGAAAGCGAACACAATAGGCATAAATTAAAGTAAAAGTAGTGCCTAGAAATAATAATCCGGTATGGATACCCAGTTGAAACTCAAGAAAGTCCGCAACAGCATGGTCAATTGCACCCAGAGAAAGCATCAATCCAATGGCTAAGACGGTTCCAGGAATGGCATAACCTAAGCTGGAAATACGGCTGAACCATGTGTTCTGATTAAAACGTGCGGCACTGACAATCAAAAAAGCGATGAGAACTGTAATGAAGGTTGCAATACTTGCCAAGCTTAAAGTGTTGATTGAAGCTTGTAATAATTCAGGAGAAAAGCCTGCATATTGTAGGCGTTTATACGATTCAGCGACTAAATAACTGGTTGGAATGAGAAAACCAATAGCAACGGGAATAAAACCAAGTCCAAACAAAAGCAATGCCTTCATACCAGTGATCGGTTGAGCAGGCATGAGTTTGCTACGTTGTGCTGAATTCATATAGCGCTGTTTACGGCGCCCAAACCGTTCAATAATCACCAAGAATGTAATAATCATGAGCATAAAAATGGCAATTTGAGCGGCGCTGGCTAAATCGGACTGATTGGTCCATGTGGAATAAATGGATAAGGTCAGCGTTTTTACACCCAAAAACTCAGTTGCACCAATATCATTAATGGTCTCCATTAGCGCTAAACTGGCACCTACCGCAATGGCTGGTCGAGCCAGTGGAATGGCGACGCGAGTGAAAACTTGATTCGGTTTGAGGCCAAGACTACGTGCTACTTCAATCAAACTGGCAGATTGCATGAGAAACATGGCACGGGTACTTAAATAAACGTAGGGATACAGGACAAAGCTTAATAAGAAAATACATCCCCATACGGTACGAATATTGGGAAACCAATCCGGTTGTCTATCCCATCCGAACCAAGTGCCGAGCATACTTTGTATCGGGCCAATGGGATGTAACAGGTCAATATAGCTATAGGCAATGATATAGGTGGGGACAGCCAATGGTAGTAATAGCGCCCAATTTAAAAAAGCACGTCCTCTAAACTGATAAGCCGTGACCAGCCATGCACTTCCTGTTCCAATCAAGATCGTGAGTAGACCTACCCCCAATAATAATAAAGTGGTATCCACTAATGTAGGAGGCAGTATATATCGAATCAAATGCTCCCAAATCTCACTATTGCCTTGTAATGCGGACCAAATCAGCGCCAATATAGGTAAGCAGGCAAGTATCGTGAAAAGTCCACTGAGCGAAAATAATGATGGGAATACAGATTTATTACTTATCATCAAGAGTGTCAATTTACAGAATATGAAGCTGAGTGAAGCAAGGTGGCAAGTTAATGCCGCCTTGCTGATGCGATTTAATGATTAAACTGTACTTTATCGACCAAAAGATTGGCTGTTTTACGGTATCGAGCGATATCACTCAAGCGTATTGTATCGACATTCAATTTACCAAAGCTGGCAATTACAGGGTCTATTTTGACTCCAGGTTTAACTGGATATTCGAAGCCACTTTGTGCGTAGATGGCTTGCGCGTGGTCAGAAGCTAAGAACTCAAGTAACTGGATCGCTTGTTGAGCATTCGGTGCATTCTTGGCGACAGCCGCACCAGAGACATTGACATGGGTTCCGCCATTGCTAAAACGAGGGAGAACGACGTTGATGGCATTGCCCCAGCGTTGCTGTTCAACATCATTTCCTGTACGCATACGACCCACATAGTAAGTGTTTGCAACACCAATATCGCAGATTTTACCCAAGATATCGCGTGCCACGTCACGATCACCACCACTAGCTGGTCGTGCCAAATTGGCTTTGACCCCACGTAGCCATTGTTCAGTGGCTTTTTCACCATGATGCGCAATATAAGCCGCAATTAGGCTGGTGTTATAGACATGACTGCCAGAACGAATACAGATTTTACCTTTCCATTTCGGGTTGGCCAGTTCTTCATAATTGATTGCAGTCAATGGGGCGCGTTCTTTTGATGCATAGACCGCACGAGCCCGCATGGATAGGGCATACCAATGTCCATTGGCAGCACGTAAATTACCTGGAATCGCTTGATTTAAAATTTTTGATTGAATGGGTTGGGTCACACCACCTTCGACTAAATCGACTAGATTGCCAAAATCAACGGTGAGTAGAACATCTGCAGGAGAGCGACGGCCTTCGGCTTTTACACGCTCAAGTAAACCATCTTTGATAAAAACCGTATTGACCTTAACACCTGTCTTGCTACTAAATTCTTGTAGTAGGGGTTGAATCAAGGCTGGTTCGCGGGTGGTGTACAGATTGACTTGGGCGGCATGTAACCAACTGCTCCCGAGTGCAAGTAGACCCGTTAAAACTAGACGATGCTTAAACCGTAACTTCATTTTGTCTCACTCATATTTAGGATATTGAATAGCAAGCTGCTGATCTAGCAAATTAAGGCTTAAATGCTAAGAGGCATAGTAAAAACATGTATTTAAATCAACAGAAACATAGACATTTTCTTGTTCTGAAAAATGTTGTAGGTGATCAACCTGAGCAATTAAGGTAACTGCTTCAGTATTCAGTTGTAAATGTAATTGCTGCATATGTCCCATAAAGGTAGTTGAAATGACTTTTGCTGCTAAAAAGCCTTCAGATTGCTGATGCTGAATGCGTAGTTGATGCGGTCGAAAATAGCAGTGAATGGACTGCTGAGTTTGGCTTAAGTGCTGCGGGAGTTTGATAGAACCAAATAATGTGCTCAGTTGCTGATTATTTTGCTGAGTGGGTATTTCATTAAGAGTCGAAAAATAACGGGCAGCGAATTGTGTTTCAGGTTGTAAATAAAGTTGTTTTGGGCTGCCAATTTGAATGATTTTGCCTTCATGCATCAAAATAATCTGATCTGCAATTTGCAGGGCTTCTTCTGGATCATGGGTGACAATAACAGTGGTGGTGGCGGTTTTTTTTAACAGGCTGATCGTGTTTTTGCGGATTTGGTCTCGTAGACGATGATCTAGATTTGAAAATGGCTCATCCATTAATAAAACATGCGGTTTAGGTGCGAGCGCACGTGCCAATGCGACACGTTGCTGTTCTCCACCAGACAAGGTGTATGGGTAGCTCTGTGCATGATGATGCATCGAGACATGTGTTAAAGCTTGTTCGGCAATCTCTTGTTGTTGCGATTTCGGGAATTTACCTAAGCCAAACATGACATTTTCCAGCACACTCAGATGTGGGAACAGCGCATAGTCCTGAAAGACTAAGCCGATATTTCGCTGTTCAGCTGCAATGTGTTGTTGGCTATCCCAAAGCGTATCTTTTTCAAGCTGAATAGAACCTGAACTCGGTGTTTCTAAGCCAGCAATGAGGCGCAGCATGGTGGTTTTTCCGCAGCCCGAATGCCCAAGTAAGCAAATGATCTGACCGCTTGTGGCAGACCAAGTTGCTTGATCAACTGCAAATCGGTTGCCGAATTTTTTGCTCAGTTGTTGAATGGTTAAAATATTGGCCTGAGGTGCAGCAGAAGCGGTCATGGTCAATTCACAACATTGTTAAAATCGTTAAATATTAATTTAATAATAGCTTAATAAATTTGCTTGTATAGTCTTTTTTCTAGGCGTTACCAAACTATCGATTTTCAACAATCGACTATTGAACAGTAACAGTCGTATCGCGCCCAACCATATAGGGATAGTCTGCCAAAGAAAGCATATCGAGATCTTCTTCACTATTGCCATAGGCATAAATTGCTTGATAATCAGCTAAATTATACTGCTGTAAAATGCGTAATTTCTTTTGTTCGCGACTACAGTCTTCTGAGCGATAACGACCCGTTAAAAGCCCATCTTTAATTTCAGTTTGTGTGCAGATGAGTTCAATATTCAGAAATTCGCAAATGGGTGCCAAGTAAATGTCTACTGAAGCAGACACCAGCACGATATGGTCACCGCGTTGTTGGTGCTGTTGAAGTTGTTGTAATAAATCCTGATCAAGTCGTTTAATCAACTTTAGTGCATATTCTTGGGCGAGCTGCTCGACAACATCAGCAGAAATGTCTTTAAACATGCTCTGAAATAATCGTGGGCGCATAGCATGCGCAGGGTAGAGGCGTAAATAGTAGGCTTGAATCCATGGCAGGATTTTCAAGCCTCTTTTGACAATATGACGTTTTGATAAAGCGAAGAAAATAAACCCTGTGAAACTGTCTCTTGGATAGAGTGTTCCATCAAAATCAAATAAAGCAAGATTTAGAGTTTTATGCGTTTCGCTCTTTGCATGCATGTTTCATATCGTCCATTAACGCGACTGGCGAACCAATTGGTGTTGTAGTCGCGGCTCAGTTTGGGGCCTGAAATAACGACTTCAGGCATCATTGCATAAATCGGTTCTTTGTTGGTTTTACTTTGATAAAGTTTTTGAACAGCTAAATAGGTTTGCGTATCTTCAAACTTTTGTTCTTTTTCTTTCTTTAAATCGGCACGAATCTGACGAGGGGTCACCAGAATTTTATTATTGGTAAACGCTGAGATCACTTCTTTTTCAGATTGGCTCAGTGCAGATTGAGGATTGCCATCTTTATTGTAAAGTAACAGGTCGCCATCCAAATCAAGGTCTTTTTCTTGTATAACCTCAAGCATTTTCTGGAAAGCTGCGTTGCGGCTAGAATACATACCTGAATTATAATCGGCAAAACGATAGATGGCTTTGTCATAACCAGCAGAGTATTCCATCAAGCGGTGGATACCGTAATATAAGCCGCCGTACTGGGTATAGAGATCATTACGAAGTTCAGCAATATTGCCACTTTGCCGTTTATGTTCTTTGGCATAGTTAATATGCACTTGCATTGAACCCAAGGTTGTAATTGGATTCATTTTCTCGCCGATATCTTGTCCAACTAATTTGGCTGCACCCGTCAGTGCACTGACATGGTAATGCTTCGACATATAGTCAAAAATTTCTCGATAGAGTAAATCAAGTTCGCGCTCGGTTCTGACTTTGCGCATTTGGCTCATGTAGTTGTTTTCTGGTGAGGGTTGGTTTTTGAGTACATCCTCAAAATAGCCTGCAACAGTTCCACCAATGGTTTCCCCAAGCTTGGCTTCAAACTTTTCTTTGAGTCGGGTGTTGATTTCTTTGACCGCTTTCTCACCCAATCCAGGCACAGCAGGGTCGGCAACAAAATTTGATTCCTGATCGACAACAGCGACAATGCTGCAGACATTCTGCTTGGTCTTAGGAATACTGAGTTGTTGCATGATATCAAAGATATCTTGTGACCATGATTGGCGATCATTGACACGTGGCGGAAGAACGCTGGTAATTTGTTCTGCCTTCATTTCAGGTTCTTTACTATTTGACCACCAAGCATTATCGCCACAAGCCGTTAAGCTTATGCTGATTGCCAAAAGGCTAAATGTTTTGAGTAGAGGACGAGTCGAAAACGATTGGTTCATAATGAAGACAACACCGCACAAAAAGATGAGCCGAACGGGCGAATGAAGTATACTATGTTGATTAGAAATTGTAAGAAAATATATGTATATTGGTTCATATCAACTGTCAAATAATTTGATTGTTGCTCCGATGGCAGGCGTGACGGATCGACCCTTTCGGACGCTATGTAAATACTTTGGTGCAGGACATGCAGTCAGTGAAATGATGACTGCTGACAAGACACTACGTATGAGTAAGAAGAGCTTGTATCGGGCTAATTTTGATGGCGAGCTTGCGCCAATTTCAGCACAAATCGCGGGTTCTGATCCTGAACAACTTGCTGAAGCGGCACGTTACCAAGTTGCGAATGGCGCACAAATTGTGGATATCAATATGGGGTGTCCAGCCAAAAAGGTTTGTAACAAGCTGGCGGGTTCCGCATTGCTACAAGATGAAGATCTCGTCGCACGGATTTTAGATGCTGTGGTTGCGGCCGTGGATGTGCCAGTCACTTTAAAAACTCGATTGGGTTTTTTAAATGGCCATGAAAATATTTTACGGGTGGCAAAGCGTGCCGAAGAGTCTGGAATTGCGGCATTGGCCTTACATGGCCGTACCCGTGAAGATATGTATTTAAATACCGCACGTTATGAACTGATTAAGCAGGTCAAAGCACTGATTGATATCCCATTGATTGCCAATGGTGATATTGATAGCCCTGAAAAAGCCAAATATGTACTGGATTATACGGGGGCAGATGCGATTATGATTGGGCGTGCAGCCCAAGGCCGACCTTGGATATTTCGAGAAATTGCCCATTACTTAAAAACCGGTGAGCATCTTGCTGCACCAGATATTGCTGAAGTTAAGACGGTATTACTTGGGCATTTGGCAGAACTGTATCAGTTCTATGGTGAATATTCAGGCTGTCGTATCGCCCGTAAGCATATTGCTTGGTATACCAAAGGTCTACGTTCAAGTAATGAGTTTCGTCAGAATATGTATAAAGTTGAAAATACGGCTGATCAAGCCAAAGTGGTTGAATCGTATTTTGATGAATTACTTGATCAAGGTCTACGTATGAGCGATGTGCAAGTTGAACACGTTAATTTATTAGATATTTAATCATTATTATTTTAAGTCGAAAAAAAGCCTGTAATTTAATTACAGGCTTTTTTGTTTTATTAAGTTAAATGAGCGGTGATTTTCTGCAGAATCTGCAAGATCACATCAAATTCGCTTTGCAATGGCGTACTTTTACGCGTCACTAAAGCGAGCGTGCGGCTTGGTGCGGCTTCAATTGATTTCACTGCAATATCTTCATTGAAATGAATCATACTGTTTTTCAGTGCAATCTCAGGTAACAGGGTAAAACCTAAATCTGAAGAGACCATCTCCACCAAGGTTGGCAATGAACTCGCTTTTAAGCGGTGATCATTTTTACGTTCGCCAACAGGGCAGGCACTGAGTGCGTGATCACGTAGACAATGTCCTTCTTCAAGTAACATCAAACGTGATAAATCCAAATCATCTAAAGAGTTTGCATTGGCTGCATTGGTATCTTGCTTGTTATATACAAGGAACAGGTGTTCTTTGGCAATTTCAGCGACTTTTAAACTACGCGTGTCAAATGGAAGCGCAAGCACGATCATATCTAAATTACCGTGTTCCAGTTTCTCTACAATCTTCTCGCTTTGCGCTTCGTGTAGATGCAGTTGGATTTTGGGTAGTTGTTGATGAACTTCATCGAGCAATTGCGTCAAGATAAACGGTGCAATGGTTGGAATAATACCGAGATGTAAATCACCTGTTAGTGGTTCACTCATTTCTCGACTTAAACGCATCAGGTCTTGAGCATCGGCCAGTAGTACCCGTGCACGAGCCACAACCTGTTCACCTAAGGGGGTTAAACGGACGTTTTGACGATCACGCTCAACTAAGACGCCACCTAATAAACGCTCTAACTCCATGATGCCGCCCGATAACGTTGACTGGGTGACAAAGGAACGACGCGCTGCTTCAGTAAAATGTAAAGTTTCTGACAACGTAACTAAATATGATAGCTGTCTTAATGAGGGTAATGCAGCCATAGTGTCCTAGTGTGATGATCTAAAGTGGTGAGCAAATAAACCACTAAGTTGTGGAATGAAATGTGCAGGAATATCATGCCCCATTCCTTGGATTAATTCAAACTTAGCACCAGAAATTGCTTTTGCAACAGCTTTCCCGTGACTCGGTGGTAATAGGCGATCTTTTGAGCCATGTACAACCAGAGTTGGCTGAGTAATCGTCTTGTTCAATGGTAACAAAGAACCCGTACATAATATTGCTAAAAATTGTTGAAGTACACCCGCTGGATAGAAACTACGTCGATATAATTTACGAATGGTTTGAATTGACTCAACTGGATTGACATAACCAGGAGAACCAATAATACGAAAAACATTCAAACTGTGATTAATAATGGTTTCTTCATCATGCCCTTCAGGCTTTCCTAATAAGCTAAAAAGTTGCTTTGGAAAAGGGGGAGGGAGAAAAGGCTGATTATTACTGGTAAATAATAAACCGATTTTTTCTACTTTTTCTGGATATTTTGCTGCAACAATCTGTGAAATCATCCCGCCCATAGAGGCGCCAATAATATAAGTTTTCTCAATACCTAACTGATCAATCAGCATGGATACATCATCCGCCATATCATACAGGGTATATGGTGCGCCTTCATTGCCAAGGCCAAACATGAAGCGACTCATCAGTTTCATGGTGTTGAGTCGTTTTCCTTTATTACGAATTTTAGAAGATAAACCGATATCACGGTTATCGAAACGGACGACACGGAAACCTTGATCAATTAAGGCCTTACAAAAGAAATCTGGCCAGAACAGCATTTGAGCGCCTAAGCCCATGATCAATAAGATGGTTGGGTGCTCAGGATTACCCCCCATTTCAACATGCAACTCGATCCCATTGCCCAAAGTGACTTTGGTTTCTTGCATAAATGAAGCATAAGGCGACACATTAAATTGAAGGGCACTGTTCATGGTATTTGTTCCGAGTTGAATTCTTCTTATTGGTTGAGCGTTTGCTGGATGTTCTTTTCCAGCAAACTCCCGTATTTAAACCTTAAACCTGTGCAGGAATCAAGTCTGGAACCAACTTGGTTAAGGTTAAACGCTGTTTCGCTGCGGTTGCACCGAGTAGGACAAATCCTCTCAAAGTGCCTTCGCCGTCGGCCGCTTTTGCCAACATACCATCATCAAACTCTTCAGTTTCCCAGTTCACATCAACATCAAGCGGAGCGGGTAAAACGGTCAATGGGGCAGCAGGTGTTTTTACCGCAACTGGCATAGCAGGGTAGTGTACGGCTGTCGTTTGACCACTCAGTGTTTTTGCCAAAGCCCGTGCTTGTTGCATGATCGGCATGACAAATGGCAACAAGGTACCATTCACTTCAGCACAGTCACCCACAGCATAAACATCAGCCTGATTGGTTTCTAATAAAGTATTGGTAATAATGCCACGACTAGTTTGGATGTCTGCTGCTTTAGCCAAAGCAATGTTTGGCTGTAAACCAATTGCAGAAAGAACAATGTCCGCAACCAAAGTTTGGCCATTGGCTAAGGTGACTGCGTAGTCTTCACCATCGTTGATCTTCGATACTTTTTCAACGGTCGTAGAAAGGGCGAACTTGATACCCGCTTGTTCCAGGTTGGTTTTGAAGGCTTCAGCAACGTGGTTTGGTAATAAACGACCCAAAGGTTGTGCTGCAAGGTCAATCACGGTGACATCATAATTGCTATGCAAAAGATCGTTGGCAAATTCACAACCAATAAGACCCGCACCGAGAATCACCACGCGTTTGTCTTTACGTTTTGCGAGATTTTCACGGAAAGTACGATAGTCGATGAGTGAATTCACCACATGAATATCATCACTGCCATCGCCAGCAATGGCTAAGCGTATTGGGTTTGCACCGACTGCAAGCACCAGTTTTGAATAAGGTTGAGTAACCGTTTCACCATTTTTTTCTAATGTGAGTTCGTGGTTTGCTGCATTGATTTCTTTCACCCAGGTTTCTGCTTCAATGCGCATATTCAGTTGAGTTGCCATTTTGTTGGCATCGCCTAAAGCAATTTGTTCAGGTGCTTTATTGCCTGCGAAGGCATTGGATAATGTTGGTTTTGCATAATTTACCGCATCATCCGCGCAGATCATAACGAGTTCTTGTTCAGGACTCAGTTTACGAAACTCTCGAGCAAGGGTATAACCCGCCATACCTGATCCGATGATAACGATAGGATGCATTCTCTTCTCCAATATTTTCTTATTTAAAAACAAACAATAGCAAAAAAAAGACCATGATCATTGTCACGGCCTTCTCGATCTATTTAGATTTCAATCATTTCAAAATCAGCTTTTGAAACGCCGCAATCTGGGCAAGTCCAATCATCTGGGATATCTTCCCATTTGGTTCCTGCTGCAATGCCGTCTTGTGGCCAACCTTCTGCTTCGTCGTAAATCCAACCACAAACGATACATTGATATTTTTTCATGTGACTCTCCAAACTGATAGGTATGCTCAAATTGCCTTTCAGTAAAACTATTCCATAATGTCGCTACGATCGCTGCAATAGAACTAACTTGTGTTGATCGGGAGTTAGATTTTTACGCAGAACGCCATTTAAGTAAAGTAAATGCAAGAGTTTAATCATTTATTCAAAAAGCGATATGGCAATTTTATCTGAAAGTCTTGTTATTTGAGCAATTACTCTAATTTTTTACAGCAATATAAATGCTTATGTAATTAAAAATGAATAATCGTATGAATATAGTGTGTATAAAAAACAAACATTCAGAATCAAGTTATGATGAATCACAACAATGAAAATGGAGAATAGAGCATGGAAACTCTGTCATATAATATAAAAATTTATGCAACGCCAGAGAAAGTTTGGGAGGTTTTGTGGACACCTGAGAGTTATCAGGCATGGACAAAATTCTTTGCCTGCGATTCAACCATGAAAACCGATTGGAAAGTAGGTGGTAAGACTTTTTTTGGTGATGGTAAAGGCAACGGCATGGTGTCTACCATTGAAAGCATAGAAGAACCTAAAGAGATTGTGTTTAAACATCTTGGAATGATTCAAGATGGCAAGGAAGATCTTGACAGTGAGGAGGTGAAAGCTTGGGCGGGTGCTTTAGAGAAATATATGCTGTTTGATTTTAATGGTGAAACCCAACTGCATGTTGAAGTGGAAATTCAACCTGAACATGCGGAATTTATGAATAAAGGCTTTGATCAAGGGCTTGCCATGGTGAAACATTTGGCTGAAAAATAATACATTCGTAAGCGCTTTCTGACAGTGAATTGCTGCGTTATCTAGATTCAAAAAACGATCAATCTTGATTTTTTTGAATTGTCTGGTTGAAACAATACGAAAATGGGTTGTGATCTGCTATTCTATGTCACTTCATTTTTTACTTAATCGAGGCAGAGATGACGCAACAAAACGCTCAATCGACTTCTGAACAAACACTTTCCGAAAACGATTTAATCGCACAGCGTCATGCCAAATTAAAGCAAATCCAAGAGACTGCAAAACAAACGGGTAAGAGCCCGTGGCCAAACACGTTTAAACGTGAGCACTACACTGCTGATTTGCAAGAACAATTTAAAGACCAAGACAAAGCGCAAATTGAAGGCGCTGAAAAAGTTTATGTAAAAGTTGCGGGCCGTGTCATGCTCAACCGTGGATCATTCATCGTGATCCAAGACATGACAGGTCGTATCCAACTGTATGTTGACCGTAAAGGTTTACCGACAGACATTTTAGAAACCATTAAAAGCTTAGACCTTGGCGATATTATTGCGGCTGAAGGCTATATTGGGCGTTCTGGTAAAGGTGACTTATATGTTCACCTTGAAGGCTTTGAATTACTCACTAAATCACTTCGACCACTTCCAGATAAATTCCATGGTTTAACAGATACTGAAGCGAAATATCGTAAACGTTATTTAGATTTAATCGTAAACGAAGAAACGCGTAAAACCTTTGAAATTCGTGCCAAAGTGGTGGCAGGTATTCGTGCATTTTTGACCAATGAACGTTTCATGGAAGTTGAAACGCCGATGATGCATGTGATTCCTGGTGGCGCATCTGCAAAACCATTCGTAACGCATCATAATGCCTTGGATATGGAGCTTTACCTCCGTATTGCGCCAGAACTGTATTTAAAACGCCTTGTGGTCGGTGGTTTTGAACGTGTTTTTGAAATCAACCGTAACTTCCGTAATGAAGGGGTTTCAACACGTCATAATCCAGAATTCACCATGATTGAGTTCTATCAAGCCTATGCTGACTATAAAGACTTGATGGTACTGACTGAAAACATGCTGGAAAAATTGGCAGTTGATATCTTAGGCTCTACTGATGTGCCATATGGTGAAGAAGTCTATAGCTTCAAAGGTCCATTCAAAAAAATCTCAATGTTTGATGCGATTCTTGAGCATAACCCAACATTTACACCTGAAAATGTCAATGACCGTGAGTTTTTGGCGAAGTTCACTCAAGATGTGTTGAAAGAGAAAGTAAAACCAGGATTCGGTTTAGGTAAGTTACAAACCATCGTATTTGAAGAAACTGTAGAAACGCAATTACGTCAGCCAACATTCATTACGGAATATCCAGCGGAAACTTCTCCATTGGCACGTCGTAATGATGATAACCCACATATTACAGATCGTTTCGAATTCTTTATTGGTGGTCGTGAGTTGGCAAATGGCTTCTCCGAGTTAAACGATCCGATTGATCAAGCTGAGCGATTCCAAGCACAAGTGGCCGAGAAGGATGCGGGTGATGATGAAGCCATGCATTACGATGCCGACTTTATTGAAGCGTTGGAATATGGTTTACCGCCGACAGCTGGTCAGGGCATTGGTATTGACCGTTTGGTGATGTTATTTGCGAATGCACCAAGTATCCGCGATGTCTTGTTATTCCCGCATATGCGCCGTAAAGATTAAGCTTTAGATGTATTTAAAAAGCCACTTCATTGAAGTGGCTTTTTTTCTTTACCGTTAAAAAATGTAATTGTTTCGTTTGACGATTGAAAAGTATGCATAAACCAACGATCATGTGTGCATAAATATATTTGAGAACAGTTTGGACATGTTTTTAAAAAAATCGCTTTATATGGCGTTATTTGCCTCTCTTTCTTCTCCTGTATTTGCTCAGGGTCTGGTGTTAAATGATCAAAATTTAAGAACGGACCTGAATTGGTTAAACCAACAAGGTGTTATACAAATCAGTACATCGACTTGGCCAATGAGTGGTGACGAAATTCAACGTGCTCTATCTCAAGCTAAGGTGAGCAATACGACTCAACAAAAAGTTATTGATTCAGTCGTGCATGCACTGCAAGCGGATAACGCAACTGTAAAAGCTGGTTTACATGCAGGTACTGATCTTAAAACGATTCCTCAAGCATTTGGTGATAATCAAAAATCACAATATCAAATTGCCGCTGAGTTTAATGCAGGCGGTGAAAACTGGGATGCTAAACTCCGTGTGAATGGTGAGAAAGATCCACTGATCGATAATGGACATGATGCCAATGTTGAAGGCTCATATATCGCAGGTAAGCTTTGGAACCAGTGGGTCATTGCGGGTCAAATTCCAACCTACTGGGGGCCAGGTCATGACGGCAGCTTGATCCGTGGTGATGCGAGTCGTCCAGTGTATGGTGTCACTGTTCAACGTGCTGTTCAAAATGCCTTTGAGACCAAATGGTTGTCTTGGATTGGGCCTTGGCAATATCAACTATTTGGAGGGCAGCTAGATGATTATAAAGCTGTTCCTGATGCAAAACTGCTAGGTTTACGTGTTACCGCACAACCTTTTCCTGCTCTTGAGCTTGGTGCTTCCCGTGTCTTACAATGGGGCGGAGAAGGGCGTTCAGAAAGCCTTGACTCACTTTGGAATGCCATTAAAGGGAATGATAATCTTGATTATGATACGGATAAATCGAATCAAATTGCAGGATTTGATGTTCGCTTAAATACACAACAATTATTGCAAGTACCTATCGGTTTGTATGGGCAATATGTGGGTGAGGATGAAGCTGGGTTGTTACCTGCTAAAAAAATGTATTTGGCTGGTATAGATTTCTCATCTGCTTATAAAAATATGCCATATCAACTTTATGCTGAATGGGCAGATACTCGTACAAATGGAAAAGTAGATGCTGTGTCATATAACCACTATGTTTACACAGATGGTTATTACCAACATGGTTTTTCATTAGGCCATGCTATTGGTGGGGATAGTCAGATGTATTCGGTTGGTGGAGATATTCGTTTTGATCTCATGAACCGTTTAAATGGTCGTGTGATTTACGCCAAAGTGAACCAATCTAACTTATCTATTAACGCAGCATTTCCAAAAGAAGATACCGTAAAAGGCCTCGATTTGACTTGGACGCATTATTTAAAACCGACTATTCCTTTAAAAGTGAATGGTTGGGTCAGTGATTCTGATCTAAATGGGCGTGATGGTGGCGTTTCTGTTGGTGTAGAAATTCCATTAGAGCGTAAAATGTTTGGTTTTTGATAGAAGCTAAATGATTGAAAAAAGAAGCCTTTAGGCTTCTTTTTTTGTTTTTGATTTATGTGAAATTGGTTGTATTGATATTCCAGAATCTTATTTTCATATCATAATTTTGCATATTGATATGAAAAAACAAGCTAAAGAACTCAATCTAAATTATTATAATGAATAACCTTTACTCAGTAGCAAATTCTACTGCAAGTAAGAATATCGATATCATGAAAAATTGGAGTTGTTATGGCACTCGTTCCTCCACACAGTCTTCAAAGTGGTGGTTTAATATCACTTATAGATTTTATGGATAGCATGGATAAGGAGGAAATTGTACATGACTGAAAATAGATTGACTCACCTCAAACAACTTGAGGCAGAAAGTATTCATATTATTCGTGAAGTTGCAGCTGAATTTGAAAACCCTGTGATGCTTTACTCGATTGGTAAAGATTCAGCGGTGATGCTGCACTTGGCATTAAAAGCATTCTATCCAGCAAAACTGCCATTCCCGCTACTGCATGTAGATACCGGTTGGAAGTTTAAAGACATGATTGCGTTCCGTGACAACATGGCGAAAACGCATGGCTTTGATTTGATCGTGCATCAAAATGTAGAAGGTCGTGAGGCTGGGATTAACCCGTTCGATCACGGCAGTTCAAAATATACTGACATCATGAAAACCCAAGGTTTAAAACAAGCTTTGGATAAGTATCAGTTCGATGCTGCTTTTGGTGGTGCACGTCGTGATGAAGAAAAATCTCGTGCCAAAGAACGTGTTTATTCTTTCCGTGATAATAAGCATCGTTGGGATCCTAAAAACCAGCGTCCAGAACTTTGGAATCTTTACAACGGTAAAGTGAACAAAGGCGAAAGTATTCGTGTATTCCCATTGTCGAACTGGACTGAGTTAGACATCTGGCAATATATCTACTTAGAGAATATTCAAATCGTTCCGCTTTATTTCTCTGCCGTTCGTCCTGTGGTAGAACGTAGTGGTACGTTGATCATGGTGGATGATGAACGTATGCGTTTAAAAGAGGGTGAAGTTCCACAAATGAAATCGGTACGTTTCCGTACGCTTGGCTGTTATCCGCTAACGGGTGCAGTTGAGTCTGAAGCAGATACCTTGCCTGAAATTATCCAAGAAATGCTTTTGGCCACGAGCTCAGAGCGTCAAGGTCGTATGATTGACCATGATGAGGCGGGCTCGATGGAAAAGAAAAAGCAAGAAGGTTATTTCTAAGCTGCTTGGCAAATTCGATTTCAAAAATTTTGTGGAGTTTTGAGCAATGTCTCATCAATCAGATCTTATTAGCCAAGACATCTTGGGCTATTTAAAACAACATGAGCAAAAAGATTTATTGCGCTTTTTGACTTGCGGTAACGTCGATGATGGTAAAAGTACCTTAATTGGTCGTTTACTTTATGATTCAAAATTGATTTATGAAGATCAATTGCAAGCGGTGACCCGTGACAGTAAGAAAGTGGGAACCACAGGTGATGCGCCTGACCTTGCCTTACTGGTCGATGGCTTGCAGGCTGAACGTGAGCAGGGCATTACCATTGATGTCGCTTATCGTTATTTCTCTACAGAAAAGCGTAAGTTCATCATTGCAGATACACCAGGACATGAACAATATACGCGTAACATGGCAACCGGTGCATCGACAGCTGATCTTGCGATTATCTTGATTGATGCGCGCTATGGTGTGCAAACACAAACGCGCCGTCACTCATTTATCGCAAGCTTGCTCGGTATTAAAAATATCGTGGTTGCGATTAACAAGATGGACTTGGTGGAATTCTCTGAAGCGCGCTTCAATGAAATCCAAGTTGAATATGATGCTTTCGTCAGCCAACTTGGTGATCGTCGTCCTGAAAATATTGTGTTCGTACCGATCTCGGCACTGAATGGCGATAACGTGGTGAATCCATCAGCAAGTACGCCGTGGTACAAGGGTCAAACCTTGATGAGCATTCTTGAATCAGTGGAAATTAAACGTGAATCAAATAAACATGAATTCCGTTTCCCTGTTCAATATGTGAATCGTCCAAACCTCGATTTCCGTGGTTTCGCGGGAACCATAGCGTTGGGTGAAATCAACGTTGGTGATGAAATTGTTGCTTTGCCATCTGGCAAAAAATCAACGGTGAAAGAAATCGTCACCTTTGATGGCAATCTTGAACAAGCTGTTGCTGGTCAAGCCGTGACGTTAACTTTAAACGATGAAATTGATATTTCTCGTGGTAACGTTTTGGTCCGTGCAGGCGAGCAACCTTTGATTTCACGTAGTGTACGTGCTTCAGTGGTGTGGATGAATGAACATCCGTTGGTGAAAGGTAAGCTGTACAACGTTAAAATTGGCACGCAAACTGTTCCAGCAAAAGTCACTGCAATTAACTTCCGTGTTAATGTGAATACATTGGAACATACGCAAGTTGAAGAGCTTGAGTTGAATGCAATTGCGGATGTTGTGGTTGAGTTTGATGCGCCAGTGGTCTTCGATCAATATCAAGATAGCCGTTACACTGGTTCATTTATCTTTATTGACCGTCTCAGCAATGTGACTGTTGGTGCAGGTATGGTTGAAGCTGCAGTTGAATGGACGGCGCATAGCAATCCTGTGACTGCAGAAGATCGTGCGGCACGTTTAGGTCAAAAACCTGCGGTAATTGGTGTGTCTGCATCGTTGATCGAGAAAGCTCAAGCATTAGAAAGCTTATTGATTCAACAAGGTGTAGTTGCCATTGCAAAAGCAAATTTAACGGTTGAGCAGATTGCCTTGTTACGTGAAACGGGCGTTGTTATTATCACAACGACTGTGGATGGTACAGATACAGAGATTGCTGCTGAAACGGTTGAAGAAGCCGCTGAGAAAGTGGTGGAGTTAGTTCGTCTTTAATCGACTGAATTGATTTTGAAAAACCCGCGTAAGCGGGTTTTTTTATCTTTACATAAATCATCTGATGACGTTTGTGAGGTTGAGAGTTGATTGTTTGTGTCTGTTTAGATAATTAGGGTGAAGTATCTTTGGAGCCTTCTAATGCTACGATATTATTACTTTTAATGGTTTTTCGGTATACCAAATAAACCCCACTCAATATTGCGATAATTCCAACATAGTCAAACCCAGAGAGTTGAGTGCTAAAAATAATAAAGTCGAGTACTAAGGTCACAAGCGGTACAAGATAGAATAAGCTGGTTGTATTCACCAGATTGCCTGATTGTAATAATTTATAAAAAATGAGTTGAGCAATAACAGAAACAATAATGCCTTGATATAAAACAGGAATCCAAAAGCCCCAATTCATCTCAAAATTAAATGATTGAAAAGGAATGATAAAAATAATGAAAATCAAAGAAATGGCATATTGTAGTGGTAAAACATGCCATGGTTTTTCAGAAATTTTTCTTTGTAGAATCACACCTGTCGTAATACATGCTAGGCACATAATTGAAGCAAGCGTTGCCCATAAAGATAATTTATTGATAAACATATTGTTATAAACCAAACAAATGATTCCAAAAAAACTAAGCAGTAGCCCTATAAGCTTAACTTTGGAAAAACTTTTCTCAGTTATAAAAAAGGTCAAAATAGGCTGTAATGCAAGGATGGTGGAAAGGAGGCCTGGGGAAATTCCAAATTCAAGCGATAAAAAATAAAACAGGGTATAACCTGTAATTAAAAAGCAACCGGTAAGAATGACATATTTAAAAGAGGTATTTTGTGGATAAAAAGGCTGTTTTGAAATTGCACAAAAGAATAAAATTAACGCTGTAGCAATTAAAAAGCGGAAAAACAGGAAGGGGATTGCTGCACCATGATGAAGTCCCCATTTGGTAAAAATTGCAGCACTTCCCCAGAGCAAAACAAATAGACCAATATAAAGGAAATTTTCATTCTTAAGTTTGGCCATTGAACTTGTCCTTTTTATATCTCTATTTTTAGATCTTTGAATAGAATTTTTATATGACGACTAAATAATGATTGTCATTAAATGTTTGTAAAATGCTCTACCATTTGAAATGAGTAGAGCAAGTTATTTTAACAGATGATAAAAAGAATGCATTTAGAAAATATGACGTGTTTTGAAAACTAAATATTCTTTTATATCTTTAGGATAATCTTTAATTAATTTTAAGAAAACCTCTTGATCCCCCTGATATAAAGCACGGGTTGCTTCTTCATAATTTGGCATATTGCCTAACATCGCAGACATAAAGCGGTCAGTAGCTTGTTTGGCAAGCATGATATTACTTTCAGAATTAGGATCATTCAGCTCTTTATCAATCAACTTGCGGATCACAGCCGATGCGCTGGCACTTTGTTGATCTAACCAATCCCAATGCTTCTTCTGTAAAGTGATTTCACGAGAAATAACCCCAAGTTTAGGCCTTCCAACTCGTTTAGTTGGCTCAGGTTCGCTATAGCGTTGTAATAACTCTTGTTCAGAACCCGAAAGGTCAAGATCAATTTGTTGACCTGTTTGATCATTAAAAATCAAAATATTTTCATTTGCCTGAGATAGATGTCTGATCTTGATCGCAAGCTCAGTCGGCTGGCCAGTTGCGACCTGTGTACTGCCATTAAATGCAGTGTAGGTGGTTTGAGTATTCATTTTAATCACATATTTTTATCTGGGTAAAATAATATTATCGGGGTAAAATGTATTTGGCAAATAAATAAACAATAATTAAAAAAAGATCTGATTTCATAAACCTGAATTCTAGAGTAAGTGCCACAAATACAGTAAAGACGGCAAACCATTTTAAATTTTTATTCTGCTTTAATATTGCTTTTATGAGACAATACTTTTTTATTTTTGTGTATTAGGACTCCCATGATTGAGCAATCTCCTGAATCTTTAAGCGATATCGAAATTTTAGACATTTTACAGTCTATGAAAAAAGATAAGCTGGATACGGAAGCAAATGAGATGATCCGTAGTGGGGGAAAAGCTGGTCGCCAAGAAGCACATAAACAGGCTTTGGTTGCACTCAGTACGAGCTTTGAAGAAAAATTTGTCGAAGCAGTGACACTGGCATTGGGCTTGAATGCAGGTCAGGCAAAAAAGATCCGTTATAAAAAAGACCGTATTCGTATTCTCAAAGTGCGTGGTATTGATTATTTAGCAATTGATGGTGCTGAAACGGCTCAGGTATTAGCACAAGTTGCACAAGCCATCGGCCGTGAAGATGCGACAGTTACACACGATTTGCATAATATTTTCCCATTCTGGAAAGAAGGCTGGCCGATGGTTCAGTTTGATAATGCTTATAAAATCCTAGCAGAAGATATTGGTATTCATTATCAAGCCGTACTTGATGAGTTGATTTCATTGTATGGTGGAAATTAAGCGATTCTAAACATCCTGCTCTGATGTGGTTTCCAATAGAAAATAACAAGGATTGTTAATTTTATGACCTTAGCACCGAAGATTCCGCCAGAAGCGCTCAATGTGCTTAGAGCAGGGCAATTGATTGATGCCATTAAGATCACGCGAGAAAAAACAGGTTTAGGTCTCAAGGAATCTAAAGACTTAATTGATCAGTATCTGCAAGATCATCCACAAGAACAGGCACAGATCCAAGAGCAATTGGTACAGCGTAGTCGTGGTGGAATTAAAGTCTTGGTTTTGATCTTCTTAATTTTGGCTGCTCTGATCTGGTTTGCCATGAAATAAAAAAAGCCCATTGTTGGGCTTTTTTTATGAACTGTTCAGCTTAGTCTTCTTGCATCGCAGATGTGTCATTTTCCAGACTAGGGATAATTTGTGTGACCAGCAATTGGTCAATTTTATAGTGGTCGATATCGACTACTTCAAATTTAAAGCCAGCATATTCAACCGCATCTGCAGGGCGTGGGATCTTGCGCAGACGATACATGATAAAGCCAGCAATGGTTTCGTAATTTTCATTTTCTGGGAATTCTTCAATTGCCAGCGCATGTTTTACATCTTCAATTGGAGTGCTGCCATCAATCAGCCATGAATGATTATCACGTTTAATGATCTGTTGTTCTTCATCCATCGGGGTCACCCAGTCGCCCATAACCGTGATCATAATATCACTGAGGGTAATCACACCGACCACTAAGGCATATTCATTGATTACCACTGCAAACTTCTCTTTAGTTGAGCGAAAACGGTCAAGAAGTTCTGATAGCGTAAGGCTGTCTGGGATAATTAAAACGTTGCGGATAATCGATTCATTCAGTTGCGTAAAGGACTGATTATTTAAAATACGGACTAAAATATCTTTGGCATCGACATAGCCAATAACTTGGTCGATATGTTCATTACAAATTAAGAATTTTGAATAAGGATGATCAGCCAGCTTTTGACGAATACTATGCTCAGCTTCATTCAAAGTGAAATAAACAATGTTTTCTCGTGCTGTCATGCTGGATGGCACGGTACGCTCTTCAAGCTCAAATACATTTTCAATGAAATGATGTTCTTGTTTTTGTAAGACACCTGCTTGCGCACCTGCATTTACGATGGCAGAAATATCATCAAAGGTCATGCTGTCGTCGCGCTTGGTATCAATTTTAAAAATTCTAAAAATTGAATTGGCAATGATATTAATAACCCATGCTAAAGGTCTACAGATTTTAATGAAAATGGTAATGGGATTGATAACTTTGATTGCCAGTTTTTCTGGGAAGATCATTGCCAAGCGTTTTGGCATTAAGTCAGCAAATAAGATAAAAAGGGAGGTAACGGTTAAAAAAGATAAACTAAATCCAATCGTGTCTGCCCAAGGTCCTGGATAAAGTTCAGTTGCCAAATTGTGGAAGTAAGGACGTAATGAGGATTCACCGACAATACCGCCCAAGATCGCAACAGCATTAACACCCACTTGGGTTGATGCAAAAAAGTCTGCTGAGTTTTCTTGTAACTCAATGACTTTATTTGCACGTTCTTCGCCACTTTCGGCAATGAGTTTCAGTTTGAGTTTTCGTGATCCAGCAATCGCGATTTCAGATAAGGATAAAAAGAATGAACATGCGACTAGAATTACTAGAATCATCATGCTTTGGAAAATATCCATACATCACCTTTGTTGGTAGGACACAGCCTATACGTTCGCTTATGCAAATAATTGTCGGTTAGGCATTATTTCACTCGCTTATTCTTTAAGAGAATATAATCTATCAATAAGTAAAAGAAATAAGTTTTTATTGATATTATTATTAAAACAATCAGCCACACCTAAGATATGGCTGAAATTTCATCTAGCTAATCCGCTCAATTAAAAAAAGCTATGCGGTAATTGTGAATTGCCATTATTCAACAAATACTCGCGGTTTTCTTCCTCGATCATTTGACGTGCAACAAAAAGAATTAATTGTCTGAGCCAACGATGCGCAGGATGATGGTGTAATAATGGACACCAAGCCATTTTTAATTCAAATTCTGGAATATAGAACGGTGGATCCTTTATAACCAGTCGTGGATTCTGAGTTTGCAAACGCGCCATACGGGTTGGTAAGGTTGCGATTAAATCTACATTTTGCGCCAGTAGTGCTGGCATTTGATAATGGCGGGTAAAGACCGAAATTTTGCGACGTTGGCCAATACGTTCCAAAGCCTGATCGATCCAGCCTAGACCTGCTTGTTTCTCAGGATTGACACCAAAGCCTACACCCATACCCGTTTTAGACACCCAAATATGTTGTGCATCTAAATAGCTTTTTAAATTAAGGTGAGTTACTGCAGGATGTTTGTCGTTCAGAATACAGCTAAAACTATCGCGCCATACTAAAACTTGATGGAAGCTTTGCGGGATTTCATTGAAGCGGTTAATGGCTAGGTCAACTTTGCCTTGCTCCATATCGCGATAAGACACATCACTAGGCGTCAGAAAGTCTAAAACGACATTCGGTGCTTCTGAGCGTAATGCTTTCACTAAGCGTGGAACAAGTGTGGCTTCAGCATAATCGGATGTCATAATCCGGAACACACGATTACTGGTATAAGGGCGGAATTCGGTACGTGGCTCAAGAATCATTGAAAGGTCTGACAATGCATCTCGAATACGCGGTTGTAATTCTAATGCACGTTCAGTTGGCGTCATGCCTTCAGAAGAGCGAATGAGTAGGGGATCATTAAACAAATTACGTAATCGACGTAAAATATTACTCATTGCAGGTTGGGTAACACCCAATTGCTCCGCTGCACGGGTGACATTTTTTTCACGAAGAAGTACATCAAGATAAATTAATAAATTGAGATCGACCCGCTCCAGATTCATAAAAAAAATACCGAAAATAAAATCCTTGAATTGCCTTGAATTATGACATATCCAAAGGGATTTGTGTAACTTAATCCTACATAAAAGCAACAGCGACAATGCTTATGCTGCAACTTGGCACATTCTGTTGATTTATTTAATTTAGCCAGTTTCTTGGAGGGTATCTACTGGGTGTAAATTAGACAAAAGCGCAGAAAAAAATTGGCATTTTTTAGGGTTTGAATCGTCAAAATTTAGGTTTTTATGAACTGATGAGTCTAGAAAATAGGTCTAAAATTTGATGATCAACTTAAGTTGTGTATTTTGTAAGGTTAATAAAAACAAATATTTATATGGTGTTTTTTGCATTTTTGAAAAATGGTTATGCATATATTTTTTTAGAAAATACTGAAGATTAAGCCAGAATATTGGATAAATCGCTTGCCAAAGACTAAGCTTTGAGACATGTTGATGGGGCGCTTGAAATCTAGACTAACTAAAATCAGGATTTCCTAGCCCTCATTCGATGCCAATCCTCAAAGGAATATATCATGACTACATATCAAACAGCGATTGATGCAATCCGCGAATTAAAAGCAAAATTTGGCAACACTTGGGCAGATATTAGTCCTGAAGATGCTGCTCGTATGCAATTGCAAAACCGTTTCAAAACTGGTTTAGACATTGCTAAATATACAGCTGCGATTATGCGTCGTGATATGGCTGCTTATGATGCTGATTCTAGCAAATATACTCAATCATTGGGTTGCTGGCACGGTTTTATCGCGCAACAAAAAATGATCGCGAATAAAAAATACTTTGGTACAACTGAACGTCGTTATATCTACCTTTCTGGTTGGATGGTTGCTGCACTTCGTTCAGAATTTGGTCCACTTCCTGACCAATCTATGCACGAAAAAACATCTGTTCCAGCATTGATCGAAGAAATCTACACATTCTTACGTCAAGCTGATGCGAAAGAATTAAACGATTTATTCCGCGCACTTAAAAAAGCAAACGAAGCGGGTGATACGGCTAAAGCTGCTGAAATCACTGCTCAAATCGACAACTTTGAAACTCACGTTGTGCCAATTATTGCGGACATCGATGCAGGTTTCGGTAACGAAGAAGCAACTTACTTACTTGCTAAGAAAATGATCGAAGCGGGTGCTTGTGCACTTCAAATCGAAAACCAAGTTTCTGATGCGAAACAATGTGGTCACCAAGCTGGTAAAGTAACTGTTCCACACGAAGATTTCATCGCTAAAATCCATGCATTACGTTATGCATTCTTAGAAATGGGTCTTGATGATGGTATCATCGTTGCGCGTACTGACTCTGAAGGCGCTGACTTGACTCAAAAAATCCCAGTGGTTAAAGAGCCAGGCGACATCGCTTCTCAATACATCAGCTACTTAGATACAACTGAAATCGACATCGCTGATGCGCAAGAAGACGAAATCCTAATCAAACGTGATGGTAAATTACACCGTCCTAAGCGTTTAGCTTCTGGCTTGTATCAGTTCCGTGCTGACACTCAAATTGACCGTGTTGTACTTGACTGTGTATCTAGCCTTCAAAATGGTGCTGACCTTCTTTGGATCGAAACTGCGACTCCAAACGTAGAAGAAATTGCTCACATGGTTAACCGTGTACGTGAAACAGTTCCAAATGCGAAGCTTGTTTATAACAACAGCCCATCATTCAACTGGACTTTAAACTTCCGTCAACAAGCTTACGACCGTTGGGTTGCTGAAGGTAAAGACGTTTCTGCTTACGACCGTGCTAAATTAATGAGCGCTGAGTACGATGCGACTGAATTAGCGGCTGATGCTGATGCTAAGATCCGTACTTTCCAAGCTGATGCTGCTCGTGAAGCGGGTGTGTTCCATCACTTGATCACACTTCCGACTTACCACACTGCTGCGCTTTCTACTCATGAACTTGCACAAGGTTACTTCGGTTCTGAGGGTATGTTGGCTTATGTTGCTGGCGTACAACGTAAAGAAATCCGTGGTGGTATCGCTTGTGTTAAACACCAAGCAATGGCGGGTTCTGACATCGGTGATGATCACAAAGAAATCTTCTCTGGTGACAACGCTCTTAAAGCGCACGATGATGCTAAAAACACAATGAACCAATTCGCTGCTCACTAAGCACTGAACTGATTCAAAAGAAAACCCTGCGAAAGCAGGGTTTTTTTATTGCTTAAAAATTTGATGTATTGTGGTGATTTAGAGCTAGTGCTAGGGGTGGCTGAATTTAAGTTTATTATTAGGGCGGGGGCTTTTGCGAGCTGAGATAAGAGGGCGGCTTTTAAAACAATTGAACGGTGTGAGTATCAATTAAACTTAAGTTTTTCATTCTAATTGTAGTCAGGTTGGTTTGCTCTGATGGATGCTAAATCGCATCGCAAAAAAAACTGCTCATCAAGAGCAGTTTTTTATTCAAGAAATAATCAATTATTTCTCAACACCTGCTGGTTGACCTGCAAGTTTTGCATTTGCATAGTCCCAGTTTACTAGGCTTTCTAAGAAAGTAGCGATGTATTTTGGACGTAAGTTACGGAAGTCGATGTAGTAAGCATGTTCCCAAACGTCGATGGTTAATACTGCAACTTGACCATGAGCAAGTGGCGTATCTGCATTGGCAGTTTTAGTAATCGATAATTTACCGTTTACTTCATCAGCAACTAACCAAGCCCAACCTGAACCGAATTGAGTTGTTGCAGCAGCAGTGAATTCTTCTGCAAATTTTTCGTAGCTACCAAAAGCTTCTTCGATTTTAGCTGCAATCGCACCTGTTGGCTTACCACCACCATTTGGTTTCATGCTGTTCCAGTAGAATGTATGGTTCCATACTTGCGCAGCATTGTTAAAGATACCTGCTTTAGATGCATCGCCAGCAGATGCTTTGATGATTTCTTCTAAAGTTTTACCTTCAAGGTCAGTACCTTTGATTAGGTTGTTTAAGTTAACAACATAAGTATTGTGGTGTTTATCGTGATGGTATTCTAAAGTTTCGCGAGTGATGTGTGGCGCTAAATCATCATAGCCATATGGAAGTGCAGGTAAAGTAATGGTTGTCATGTTTCATTCCTTGCAAATTTGCTGGGTTTTACATTAAGTGCCTTTATTGTAAATGATTCTATAGACAATAGGGCAGTCTTTTAATACACAAAATATGCAAAAAATTTCTTTATGAGACATATAGCATACAACAATGATTAGAGTTTTTAGCTCAGTTGGTGAACGTTGCAAAAAACTCTAACTTATTTTTGTAGAGATGCTGATTTAACTTGGACTACTATGAAAATTACTGAGTTTTGGCTTGTAATGCATCATGATAACGACGATTGACTTCATCCCAATCAACCACATTATAAAAGGCAGCAATATATTCAGGACGACGGTTTTGATATTTTAAGTAGTAGGCATGTTCCCATACATCTAAACCTAAAATAGGGGTATTACCATGCATCAAGGGCGAGTCTTGATTGCCGCTACTTTCGACCACTAATTTGTGTTCAGGTGTGACACTTAGCCATGCCCAACCACTGCCAAAACGACTAATCGCTGCCTTGGTGAATGCATCTTTAAATGCATCGAAACCACCCAGTTGTTGATCAATTGCTTCAGCAACAGCTCCTGTTGGTTGTCCACCCCCTTGTGGGCTCATGATCGTCCAAAAAAGTGAATGATTGGCGTGTCCGCCACCATTGTTAATCACCATATTTTTAAGACCAGCAGGGACGTCATTCACTTTGGCAACCAATTCTTCTACAGGGAGTTTTTCCCATTCTGTTCCTTCAATTGCACCATTGATATTATTGATGTAGGTCTGATGATGTTTGCTATGGTGAATTTCCATGGTTTTGGTATCAATATTGGGTTCAAGTGCATCGTAAGCATAAGGAAGCGCTGGTAAAGAATAGGCCATGTGTTTGATTCCTTTTAATCAAAATGATTTTATTAGCATAAGTTAAAGCGCCTTCATTATTTATTTAAAAGCAAATGAGAATCAATATCTTTTAATTTGCTTTTATCTATATAAAAAGGGATAAAAAATAAATTTTATTTATCATTGCTTTTATTAGGTCTTGAATTGGCTGAGCAATACGAACAAGTCTTTGATTCTTAGTCTATTAAAAGTAGACAGAGGTATTGCAGTGAGAAATACTTGATTATTTCAATCACTCAAGTTACACAGGTATTGGTTTAAATATTGAGTTGAAATATAAAGGGAAGGAGTGAAACGAACTTCACTCCATTCAACATTGGATCGGGTTAAATCGGGTTGTTGAGCTCAAAATACTCAGTTTCGATTGAAAATTGTTGGGCAATGGCTTGTGCCAAACGCTGCACGCCATAACGTTCAGTGGCATGGTGACCACAGGCGAAATAATGTACCCCCAGTTCTTTTGCCTCATAGAAGGTACGTTCGCTGACTTCACCAGAAATATAAGCATCACAATCTGCTTGAGCTGCTTTGGCGATAAAGTCTTGCGCACCACCTGTGCAGAAGCCTACTTTTTTGATTAGCGTTTTATCACTCGGCAGATGAATCACATTAAAGTCAAAAATGCTCTGTAACTTCGCTTTAAATTGTTCAGGACTCAGTGAATCGCCTAAATAGGCGATATTACCGATAGGGTGTTTTTCGCTTGGATCTAATGCTTCTAGATCGTGTAGACCAATCAAATCGGCAATAGCGATGTTATTGCCTAAAGTTGGATGTGCATCCAAAGGTAAATGATAGGCAATCAGGGAAATATTATTTTGAATCAGTTTCTTGATGCGATTGCCGCGCATTCCTGTAATTGGGTAGGGTTCACCTTTCCAAAAATAGCCATGATGAACCAATAAGGCATCTGCTTGTTGGGCAATTGCAGCATCAATCGCATCTTCAGATGCAGTCACAGCACATACAATTTTATTGACTTCGGGCTTGCCTTCGATTTGTAAGCCGTTTGGTGCATAGTCTTTAAATTCATTGGCTTTTAAAGTCTGGTTACACCATTGCACAAGGTCATGCAAATTTGCCATGTGATTCCTCAATTTTTTTACATCTTTTCTCAGCAACCATAAGAACATATTTTTAAATGTAACTAAAGCTAGACAAAACTTTTTTAACTTTTGCATTGATTTTAAGCAATTTACTTTACAATAGTGGAAACTTCCAGTTCTTCAATAAATTACGTTCATCACATAATTTCGCCTAGAGGATAATAGACGTGCGCCGTGCATTTACATGGTTACCTTGGGTATTACTCATTCTTGTTATTTTTAGTTTTCTGGCTTGGCAGAAATCACATCAACCGAAGCCAACAGTGGCTGCTGACGGGGTGAAAATGCCCGCAGAAAAGGTTGAGCCACTGATTGATACCACGCGTACGGGTGGGGTGGTTTCATATAGTGCTGCGGTGAAAGTGGCAGCGCCTGCTGTGGTCAATATTTTTACCACGCAAAAAGTGAAACAGATGAATCATCCATTGCTGAATGATCCTGTGTTTCGTGAGTTTTTCGGCAATCAAATGCCGCAGCAACCTCAAAATGAAAACAGTTTGGGTTCAGGCGTAATTGTACGTGCGGATGGTTATATTTTAACCAACAATCATGTGATTGCACAGGCTGAACATATTGTTGTGGCTTTACAAGATGGACGCCGTGCTGAAGCGACCGTGATAGGAACTGATCCAGACACCGATTTGGCGGTAATCAAAATTGAATTGGACAAATTACCAGTGTTGCCATTTAAGCTCAGTGGCAATGAAGTGGGTGATGTTGTGCTTGCGATTGGTAACCCATTTGGTGTTGGTCAAACCGTAACGCAGGGGATTATCTCCGCAACTGGACGTTCGGATTTGGGTATTAATACCTATGAAGATTTTATTCAAACGGATGCTGCAATTAACCCAGGTAACTCGGGTGGTGCATTGATTGATGTTGCGGGTAATTTGATAGGGGTCAATACGGCTATCTTCTCGCAATCTGGTGGCTCCCTTGGGATTGGTTTTGCGATACCAGCCAAAGTGTGTCAGCAAGTTCTTAATTCAATCTTGAAAGATGGTCGTGTGGTACGTGGCTGGTTAGGGATTAGCTTAATTCCAAATAACCTTGATGAAGATGTTTTGACCGCTAAACCGATTGGTGTCACTGTTGCCGATGTCTTACGTGGTGGACCATCTGATTCTGCAGGTATTAAGCGTGGCGATAAGATTATTCAAGTGAACAATGAGCAAATTTCATCGGCATCACATTTGATTAATTATGTTGCGTTACAAGCACCAGAAAGTTTAATTGATGTGGTGATTGAGCGTGAAGGCAAGCAACAAACTTTACAGGTTAAAGTTGGAGAGCGTAAAGTGCAGCAGAATGCACAATCGCAATATATTCCATTGCCTAAGCGTCAACAACAGTAATGTCGCTTGGATGATAAATAAAGGCTGCCGATGCGCAGCCTTTATTTATTTGAAGGCATAAAAAAAGCTTGTTGACCAGTTGATCAACAAGCTTTTTGCATTTTATCGAATTTTTTATTTTTTATTAAAGCATCGAAATTTGATGGTTTGATGACAGAGCTTTGATGTTTATATGACAATGATAAAGCACGAGCTGTCTGCTTCAATGCGCACAAAATGCTTGATTGAAGTACTCAAATAAATCAGGGGTTTGAAACCAGATTAAGATCGAAAGACTCATCAAGCACAGAAGCGTGACAAACAATACCCACTTAAAATGACGTTCTATATTAGTCATGAATCACAGCCTCTTCATTCACGAAAAGATGGATAACCACACCAAAAGCACTCAGTACTAAACAGGCAAGCCAGATCATATTGTAGTTGCCTGCAATATCATGATTGACCCCACCAAGCCAGCCGCCAAAGAATGAGCCGATTTGATGGGTAAAGAACACAATACCACTGAGCATGGATAAATATTTGACCCCAAACATATTGGCCACGATCCCGTTAGTGAGCGGGACAGTGGAAAGCCAGAGTAGTCCCATAATGACCCCAAAACTATAAACGGTCAATGTACTGAGTGGGAGCAAGAGAAAAGCAATAATGGCAATGCCACGTAAACCATAAAGCAACATCAGCAATCTTGGTTTTGAGTAGCGATCACCTAACCAACCAGCACCATAGGTGCCCACAATATTAAATAGACCGACCAGTGCCAAGAATATCGTACCTGTTGTGGCATCAAAGCCATGATCAATTAAATAACCAGGTAGGTGTACCCCTAAAAATACCACTTGGAAACCACAGACCAGAAAGCCGAGGGATAACCACCAAAACGGTTTGTGTTTTCTTGCGATGTGTAAAACCTGTTTAAAGCTTAGACTTGGCTGATTCAGCGCTTTCGGTGCTGTAGAAGAAGGGGATTTCAATAACCAAGCCAAGGGAACAATGAATGCAATAGCAAAGGCACTCACCAGTAAAGCAGAAGACCAACCGATGGTTTTAAGAAGTAACAGAGTTGAAGGCAGCATAATAAACTGGCCAAAGGAACCCGCAGCACTGGCAATCCCCATCACCATACTGCGTTTCTCTGGTGGCGCAGCGCGACCAACTGCAGAAAGCAATACTGTAAAAGAGGTCGCAGATAGGGCAAGTCCAATCACGAGCCCTAAGCTGAGGTTAAGTAATAGTCCCGTAGAGCTAAATGCCATAAGGACTAATCCAATAGCATAGAGTACGCCCCCCGCCATCACGACTTTCTTAGTACCGTACTTGTCAGCAATCGCACCGGTAAAGGGTTGTGCTGCCCCCCAGATCAGGTTTTGCATGGCAATCGCAAAACTAAAAATATGATGGCCCCAACCAAAACTATCGCTCATGGGCACCAGATATAAACCAAAGCCATGGCGTACACCCAAGGAAAGTGCAAGAATCAGCGCACTTCCGATCAGCATATAGACCAATTGTTTGGAAAATTGAGCGTTTGACATTGTTGTTGTAATCTTGGAATAAGTGAAAAGTATTCTAAAATACTTCGACCAATATTTCGATTCTAATCAAAAATAATTGTACTTCAATGCTCAACAATATAAGCGGAACAATAGAATATTGACCGCTTATATTGAAAATCTAAATTGTGTTTAGAACTTCAATTCCAAACCGAGCCCGACAACGGGTTGCTTGTCTTTTTTATCTGCTTGTTCAAGTGTTAAATAACCTGCATAACCATAACTTTTCACCTGCTTATTAAAGGCATAGTCAGCCCCAAGCATGATTTGCTTGGCTTTAAAATCAGCTGTGTTATTTTTAAAACGGGTATCATTCTGGCTATATTGTGCTTTCAGCATCCATTTTTTTGCGCTTGGAAGAATATATTCGGCACCCACTAACCAGCCTTGAGCATCATCAATACTATTGGCTTTTGTGGCCCATTTTGTTGCTTCCGCGGGGTCTGCATAGTTGCTTTCTTCAATATCGGAACGTTGATACAAGCTTTTAATCGCCAAGCCTTCAATCGGATTTAAACGTCCGATGGCACGTATGGTATTTGCTGCGGCAAAAGCTTGTGTGTCGGCTGTATAAGCCTGTCCTGTGGCAACATTGAGAAAACCACGTCCTGCAAAAGTGCTTGGAATGGCTTTGTCATAGCCAAGTCCTGCGACAAAAAATGGATGTTCATAAACCAGACTGGCAGACCATGCATCGCCTAAGCCACGACCAGCAACTTTTGCACCACCACTCGAACTTTTAATTCCAGAGGATTCTCCACTGGCGAGCAAAGCATTGAGTTTAATCATACCTTTCGAGAGGCGAATGGCTGGCGACTCATAGAGCACAACATTATCAATTCGATTTTCTCCAGTCAGAATACCGCCGATATCTGCTTTATTGGCCACATAATTGTTGAAAATATCAACTGTACTTGAGAGCTGTTTAACTGGGGTATCATGTTTCCCCACTTTGAGCGTACCGAATTGACTATCCTTTAAGCCGACAAAGCGGTTTCGTTGTGTCCAGTCTGTTCCATCACCATCAGCACTCAATCCCCATTCAATTGCATAGACCGCACTTAGGCGCTCAGTCAGTTTCTCATCTCCTTTAAGACCGAGATAGGAACTATTGGAGCTCACTTCCCAGACATCTTTATCCGAACGATGAGCATTTTTTTCTGGTAAATAATCGATACTTGCATCAATTTCCCCATAAAGTGTAGGTGCTGCAAAAGTAGTCGTGGTTAAGCATCCAAGCATGGCAAAGCCAAGAAGATTCAATTTCATATTGAGACCCCTGAAAAATGGTGTTGAAGTATTTAATTTGGAAATCGTGTGGGAGGGTTTATCCCACACAAAACGTGTTGTGATTACGCGAGAGAATTACGTTCTAATACAGCTTGCTCGAACAATTGTTGTTCTTTGGCTTTATGTTCGACAGAGAAGCGAATAAGGATGACACTGAATGCGGCTACGGTCACCAACGCACCTAAAATCATCAGGCAGGTTTGTATATCCAGTAAACCTTTGAGTAAGAAGCCTGCAGCAACAGCACCGACATTACCGCCTGCACCAATGATACCAGCAACACCACCTAGAGCATTGCGATCAATAAATGGCACAAGCGCGTAAGTTGCACCACAAGACATATGGGTAAACAAGGCAAAAACGGTCATGCTAATAATGGCAAGCGTTAATGTATTCATTTGTGAGAATAGAATTAGAAATAAACCTTCACACAAAATGAGAATAAACAAGATTTTAGTACGACCATCTAAACCTTTAGTGATCGCAACTTTATCTGAAAGATAACCTCCGAGCGCACGGGCAAACAGGGCGAGCAGACCAAAAATACCTGCAGTTAAGCCGGCTTCCTTTAACCCCATATTGAAGTGATCGACATAGTACATTGCGGCAATGTTGTGAATAAAAATCTCGATACCAAAGCATGCAGCATAAGAGACAAATAGAATCCAGACACGATAATTACGTGCAGCTTGCATCAGAATCGCAACGCCGCCTTTTTTGCCAGCACCAACTTCGATACCTTGTTCACGAAGCTCTTTAAAGTTTCCTTGAGGGCAATCTTGAGTGAGTTTCCAGTACAGTACGCCAACGATTAGCATCATGATGCCTGGCACAAGTAATGCAATTCTCCAACCCATCGCTTGTTCAACACCAAACATGACAATCGCACCTAAGATAAGCGGCATAATTGCTTGAGTCGCACCACCACCCGCATTGCCCCAACCCGCTGAAGCTGCATTGGCTGTACCCACAACATTGGGTGCAAACATCACACTGGTATGGTATTGGGTGATGACAAAGCTTGCACCAATTGCACCAATCAATAAGCGGAAGAACAGGAAGGATTCATAGGTATTGGCCGCAGCAACACCAAAAACAGGAATACTGCCAAGCAGTAAAAGAGCAGTGTAGGTCTTGCGTGGGCCGTATTTATCACAGAGTGGGCCAACGATGAGGCGAATTAAAATAGTAATCGCAACCGCAGCAATGTTGATATTGGCGATTTGGTCTTTGGTTAAATTGAACTCGCCTTTGATGACTGGCATGAGGGGAGCACAGGCAAACCATGCGAAGAAACAGACAAAGAATGCCAGCCATGTCATATGGAAGGCACGCATGGCAGGCGTAGAAAAGCTAAATAATTTTATTTCTGTGGCTTTTTTTGCATCAATATTTATTGGTGAAGACATAACTTTCTCCTGAACTGCACGTCATTTATTTTGCTTAGTCATTACGCTGATTAAGCAAATCGAACAGAACGGACGTCGTTGGCCGTCATCAAATATGTTTATGAATCGTCGTTGATTCCATGTGTTTGATATATAGCAAGTGCCGTGCCAGAAAAATAAATTAACCAAATGAATAATTTAAAATGTTAATCATCAAGGTGTTTATGCGTAGATTAAGTTAATTAACAACATTGTGATTGATGTACAGGAAGCAAAAGGAGTGTCTATGTCAGACAAATTAATAAAAACTGCTTATTCATAGTGCGTGATTTTTGATCGTAGTGCTTTGAGAGGTTGCATAATAAAAAAAGCAGCGAGTGCTGCTTTTTTTATTAAATAGAGTTTAGAAACGGTAACCGACACCGACATAGGTAATGAGTGGGTCAATATCAATTTTAGTATTGGCACGAATCAATTCTTTACCTGTGTTAGAGTCTGAAATGGTAATTTTTGCATCACTACTCATTGGTGCATAGGTTACAGAGCCAACGGCGAACCAGTTAGGCGTGAAATCGTAGGTTGCACCTAATGTTGCCATTGGTGCCCATGCATCATCTGCTTCGACCTTAATTTTAGGGTTTGCCGATGATGTTTTACCGTCAAGAGCTGCACCTGCTTTGTTATCAAGTACATTCTGAATCATATGCCCAGCAGCGACTAAGTCATTACTGACATTATCTTCTAGTTTGAGATGGGTAAAATGAGCATACATTACACCGACACCAATATAAGGTCGGAATTTATTTACACCTGACTTACCAAATTGATAATGAATTTCTGCTGCTGGTAACCAAGCAGTTGCAGAAGCGGCTTTTTTATTCTGTGATAAATTCGTAATTGGAATATCTTTTTTAAGAGGTAAATCTCCACCAATAATCAGCCCAGCATCGATTATTCCTGCAACTTTTCCTGGTTTATCTGTTCCGCTTAAGGGTGCTGAAATTTGTCCCTGTCCCTTTATGTTAACCTTGGGTGGTATGCCAGCTTTAAATTCTAAAGATACGTTATCAGTAAAGTGGTAATTAGCCATTATGCCTAGCGTATCAACATTATCAGCGGTTAATCCCGTTCCTTGGGCTTGCCAACTAGATAGGCCATTAATAGTTGCTTCTCCAGCGACTTCACCGTTTAAATATCTTTTCCCGTCTGAACCTTCATGAGTGATAATCGGTTTCGTGATTATGTTGTTGACCAAACCCTCTAATTTATCGTGTTTTGTCTTACCATCTGCGGTGGATTGATCTATAGCGCCAAGAACAGAGTCTACAGTGATATCACCAACTTTAGATTTTGTTCCTTCAGCTACACTGGTATTGATATTAATTGGATTACCATTTCCTTGTGGCATGGCATGTAACCAGCCTGCAGAAACCGAAAAGCGTTTAAACCCATCTCCATCTTTCAAACTAAAATAAGGTGAGTCTGCGAAAGCAAGTGTCGGTAGGGCACATACGCCTGTAATCAGGCAAGCGAATGATTTCTTCATCATTTTGGGACTCCATGTCCAGAAGTTTGTTAGGATTTTTCTTGCGCCCACCATAACGCTATTTTTACGCAGGCTTTGTTTAGTTAAATTTTATAATTGTTATGCTTATGAATATTTTTGTTTGATTTAAATAAATTGATGAAGAAATTGTGAAGAGATAAAAAAAGCCACCGAAGTGACTTTTTAAAAATAATTCAAAGATTATGAATTACATAAAGCGTGACAGATCTTCTTCAGGGCGAGCGGTAAGTACTTCGATCCCTGTTTGTGTTACCAAAATCGTATGTTCATATTGAGCAGATAACTTGTGATCTTTTGTGACAACCGTCCACTTATCACCTAAAAGTTTAGTCTGCCAAACACCTGCGTTTACCATTGGTTCAATAGTAAAGGTCATGCCAGCCTCTAGACGCATACCTGTACCTTTTTGCCCATAATGTAAAACTTGTGGTTCATCATGGAACACATTGCCAATGCCGTGACCACAATATTCACGCACCACACTAAAGCGTTCAGACTCAACATATTGCTGAATAGCATAACCAACATCGCCAAGGTATGAACCATCTTTTACCGTTGCCATACCACGGTACATGGCTTCTTGTGCGACTGAACATAAACGATTGGCAAGAATCGATGTTTCACCACCAATGACATACATCATATTGGTGTCGCCGTGATAACCATCTTTAATCACAGTTACATCAATATTTAGAATATCACCGTTTTTTAAGATTTTATTTTCAGATGGAATACCATGACAAACCACGTGGTTCACCGAAGTACAAATAGAATGTTGGAACGCAGGGCGCCCTGGGGCAGCACCATAGCCTACGCATGCAGGAATTGCCTGTTGAACATTTTCAATATGATTACGACAGATTGTATCGAGTTCTAGTGTGCTCACACCCGCTTTAATATGCGGTTTAATCATGTCTAGAACTTCAGCCGCCAATTTCCCTGCAACACGCATCTTTTCAATTTCTTCAGGTGTTTTGATTAATCGACGAGGCGCTGTATAAGTTGTATTCATGATCTCTAAAAACTTTTGGTAATTTGCAAGCGTCTATGGTATAAATAGCCGCCTATTTTATCAAATGCTTTTCGTGACTATCTTTTATTATTTATGAAAAGATTTTACGAAGATATCTGATAACAATAGTCGTAAAAAAATCCGCACATATATCGACACATTACTCTGGGTGCCTAGCAATAGGTGGAGAATGCGGATATATGGAGGCCTAACCCAAACTTTAAGGTAAAGAAAATGGCAGATTACAACGTAAGCATGCGCGACCTTCTTCAAGCAGGCGCACACTTTGGTCACCAAACTCGTTTCTGGAACCCAAAAATGCGTCAATACATTTTTGGTGCGCGTAACAAAATTCACATCATCAACCTTGAGCACACTGTTCCTGCGTTAAATGATGCTTTGAACTTCGTTAACAACTTGGCGAGCAAAAAGAACAAAGTATTGTTCGTTGGTACAAAACGAGCTGCTTCTAACATCATCCGTGAACAAGCTCAACGCGCTGGTCAACCATATGTAGATCACCGTTGGTTAGGTGGTATGTTGACGAACTGGAAAACACTTCGCCAATCTATCAACCGTTTAAAAGATCTTCAAACTCAATCTCAAGACGGTACTTTTGCTAAGCTTACTAAACGTGAAGCTTTAGAGCGTACTCGTGAGATGGAAAAACTTGAACGTGCTTTAGGCGGCGTTAAGAACATGGGTGGTTTACCTGACGCATTATTTGTAATCGACGTTGATCACGAAGCGATTGCAATCAAAGAAGCGAAAAACTTAGGTATTCCTGTAATCGGTATCGTTGATACAAACTCTAACCCAGACAACGTTGATTACGTTATTCCGGGTAACGACGATGCGATCCGTGCAGTAACTTTATATGCTTCTGCTATGGCTGATGCGATTCTTGCTGGTAAAGAATATGCTCAATCACAAGCAAATGCACAAGCTAAAGGCGACGACGCTGCTAAAGACGCTTCTGAGGCTTAATGCGTTTTGACGCAAGCTTGTCATTTTTGCGACATGTAATGGTGGCAAATTAAAGCGTCGAGATTGCAAACGGCCCAGAGATTCTTTGGGCCGTTTTTGTTGAACAGATTTATTTTCTACCGATTTTAGGAGATCAACATGACTGCAGTTACTGCGAGCATGGTAAAAGAATTACGTGACCGTACTGGTCTTGCAATGATGGAATGCAAAAAAGCATTAACAGAAGCAGGCGGTGACATCGAACTTGCGATTGATAACCTTCGTAAATCAGGTCAAGCAAAAGCTGCTAAAAAAGCAGGTAACATTGCTGCTGATGGCGCGATCACTATTATTCAAAACGGTAACAAAGCAATTCTTGTTGAAGTTAACTGTCAAACTGACTTCGTTGCTAAAGACGAAAACTTCAAAAACTTCTCTGATAAAGTTGCTGCTGCTGCACTTGCTGCAAACGAAACTGATGCTGCGAAAATTGCTGAACTTAAGCTTGAAGACGGCGCAACTGTAGAAGAAGCTCGTGTTGCATTGGTTCAAAAAATCGGTGAAAACATCCAAGTTCGTCGTGCTCAAATCGTTGAAGGCGAAAACTTGGCTGTTTACAAACACGGTTTAAAAATCGGTGTTGTTGTTTCTTACACAGGTGATGCTGACACTGGTAAAGGTATTGCAATGCACGTTGCTGCGTTCAACCCAGTTGCTGTAAATGCTGAAGCTGTTCCAGCTGACTTGATCGCTAAAGAGAAAGAAATTGCTGAAGCGAAAGCATTAGAATCTGGTAAGCCAGCGAACATCGTTGAGAAAATGGTAACGGGTTCAGTTGAAAAATACTTGAACGAAGTTGCGCTTGATCGTCAAATGTATGTTATCGACAATGACAAGAAAGTTGCTGATGTATTGAAAGCAACTGGTACTGTTGTCGCTCAATTCGTTCGTTTCGAAGTGGGTGAAGGTATTGAGAAGAAAGCTGAAATGAGCTTTGCAGAAGAAGTTGCTGCTGCTCAAGCTGCTGCGAAGTAATTCGTATCTTCTAAAAAAACCCAGTCATTTTGACTGGGTTTTTTATTGCCTGTAGAAAAGTCCACTATATTGAGTGGGCTTTTATCGGTAGAAATAACTTATTCAGCTTCTTTCTTGAGTTCGTATTTGTCAGCTAATTCGCCTGTAATCTCTTTGCCTTCTGTGTCGAGGGCTTTTAAATAGCCTTCAGCAACAAAGTATTTACGGCCATCACCGGCTTTGTCGAGTTCAATAATAGAGGTGTTTTTGCTGTCAAAAGTAAAGCTACCTTTGCTTTCAAATGCTTTACCATCACCTTTGCCAAGATAAGTCTCTTTGAGCTCGTAAGTTTTATCTAGATTAAGTTCAAGTTCGGTTTCAATTCCTTCGCAATCTGCGCAAGGGAGTACACCTTTATATGTGCCATTCCAATCTAATGAGTTTTCTGCTGTATGTGCGCTATCAACAACTTCAGTGCTGTTTTCTGTGCTCGTTGCAGCTGGGGTTTGTTCATCAGTTTTTGGTGTTTCTGCTTTATTGCATGCAACTAAAAAAATAGAAGCTAAAGAAATGGCGATAATTGATTTTTTCATCTTAGATATAACCTTGTGAAAACATTAATACCCAAGTTATTAGATTTTAAAAAGAAATGGTAGTAAGGGAATGTAAGGGTTATTTAAGCTTTGGTAAAGCAAGACAAGTTAACCTTGTTTTGCTTTGAAACGAGGGTTTGATTTATAAATGGCTGGCCACAACGCTAAATAATCTAACAATCATGAGGATGCTGTTGGGCGTTTTTATTGGTGGGCATTAGTGTGATCACATTTGTAGCAACGTTCTCGTTTTTGCAGTAAATCCAACTGATGTATTGATGATTTTTGAAGTTAAAAAACGGGATGAGTCAAAGTCAAAACTAGAGGTAAATCATTGTACATTTTAAGTTTTATAAGCCCTAATTTTGGTTTTTTTAATATAAGTCAGTTGATAAAACCCCAAAATTCACGAATAAAGGCATTTAATAAATGGCTGATATTTGTGGGCTTTATAGTTTTATATATGTAAATTAATTTACCAATTGATTAGTTGTTGCTGGTTTTTCGATTTAATTGATTGAAAATAAACAATAAAAAAATGATTTTATTTTCATGATTGTAAATTCTGCATGAAATCCAATTTTTTTAAAAAAGATGAGCTCATGTCACTGGGGTTTCTTTGTTAATTGTTGTTAATAATTGGTTAAATTATGTAATTTTTAACTTTTGATAGAAATTTCAAATAAAAAACTTGTGATCTAGTTCGAATTATTTATGTATTATGCGCTTTATAGGGTAAAAAAAAGATGCTTTGAAAATACAGTCAGGAAGGCTAGTGATTGTGATGGGGAAGGCTAGTTTTTACATCTATTAAACTAATTCTTGTAATGTAAAAAAAGGTTTTGACCATGAATAAGTCTTTCATTTGTTTGTCGGCACTGGCTGCTGGTTTCATCTCTATTAATGCTGCAAATGCTGCATCTGCAACAGGCACCCTGACTGTTAAAGCAACAATTACGAATAGCTGTGTATTGAACACTTCAGCTACGGGTACGGCAGCGAATGCGGTTTTAGATTTTGGTACTTTGAGTTCACTTGCTAGCAACGTAGATGCGGATACGACAACGACAGGTGGTACTTCAATCAAGGTTTTATGTAACAACACTGTACCATGGACTTTGGCGTTTGATGCAGGAAAAAATGCTCAAACGACTCAACGCCGTATGATTGGTGGTGCAACAAGCAACGAATATATTCCATATAACCTTTTCTCTGATACAAACCGCGCAACTGCGATTGGTATCGCAACAACAGCTTATAGCGGAACAGGCACTGGTGCAGTACAAACTGTGAATGTGTATGGTCGTATTCCAGCTGGCTCAACTTTACCGAGTGCAGGTAGCTATTTAGATACTGTAACTGTAACAGTGACTTATTAATTTTTTAATAAACTAGGCAGTATTGCTAGCTCTTTTTTTAAGAGCTAGCTTAATTTGAGAAAAGTACAACTGGGCAAATCATGAAAAAACATCTTTTTGTTATTACAAGTTTATTGTTATCTTTGCCTAGTCTGTTAAACGCTGCATCTATTCGTCTTTCGCCTGTAAGTATTGAAATATTAGCAGATCAAGCAGCGTCCTCTATCAGTTTGTATAATCAGTCAAATGAAAGCACTGATTTGCAAGTGCGTGTATTTGAATGGAGCCAAAATGCAGGGCAAGATCAATTACTACCCACCGATGAAATTGCAATTAGTCCTCCTTTTTTAAAACTACAACCTAATGATTCTTATAACTTACGTGTTGTTAGAATTAATCCAGGACCAGTTTCTGGTGAAAAAACCTATCGTATTATCATAGATGAATTACCTAAGCCCGTTGATAGCCGTAAAGCAGATCAAGGGGTTAACGTACTATTGCGCTCATCATTGCCTGTATTTGTCGTGAATAAGCAGGCGATCACGAAACTAGAGTGGGCCATACAAGAAGAGCAAGACAATTCATATCTTAGAGTTAGTAATATTGGGGACCGTCATGCTCTCTTGAATAATTTGACACTCAACGATACAACAACCAGTCAAAGTTACCCAATTAAGGTCAATACAGTGAATGGTTACATTTTGGGTGGGAAATCAAGAGATTTTAGTCTTTCTAGTGACTTTAAATATGATAAAAATCATAAGTATACAATTAGTTTGACGGTTAATGGTAAGCAAGCTACGCTTTAAGAGGCTTAGATGAAATATATTATAAGTGTCTTATGTGTAACTTATTTTCCAGTTCACGCATTGGCTGAGTCATTGCAAGATCGCACAAATATTTTGATACCCGCCATTCCCGATTTAGTGGATCTAAGTAAGCGTAATGAAAAAAATAGTGAAGACAAACTAACCGAAGATTATACCCAGCTATTTTTAAATGTATATATCAACTCTAATAGTTCTAATGATTTGATTTCTGTAAAAAAAGATCAAAATGGAAAGCTATATATTCGTTCTGGTGACTTAAAGAAATTAAGATTAAAAATAGCCAGTGAAATACCTAATACAAAGTGGGTCTGCCTCAATGACTTGGATCAAATTAAACTCGATTATCTAGAAAAGGATCAGTCTTTAAATTTAAGTATTCCATCAAGTATGCTGGACGGCTATACGGTAAATTTGCAAGAGCAAGAAATTCCGAACTCTAATCTGCTTAAACTTAAACCTTTAAATGCTGCAATTCTAAACTACGGTTTATATCAAACCATAACAAATGATGAGGCTGTTTTTTCTGGTTCGGCTGAAGGTATTTTTAACAGTGCTGTTGGTAATTTTTCTTCTGGGGTGTTGTATAACGGAAATAATGAAAAGACTTATAGCCATGATAAATGGGTGCGTCTGGAAAGTAAGTGGCAATATGTAGATCCTGAGAAGATTAGGATATTTACCTTAGGCGATTTTATCTCTAATACGCCTGATTGGGGGAATAGTGTACGTCTTGCGGGTTTTCAGTGGTCAAGTGCCTATACTCAACGTGGTGATATTATCACCTCGGCTCTACCGCAATTTTCTGGCTCGGCTGCACTGCCTTCCACGCTGGACTTATATGTCAATCAACAAAAAATTTATTCAGGTCTTGTTCCGTCGGGGCCATTTGACATTAAGCAGTTACCATTTATTTCCGGAAATGAGGTTACTCTTGTAACCACCGATGCGACCGGTCAGCAGAGTATCACTAAAAAACCTTACTATTTCTCTTCTAAGATTTTGGCAAAAGACATAAATGAGTTTTCTGTAGATGTTGGTGTGCCACGCTATAACTATGGACTGTATTCAAATGATTATGATGATGCTACTTTTGCCTCAGGCGCGATTAGATATGGTTATAGCAACTCACTAACCTTAAGCGGCGGTGCAGAGGCTTCGTCAGATGGCTTAATCAATTTAGGAACTGGTTTTGCTAAGAACTTGTTTGGTTTGGGGGTTGTGAATGCTGATATTGCTGCGAGCCAATATAAAGATGAAAACGGTTACTCTGCCTTAGTTGGTTTAGAGGGACGTATGAGCAAGCGTATTTCGTTTAATACGAGCTACCGTAAAGTATTTGATAACTATTTTGACCTCGCCCGAGTTTCTCAAGTCAGATATTTAAGAGATAACGGGATTGAAGCTGAATCACAAAACTATCTTAATTATAGTGCATTCGCAGATGAGATTTTCAGAGCAGGGATTAACTATAACTTTCTTACTGGCTATGGTCTTTATCTGGGGTATAACCAGATCAAATATACCGATAGTTCGTATAAGTTCTTATCTGTAAATTTAAGTGGCAGTATGAATAAGAACTGGGGATTTTACACCTCGGCTTATAAAAATTATGAGGACAGCAAAGATTATGGTATTTACTTTGCACTGCGTTACACACCGTCTACCAAATTCAATGCCATTACCAGTGTTTCTAATGACAGTGGTAAAACGACTTATAGGCAAGAAATTAATGGATTCACCGATCCGCAGATAGGTGCATTTGGTTGGGGTGGGTATGTAGAGCATGCAGCGGATATGAACGATAATAATGCATCAATCTATGCATCATATCGGGCTCGTCCAGCGTATCTTACCGGACGATATACTCGATTTGGAGATAATGATCAGGTTGCACTTTCAGCGACAGGGTCTCTGGTTGCGGCAGCAGGGCGTATATTTGTAGCCAATGAAATTGGAGACGGTTATGCGATTGTGAATAATGCCGGACCACGAAGCCAGATTCTAAATGGTGGGGTGAATTTAGGCGAGACAGATAAATCTGGTCGATTCTTAATTGCGAATTTAAGACCTTATCAGCCGCATCATATCTATCTGGATCCATCCTATTTACCTTTGCAGTGGGATGTTAAATCTACAAGTCAAACTGCGCTCGTCGGTTATCGTCAAGGAACTTTGATTGACTTTGGTGCTCATCAGACCATTTCAGGATTGGTGAAAATTGTTGATCGGAACAATTCTCCTTTATTGCCTGGTTATACGGTTCGAATTAATGGGCAACAAGATGCAGTGGTGGGCTATGATGGTGAAGTATTTGTTGCCAACCTTTTGCAGCAAAATAAACTTGAAGTAGACCTTCTTGATCGTGGAAGTTGCCAAGTCGATTTCACTTATAACAGTAGTCAATACACTGTCAGAAAATTGGGGCCTTATATATGTCAATAGATATTGCTAGCAATAGACAAGAACAGAGATTGGCAACTTTCTTATCTGTTCTAAAATATTTTATTGGGGTTCTTTTACTTTTTATCTTTTATGCTTTTTTTAGTTCAGCATATGCTGCTTGTACTATAACAGGTTCAACATCAAATACTTATACCTATACAGCAGCAACAATTAACAGTGACGCAACCATTACTTATACAGGAACCATTCGTTGTACCAATACGGGAAGTACTGCTCAAATATCACAGTATATGTGTATGAAAACAGTATTTACTGGCAATACAACATCAAATAATAGTGTTTCATTGCCGTACACAGTAACGGCAACTGTTGGAGGGGCTGGTTCTGCGACCACTAATCAGAGCTCGAATGTTTGGTATGGGCCAGTTAACACGGTAGCGACTAATAATCTTGTGAATTATTCGGTGAGCATTAAAGTGCCAGCTCAGTCAGGTTCATTAACCGCTTACCCTATAGGTACTTATACGGGTACGGTCCAGTTATTTTGGGATATGCAAGGAAATGCCAGTAGTCGATGTGAAGGCGATAGTGGTGGAGGTTGGGATTCTGGAAACACCACGATAACAGCGAATTATGTGGTACCGAGTTTATGCCAATTAAACTCAACCTCTAATGTTGATTTTGGCAATATTGGTGATATTGGTACGACTAGCCGTGATTATCCAGCCCAAGGTGCAATTAACACCACCTGTAATTATGGAACCCCATATAGTATTTATTTGGGAGATGGGAATAACCGTATTACTGGCGGATTTAGGCGGATGACGAATGGCAGTAGTCAATATATACCTTATCAGCTTTATCAGAATGCTTCATATAGTACGGTATGGGATGCCACAGGAGGTGTAACTGCTGTAGGTGGTTCAGGCGGTGTTTCTAAAACAGGAACTGGTAGTGCCCAAAGTACCGTAGTTTATGGGAGGATTCCTCAAGGAACCGCTATTTCAAGCACCCCAGGTAATTATTCGGATACAGTAGTTGTTACTGTTACTTATTAAAATAAGTTCGGTTTTTGAATAGAAAACTTTAGACAGGACAAAATGTGTCCTGTTTTTTTACGCTATTGGTCAATGGCGAGGTAATTTTAGTATTTTTGAACGCAAGCAACTTTGGCGTAAAGCCTTTTTCCTTATTTTTATTAAAATAAGATTTATGGTAATAACTCATGTTTAGATATTGAGCATTTTATTTAAGTTATACATAAAAAAGCCCTTATCTTTCGAAAAGGGCTTTTGAATCTGGAACGGGAAAGGAGATTCGAACTTACGGTCTCAGTCTTGGCAGGGTTTAAGCCCTGTTTAAATTATTAACTCTTTTGTTGAGTTAAACGATTTTTTTTTGAGTTAGCAAAATATAAGAAAAAATTTATATTTATATAGATATATCAACTAATTGTAGGTTTATATTTGTTGTTGGTAACTTAGATTGTATGCAAAACTTCATAAAATATCATTCGGTCTTAGCGAAAAGTTGATATGTTCACGGACTAAGGTTTGCATGGTTGGAATAATATTTCGAATATCCCCGCGTCTCCATTGAAAAGCGTAATGGAGTGGGGCTAATGGTGGATTACTTTCAAGTTGAATCAGTGAGGTACCTACGCCATTTTCCATCCAGCCTTTAGGTAAAAAACCAATACCAACACCTTCTCGAATCATTCCAGCAACAGCACTCCAATGATTACAAGTGATACGCTTAATTTCATGAATATTCTGACCTAATAGCCAGTCATCCAAAATACGGGTTGTTCCCGCTCCAGCAGGTAGGGTAACGAGTGTATGTTGAGTTAATAGGCTTATTAAATCTTGAGCTGAGGTCTGATCGAGTAATGGCTCGGCGATCATCCATACAAAATCAGCTTTCATAATCGACTGGGAGAGAATGCTACTTTTAGACGATCGACCAGCCATAATAGCAAAATCTAGTTCACCAGCCTCTAATTTCCGTTCAAGTACTGCACCAACATCAACATAGGGTTCCAAATGTAAGAGCGGGTGCTCTTTCTGGGCAATGGCAATAAATTTGGGTAGCCATGTTAGTGCTGATAACTCTCCAACACCAAACTTTAACCTGCCATTCAAGCCTTTTTGTTTATCCGTAAAGGTTGTTTGTAGTGTTATGACAGCTTCAAGTACTTTGCTTGCCATACTTAATAAGCGTTCTCCATCCTCAGTTAACACAGCTCGATGTCCACTACGATCAAAAAGTTGATGATCCAAAATGCCTTCTAATTCATGAATTCTTTGTGATAACGACGAAACTGATATATGTAGACGTTGTGCTGCGATAGCAAAATTATCACACGTTGCTGCCCAATAAAAAGCTTCCAATTGCTTAATGGTAGGAGATGACATTGTTCGATTTTTCCGAATAACCTTGTTTGAATAATACCGCTTTTATTTATGTTCCTCTATCACTATAAAGTAGATTGTGGAAAATGGATGAGCGACTTTTATGGATGCACATAAGCAAAATATTCAAGGAGGAAAGATGTCTTCTAAGAACATACCTAAAGTGCTGGAAGATATTTTATGCTTACAAGATTTTGAGGAAAAAGCACGTCGAAAACTACCTCGGCCAATCTTTGGTTATATTGCTGGCGCAGCAGAGGAAAATACGAGCCTTCAGGATAATCGTAGCGTATTTAAAAATTATCGTTTTATCACGCAGGTCTTAACAGATGTTTCTAAGCGAGATCAAAAAGTAGAGCTATTTGGAAAAACTTATCATTCACCTTTTGGCATCGCTCCTATGGGCTTAAATGCATTGTCAACCTATCGGGGAGATGTGGTTTTAGCACGTACTGCACAAGCTGCCAATATTGTTTCAATTATGAGTGGTTCATCCTTAATCCCCTTAGAAGCGGTGGCAAAAGCCGCGCCAGATACATGGTTTCAAGCGTATCTTCCTGGAGACACACCGCGCATTTTGGCATTGCTGGAGCGGATAAAGAACGCTGGTTTTAAGACACTGGTGATTACGGTCGATATACCCGTTTCTGCAAATCGGGAAAATAATGTGCGTTCAGGCTTTTCGACGCCATTACGTCCAAGTTTGCGTTTGGCTTGGGATGGGCTGACTCGACTTTCGTGGTTATTTGGAACCTTCTGTCGGACATTTATGAAGTATGGAATGCCTCATTTTGAAAACTCCTTTGCGACGAGAGGGGCGCCAATCCTATCTGCCAATGTGCTGCGTGATTTTTCTGCCAGAGATCATTTAAATTGGGAACATTTCAAACAAATTCGTGACTATTGGCAAGGACATTTGGTGATTAAAGGGGTGCTCAGTGTTAAAGATGCTCGTCTTGCCAAAGAAATGGGGGCAGATGGCATCATTTTATCTAATCATGGCGGTCGTCAATTGGATGGAGCAACTTCTCCCATGCGAATTTTACCGGATGTCGTTCAGGCATTAGGCTCAGATTATCCTGTCATGATTGATAGTGGTTTTCGACGGGGTTCAGATGTGCTTAAAGCGGTTGCTTTAGGGGCAAAGATGGTCTTTGTTGGACGACCATTTAATTATGCAGCTGCTGTAGCAGGCGATACAGGCGTAGAACATGCGATTAGCCTGCTACGTGATGAAGTCGATCGTAATATGGCAATGTTAGGTGTCAATCGTTGTCATGAGCTGAATCCCAGTATGCTCATCAATTGTCGATCTTCAGATTAGAGTGTCTTCTTACTTTTAATTATCCGCTTAAATTATGACCTGTCTTATAGATGGAAACTATAGGCGATAGGGGTCATGCGCCTTAAATAAAGGATTATTCGTATGCAAAATGTTCATGAAACAGAACAAGAAAAAGCCAAACGTTTAAAGAAAGTTGCAACGGCCACCATTGTGGGTTCAATGTTGGAATGGTACGACTTCTACTTATATGCCACGATGGCATCTATTGTTTTTAGTAAAGTTTTTTTTGATAAATCTGATCCTAGTACAGCAGCGATTGCCGCCTTTGCGACCTTTGCAATTGGATTTATTGCTCGACCATTTGGCGGTATATTTTTTGGTTTTTTTGGTGATCGTTATGGTCGCAAAAAAATGCTTTATATTACCTTTTTGCTGATGGGGCTATGTACTGTATTTATCGGACTCATTCCTAGTTATGACACGATTGGGATTTGGGCTCCCATACTTTTAGTTTTTTTTCGGATTATTCAGGGGCTTGGTGCAGGTGCGGAATTCGCGGGAGCGGCAATTACTTCTTATGAGCACGCATCGGATGAAAAACGTGGTCGTCAAGGGGCTTGGCCAGCATTAGGTTTAAACTTGGGCTTATTATTGTCCTCACTGACTATTTTTCTACTCACTTTAAATGGAGATGAATTTTTATTAAATGGCGGTTGGCGTATTCCATTTCTATTAAGCTTTGTATTGGTCCTTGTCGGGGTTTGGGTCAGAAAAAATTTACCTGAAACGCCAGATTTTGAACAAAAAATTAATGACGATTCAAAAGTGAAGATTGAAAATCCTTTTAAAAGTTTACTTAAAGCGAATCTAAAAGGGGTGTTGGTTGTTTTGATTGTGGCAATTGGATATAACGCACTAAGCTACATTTTTAAAACCTTCTCTTTAGCTTATTTAACACAATTTAAAGGGGTGACAGCACATGTTACATCTTTGTCGATTACGATCGCCAGTTTAGTCGCCATCGTAACCGTGCCTTTGTTTGGATGGTTGTGTGATTATTGGAGTAGTAAAAAAGTACTAATCTTAGGTGGGCTTTTATCCTTATTATTTGCGTATCCTTTTGTGAAATTACTGGAAACAGGTCAGGATATCTTTATCTATATTGCAATTGCGATAGGAACCGGTATTTTGGCACCAATGATGTTTGCTTCACAAAGCTCATTTTTATGCCGACAATTTTCAGTGGAAAATCGTTCTACTGGGGTGAGTTCTAGCCGAGAAATTGGTACGGCAATTGCAGGTGGTCTAGCTCCATTGGGTGCTTTGAGTATGGTTGCAGCCTCACCTACACACTCAACAGCCAGTGTTATCATGATTTTAATCGCCGCAGCAGTTTTTGTTGTGATTGCCGCATTATGTGATCAGGGCTACCGATTCTCTAAACATAAAAATTAATATCAATCACCTAAACTCAATTGATATTAAGATCTGAAGAGTGATGTGGAAAAGTCATATAAGTTGTTCGTTGTGGGTGTGCTCTGCACACTCAAATATGATGAGGTTGAGTCTAATCATACTGAACTAAGCTGATACTATAACGAGGAACAAATAAAAAGCCCTTATCTTTCGATAAGGGCTTTTTTGAATCTGGAGCGGGAAAGGAGACTCGAACTCCCGACCCCAACCTTGGCAAGGTTATGCTCTACCAACTGAGCTATTCCCGCAATAGGACGCATTATAGAGAGTTTCATTCAAGTGTCAACTCTTTATAATGCTGAGTGTTTAATTAATCAGCACGGCGCCAGATTGTACCTTGACGCGTATCTTCCAAAACCACACCTTGATCGAGTAAAGATTGGCGAATGCCATCGGCTCTCGCAAAGTCTTTGGCTTTTTTCGCATCAACACGTTGCTGAATGAAGTTTTCAATTTCAGTATCAGACAGTGTAAGTGCTTCCTGACCAATATCTGACTTAAGGAATTCATCCACATCATGTTGAACTAAACCAAGAATGTTGGTTAAGTGACGTAGGGTAGAGTAAAGCATTACCGCTTGTTCTGCTTGCTCTTCTTTCACCGCGCGATTCAGTTCTTTGTTGAGCTCAAAAAGTACCGCCATAGCTTCAGCAGTATTAAAGTCATCACACATTGCACTGTTAAAACGTTCAACAAAGTTTTGCTCTAATGTCTCAACCGTTTTTTGACCATACAGCTGTTGATAGGCTTTAAATGAATGATAAAAACGACTCAGAGCAGTTTTTGCTTCTTTTAAGGCAACATCAGAGAAGTTGACCGGGCTACGGTAATGAGAAGACACGATGAAGTAGCGAATTACCTCAGGGTGGAACTTCTCCATCACATCGCGAATGGTAAAGAAATTGCCTAATGACTTAGACATTTTCTCTCCATCAACATTGATGAAACCAACATGCATCCAATAATTGACATATTGTTCACCAGTCGATGCTTCACTTTGTGCGATTTCATTTTCATGGTGCGGGAACATCAGATCTGAACCGCCCCCATGAATATCGAAATGATTGCCTAGGCAGCAGGTTGACATCGCAGAACATTCAATATGCCAACCTGGGCGGCCATTGCCCCAAGGTGAAGCCCATGCAGGTTCATTTGCTTTGGCATGTTTCCAAAGAACAAAGTCAAAGGGATGTTTCTTTTCAACTTCAACATCCACACGCTCAGATGCACCGGCTTGCATATCATCCAATTTACGACCAGATAAACGACCGTATTTATTGAACTTGCTCACCTCAAAATAAACATCGCCATTGGCAGCAGGGTAAGCAGCCCCTTTATCAACCAAGGTACCAATCATATTTTGCATTTGATCAATATATTCAGTTGCTTTGGGCGCTTCATCAGGTTCAGCACACCCTAAGTTAGCCGCATCTTCATTCATTGCTTGAATAAAACGAGCAGTGAGTTGTTGGATGCTTTCGCCATTTTCATTGGCACGTGCAATGATTTTGTCATCAATATCAGTAATGTTGCGAATATAGCGAACTTTCCAACCTTGGCTGCGTAGAAAGCGAATGATGTAGTCAAATGCAACCATAACCCGAGCGTGCCCAATATGACAGTAATCGTAAACCGTCATACCACAGACATACATATCGATTTGACCTTCTTTACGTGGGACAAATTCAACTTTTTTACGTTGCTCAGAGTTATATAGAACAAAAGGTTGCATAAGGGTTTTCAAACACTCTACAAAAATCGTTATTCATCATAACGTATGCACCATATTTCATAAAGTTATCAGTAGAAAAAAGATGGCTTTCATTTGCAATATTTCATGATTCAAAACCAATTTGACTTGTCATTCGAAGTTGAGCTTTTTTTGCGAAATAATAATAAATCACAGCCGTTGCCAGAATGCCGACCAACCAAGAGATATCGATACCCCCTAACATGGTCGCGATGTGACCCGTGTAAACTTTGCTATGAATAAAGGGGAGTTGTAGTAACACGCCCATGATATAACACCCAATGCCGATACTATTCCAGCGACCATATTTTCCATTCGGATCGTATAAGGCAGCGACATCACATTCTTCTTTAGAGATGAAATAGTAGTCTACGAGGTTAATTGCACTCCAAGGAATAAAGAAGGTGAGTAAGAACAAAATAAATGCTTTAAAGGTATTTAAAAAAGTGTGCTCACCCAGAATTGCGATGATTGTAGAAATGGCGACCATCGCAAGGACGATAACTAAACGTGTCATTCTTGAAATTTGATAATGTGGTTTGAAGCTATTCCAGATGGTTGCAATGCACATGAAGCATCCATAGGCATTTAGCGTGGATAGCGTAACTTTACCGAAAGCGATACTGAAATATAAGAACGTAATGATCAGCGCTACAGCGTTCATACCCACCACATATTGCACTTCATTTCCGACAAAGCCGCCTTGTGAAATCTGTGCAATGAATACCCCTAAAGTCATTGAGATTTGTGAGCTGAGCAACGACCCCAAACCGACTGCCAAAAAGACGCGAGTCGAAGAGGTATTTGAAGGGAGGTATCTGGAATAATCAGCCACATAAGGGCCAAATGAAATTTGCCAAGAAGCAGAAAGCGAAATTGCTAATAAGAATGAGGACCAGCTAAACTTTTGAACGGCCATTAATTCAGAAAAATTGGAATGGGTTAAAATTTGAGTCAAAATAATGATAAAGGCAACTATGCCAATAACGCTTGCAACTTTTCCCACCCAGTGGATTAAGCGATAACCAATGGTGGCAAAGATCACAATAAACGCCGCATAGATTAAAATTCCAGCGCTATTGCTGACATTGATGAGTTGTGCGATCGCTTTACCTGCGAGGACTTCGCCTGTGGCAGTAAATCCGATGTACATCAAGCAAACTAAGAAAATCGGAATGCAGGCACCATATACGCCAAATTGAACACGGCTTGAAATCATTTGAGGCAGGCCAAGTTTGGGGCCTTGTGCTGCATGCAAAGCCATGACGATGGCACCGAAGCATTGTCCAATGAATAAACCAATAATCGACCAAAACACATCACCACCTAGTACAACCGCCAAAGCACCTGTAACGATTGCTGTGATTTGTAAATTAGCACCAAACCATAGTGTAAATTGACCGAAAACACTGCCGTGCCTTTCATGTTCTGGAATAAAATCAATACTGCGGTTTTCAATAAATTGATGTTGTTCTTTCTCATCCAGTGAGTTCATCTTTTTACTCCGTATCCTTGAAGCATTTATCGTCTTAAATACCTAATTGGGTGCTTAGGTCTAGTCATGTATGATCTTATTTGTATATGTATATACAACTTGAATTAATAATAAGCAAGTTTTTTCTATCAAGTAAAGAGGGGGCGCATGATGAAAGATGGCTCTACATAGGCTGAACTAAATAGGGATTTAAAATATGGATGTTTAGCCAAATATAATGTGTCTTATTTTTATACTTCATCTCTTCATTTTTCATGAAAACTTATACATTTAGAAACGTGTAATATTTGCAGATATGCTAGAATCTCCACCATTCTTTTGATTAAAATCGTCTACCGTACAGGTGGATAGAGTATTATTTTGAGTCAAACTCATATGTCACAAACCATAGATTTCCAAAAAAGCGCATTAGAAACGTTGCGTGTCGAACAACAAGCGATTGAGGTTCTTGCTGCCCAGATTAATGAGCGTTTTGACCTTGCATGTGAGATCCTGTTGCAATGTCAAGGACGTGTTGTTGTGACAGGAATGGGTAAATCAGGGCATATTGGTCGTAAAATGGCGGCTACCTTTGCATCGACAGGAACCCCATCCTTTTTTATGCATCCTGGTGAAGCTGGGCATGGTGATTTGGGTATGTTGGTGCGTGGAGATGTACTGATCGCGATTTCAAACTCTGGTAAAAGTGATGAAATCATGATGCTAATGCCATTGATCAAGCATTTAGGTGTGCCTTTAATTACCATTAGCCGTGATGACAAGGGGCCAATGCCGCAAAATGCGGACGTTGCCTTGACCTTGGGACAAGCAGATGAAGCTTGTCCTTTAGGCCTAGCACCAACCTCAAGCACCACTGCGACTTTGGTGTTAGGTGATGCCTTAGCAGTGGCACTATTAGAAGCACGTGGTTTTACTGCAGATGATTTTGCCCGTTCACACCCCGCAGGCGCTTTAGGTAAACGGTTACTTTTGCATGTCAAACATTTGATGCATATCGGGGTTGAGTTACCCAAAGTTCGACCAGATACGCCGATGAACAAAGTGTTATATGAAATTTCTGACAAGCGTCTGGGTTTAACCACAGTTGTGGATGAAAATGATACCTTATTGGGTATTTTTACCGATGGTGATTTACGTCGTATGATTGACCAGCAACAAGGTTTTGATGTGAATTTACCAGTGTCTGCAGTCATGACTAAAAACCCATTGACGATTTCTCAGGAAGCTCGTGCGGTGAAAGCTTTAGAAAAAATGCATGAGAAAAAAGTCAATCAATTTGTGGTTGTTGATGAAGCCAATAAAGTCATTGGTGTGATTAGTATGCATGACCTCATTCAGGCAGGAGTAAATTAAGCCATGGCATCTTATGCTTTACAAGAACAAGCTCGTCATTTACAAGCCCTTGTGCTTGATGTAGATGGGATCTTAAGCGATGGCTTTGTCACTTTAACCAATTCAGGCGATGAAATTAAATCATTTGATATTCGTGATGGCTTGGGCATGAAATTGGTTCAGCAAGCAGGAATGAAAGTGATTATTATCACTGGGCGGAAAAGTAACATTGTTGAAAAACGAATGTCTGATCTTGGTGTAGATTTGGTGTTCCAAGGACGTGAGGATAAAGGAACTGCATTACGTGAAGCGTGTGCACAATTGAATCTTTTACCTGAAGATTGTATTTATATGGGTGATGACTGGCCTGATTTATCTGCCTTTGCGATTGCAGGTATGAAAGTCACTGTGCCAAATGGCCATGAAGAGGTACGCCGTCGTGCGAATCTAGTAACCCAAGCAATGGGTGGCCGTGGGGCAGTGCGTGAAGTTTGCGATATGTTGTTGATGGCAAAAGGTGTTTACCAAGAACTGCTTGAAAAATATCTTGCTGTACCACATTAATATAGTGTTGATTCGCTCAAAGGTTAGGTAACCCTGTTTATGGATACCAAAGTTTTATATGTTGTTGCTGTTGTGGTCGCTACGGTGAGTGGTGGCTATTACTATTACAGTGGCAAAGCAAAAAAGTTGGATGTTGATTCAGCCAAGAATATGACCTATTCAGCGCAAGGTGTTCATTTAACCCAAACCGATGAACAAGGGAATTTGTATATTCGTGCTCAAGTCAAACAGCTAGAACAGAATATGCAACAAAAAACCTCTCAGTTTGATCAATTGAATGCGGTGATGTACAAACAGGGCAAACCTGATGCAACATTTTATGCCAAGCAAGCACAAGGTTATGATGATAATAGTAAAGTTGTTCTGCTGGGTGATGTTGTTGCAACGAAATTGTCTGATCAGGGTAATAAAATGGAGTTTCATACCGATGAACTCACGGGTTATCCAAAAACAAGAGAGCTTGAAACACAACATGAAGTCACGGTGCAATCACCATCAGCTCAGTTTGTGAGTCAAGGCCTCAAGGCTAATTTAAATAATGGTCAATATGAATTTTATAAAATTCGAGGAAAGTATGCGCCTAGCTCTTAATTCTAAATCTCGTTCTACTTTCCTGAAACAAGCCACTTGTGCTGCTGTGCTTGTATTATCTTCTGCCGCAAGTTTTGCTTTGCCCTCAGATCGTAATCAACAGCTTTCTTTAGTCGCTGATCGCGCAACCTATAATGATAAAACAGGTGTAACCACCTACACGGGCAATGTGGTGATTGAGCAAGGTACGATGAAGCTGCAAGCAGATTCAATTGTTGCAAATTTAAATAGCAAAAAAGAGATTCAAATCATCACTGCAAAAGGCCAGCTTGCAAAATTTCAGCAGCAAATGGATGCAAATAAGGGTTTAGCTCGTGGTGAAGCACAAACCATCGTCTATAACGCAGATACGGGTATTATTACTTTAACGGGTAAGGCCTATCTGTATCAGGATGGCTCAAGTATTCGGGGTAATAGCCTAAAATATAGTATGAATAAAGGGGATGTAGAAGCACAAGGTTCTTCAACCAATCGCGTGCAAATCATTATTCCACCTTCAAGTTCAAAAAGTTTCCCAGGGGCGCGTGATTAATGGAACAATCAGTGCAACAACCACAAACGCTTTGTATTAAGCATTTGGCTAAAAACTATAGTAAACGTTGGGTTGTGAAAGATGTTTCTTTTACAATGCAGAGTGGACAGATTGTGGGTCTACTTGGGCCAAATGGTGCAGGTAAAACCACAAGCTTCTATATGGTCGTTGGTCTTGTTCGCATGGACAAAGGTGAGATTTACTTAGACAATCTTGATTTGTCCGATCTGGCAATGCATGAACGTGCGCGTAAAGGCATTGGCTATTTACCGCAAGAAGCTTCAATCTTTAGAAAGCTGACCATTGCCGAAAACATTATGGCAATTTTAGAAACGCGTAAAGATTTAAATAAACAGCAGCGTCAACAACGCCTCAATGAATTATTAAGTGATTTTAAAATTAATCACATTAAGGACTCTTTGGGAATGAGTGTATCGGGTGGTGAGCGTCGCCGTGCTGAAATTGCACGTGCTTTGGCTGCTGATCCGAAGTTTATGTTGCTGGATGAACCTTTTGCGGGCGTGGATCCAATTTCTGTTGGTGACATTAAAGATATTATTCAGACACTCAAAGATCGTGGCATTGGCGTGTTGATTACCGATCATAACGTTCGTGAGACCTTAGCCATTTGTGAGAAAGCTTATATTGTGAGTGAAGGTTCTGTGATTGCAGAAGGCACACCGCAAGAAATTCTGGATAATGAACAAGTTCGTAAGGTATACCTCGGCGATGATTTTGTTGTTTAATCTGCAAAATCTGTTTTAAGAAAAGAACCAAGAGGTTCTTTTTTTATGCAGAAAAAAAATGATGAGCGGTGAAAGATTAGACAGATAATAAAATGTTTGAGCAGGGGTTTAGTTAATTTATTGATACCTATTTATTTTATTTATTCTATTACCAAGGCATAATCTATTAAAATGTGAACTGTTTTACAAAAATATACACATATCTATGTGGGAATTTATGTGGGGAACATAGTGTTTTTTATAAAAAAATGCTTAAAATGAAAATGCTGAAATGATAACAATACGAAAAAAATATGAACTTGCACAACGATATAAAAGTGAATAATGGAACATGGAAAAAAAGTATGGATTTTAAGTGGTTACTCTATGTAGCAACACTGTCTGTGCCAATGACACATGCAACACCACCGAGTGAACAGTATCACACTTTAAAAAACAATATTTCTAAGCTTTTTGTCCCAAAAAGTAGTGATGAGTTCAAAGTGGCACAAATGCAGAAATTAAGTAATTTTTCTGTAGATACTTCATTGGGGCGTGATTTGCCTGTGGTGGGGTCTGGTCGCCCTCAAGTCGATACGATTCCAACTGCTTTTTGGCAAAATCAACGCAAAGTGCTTACGGATGCAGTACAGATTGCAGTACAGCGTAATCCTGAAATTTCTCAAACTATTGCAGCATTAGCTTCACAAAATGCCAATATTGATGTCGCCAAGTCTGGTTATTATCCACAGATTGGTGGTGGGGTCAGCACAGGTGATTTAGGCAAAAAAAGTACTCGAGGGCAGCAGTTGCTGACGTTAAGTGCAACGCAAATGCTGTATGACTTCGGCAAAGTAAAGTCGGGTGTTGATGTCGAAAAAGCTAAAGTTTTGGTTGGTCAAGCCAATGTTTTGGTCAAGATTGATGATATTTCTTTAGACGCCGCCCAGACGATTATCAATATTCAGCGGTATCAAAAACTGATCCAGATTGCGAATCAGCAAATTGCAGGGATTAAACGTATCCAAGAGATGGCGAATTTGCGTGCCAATGCGGGGATTAGTAGTCAGGCGGATCCGATACAAGCACAGTCTTATTTGCAATCAGCACAATCGGCGATGATCGCGCAACAATCTTTGCTGAGTCAATATCAGCAGCATTTGTATACATTATTGGGCTTTGATACACGAAATGTACAATGGGCCATTTCAGAAGATTATGTAAAACAATCAGATTTATATGCGGCACCACAGTTCAATACCATTCCACAAATGATTGCAGCACAAGCTGGGATTGAAGTTGCACGTAATCAAAAATTACAGACACAGGTGAGTAATTATCCGACACTAGCTGTAAAAGGTGAACTGAGTCAAGCTTTACATGGCAGAAACCCAAGCAATGATAAAGAGGGCGGGTTTGATAGTGCCATCATGTTTGAAGCTAGCAGTCAGTTCTATCAGGGTGGAGCAACCGCCTCAAAAACCCGAGCGGCGAGTTTTGCTGAAGAGGCAGCAAAAGCACAGGTCAATGCCGTGTATTTAAAAGTGTTGGATCAAATTAGAACCAGCCGTGAACAAATTGAAAATAAGCAACGCCAAATGCAGGTTTTGGCAGGGCAACAAGCGACAACAATACGAACTAGAGAACTTTACCAAGAACAATATAAGTTAGGGACCCGAACTTTGGTTGACCTGCTCAATGCAGAACAGGCAATTCATAGTGCGAATTCAGAAGCAGAAACGGCACGTTATGACATTTACAGCAGTATTGCACAATATATTGCTGCGACTGGACGTTCTCGCCAAGCCTATGACCTCAATAATATAAAAATCCAAGGATTTGAGGTACAACCATGATGACTACAAAAATAAATTATCAGCCTTGGTTACAGGCCATACTGACGATTGCAAAACATTATCGCATTGAACCTTCTGAGGAGCGAATTCGCTTACAGCTCGATTGGAACCAAAATCAAAATCTAGATGAAGTATTGGTTTTGATTAGTCGACAGGTTGGTTTGAATGTCAGACGGGTTGCTTTTAGTGATGACGTGATTAACCCTTGGCGTTTACCAGTACTGGTAGAATTAGCCGACGGGCAAGTTGGTGTTATTGATAAAGCCGACGGTTCAGGCCACGTCAGTGTTCAACTGAGTGGTGATCAAGGTTTATCACAAAAGTTTGCAGTGGGTGCATTGAAGCACATTATTAAAAATGTATATGTGCTTCGTCCAGAACAGTCAGTGCCTGATGCACGTATTGATGAATACATTAAACCGTATGAACCAAGCTGGTTCTGGTCAATTGTCTTACAGGATTGGAAACGTTATATCGATATCATGTTGGCATCGATGATTGCCAATATTTTGGCTTTGGCCACGATTATCTTTTCGATGCAGGTCTACGATCGTGTAGTTCCATCTCAGTCTATTCCAACGCTTTGGGTACTTGCTGGTGGAGTGCTGATTGCGGCTATTTTTGAGTTTGTATTAAGACTATCGCGGGTCTATATCTCCGATATTATAGGTAAACGTGCAGATTTAAGGATCTCTGATCGTGTCTTTGGCCATGCATTAAGAATTAAAAATAGTGAGCGTTCTAAGTCAACGGGAACCTTTATTTCTCAAATCCGTGAGTTGGAAGGTGTTCGTGATCTGGTGACGTCAACCACAATGGGAGCAATTGCTGATCTCCCTTTCTTTTTCTTATTCCTGATTATTTTTGCAATTATTGGCGGCAATCTCTTTTGGGTGATGCTGCTGGTTGTTCCCTTGATGATTTTGCCTGCAATTTTGGCCCAGAATAAATTGGCACAACTTGCACAGGAAGGGATGCGTGAATCTTCAATTCGTAATGCCATTTTGGTAGAAGCAGTACAAGGCATTGAAGATATTAAGTTATTGCGCGCAGAGTCACGTTTCCAGAATCAATGGAATCATATGAATGAAGTGTCTGCTGATATTAGTATGCAGCAGCGCAAGATCGTAGGTGTATTGACTGCGTGGACACAAAAGATTCAGGGTTTAACATATGCCGCGGTGATATTAGTGGGCTGTTTTGCGGTGATGAAAGGTGACATGACCACAGGTGCTCTGGTCGCCTGTTCGATTTTATCTTCACGTATGCTTGCGCCGATTTCACAGATCACTGGGATTTTGGGACGTTTGCAACAGGCAAAAGTCGCGAAGAAAAGCTTAGATGAGTTAATGCAGAAACCTGTAGATCAACCAGATCAAGCACATTTAGTACACAAAGAAGTGTTGCATGGCGATTATGAGTTGAAAAAAGTGGTGTTCCAATACACGGAAGAGGATCCACGCCCAAGTTTGGTGATCCCACAACTTAAGATTCGTGCGGGTGAACGTATTGCAATCTTAGGACGCAATGGTGCGGGTAAATCTACTTTATTACAGATTTTATCTGCAATGCAGTTCCCTAATTCGGGTTCGGTGTATTTGGATGATTTGGATATTAGTCTGATTGACCCTGCCGATGTACGTCGTGATATGGGCTTACTTAATCAGAATGCTCATTTATTTTATGGCACAATTCGTGAAAATCTGACACTTGGCGCACCTTTAGCGCGTGATGAAGATATTCTTAAAGCGTTAAAAGTAACAGGTGCCTTGAGTTTTGTGCATGAAAAGAAAGAAGGACTCGATCATTTGGTTTTGGAAGGTGGTGTTGGTTTTTCTGGAGGGCAACGACAAGCCTTATTGTTGGCGCGCTTATTGATTCGTCAACCGAATATTCTATTGCTAGATGAGCCTACAGCGGCAATTGATGATGTTGCAGAGAAGCAACTGATTGATCACTTGAAGAGTTGGCTCGGTTATCGAACTTTAGTGGTTGCAACACATCGACGTGCTGTTTTGGAGTTGGTGGACCGAATTATTGTTATGAATGAAGGTAAGATCGTCATGGATGGACCAGTAGATCAAGTTTTACAACAATCATCAATAAAACAAAAAATAGTTTAATACTTCGAGGAAATTTTATGAGTGAACAACAACAGAACAGCAGTCGTCCCATGAACGTAACTTATAATGAACCAAGGTTACCTCGTTCGACGCTTGTTGTTTGGATGATCGGGATTGGTTTACTTTCACTCTTAATCTGGGCATGGTTATTTAATCTGGAAGAAGTTTCAACGGGTACGGGGAAAGTGATTCCCTCTTCAAAAGAGCAAATTATCCAGTCACTTGAAGGGGGAATTCTCACAAAACTTGATGTCAATGAAGGGGATGTAGTTGAAAAGGGGCAAATCCTTGCTCAACTTGATCCTACACGTTTTGCATCGAATGTTGGGGAGTCAAAGTCTTTATTGATTTCTGCGCAGGCAACAGCTGCACGTTTACGTGCTGAAGTGACGGGTTCGCCTTTAAGTTTTCCTGAAGATGTGCAAAAGAGTCCTAAATTGGTACAAGAAGAAACGGCCTTGTATTTATCACGACGTGCCAATTTAGAACAGTCAATTGAAGGTTATGAACAAGCTGCAAAACTGGTACGACAAGAACTGGCAATGACTGAGCCATTGGTTGCCAAAGGGGCGGCCAGTGAGGTTGAAGTCTTGCGTTTAAAGCGTGAGGCCAATGATTTAAACAATAAAATCAATGACACGCGTAATCAGTATTACGTCAAAGCACGAGAAGAATTGTCTAAGGCCAATACTGATATTCAAACTCAGCAGCAAATTGTGAATGGTCGAAATGACAGTCTGGAACGTGCAGTGTTTAAAGCCCCTGTACGTGGCGTTGTGAAAGAAATTGATGTTACGACTTTAGGTGGTGTGATTCCTCAAAATGGTAAGCTCATGACCATTGTACCTTTAGAGGATAAGTTACTGATCGAAGCGCGTATTTCACCACGTGACATTGCTTTTATTCGTCCTGGTCAGGAGGCCTTGGTTAAAATCACGGCCTATGATTATTCAATCTATGGCGGTTTAGATGGTAAGGTGACTGTAATTTCACCAGATACCATTCGTGATGAGGTCAAGCAAGATCAGTTCTATTATCGTGTTTATATTCGGACGGATTCAGACCGCTTATATAACAAGGCGGGTAAAGCCTTTAGCATCACACCGGGTATGGTGGCAACCGTGGATATTCGTACGGGGCAAAAAACCATTATGGATTACTTGTTGAAACCGTTTAATAAAGCCAAAGAAGCATTGCGTGAACGCTAACTTGTGCTGATTGAAAACCTCGCTTGATGCGAGGTTTTTTATTTGGGTGCTAAAAAGCTATAATTGCGTTTTAAATTTGTATTTATGTTTTATGCCATTCACCATTGCCAATACGGTTACTTTTGAAGAAGAAATTAAAAAAAGTCGTTTTCAGGCGATTGCAGCTGTTGTTGAAAATGAACAGCAAGTTAAAAACTTTTTAGAAACGCATAAAGATCTGTCGACGACGCATCAATGTTGGGCGTGGAAAATTGGACATCAGGTTCGATTTAATGATGATGGTGAACCCTCTGGCACAGCAGGGCGCCCTATACTTGCGACGATTGAAGGCAATGAGTTGACCAATGTCATTGTATTGGTAAATCGTTGGTATGGTGGGATTAAGTTAGGCACAGGTGGATTGGTTCGTGCTTATGGTGGCTGTGCAGGTCAATGTTTGCTCTTGGCTGAAAAAATTGAATTGATTGAAAAGAAGGAAATTCGCTTTGCTTGTTTATTTAATGAATGGGCGATTATTCAATATGAGCTGATGCAGCAGCTGATCGAATATCAAGAACAATATACCGAAACAGGGGTGGTCATTGAGGCACGTGTTCAAGTGCATCAAATTGAACCTTTAAGACTTAAACTTCAGGATGTGAGTAGAGGACGTGAGAAATTACATGTATGTGATGATTGAAATGTATTTGTCCTCTCTTGCGAGGCGATGCCTCTCAGGACGTGAGCAAGTGGTGTTGCTCGAGGAACAACAAGACGATGAATGATCCTTTATTGAAATACCGAGAGCAGCATAAACAGCGTCTGAATTATATGCCTTGGCTGTATTGGACACTGAAACCCAAACACCGTGAATGGGCTGAGGCATGGCAGGCAGAGTATCAAGCCTATTTGATGGAGATGGAAACCGTTGAAATTGGTCAGAATTGTTTTATTTCACCATTAGCCCATATTTTTGCTGAACGTGGTCGAAAGATTAGTATTGGCGATAATACTTTTATTGCGGCTGATTGTACTTTGCATGGTCCTTTAGAAATTGGCAATGAAGTGGCCATTAACCACCATTGTATTTTAGATGGTGGTCGTACCGGAATTAAGTTGCATGATCAAGTTCGAATTGCGGCCTATAGTCATCTCTATGCATTTGATCATGGGATGGATTTGGATCGCCCTATTTATCAACAGCCCGTGACTTCCAAAGGTATTGAGATTGGTCGAGATGTGTGGCTAGGAGCGCATGTCGGGATTAAAGATGGAATTAAAATTGGCGATCATGCGGTGGTGGGAATGAACAGTATGGTGACTAAAGATATTGAGGATTATGCGGTAGTTGCAGGCAACCCTGCCAAACTTATTCGTTATCGAAGCGAATAAAAAGCGTATGAGATTCGATACATAAATTTAACCCACCATGCTTTTATCTATGTTAAGTTAAAAATAAGTAGAAGACCTAAGGTATATACCTAGAGAGAGGCGAAAATGAACCGTGTAATTGCATGTATTGATTCTTCACCCTGCATAGATGCTGTTGCAGAAGCGGCAGTATGGGTTGCGAAACAAACGCAAAGAGAGTTGGTATTGTTGCAAATCTTGGACTATTACCCAGCTAGTTATCATTTAGGTGAAATCAGTGGCGTGATTGGCTTTGAAAGTAATGCCATGCTACTTAAAGAACTCGCGGAGTTGGAACAAAAGCAAAGCGAGCTAGCACTCGATTATAGTAATAATTTGCTGAATCACATTTCTGAGTTGATCGAAAAGCAATATGGTTTAACCAGTACTAAAATTCAGGAAAAAGGCGATTTTCTTGAACAAAGTTTTAATATCCTCAATGAAAATGATGTCGTGATCATGGGGCGGGTTGGTGAGCGCGCCGCCGAGAAGAATAAAGCCATTGGCAGTAATGTCGAAAACTTTATCCGTGGGGCGAATTGTACCGTCATCACAGTCGGCGAACATTTTCAGCCACCGAAACGTTTCATCTTTGCTTATGAATATTCACCAACTTGCCAGAAGATGCTGCAACGCATTGCACAAAGTGATCTGTTGAAAAAACTACAATGTCATTTGCTTTATGTGGGTGATCATCCAGAAATGTTGGCGGAACCTGAAAAGTATTTAACGGATGCGGGTTTAGAGGTGGTTTCTGTATATCGTTATGGTGATGTCGCACAAAATATTCTTGAATATCAAAGAGAACATGATATTCAACTAATTGTACTCGGTGCATTCAGCCACAGTAAAATTCATCAATTTTTCTTAGGCAGTATCACAACAACCATTTTTCGTAATGCCAATGTTCCTCTATTAGTTGCTAAGTGATTCATTTTGTTCCATATAGTTATCCGCAATTCCTGTGGATAACTGTATGGAAAAGCATAGCAGATAAATATAATTTATTGATATTACACAACTAAATTAAATAGGTTGTTTTTTAACCTTTATTTTACAATGGCAATGGCAAAACCATCATGGCCTTTTGAGCCAACGGTTTGCAAAGCTGTGCAAGAAAGCAACTGAGGATGATCTTTCAATGCAGTGAAAGCTTCACGAATTCCTTCAATACTAGGTTTCTTGTTATTCTCGTCTAAAATTGCGCCTGCACGGATCACATTATCCAAAACGATAATGGTGCCTGAATGCGACAGTTTGAGACTGAGTTCAAAATATTCACGGTAACTTTGTTTATCTGCATCAATAAAAATCAGATCAAAGGGTTCACTGCCATCTGCAATGAGCTGGTTCATAATATCTGCACCACGACCTTTTTTGAGCTCAATATGGGTGGGCATATTGGCATAATCAATATTTTCTTGGGCAATGAGCACGTGAGTATCACGTCCTTCAACCGTCAGCAGATAACCATCATCAGGTAGGGCTTTAGCAAGCCAAATAGTACTGTATGCTCCAAACGTACCGAGTTCCAATACACGTTTGCATTGGTTCATTTGAATCAACATTTGCAAAAACATGCCTTGATTAGGCGCAACAGCCAAATGATTAGAAAAACCCTGAGTATCAGTATTGTCTAATGCATGTTGAAGTCTTGGATCTGTGGGAATTAAATGTGAATTGATATAGTCATCAATCTCGGTCCACATCTGTTGCATAATCAAGTTTACCTACCAATTTGTTAGCTCTGCATTTTAAACGTTTATGCTGAGAGTGCAATTTTATTGCTGATTGAATCTATAGGATTAAAGCAAAAAAGAGATCATTTTGATCTCTTGTTAAGAATGTGATCTATTTTTAGAAATTACACATTGAGCTGTTGCGGGTAAGATCAGGGCCCCAAGTACGATAGCCTTGGGTATCAATATGAATCTGACCAGAACTATATAAGCCAATTCCCAAGTCTAGGCTTTGGCCATGCTGTGCCCAGAACTGACATAATTTAAACTTGGTTTGCTCAATATAGGCATAATCTTGAGGTTGAGGATATTCAGGCCCAATACGGAAATCGATGGCTGAGTTGAATAAATGTTTGGAAGAACCCGCACCACCCGCACATTGGTTGAGTGGCAAATCACGATAGACAGAAGTCACTTCAAAATCGGTCAGGATTTTGGCTGCGATTAAATACTTAAAGACCCGTAAGGTCGAAAGGGAATTGTTCCATAATTCACGGTTAGGCACCATATATTCGGTACGACCACATTTTTGCCAGTCGCGAGCAGTACGAAGTAACTCAAAGCTTGGAATAATATGCGCCACATTATTACGTGTCAGAAATTGTTCATATTCCCGAACACGGGCATAATTTTCACCTTGATTCAACCATTGGCGATAAGATGCAGGTTCAACTTTGTTTGGGATCGGGCGGGTAATCGTGACTTGTTCTTGGGGAATGTAAATTCTTTTACCTTGCTGCTGATTTACTTTTGTCGTTGAGCTGGTACAGCCCGCCATCATCACAGGGATGATAAATAATGATAATAGACCCTGTAATTTATTTCGCATCATAAAAAGGCAGTTCAAAATCTGTAGGCGTACTATTTTAATGCAAAATAGCGCATGAATAATGACGTAATTGCAAAGAAATGTGTGGTTCAGGTATAAAAAAGACCAGTAAACTGGTCTTTTGAATTATTTTTCTAAATATTGTAGCTTGTCTGGCTTACCATTCCATTCTTCACGGTCTGCTGGTTGTTCACCAATTTGTGTGATGTTATTACCTGCCCATTTTTCTGATAATTCAGCATTGAGTTCGATAAAGACTTCTTGACCTTCTGGTAATTCATCTTCAGAGAAAATTGCATTTGCTGGGCATTCTGGTTCACAAAGTGCACAGTCGATACATTCATCTGGATTGATAACGAGGAAGTTCGGACCTTCGTAGAAACAGTCTACAGGGCAAACTTCAACACAATCTTGATATTTACATTTAATACAATTTTCAGTGACAACAAAGGTCATGGCGACAGCTACCTAAAAATACGGTTTTTTGTTTGGAATGAGGTATTGTAGGCAAAAAAGGGGTAAACAAACAATTGCTTTTATTGATATTGTTTATTTATACATATGAAAAATAGATTAATATATTGATAATAAAGAAAATATTGCAATCATTTTTGGTTTTTTTGACTAAAAATAAAGTCATAGCCTGCTTAATTCGCTCATTCATTGCAACTGAATCTTATTTTTATTCTCAATTAAAACAGCTAATTAACAAGGCTGAATCAGCTTTAGTTTTTTATTTCTACTGAGTTGTATAAAAAGTTAAAGTGTATAGAGCAAGTGAATGTCTTCTGGTTCTCGTTCAAACAGCTGTTGATCAGGTTGTGCGATCAGTTGAGCACCTTGTTTCAGGTAAAAATCCACTGTGCGCTGACTCGGGGTGGCAGAAATATAGAGTTGTTTGGCATTCAGTTGTCGTGCTGAGTTAAGAGCTGATAACATCAACTGAGTGCCAATCCCTAAACCTTGATGATCAGCATCCACATAAAAATATTGCAGTAACTTGGCATCAGGATAGTCAGCAATATACTGATTGGAAACGACCTGTATCGCAATCAGCTGATTGTCTGAATCAAATCCACCTACGCATAGCGCCCCTTGTTGATGCAACTGTTTGAGCAAAGCTGGGTCATTTTCCAAATGATAGGTATCCCAATTTTGCACATCATAAAAACAATCAATGAGTTTCAAATCTAAACCCTGTTGGACATACATTTGAGTGATCAGTTCACGCCGACTAATCTGTTGCCAGATTAGATCAATTTCTGAAAATTGTAGGATTTTAAACTGAATATTAATGGTTTTGTCCTTAACTTTTATATTGAATCAGAAGGTGAGTCAACATCATCTCATTGGTAGAGGAATAGATGAAGATGGCTCAAACAGATTTAACTGATTTGAGCCTGCTATCTCATGATTTCAAAGCTGCTTTGAGTGAATAGAGCTGTTCCAATGCCTGACGCGGTGTTAGATCATCGACATCAATCTGCTGTAATAAGGTTAGTGCAGGAGATTGGGTTTCAACTTCAATAATTCTCTCGACCACTTGAGTTTCGATCTCATGCTCAACAGCGCTGAATAAGTCATTTTGTACACTACTTTGCAAATGTTGATGCTGTTGTTTTTCCAGAATCTTTAAACGCTTCTGTGCTTCTTTAATGACATTGGCAGGGATCCCCGCCAATTTGGCAACCTGTAGACCATGACTTTGGCTGGCTGGACCATGTTGAACTTTATGCAGCAAAATCAAATTGCCATTTAGTTCTTGTGCGGTAACATGATAGTTATCAATGCCAGCTTCGCCACCCAATTCAGTCAACTCAAAGTAATGTGTTGCGAATAGACAGAGGCATTTCACCCGTTTGGTTAAATCAACCACACAGGCCCAAGCCAATGAAAGACCGTCATAGGTACTGGTACCGCGCCCCACTTCATCCATCAGTACGAGAGACTGACTGGTGGCATGGTGCAAAATCTGAGAGGTTTCAGTCATTTCTACCATGAAGGTAGATTTACCTGTCGATAAATCATCAGCAGAACCAATACGAGTAAAGATACGGTCAATCGAGCCTAATTTTGCAGCTTTGGCTGGTACGAAACTACCGCAATAGGCCAATAGACTGATTAAAGCCGTCTGACGCATAAAGGTCGATTTACCCCCCATGTTTGGGCCAGTAATGATTGCCATACGATGTTGCGAATCTAAAAAGGTATCATTCGGTGTGAAAGGGGCTTTATTTAAGGCTTCAACCACTGGGTGGCGACCAGCCTGAATTTTGATACTGGTTTCAGGTGTGTATTCTGGTCTTGCCCAATTGTTGAGGCGTGCTTGATGGGCAAAATTTGCCAATACATCAATCGATGCAATCGCAGCACTCATCATCTGCAAATGTGCAATGTTCTGACGTAACTCATCCAGTAATGATTCAAACAAGAGTTTTTCACGGGCGAGGGCACGAGATTCGCTGGACAGGACTTTATCTTCAAAGCCTTTCAGTTCTGGTGTGATATAGCGCTCGGCATTTTTGAGGGTTTGACGACGAATATAATCGGCAGGTGCTTGTTCTGCTTGGGCACGGGTTAACTCGATATAATAACCACTGACACGGTTATAGCCGATTTTCAGTGTATTAATACCTGTACGTTCACGTTCTTTGATCTCTAAATCAATTAGGAATTGTCCAGCATGATCACGAATTTTACGCAGTTCATCCAACTCATCATCATAACCTTCTGCAATTACATTGCCATCACGAAGTAATACAGGTGGACTTTCAACAATTGCAGCCATCAGATGTTGATGTAGGCTCTTGAAGTCGCCAAGCTCTTCATCTAATTGAGTTAATAACTTAGATTGCTGTGTTTTTAAAACAGGATCTAAGGCATGGCGAAGGAAAGGAATTTGTGCGCAAGCTTGACGCAATTGCACTAAGTCACGCGGACGTGCGCTGCCTAACGCAACTCGACTGAGTACACGTTCAATATCGCCAATTTCTTTTAAAACTAAACGAAGTGGCGACTCATGATAGCCTTTTAACAATTGCTCAGTTGCATCGAGACGCGCATCTAAAATCGCGGTGTCCCGAATTGGCTGCATCAGGGTACGGCTCAGTAAGCGTCCACCCATTGCAGTTTGACAGTCATTAATTAATTGGAATAATGATGTGCCATGATCAAATAGTGGCTCAATAATTTCTAAATTGCGACGAGTAATAGGATCCAGTGCAATAAAGTCAGTGCTTTGCTCAATTTGAATGGAGCGGATATGTGGTAAGGCAGTTTTCTGTGTTTCTTTGGCATAGTGAATCAACGCAGCAGCAGCGGCTTTTGCCAGTGGTAATGGGTCTAAACCAAATCCTGATAAGGTTGAAACACTAAACTGATCGCATAGGGTTTTTTGTGCATTATTTAAATTAAAGTCAACATTGGGACGTTTAGTAATAGGGCAGTCTAGATTTTTCTTAATCTGCTCAATAATATTTTGATCAATAAGATCTTCATCAATCAAAATTTCACTGGGCATTAAGCGAGCCAGCTCGATTGGCAGTTGTTCAGGTTTATAGTCTTGTTGTTGAACTTTAAAAATACCTGCACTTAAGTCGAGTAAGGCAAAACCAATTTGATTTTGTTGGATGCAGAGTGCGACCAAATTTGAGGATTGATAGCTCCCCAGTAAAGCATCATCAGTTAATGTACCAGGGGTTAAGATCCGAACCACTTTACGTTCAACAGGCCCTTTGCCTGTGACTTCTCCGACTTGTTCGCAAATCGCAACTGTGCGACCAGCTTTGACTAAACGAGCAAGATAGCCTTCTGCGGCATGATAAGGCACACCCGCCATAGGAATCGGTTGACCGCTGGCCTTACCACGATGCGTCAGAGTAATACCTAAAAGTTTAGCCGCTAAATGTGCATCTTCGAAGAATAGCTCATAAAAGTCACCCATACGGTAGAACAGCAATGCATGCTGATAGTCCGTTTTGACTTTGAGATATTGCTGCATCATCGGCGTATGAGATGAAAGATCAGCCATGATTTCAGCGCTATTCATGTATATTAAATCCTTAAATTTAAATAATAAATAAGTTTAATTTAAAAGTTTGGCTGTCTCGCCAATTCTAACAGCCACTGTAAAATTCGACTTAATTGCCAAGCAAAGTATACCTTTCTAAGGACTTCTTTTCTGTCAAAATTGAGTCAACAGTGTATGAGAAATTGAATGACTTCCTCATTAGCTCATCTTAACAAATTGAGAAAGATTCACAAAAAGGAATCCGTGACGTGTGAAGAAATAAACAGCAAAAGAATATGACTCGATCAACTTGAGAAATCGGTCAAGTGTCGCTATAGCATTCAAGTTGCTAAGCAAAAAGAACGAAGATTGTTTGCTCAGGTCTTTTTTTAATCTGAAAAATAATGTCCTTAGTTGTTTGGTTTTCTGGGTTTTATTGTGAATCTAATCGCTTAAAATATGTAACAAATTATTGAGAATCCAATTAAATTATAAACTTTAAATATAGATATCATATTGATATTTAATTGCTTTGTTTGGTTTTGTTTCACCTGTATCTGAATCTTAAAAAATTAAACCAAATTTTTTAAAGATTAGGCATAATCGGAGCAACTATTGTAAAAAAGGTCAACATAGATGGATCCCTCGCCGGGTACAAATTTAAACTACAGTTTCATGACTCCTTGTTTTTGTTTAAGGAGTAAATAATGGAATTTTTATTAGATCCAGGGATTTGGGTAGGTTTGCTTACTCTGATCGTTCTAGAGATTGTTTTAGGGATTGATAATCTCGTCTTTATTGCTATTTTGGCAGATAAACTTCCTCCTTCCCAGCGTGATAAAGCCAGAGTCATTGGTTTATCCCTCGCATTGATCATGCGCTTGGGCTTGCTGTTCGCCATTTCGTGGTTAGTCACCTTAACCAAACCGCTCATTTTTATTTTCGACTGGTCTTTTTCGGGTCGAGATCTGATTCTTTTATTCGGTGGCCTATTCTTACTTTATAAAGCGGTCAGTGAATTACATGAACGGATGGAAGGCAAAGCGGAAGTCAAAATTACCACCAATGTGGTATATGCAAGCTTTACTGCGGTCGTCGCCCAGATTGTGGTACTGGATGCTGTATTCTCTTTAGATTCGGTTATTACCGCCATCGGTATGGTAGACAATATCTACGTCATGATGGTCGCGATGGTTGTCGCCATGCTGGTGATGTTGCTTGCTTCTAAACCATTAACTGAATTCGTTAATCGACACCCAACCGTTATTATTCTCTGTCTCAGCTTCTTACTGTTAATCGGTATTAGTTTAATTGCCGAAGGTTTTGGTTTCCATATTCCGAAAGGTTATATCTATTCGGGTATTGGTGTCGCGATTGTGATCGAGGCATTTAATCAGTTTACCCAACGCAACAGATCTAAGCATGAGTCGAAGATTCCGTTACGTAATCGAACCGCAGATACGATTTTGAAGCTCATGGGTGGCAAGGCAGAAACCACTGCAACAAATCCGCTGCAACATTTGGAAGCACAAGAAACATTTGATGACCAAGAACGTTATATGATCGGGGGCGTATTAACGCTGGCAGAACGATCTGTGGCCTCAATTATGACGCCTCGTAGTCAAATTTCTTGGATTAACATCAACGAAACGCCAGAAAAAATACGTGAACAGATTTTATCTGTGCCGCATAGCTTATTTCCTGTCTGTCGTGGCAGTTTGGATAAAGTATTGAGTGTGGTTCGTGCCAAGGAAATCTTGGATGTATTGGATGACGAAGCACAATTAAAATTGCTAATCAAAGCACAACGCCCGATTTTTATTTTTGAAAAAATGAAAGTGATTGATGTGATTAACACATTGCGTACTTCTAAAGGCTCATTGGTACTCGTTAATGATGAGTTTGGAAATGTGCAAGGATTAATTTCACCTTTAGATGTGTTTGAAGCAATTGCGGGTGAGTTTCCCGATGCCGATGAGCAGCTTGAATTGATCAAAGTCGATGAAAGTACATGGAAAGCCTCAGGCACCTTGGATTTGTATCAACTTGAATTACAGCTCGGTGTTGATCTCGTCGATGAAGAGACTGGTTATATTACGGTGTCAGGACTTATTTTAGATAAGTGCAATGGCATGGTAGATGTTGGTTCAATGCTGGACTATCAAGACCTACAATTTGAAGTGGTGGAGATGGAAAGCAATCGAATTAAAACAGTCATGATTCGGTTGAAATAAACCATCATGTTCAATGTCAGGTTCAGGATTAGATAAAACTTTGAACTTGTATGTAAAAAATCTAAGACCGAGGAGCAGTTTGTGAGCAACAGGCTGCTCTTTTTTTAGATCAATCGACTGCAAGCTTTTCTAGTGATGTCAGCTCGTTCAGAACAATGATTGATCCTCAATAGGGTAGAATCAGAAAAAAAGTGAATATCTGAGGCTTTAAGCCGCTATGATTGATCACTGACAGGTCCTCATCATTACAGTCTTAAATTGGACACTTAAAAATGAAAAAAATCATCTTGGCATGTTCTATTTTGCTGCAAATACCGACCTATAGCCTCGCCAATGATTCAACGGGCTATGTGGGGACGGGCGGAGTGGCCTATCTTAAAAATGCGCATATTGCGATGCAAAGTGAAGACTTATTTATTAGCAAGAAACTGATTAAAGTAAATTATCTTTATAAAAACTTAAGCAATAAAGATGTGACAGAAACTGTTTTGTTTCCCTTACCGCGTATCGATAACTTCTTTGAAGCGGATTTTGCCCATACCGAAGCATTGCTAAAAAGCTTTAAAATTATTGTTGATGGTCAAAATATTCAGCCAGAAATGCATGTGCGTACTTTTATCCAAAAGGATGAAAAGTCGCCGTTGATTGATGCAACAGATCTATTTAAACAATGTGGTTTTAGCCAAACCGACATGCTTAATCCTTGGATGCGTAACAATGATGACGATCGCTATTTTGTTGATAAATTAAAGCAATGTAAGCAGCCACACATGCAGAAAATATTAGCGAATTTTAAACAAGATGACGAAATTCCATGGTCATCTCAAGTGATTTATAGCTGGAAGCAAACCTTTAAAGCCAATGCCTTGACCAAAATTCAGCATCAATATCAACCTCTGGTGGGTGGTTCTGTTGCCCTATATCCAGATGAATATAATCAAAACTTTTGTATGGATGCACAATTTAAGCAGGGCTTAAAAAAAGCCAAAGCAGAAAATTCACCGTTTAATGCTTTGAGCTACATTTTGACCACAGGTGCAAATTGGGCTAAACCGATTGAAAATTTTAAATTAACGATTGAGCGTGATAAGAATGAATTGGTTTCATTTTGTTGGAATGGCAAAGTTGAAAAAATCAGCCCAACCCAATTTCAGATGAGCAAGCGCAACTTTGTTCCTAAACAGGATTTGGACATCATCTTTGTAAAGGTGAAATAAACCAATCACAAAACCTGCTTCAAGAAAAATCAATAAACAGCTAGCTTAATCTGGCGGATCACTCTCATACTATACAGCGAGAAAAGGATAGCGAGCTTAGGATTAAACGTGAATTTGAAGAATCTCGAAGCATTCTACTGGGTGGTGACCCTCAATAGTTTTAATAAGGCAGCGACAAAATTACAAACCACCCAGCCTGCGGTATCACAGAAAATCACAGCGATTGAAAATGACCTTGGATTTAAAGTTTTAGATCGAAGTTTTCGCCAGCTTAAACCGACGCATAAGGGCATGACCTTATTTAAATATGCTGAAAAGTTGATGCGTTTAGAAACTGAACTCATTGCGGAATTAACGGAAAATCAGCATTTGACCGGTACAATACGGCTGGGGGTTTCAGAAACCATTGTTTATACATGGTTGGTCGAATATATCGAAAAAGTTCAGCAAGAATTCCCTAAAGTTTCAGTCGAAATTGTGGTCGATCTGACCCCGAATTTACAAGAAGGTGTACGCACAGGTGATCTGGACATGGCCTTTTTACTCGGGCCAACATTGGCTTTTGAGTGTATCGAACAGGCACTTTGTGATTTTGAACTGAGTTTCTTGGCGTCACCGTCATTTAAAGGAGGGGTCGGGCAAATGTCATTTAAAAGCTTAATGTCGCATACGATCTTAACCTATCCCAAAATTACCTACCCCTATAAAGAGCTCAAGGCCAAAATGAAAGAACAGGGGCTTGATGAGCCACTTTCGATTACCAGTTATTCTTTGGCGACTTTGTTACGACTTGCTGAGCAAGGCTTAGGGATCGCTGTGGTGCCGACTTTAACCGCTTTAAAAGAAATTACCGATGGTCGATTAGAAATATTAAACACCCCAATTCAGTTAAAGACCTTTCACTTTACCTCGATTTATATTCAAGGTAATGATGCTGCATTGAAAGAGAAATTAACCGATGTCGCCGTGATGGTCTCTGAAAGTGCGATGCAAAGACTGAATCAACGAATCAAAAAATAGAGGCTTATTCACTTACTTTTCAGTGTATTTCTCGGCTTTAGAATAAGGTCATTTTTTGGATAAGTCATAAAAGCAGCTTATGGAAGGTGATAAGTAAAATTTATATTGAAAACTCTTAATAATAAAAATTTAATAAATTCATATATTTGATTTTATTTTGTGCTGTAGAAAGTCGTATTGTTCAGTTGGCTTGCATATGTTTTTATTTGAACGAGAAGATTTGATTACCCATCGCTTAGTGGGAGAACAGGGAATCTTTGTGATTTAAAAAGGATTAAAGAAGATCGTTTATAAACAAAATGATGCTCTTAGATCAAGTTAAAAATCGCGTTATTAAGCTCAAATGGACGAGGAACGCATTAATGTCTTTATTGAAGTCTTCTTTTTTGTCGGATCGCCAATGGGCCATCGTCGCCTCAATTTTTATGATGGCAACTTCGGCAATGGGGCCTGGATTTTTAACCCAAACCGCTGTGTTTACGGTGAAGTTAGGCGCCGCATTTGGTTTTGCCATTTTAGTTTCCATTTTGATTGATTATGTGGTGCAGCAAAATATTTGGCGTGTCGTGACTCTCACACAAATGCGTGCATCCGATATTGCCAATAAGGCTTTACCGGGCAGTGGCTATTTACTTGCATTTCTGGTGATTCTAGGCGGTTTCTTCTTTAGCATTGGAAATATTGCAGGTGCTGCATTAGGTCTAAATGCATTATTTGGTTTGGACACCAAATGGGGCGGTATTCTCAGTGGTGCATTGGCGATTTTGATTTTCGCTTCAAGAAAAGCCACGCTTGCGATGGATAAAAGCATGATCGTATTGGGATTGCTGAAAATCATCCTGATCATCATTGTGGCTGTGATTGTAATGCCACCTGTTGGACAAGCGGTACAACAAACCTTTGCACCAGACCAAATTGATTTTGCCATTATTACCACCATTGTCGGTGGCACGGTGGGTGGCTATATTTGCTATGCAGGCGCACACCGTTTACTGGATAAAGGCGCTGTTGGCCCTGAAAATATTGATGAAGTAGCCAAAGCAGCGACCAAGGGCATTGTAGTGGTTGGCATCATGCGCTATGTCTTATTTTTAGCCTTCTTGGGGGTGGTGGTGAGCGGTGCAACGATAGATCTCGCTAGTCATAATGCCAATCCAGCGGCACAAGCATTCCAGTATGCTGCGGGCACATTGGGTTATAAATTATTTGGCCTGATCTTTTGGGCAGCTGGTATTAGTAGCACCATTGGTGCAGCCTATACCTCGGTTTCATTCTTTAGTGCATTTAAAAAGAATTTAACCCCAAAACAAAGCAACTATACCACCATCACTTTTATTGCCTTAGCCTTATTACTCTATGTGGTATTAGGGGCAACGCCAGCAGGTCTATTGATCTTTGTCGGTGGCTTTAATGGTTTAGTGTTGCCAATTGGTCTTACAATTTTTGTGTATGTTGCGGCTTGCCGTAGAGACTTGATGGGTAATTATAATTATCCAAAATGGTTAATTGTTTTAGGTGCACTCACCTGTGTATTGACGTGGTGGATGGGCTATATGTCATTTACGACTGTGTTTAACTATTTGACCAAACTTTAAGCCAGATAATCGTATAGCGAAAAAGGAATGATGCCATGTTTGTAGATTTAAACAGTGATTTGGGCGAAAGCTTTGGCTCATGGAAAATGGGCAATGATGACCAGATTTTACCTGTGGTGACCAGTGCCAATATCGCATGCGGTTTTCATGCAGGCGATCCTTTGGGGATTTTAAAAACGGTTCAGAAAGCCGTTGAATTGGGCGTCACGATTGGGGCACATGTGTCTTATCCAGATCTGGTTGGTTTTGGTCGCCGTAATATGGATGTGTCACGTGACGAACTGATTGCTGATGTGCTGTATCAAATTTCAGCATTGGACGGTTTGGCGAAAGTGGCAGGTTCAAAAGTGCAATATGTAAAACCACATGGCGCGCTCTACAACACCATTGCCCATGATCAAGCTCAGGCAGCCGCAGTGATTGATGCGATTAAGATGTACAACCCTGACCTAGTTTTAGTGGCTTTGGCGGGGTCAAGCTTGGTCGAGCAGGCACGTGCTGCGGGTTTAAACGTGGTGTCAGAAGCATTTGCAGATCGTGCTTATAATAGCGATGGCTCATTGGTATCTCGTCGTCTAGAAGGCGCGGTTTTACATGACTCTGCCTTTGTTGCGAGCCGTGTGGTGTCTATGCTTAAACAGGGGGGGGTTGAATCAATTGACGGTGTATTTACCCCCATTCAGGCCGATACGATTTGTTTGCATGGTGATACCGACGGTGCGCTAGAAATGTCAACTGCGATTAAAGCCGAACTGCTAAAAAATCAGATTGAAATCCGCCCATTTGTAAATAAAGTATAAGGATGAGCACCATGTATAAGGATATTAAAGTCGACCCAGCTCAGCTTGAAGCCGCTTTAGGTGCACGCTTAAAAATACGTGCTGGCTTTGATCAGCCGACAGCAGGCATGGCTGCGGGCATGACACAGGTGAATATGATTTCTGTGCCTAAAGATTGGGCCTATGACTTTTTACTCTATGCACACCGCAATCCACAAAGTTGTCCTGTACTCGATGTACTTGAAGAAGGCATCTATACAAGCAAACTTGCCGCAGACTCAGACATTCGAACCGATTTCCCGCGCTATCGCATTTGGAAAGACGGCAAAATGGTGGATGAAGTGACTGATGCCAGCGAGATTTACCATGCTCATCCTGATTTGGTCACATTTTTGATCGGTTGTAGTTTCTCTTTTGAAACAGCTTTGCAAGAAGCGGGGATTGAAGTTCGTCATATTCAGGATAAGACCAATGTGCCAATGTATCTGAGTAATATTCAGTGCCAGCCAGCAGGGCGTATTTCAGGAAACATGGTGGTTTCTATGCGACCTATTCCATCACACCAAATTAGTGAAGCAGTAAAAATTACAGCGCGTATGCCAAGTGTACATGGCGCACCTGTACATATTGGACATCCTGAAAGCTTGGGCATTCGGGATCTAAATCAGCCTGATTTTGGTGAGGCGTCTCGTATCGAAGCAGGTGAGATCCCCGTGTTTTGGGCCTGTGGTGTCACTCCACAAGCGGCAGTCATGAACTCTAAAATTCCTTTTGCAATTAGCCATGCGCCTGGCCATATGTTGATTACTGACATTCCTGACCGTGCTTGGATGGGCTAATTGGGCGAATGAACAATTAAAAGGATAAGCAAATGCGTTTTTTATCGGTAAACGCCGATTGTTTTCTGATTGAGCTTGCGAGTCTCGAAGAAACTTTGGCGTTGTACAATAAATTGCAAAACACGTCATTGAATGGAATTAAAGACTTAGTCCCCGCTGCAAAAACAATTTTGGTTTTTTTTAACGAGATCGAAACCAACTTTAAAACGCTGGTTGCTTTCATTCAGAGCCTCAAAATTGATTCAGGATTTGAGCGTAGCAACCAAGAAGTGATTGTGCCGATTCGTTACGATGGTGAAGACCTTGCACAGGTGGCTGAGTTGCAAGGGTTGTCTGTAGCAGAGGTGATTCGAAAACATCACCAAAGCATCTGGAATGTGGCTTTTATTGGTTTTGCGCCAGGCTTTGCTTATATGAGCAGTCCCGACCGACCATTTACTGACATTCCACGTTTAACGGTTCCGCGTAAAAAAATACCTTCAGGCTCGTTAGGATTGGCTGGTAGATACTCTGGTATTTATCCAAAAGACAGTCCAGGTGGCTGGCAATTGATTGGAACTACAGACGAAAAAATGTGGGATTTAGCGCGTAAAAATCCTGCGTTGCTGTTACCCGGTATGACGGTAAATTTTGAAGATGTCACACATCATCCGATAACTGTGAGTGTACCTCAACAGATCACGCGTACGGTTGAACTGAAACAATCGGTGCCACTGTTTAGTATTACTGCGCCCAGCCTACAGATGTTGATTCAAGATGAAGGGCGTTTTAACCAGACCAAGATTGGCGTTGGAATGGCGGGTGCAATGGACTTATCGGCGATGCATAGTGCCAACCGTATTGTAGGGAATCCAACTGATACGCCTGTGATTGAGGTTTTAAATGGTGGCTTAAAGGCCAAACTGCAGCATGGTGCTGTGATTGCAGTTACAGGCGCCATCTCAAATATCCGTGTGAAATTTGCAGATGGTCAAAACGCAGAGTTTGCAAGTGATCAGCCGATTGACCTGGATGAAGGCGATGAGTTTCATATTCTGCCGCCTACAAAGGGGTTGAGAAATTATCTTGCTGTTCGAGGTGGCATCAAGGTTAAGCCCGTTTTAAATAGTGCTTCATTTGATAGTTTGGCGGTGTTAGGGCCAGAACCTTTAAAGCTTGGAGATACCATTTATCAAGGGCAAGTGAAGGCGGCCAACATTAGTGTCAATGAAGTGGGTAAGAATGATTTGCCCAAAGTTGGTGAAGTGGTTGAGCTCGACATTGTGATGGGTCCACGTACCGACTGGTTTGAACAAGACAGTATTGAACTGCTCTGTCAGCAAGAATGGTTGGTGACTAATGAAAGTAATCGCATTGGGCTCAGATTGTCAGGTGAGCAGTCTCTAACTCGCAAAATTACCCATGAGTTGGAAAGTGAAGGCACGTGTATTGGGGCTTTACAGATTCCACCGAGTGGTCAACCCGTTTTGTTTATGAATGATCACCCTTTAACGGGGGGATATCCTGTCATTGCCGCTGTTGCAAAACATCATTGGGATTTGGTGGCACAGATTCCAGCAGGTTGCCGGATCAAATTTAAAAAAATTACCGAATTTACAGATTTTGAGAATAAATGATGAAGACTGAAAAATTATTGATTGCCAATCGTGGTGAAATTGCCGTTCGTATTATTCATGCTTGCCGTGACATGGGCATTGCATCGGTCGCGTTATATGCAGATGATGATATGGGCAGCATGCATGTCGAGCTTGCCGATGAGGCTTGGGGTTTGGCTGGTGCGACTGCCAGTGAGACCTACTTAAATATTGCTGCCATTATCGAGATTGCAAAGAAATCCCAAGCAACCATGGTGCACCCAGGGTATGGTTTTTTATCTGAACGTGCTGAATTTGCCCAAGCCGTGATTGATGCAGGCTTAAAATGGGTCGGGCCATCTCCAAGTGCCATTGAAAAACTGGGTGATAAAATCGAAGCGCGTAAAATTGCGGCTTCAGTGGGTGCGCCGTTGGTTCAGGGGACGCAAGACCCACTCAATAATGCAGATGAAGCTTTGGATTTCGCTAAACAGTTTGGTTTGCCGATTGCGATTAAAGCGGCATTTGGTGGCGGTGGTCGTGGTTTAAAAGTGGCGTGGACACTTGAAGAAGTCAAAGAGCTGTATGAGTCGGCAGTACGTGAGGCCAAAGCTGCCTTTGGGCGTGGTGAATGTTTTGTTGAACAATATCTAGACCAACCACGCCATGTCGAAGCTCAAGTGATTGCTGACCAACATGGCAATATTGTGGTACTTGGCACGCGTGATTGCTCTTTGCAACGCCGTAACCAGAAGTTAGTTGAAGAAGCGCCAGCACCCTTTATTCGCGATGAAATCTATCAACAAATTTTAAGTTCAGCAAAAAATATCTGTCAGGCAGCCCATTATGTTGGTGCAGGAACGGTAGAATATTTATTGAGTCGTGATGGAAAGCTTTCATTTTTAGAAGTAAACACCCGTTTGCAAGTTGAGCATCCCGTGACCGAAGAAACCACAAACGTGGATTTAGTGGTAGAACAAATTCGTGTTGCGCAAGGCCATGAGCTTTCGATTAAAGAGACACCTAAAGTACAGGGTCATGCGATTGAATTTCGTATTAATGCCGAAGATCCAGCGCGTGGTTTTATTCCAGCATTTGGTGTGCTGAACTTATTTGAAGCACCATTTGGTCAAGGGGTTCGCGTCGATACAGGGGTTCGCACTGGCTCATTGGTTTCCAGCCACTTTGACTCACTTATGGCAAAACTGATTGTGACGGGCCCAACCCGTGAAGTTGCAATTGCCCGTGCTAAACGTGCGTTAAAGCAGTGTAAGATCGAAGGGGTGGCGTCGGTTCTAGATTTCCACCGCGCAGTACTCAATGAACCTGATTTTAGCGATGAGTTTAAGGTCCATACCCGTTGGATCGAAAATGACTTCAAGCAACAGTTAAAGCCAAGCAAACGCAGTATTCCTAATCATCAACAACCCTTGCTGCTCAGCTATATTGAAATTGATGGCAAATTACATCGTTTAGGTTTACCTGCAGGTATGTTTGCACAAAATCCTGCTAGTGCGATTCAACAGCAGCAGTCAATTGAACCTGAACTGAGCGCTGAGCATTTACTGGCTCCGATCAATGGTGTGGTTAGTTCATGGAAAGTTACACAGGGGCAGCAGGTGACTGAAGGGCAGATTGTTGCGATTATGGAAGCCATGAAAATGGAAGTCCCCGTGCTTGCACATCAAAGTGGAGTCATTCAAATCGTGGCAGAACAAGGGAAAAGTTATCAGGCTGAGGCCATTATTGGCATAATCGAATGATGCTCGATATCAATCAGTATGTTTGGAATTGAAGCGATGAAAAGAGGCAATTGCTTGCCTCTTTTCATTTTTGGTTCATGAATAGTTATCTCAGTTCATAGTCAGCTAAAATACCTTCTTGGTTATAGTGCAGTACAATGTTTTTTGAGCGTTGAATTTTGGATAGCTCCTCCTTTGGAATCAAAAATCCCTCAGCAAGAATAGAATGGCTCACGTTCACCACAGTCATTTTTTCCGTGTTTCGGTATCGTAACCAGTTATAGCTCGCCCATAACAACAATGAGGCACAACAGATCATCACCATCAAGGCGAGCCAAAAGAAATTGTGGATCTGCACGCTCATCTGTTCTGCAAAAATATAGTTTTTGATGAGCTTACCTTGGTATAGCCATAAAAATATCGCCAATAACGGTAAAAATAGCAGTGTCCAGAGTGCCCAACCGATCCCTTGCAGCAAATAATGTGCACCTTTGTTTTTTACATACTGATGTTGGTCAATATATTCAGGAATATCTAGCTGTGAAATATCCTCAATGATATTCAAATGTTGTTTGTTCATTCTGACTCACCTTTAAAACCACGATCTGGGCTAACCCATCTCGCTCTTTTCTTACGTGTAAATAAAGCTTTTGGTACAGCAACCACAGTTGTTGCTGCACCGAGCATCCAAAAAAACAGGGGATACCAAATCACCCAAAAGTAATTTCTAAAGAAACGGTTTCCGTCATATCGTTTGTCAATGAATAAGCTCACAAAAAATTGAATCAGACAGGTAATGGCTAAAATGACGCCGTACCACTGTGGAAAGAGTGATTTAATCTGCCATTCTGCGGATAGTGGAACGACTAGCCCAACGAAAAACAGGATAATGATCATGAAAATGACATAGGCCCAAACCATGCTGATGATGGCTTCTAGTGCAACAGGCCACATTTTGAGTGCTGAAATCTTAAAGAGTTTGGGAAAATAGGTTTTAATAACTTCAACCCCACCTTGAGCCCAGCGCAATCGTTGTTTCCATAAACCTTTAAAGGTTTCAGGCATATAGATGTAGCACAGCGCATTGGGAACATAGTGAATATCCCATTCAGCCAGTTGAAGTTTCCATGAGATATCAATGTCTTCAGTAATCTTATCTTCTGACCATAAGCCGACTTGCATCAGTGCAGTTTTTCTAAAGCCAGCAATCACACCTGAGACTGTAAAAATACGTCCATAAGTCCGTTGGGCACGTTTAATTAAACCAATGATGGATGAAAACTCACCCACTTGTAGTTTTCCTAAAATACTTGAACGATTTAAAATCCGAGGGTTTCCAGTTACTGCGCCAACCTGATTAAATGCTGTAAGTTGATGCATCATCCAAATCGCAGCATGGGGATGCAGCAAGGCATCTCCATCAATACAAATCAGATATTCGTATTGGCTGACCATCATGCCTGAACGTAAGGCAAAAGCTTTTCCTTGATTTTCTGCCAAGTGCACAACCCGTAAATCGGGATGTTCAAGCGCCAGTTCATCCAATATTTTTGCGGTATCGTCAGAACTGCCATCATTGACGGCGATGACTTCAAATTTTGGATATTGTGTTTGCAGTGCAAACCGTAGGGTTTCTCTAACTTGAGCTTGTTCATTAAAACAAGGAATGATAATGCTGCACCCTTGTTCTGAAATCTCGGGTAATTGGTTTTGCTTATATTCGCGTTTAAAGTAGAACCATAAACCACCTACCATCCATGTCCATGCCATCAGCAAGGGATATATAAAGGCAAATAGGAAAAGAGTTTCCATTAAGGTCATGGCTGTTCTCCATTTACGTGTTGCTGGAGAAATGGATTGCGATAACTGATTGGACTGTCATTTAAGCTGAGAGGGGTAAATAGTTGTTCATGCACCGCTTTTGCATTATCGAAGCGGTAATTGCTTAAAACCAATTTTTGGATTCCATGTCTTTGTAAATTTAAATAGTGTTGCTGCAAGTGTTGTAGCTGCTTTGGCGAAGACTGGTCGTGGTGAACTAAAGTCACCATCAGTCTGGCTTTTTGTGAGGCAGTTAAATGATCTACCTGTTGTATAAATTTTTGATAGCTATTGAGATTATCTAGACTGTTAATTTCAATATTCAATAATGATACGAAGGGTAGATAGGTATTAACCATTTGCTCTAAGCCCTGATCTGTTAAATCAGAGAGTGAGAGCTGTAATATTAATTGGAAGGGATTACTTTGATTGAGATAAGGCGTGACCGCGGCTTTGACCTGTTGTGTTAACTTTAAAATGTGTGTTTCTTTTTCCAGACACGTTGGGCTCACTACGGTGCTATAACGACAAGCGAGTTGTTGATCTGTTTTTAAAATAATGCCATCCAGATTGGGGTTATTCTGGATCAGGTCTCTGCTTAAATCGATTGCTAAATGAGTTTGCTTCAAGTCAGGAAAAATCGGCATCTGTGCATAGACTCGATGAAAAACCCGTGTTCGCGTCTGCCAGTGGGTGCGACTTAAAATATCTTGGGCCAGTTTTAGACGTGTTGTTGGAAAGTAGCTTTGGGCATAGACAGTATTATTCTGATCAGTTAATGCATTAACGATTAAAGTATTGGTTTTTAAGGCACTTAAATTATTTAATAAACTGCCTAACTGCTGATTAAACTGTGTACTATCTTGTGAGAATTGGCCTAGATCAACTTGCACGGCCCGAATAGGTTCATACGCTTGTCGTTGACCGTATTCCATAAAGCCTGTGAGTTGTTCACGTAAATTTTCAGCTGTTGGATTATTTGAAACAATACCGCGTTGAAAAGTTGCATCATGGGTGTCATTTAATTTTTCCGTCCCTAAACTAAAAGACAGAGGAAAGCCTGCTTGATTCGCAATTTGAGTGACTTGTGGGTTGACCGCACCATAGGGCCAAATGATTGCAAGTGAATCTATTCCTAGTTTTTGCTGCAAGATTTTTTTGGATTTCACCAAATCATCATAAATCCGCTGGCTATATTCAGACTCAGTTTCATAGCGCTGTTGGGTTATATCGTATTGTCGAGTTAAGGCGGCAGGCTTTTCATTTTTTTGTATGTTGGCCAATATGCCTTTGTGCAAATCATGGCTATGGCTGGCAAATTCAACTAAACCTGATTTTTGAATCTCTTGCAGTTGTTTCCAGCTCATCAAGTTATTTTGACCATAGGCTTCATAAGCAGCTTGTGTATTACCTTCTGTCCAACTGGTCACCAAAGCAAAGACCACAGGAATTTGATATTGCTTGACCAAAGGATAGACATGGCTATAGCTACTTAAGGCACCATCATCAAAACTAATTAAAATTGCATTTTTCGGTAATGGAACACCATGTTCCCGAGAGGCCATAATTTGTTTGAGGCTAATTGGAGTCCATTCAGAACGTTTCAACCATTCAAAAAATTGCACTAAATTTTGGGTATTAATGGCATACACATCTCGGTCGCCATTTTTTAAAACATCATCACGCACATCGTGAAAGGTCAAACTAACAAAATGATGGGCATCAAATTTTGCTTCGTCTGCGGCATAACTTTGAACTGGGATAAGAAATGCACATGCAGAGAGTATTCTAAACATATTGAAGAATGTCATTAGAATCGCCCTCCAAAACCTAATAGGGCATAGGTTTGATTCTCATTGATGCCATCATAGGGATGTCGTTTCCAACCAATGCCATAATGCAGTGCCCAGATCCGCGACAATTGCCACTCATGTCGATATTGGGCATCAAAAATCGGCTTGGAGCCGTAATCTTGTTGCTGAAACATACCTGCATTGATCGAAAAATTTTGATTGAAGTGACGTTCGTAATTTCGCCAAGTCAACCAGTCATGGCTCAAGTTGATCGCGAGACTATAACTTTGTTTAGGACTAAAATAGACCACGTTATCTAAACGATTTTTGCCTAAAAATGCAGAAAAGCCTGCTTGTGTAGTGTGGTGGGCCGTTTGAAAAATACGTTGATTATAGTTTGCAAAAAAATCATGGCGTTTATTTCCATCGCTAATATCAGTGTAGCTATATCCTGCATTGGCTTGTCGGGATTCATTTTGCTGCCATTGAATCGAAGCGCCATAAGCTTTGCCATTTTCACCTTGATTGATGGCTTGTAATGGAATATTGGCTTGGGTATTGAGGGATAAGGCATACTGCCAATTGTCATTGAGTTGATGTGACCAATCTGCTCTTAAGCCTTGACGTTGACCTTCGGTATTTTGAGAGGCAACCAGCGCCAAGTTTTTACCTTTGTCTTGCCATTGCAGACCTAAACCAAAGCGTTGTTCTTGCAAATCACCATCGGCATATTTTCCCCAAAGATCTTGATGTTCAACCAAGATACGATAATTGTCTGCTAACCACGGTGAATATAGCGTGGTGTTGGATTCACGATCACGTGTCCCTTTGAGTGATTGTAGTAATTGGTTTTGTTCAGAGCGGCTATGTGAAAAGCGACTTTCATGGCTCATGCTGGCGTGATTACGATCATTTAATTCTTTACGACTTTTTATAACACTGCTATCGCTGGGGTAGTCTTCACTCAGCGCTTGAGTTTGCTGCTGCCAAGCTTGGATATCGCCAAGTGCTTGGGTATTTTGCATGGTATTCATGCGTGTATATTTTGAGTGAGGTTCTAAACCATTTAAACGATCAATGGTAAGTTGAGCTTGGCGAGGGTTACCACGCCAACGCTGGATTTTGGCTAGATCATTTAAAAATTGAACACTGTTCGGGGCTTTGGCTACGGTATTATTTAGATATTGTTCTGATAAATTTAAGTGATTCCGATAAGCCATATTTAATGCAACTAACGACAGATATTCATTTCGATCTGGGTGTACACTTTTATCGACGCCTTTGGCCTCGCTATATTCATACGTGGGAATCAATTCATCAATTAGGTTAATCAGCGCATTTGCATCTTTATATTTTTCTTGTTCGATTAATGCATAATAAAGTGATGTATATAGGCTGATATCGGGATAGTTTTTCTCAGTAAGCAAGCTGCGATAGATTATCTCAGCTTCGGCAGGTTGTTGATTTGCAAGATAGGTATCTGCAATCGCATGGCGTGTATAGGCAGGCATTTGCTCAATAGAGGGTAAGGGAACTTGCCTTAAGATGCTCAACAGCTGTTGTTTGTTTCCACGATAACTCAATGCATACAGGTAGTCATAATAGAAACGATTAAACATGGCTTGATTCGCTGGAATCTGCTGTGCAATTTGTTCGCCTTCTTTCAGAACTTGATCGAGTTGTGCAAAACTTTTGTGATCGCTTTCTGCACGAGCAGATAAATATTTTTGCTGTTTGATTGCCTCATTTATGTTTTGTGAAAATCTTGCAATTCTATTCTGCCAAATAAAATTCTGGTTTCGATCAGACAGATGGTGCTCTTCAGAAAAAGCAGTGGCCATTTCATAACTACCTAGTGCAACGAGAATATTTAAATATTCATTTTGAATGGCTTCATTGTTTGGTTGTTGGGCATAAGCCAACTGAATGGTGTGTAAGGCATAAGTCTGTTGTTCTAATAGTCGATAAACATAAGCCGCTAAAGCCAACTGTTCAACACTCATTTGCGTTGTCTCAAGATTCTTCAATTGCTTTGCTGCTTCAGTCGGTTGTTTATTTTCAGCAAACAATGCTGCTTTAAGAATTGTGACCTGCACTTGGTTATGCGATTGATAAGGTTCAAATTTATCTAATAGTGCTAATGCTGAAGCAAACTGTTTCTGATCTCGTAAAAGTTTAACTGTTGCGAGTTGAGCATATTCAGGGAAGAGCTTAGGCTGAATTCGTTGGGTTAAATCAGCTAGGGTGGTTTGTGGCAGACCTTGAATGTGTGAGGCTGATAATAAATAGTCAGCTAAGATGTTCTGTTGATCTGGGTACTGCTGTAATAAAGATTCAAGTGCTGTTAATCCTTGAGTTGTTTGCCCATTTTTAATTTGCGCAATTGCTTTTTCTCTTAAGAAATCAGATGGATGTGCATGTGAAAGATTAGACATAAAAAAAAACAACAAGCTGGCTGGAAAGAGTGAGTGAAGATTTTGCATAAAGTGTTTGAAGTGTGTGTTAATTATCTTTTTTATTTTAATATGTGATTTAAATCACATATTGTTTTGCTTGTGTACAGCTATGTTGATTGGTTTTTATTTGGATAAATATATATTAATCAGTATTTTATTTATGCTCTTATTTTTAAATCCAGATTTTCACTGGGTTTTTATGTTTTTTCAGTTCATACCTTTGTGTATTTTATGTTTTGTATTTTGGTTGTGTTAATTGAAGAAGAAATATGAATAACTGAGTGAAAAAACGACTGTAATAATCATATTGAAGAAATATCGTTAAGTTTTGATAAATATATTTTTAAGTAAAATCATGCGATTGTGTGGCTTATTTGGCTTGTACATGTCTGTTTTAGATTAAGCCTTGAGTAGACGAAAACCATAAATATAAATTAATTTTATCTTTGCGCTCTAATTACAAAAAATAAACCTATTCTGTTCTGAATTTAACTTCTTTTAATAGTTTAAATAACTGTATTTTATATTTATTTAAATTTTTTTTATAAATTTTATTTTCAAAAAATTGGCTGATTTGAAGCGTATAGCTAAAGATTTTTTTAATTGTCTTTTGTATAAATATTTGAATTTTTTGAAAATATTATTTTTTTGGAAAATTGGATAAACAGTGATTTTGAAAAAATGCTAATTTTTGTGTATTAAATGCTAATTATTTAGTACACAAAGCAGTTATTTTATTTTTATATTATATAGCCAAGGTGTAGATGTGGTATATAAAAAAATTACAGTATCCGATTATCGGAAGATAAATAAAGCAAGTGAAATTAAAGTAAATAAAAAACATCTGAATCATAATGTATTTTTTTTACTGATCATGTGCTTGTGGAATTCAAATATTGGTTATATTTTTTTGTTTTTATATTTTTTAAATTATATTTTTGAAAAAATGAGTGATTATTACTTTTTGGTTGGATTTTCTCTACTGTTTAGCTTTGGTTTGATTGTTTCTATCTTTCTCTTAATTTTTGTCGTTGAGCTTTTTTTCCCATCAAAATGATTTTAAATTTATTGTGTAAGAAAATAAATAGAAACTCAATGAATTTAACGATGCTTTAAATTTTTGCACCAAATTGAGGCGGTTTATTGTCATTTTAGTGCTTTAAAAAATAATTAAAATTTTTTGAAAATAGTCAATATTCATCAATATGAAATAATGTAGATGATAAAAAGAAAATTTAAAAAATTATAACTTTATATAATTCAGATTGAAAATCTGATTATCGAACAAGCCTTACTTTTAACTCTTACTTTCGGGAAGATACTTTTGCAATCTTGAAACTTTCCCTGAAATGATAAGTTTTTTTATAGAAATGATAATTTTTTTATTGAATTTTAAAGTAGATTCTGAGCATTATCTGTGACTAATATCACAAAAAAATGGATTTTTTGCCGCATTAGTATGAAAAATGGAAAACTGGATTATCGTTAATTTTTAAGAATGGTTAAATAATATACTTGTGTAACTGGTTTTTTGATTCCTTCTCTGAGGTGGGCTTTTAGATATGATATGAGTGGGTAGCAATGGTTTTGAGTCATCCTAATCAGGTTAAATTAATATCAAGTTCGATGCTTAATTTATTGATTAATTTTTGTGTAAAAAATAATCTTAAAAATGCAAAATATTTGAGTGATTATAAAACAAGTGAACTGATTCCAATCGGGGAATGGATTGAACTATTGGAGGAAATTAGTCAAAAACAGTCTAAGCCAACACTTGGACTGGAAATATCAAAATATACTCAGCCTAAACATCTCGGTATTTTAGGATATATTGCCTCGTCATGTGAAAATATATTAGATGTATTAAATGTATTTATAAAATATCAAAGGCTGTTTTGTGAGGCAAAGCCCGCAAACATGTCTATTTCTGATCAATTTATTGTCATTCGGTGGGGGTTTGATCCTTATCTTAAAAATAATCATTTAGTAGATGAATTATTAATGGGGGTTTTTTATACTCTTTTAGATCAGTTAGTACATCCGCATAGAATAGAGGTAAGAAAAGTAAGTTTTAGTACAGAGAAAACAAAATTTTTTTATAATTACGAAAATTTTTTTGGCTGTCCCGTCGAATTTGAAAGTGAAGATGTTGAAATATATATTTCAATGACCAGTCTTGATTTAGAAGTTCTTAATGCAGATCCTGTGTTAAATGATATTTTAATCAAGCAGGCAAATGTATTGTTGTCAAAACGTCCTAAGCTTGATCTTTTTGATGAGTTAATACAGAAAACAATAATTCAAGCTGTAAGTAAGGGGAATATCAGTGTAGAGGATGTTGCAAATAAGTTGGGCTTGCCAGCTCGGATATTTCAACTGAAATTAAAGCAGCAAGGATATACCTTTAAAGAAAGATTGAATCAAGTCCGTAGAGATTTAGCATTTGATTATCTTGCCGATCTCAATTTGAGCATTCTGGACATTTCAATGTTATTGGCGTACCAAGAACAAACTTCGTTTATCCGAGCATTTAAGTCATGGACTGGGATGAGTCCCTTACAATACAGGAAGAAAAAAATCTTAAATCATCGTTCTTGATTCTGAGGTGTTCCTACTTCAGTATGCGTGTCTGGGTGGTACGATCTTAAGCCATTTAGCCAATAGTTGTCCCAATACACAGCTTATTGACTATATATCAAGATCATCATAAATGGGGCATGGATCAAATTCTGAGAATATTCAACTTACACTGCAATGATTTAAACAGAAACAATTGCAGTACAATACAAATTCGAGTGTCTTTGGATTTTTTGGATGTCTTAAAAATCTTATCCACCCATTTACATTTGCACAAATGTAAATGATAATCAATATTATTTGTGATGTTTTACTGAATTGAATGAGATATGTTGCCTCAATCCTCCTTGATAGTAGTTGATTTATTGTCATTAACCATAGACGGTGTCTTGCTACTGTTGAACTCCAGCCAATTAGGTTTGTAGTCACAATGATTTGGCGTATGCTGCAACGCTTTATTGAATCTTGATTTTTATTATTTTTTATACGGTTAAAGCGTCGATTATTTTAGCACCTGATTTAGGTTGCCGATGCTTTTGATCTTCTGGTGAAGTTTATGCCCCAATCTCTCCCTCAAACAAAGGTGATTAAGCCTCTTGTAATGGCTATTGCTTTATCTATGTATACCTTGACTATGCCTGTCTATGCAGATAATACCAAGGTTGTTTTGGCCGATAGCGTCACAAAAGTACCGCTTGTACAAGAAACATTATCTAAGACCAATGCGCAAAATCAAATTTATCAAATGACACCAATTGTGGTGCAGGCGGATAAGCACGATACCATTCAATTTGGTCAGAGTGTCTTAAATCAAAAAGCGATTGATCGTTATCAAGCCAACAATGTAGCACAATTGTTGGACCACATGCCGAGTGTGGGTTCTGCTGGCTCACCTCGGCCAGGTGGACAAACCATTAATATCTTAGGGATGGGAGGTGTTGAGGATGTTCCCATTACCTTAGATGATTCGGTCAAAAGTTTTGATAAATATCGTCAAGGTTCTGTCTTTATTGAACCTGAACTGTTAAAGAAGATTACAGTCGATAAAGGTCCACATAATGTTGAGGTTGGAAATGGTGGCTTTGGAGGAAAGGTCACTTTAGAAACTAAAGATGCAACTGATTTATTGACCAACGATAAAAATATCGGTGCTTTCTTTAAATATTCACGATTTTCCAATAATTCTCAAAATACCTATACCGGTGCTGTGTATGGAAAGAGTGAAAATGGTGTCGTTGATGGGATGTTTTACTATACCAATCGAGATAGTGGCGATGTTCAACGCCCTGACGGCAGCAAGTTTTTGTATTCTGCACAGCAGCAGGATACTTATTTGGCCAAACTCAATTTTCATCCGACAGACAGCCAAAAAATTAGTTTGAATGCAATGCAAAGTGGGCATAAGGGCTGGGAACCTTTTGCGGCAATGCGAGATCAAGATGCAGTTCCAACAGAAGCAGATATTAAAAAATATGGATATGAGGAAGCATGGAAACGGCGTTTGGTCTATCGTGATCAAAACGATAGCAGCTATTCGGTTGGATATGAATTAAACCCTGAATCAAACCCATATGTAAATTTGAAGGCAACAGTATCTTATTCAAAGACCGATCAGCATGATCAAAGATTACCAAGTGTGACTGGATCGGCGGCAACATTGGGCAATGAAAGTTGGGTGACCTATACCAATACCGCATTTAAACTCAGTAATATTAGTGATATTGCGACTACCTATGGCGCACATAAATTAAAGGTTGGGGCGCAATATCAAAAGATGGAGCAGAACTCACTCATTTACGATAAGAACAACGCTAAAAAACCAGACTATAACTTTGGTTATTATGAACCAAATTATATGCCTTCAGGCAAACAGCAAATGTTGAGTGCATTTGTAGAAGATCAATACCAGATCAATAGTTTCACGATTACACCATCGCTTCGCTATGATCATATTACCAATACTGGCAATCCAAACCGAGCATCACGTTATAATGATCCAAGTGCAGGGCATGATTATTCAAGCAAAACCTACACGGGTTGGTCGCCACGTTTAGCTTTGGCTTGGAAGCAGGCCGATTATCTCACTTGGTTTGCCAATATCAGTAAAACATGGCGTGCCCCCCGTGTTGACGAGCAATATTATGTGCAATCGGCAATAACCTCTGTACCATCAACCAGTCGTTATTTATTGCCTGAAAAAATGTTGGCGATCCGCCTTGGTAATGAAATGAACTTTGATGATGTTTTTGCAGAGCAAGACCACTTACAAGTTCGTTTGACTTATCATCATAATCGGGGGGGGGATGAAATTTTCCGAAACAGATCAACCTTCTGTAAGGCACAAGCGGAAAACAATGCCAATGGCGGAAATGGCAGTATTAATGATTGTAATGGAAACTATAAGCATGGCTTTTATCGTAATGTCACTGACTATACCATCAAAGCCTATGAGGCCGAGATTTTCTACAATCAGCCAACTTGGTTCACAGGTTTAACCTATTCTTATATTCGTGGTCAACGTGACAATTCACCTGTAAATCCCTGGTTTGAACAAAAAACATGGATGACAGATATACCTCCGAAAAAGGCAACAGCGACCTTAGGTGTGAATGTACCTGAACATCATTTAACCATGGGCTGGCGAGGAATCTTTGTGGCTAAACAGGATCGTAGCTTGTCTGATAACGATAAATCGATTGCAGCATCCTCTTTTTCTTTACCCAAAACCAAGGGGTATTCGCTACATGGTGTTTATGCGGATTGGCAACCTATTGGTGAAAAAGGTCCAACTTTAAATTTTTCAATCGATAATCTATTTAATCGAGACTATAAAATGTATTTAGGTGAATATATGACTGGTACCGGTCGCGATTATAAGCTCAGTATTTCACAGCGATTCTAGTGGTGCTGAAGTGTCGTATTTATAGCTTTTATCCAGAGCAAGTACAGATGTGAGGGGTATCTAAGTATCTGTACTTATACTGAAGAATATAAGCCTGTCCTAATATGAATAAATATTTAAATTTTCACGAAATGATAATTTTTTAATGCTTTGCTGTTAATTTTTTACTGGCTGCTTTTTATACAATAAGGGGAGCTTTTTGCAGAGCATTGATAATGAAAAAGTGGATTTGCTTGACCTGTGGAAAGTACAAAAAGATTGTTCCAGAGCATTTGAAAACAGGGCAAATTGTTTGCTTTTATCAGTTTAAAATTGATGCAGAAGAAATTCAGAAAATAATCAAACACGGCATTATCTTAAAACGGAAAAACAAAATTCTAACCATATTGGATGATGGAGAAATTTTCTATTTACTTGATCGGGATGTATATCCTATCGATGCACCTGTTTACTTTATTTATAATATGTTCGGCAAGTGTCGGTGTCTATATGAACAGTAATAATATTTTGATATTAAAGAAGTTATTTTATTGATGGATGGTTGTATTTTAAAATGAACCATTTAGTTGCTCAATGCAGGATTTAGTTTATGCCGTAGCCGTGGAATTGAAAAATCTAAAAAGAGCTTGGTGGCTAATAAAATATTTTCCCGTGTTGGAATAAGTGCATTCACTAAAGACGCTTGAGGTGACCATGCAGAATCAGCTTTAAAGACATTTACAAATTGGCCAGACTCTAGTTCATTGGCACATAAATACCAGGGCAGAACCGCAACCCCCATGCCTTGTTGCACAGCCGATTTGAGTACCGACATATTGCCACAACTGATATAAGGCTCGAGTAGTACTGTATTTAAGTCATTATTTTGACTGGTGAATATTTGGGAGATCAGGTTCATTTGCACACTTAAAGCAATGAAATTTAACTGTTTGAGTTGTTCTGGCGACTCAATTTTTTCTTTATCCCTCATATAATTCTGACTGGCAACCAGTACCATCGGTAAATCGCAGACTGGACGAATAATTAAGCTCGAATCATTGAGAAGTTTGGAGGAAATTCGAAAAACTAGATCGACTTGTGCGCTGATTAAATCAATATTGTGATCTGATGTGTTAATGATCAGGCGGATCTTAGGATATTGACGTAAAAACGAATCAAGAATAGGCAGCAATGCTTCTTGAGCAAAAGTAGAAGAGCAACCCACTCTTAATGTCCCTTTAGGGTCACCTGCAAGATCGGTTGCAACGGCAAAAGCATTTTGTGCGGCTTGCTTTAATGCTTTTGCATGAATATAGACTTCTTCTCCAGCAGGGGTAAGAACAACATTTCGTGTATTGCGATGTAATAAGCGGACGCCAATTCTATTTTCCAGTTCTGAAATATGTCGACTGAGTTTAGAGCGCTGTAGACCCAAATTACGTGCCGCAGCTGAAAACCCTGCGTGTTCGACTACCTCTGCAAATAATAACAGATCATCAAGTTTTTGCATGGCGGCCCAACCCATTATTGTTGCTAATTTTAGGACAGTATATTGCGGATTTTGTGGGTTTTGTCCGGGGGCTGAACTTGTTAGATTGGTCTCCGTGAAATCTATGCAGGGGTTGTCGATGGGTACGTTTAAAAATCAAAGAATTAGGGCATTTCTGAGCAATAAGTTTTTTGTAGCATTATTGCTGTCATTGCCTTTCAACTTTGTTTTTGCGACAGATAATGGGATTGTTGTAGATCAATCGATCTATCAGAATCGTGCTGTATTAGCGGATTTTACGGCAGCGTCCTGCCCAGATAATCCAAGAAGTTTAACGCAAGTTAAAGGCAATCTGTATCGACATACTACGGGTGCAGGCTTGGCTGTACATAGCGGTTTAGTTTTGATCACCAGAGAAGGTGCTTTGGTCATTGATCCAGCGATGACCTGTACATCAACATGGCTAAAAGATGAAATCAAGAAACGTTTTGATGTGCCTGTAAAATATGTGGTCTATACCCATGCCCATGCAGACCATATTAGTGGTGGGCAAGTCTTTAAAGCAGATGGGGCAACCATTATCGCCAATCAACGTAGTCTTGAACCGATTGTTGGGGAAAAATTAGCCACTGCATTGCCTGATCGAGTGTTTGATCAAGACATGAAGATTAGTCTAGGGGGCGAGGAGGTGTTATTACATTACGTTGCACCTAGCCATTCAGACAGTATGGTCATGGTACTTTTTCCTAAATACAAAGCTTTGCAATGTACTGATGTGTGTGAAAGTAAGAGCATGCCATACAATGATTTTTTAGATTTCTATTACACAGGTTGGATTGATACCTTGGATTGGGTAATCAAGCAAGATGTCGATTTTATTGATGTTGGACACTATAGCCCTGCCACACGTGAAGATCAGATCGCATTGCGCCATTACATTGTCGATTTACATCAACAAGTTTTAGACTTGGTTCGCGTAGGACAGTCGTGGGATCAGCTTTATCGTAATGTCAAATTCGGCCCAGATGTTCAGGACTGGATTGGTTTCAGTACGATGAAAATACCGAATATTCAAGGCATGTATCGTTGGGTAACCAATCATCGTCGAGGGAATTGGTAGTCTATATTATCGGATAAAAAGGAGGGGGGCTTTCTGCTGAGTTTATATCGAGTCTGATAATTTCGTATGAAACGTAAATGTATACGGAGCATCATAGTGAAATGCAAAGCCAGTGATGAAAGCGTTTCTAAGTGATTTAGAACGGGTCTAATGAATAGGTAGAAGAGTATTACGGTGTTAGAAATTAAAGATTTAGAAACGTTTATATATGCTGTTGAAAACTCTTCTTTAACTGTAACTTCAGAAAAGTTAGGTATTGATCAATCTACTGTAACTAAACGTATTAATAATATTGAGAAAAAACTAAAAGGAAAGCTGTTTAATCGAAAAAGCAGACCTTTACAACTCACGCATTTGGGAGAGCAAGTCTACTTTAAAGGTCGTTATATCCTCGAACAAATGGAACAATTAGAGTATTTTCATCAGCAAGAGGTCCTTCCAAAACAAGAAAAAATCAATATCGGGGTTCCAATTACCTTGGTGGATGATCTCTCAGAGTATATTTATGAAAGGTATAAGCACGACCATTATTTAACCAGTGTTGAAATACAAAGCGGTTGGGGGCGAAGTCTGATTCAGCAAGTCGCGGAGAGTGAGTTGCCGCTTGCAATTGTAATGATTCCTTCCAATCTTAATCTTTCTAGTCATTTATTTTTCTTGAATATTGGGACTTTACCTTTAGTTGTGGTTTCAGTCAGAAGTGGCGTTAAAGAACATACCAGTTTGGAGCGATGCAGTAGGAAAGGTTGGGTGATCCACCCTGAAGGATGTTGCTTTAGAGAGTGTTTAAATAAAGAACTAAAAGAACGAAAGTTGTTCCTATATGCAAATAAAGAAATTTTTGGGATAGAACCGCAGTTACACAGTATTTTAAATGGAGATGGTTTAGGGATTTTTCCAAAGCCTTTTATTGATCAGCACCCTGCATTTAACTCGGATCTCGAAATTGTGGCGGTCGAAGATTTTAATGTCAGTTTAAACGTAGGGATTGTTTATGCTGATCAACGCTATTTAAATGAGGTGAATTATTTTGCACGAATTTTAAGTGAGCGCTATTTTAGTGAATAAAATCGATATCAATTGAATCTGTTATTTCAGGGAGAATAGTGTCAATTTTGCATAGTTCTACGGAAAATTAAAATCTCCAAGTTTATGCTAACGTGCTAATATAATGCATTAAAATTAAAAAATTACTTGGGCATAAGCATGAGAAGAACACTATGTTTGATGTCAATTCTGATGGCATCAACGCTCATTTGGGCCACTGATATGCCCGTAGACGTGAATGGAGAGCAAGGTGCTTCAAAAAATCCCTTGCCAGAAAAAAGTAAGCCTTCACTGATTAAGCAGTCGACTAAAAAAGCAGATATTGATGAGGAGGTTGATACACAAGCCTTAAAACTTGGTGGGATTCATCGTCGAGATGATGCCAGACAATACTTAGAGTTAAAAAATCAAGTTGAACAACGTACTGAGCAAGTGGATGATAAAACCCAAAACCAGAAAGAAGTATCCAGTGTAATGACTCAGAAATAGTTTTTATTTGATCTATTAGGACAAATCGCTACGGTTGCTATCGTTTAGCTCAGGCCAGTGCAATAATCATAAGATGACCGTTACCATTGAGTTGATGGCTGGCTATTTGATCAGTGCTGAGAAGGAACTCAAATGAGCAGAAATTATTGGGAAGATGTTTATCAATCGAAACAGGTTGATCAAGTGAGTTGGTATCAGCAACAAGATCAGAAAACATTAGAACTAATCCAATCTCAGAATCTATCAGCTGATGCAAAAATTATTGATGTTGGAAGCGGTGCATCACTGCTCATTGATCAGCTGATCGAGTCGGGTTATAAAAATCTGCATGTGCTTGATCTATCTGAAACCGCATTGAAGACAACACAAGCAAGATTAATAGAGAAGAGTTTAGAGAGTAGCCAAATTCATTGGTTGGTTGCAGATATTTGTACAGCTGAACTTGCGCCTCAGTTTTTTGATGTGTGGCACGATCGAGCAGTATTTCATTTTATGGTGACAGAAGAACAGCAAGCGCAATATCTAAAGAATGTACGGCATGCCTTGAAGCAAAAGGGACTTTTGATGATTTCTGCCTTTGCCGAAGATGGTCCAACACAGTGTAGTGGCTTGCCTGTAGAACGCTATAGTGTGGAAAAGTTAGCGCAGAGACTTGGTGAGGACTTTGGGCTAATTCATTACGAAAGCTCAATTCATTTAACACCTTGGGACACTAAGCAAAATTTTATTCATACGATGTGGCTGTTGAAAGAACAGAAGTGAATCGAGAATAGTTTGAGCTGTTCGCAGTTGTATTTATTTATAAGCAAACGCTCGGTTACTCGTTTGCTTTCAACTCTGGTCTAACCATTTCCCAGCCTCGATCAATGCATTTCTACTCTCTGGAACAAATGGAATTTGTGGCCATGCATGCCACATTCCGGTCCAAATTGATAAGGTGATTGAAACATTGGTAGCCTTCGCTCTTTTTGCAAATTCACGACTATCATCAAGTAAAACCTCCCGAGAACCGACCTGTACCAGTAGCGGTGGAAGGCCTGTAAAATCAGCATATAACGGTGATAATAATGGATCATTCTGGAGATGGTCTTTGGCATAATGTCTTGCAAAATCCCGTTCCAAAAAATAGGTGCCCAGAAAAGGATCTCGTTTATCTTGTCTAGCATGACTCAATGAGCTTAAGGTTAGGTCTAACCAAGGCGATTGTAAGTAGATTTTTTTAGGCATGTTGAGCTGTTTATCTCTTAGAATGACACTCAACGCTAAGGCTAAGTTTCCACCTGCAGAGTCTCCTGCAAGTAAAATTTCATGCGCTGGAAATTTGTCGGATAAACTTTGCCATGCCAACAAGACATCTTCTACTGCTGCTGGGTAGGGATGTTCTGGAGCTAAACGATAATCTGGTAAATAGGCAAATTCTGCTTTGGCAAGTTTGCATAAGGTGCCGACGTAGGCACGATAACTGTGTGGGCTACCGATAACGAAACCACCGCCATGAATATAAAATAAAATACGGCCTTTGACTTTATGCGTTGATTGATTGTGAATGCTAAGGATAGGCAAGTTTTCGATATGGCTATGTTCAAAGCTCAACTGATTGGGTATCGGAACAATGCTGGTCCCTTGTTCGAAGATTCTCCGCATCAATTTGGTATTATTGGGATGTAATAATAATAATTTTTTTTGCCAGCCAAATAATGTGATCGCGGTATATGCTCTTAAACTCACCATGCTTTAAGCCCTAAATAGATTAGTCCGAAAACTTCTTTTTGATCCGTGATAGTGACTCTGCTTCGATCCCTAAATACGAGGCCAAATGATATTGAGCCACTTGGTCGACAATCCACGGTTCATTCATCAGCACCCAGTGATATCTCTGTTCTGCATTGGCCGTGAGCAGCATGGCTTCCCGTTGTTCATTGCGTATGAATAATTCTTTTGCAACTCGACCAATAAATAGTTCAACTTCTGTTGGATATTTTTCTCTGAGTGACTCAACCAGCTTAATAGGGATTTTATATAGCCGGACATTACCTAAGGCCTGAATACTAAAAGGAAGCGCCTGAGAGGTTAAGTATGCACTTAATGAACCAATAAGCTGACCTTGGGTAAAGAAGGCTTTATTTCGTTCTTTACCATCCAACATGGTGTAATAGTAGCGGACTCTCCCAGAGCTAATGATGCTGAATCCATCGACATTCTGACCTGCATATGCAATTAGCTCTCCATCATTAAATTCTTGGTATTCAAGATGATGCATGACATGATTCAATAACTCTTGATTGGATATAAGATATTTGAAAATGGTATTACTCACAATTTCAATATCTTGATGTGTTCGTGTCGTCATAATTGATCTGGTATTGGCTACTAAATGCTAAGGTACTTATTTTGATATGAGCATCTTGTAAATAGCTGCAAATTTCATTGATAAATGTTAAGCAGCGTATTCATTTCAGATGTCTGGCAAAGAAACCAGAATGAATTATTTTGATACGTTTTTCAGTGAACTGTAACTGTTCGGTTAAATAAATATTAACGAAATTTATAATTTTAGAGTCAACTTCAACGACTTAGAGTCTAAAAAAATAAAAAGATAATACTTATAACTCTTGTTACAACCATTTAGTCGACAATTTATCGAAAATTTCCCATAGTCCTATGAACTATAGATATTGGGAGAACTGTTATGGATAAGATTACAGTCATCGTCAAGGATCAAGAAGAAAATGAATCGATTGTCGTTGCACAGCTCAATGATTTAGAAGACCAAGATATTCCTTTTTTTAAACGGGTTGAACATATTGAAGTAGAAGGAAATATCATTTTTCCAAATATTGACTTACTTTTTGAAAGCAATACCGATGGAAAAATTTATAAGCTAGTTGCACCTGTAAACGATAAAAGATTTATCTGAATTTAACCCGATGATTCAACCGTATAAAGGCCCACTGATGCGATCAAATAGGTGGGTTTTTTATTTGTGAGCAATACCAGCCATTTGAAAACTGGTTAGATCACAGATAAAAAATAAAGAGCTTGTCTCTTCACAGTCATTGTACAAGCTCTTTTTATAGTAGGGTCATATTGAGTCGATATGTTTTATCAATGAATTGGGTTAAGCCCTTTAACAATGTCATTAAACTCTGAACCATTGAGCCAAAAAGATTTCTTTAAAAAAAGTGTGGTCATAATACTTTCTGCGGCTTCACTATTTTGGTTGTCACAAAATAGCCCGTAGCTATCACCTAACACAGTATTGTTCTCGATTAGGCGAATAAAGAAAGCATGTTGTTCGTCAGCATAACCAAGAATAGCATCACGTCGATTGTTCATTTTTCATGTCTCCACATCAAAAATATTTGGATAGAACCTAACTGCTGAGAGATCAAATATATTCATGAGTTAGATCAATAACTTAATCATTTTAAATTTTTAAAAAAATCATAAGTCATTCATTTAAAACATAAATATTGGTTTGCCCTACATCCTTGTCTAAGTGAAACAAGCCAAAATCTGATCTATTGAATTTATTGTTATGCAAAATTAATTGTACGTCAACTTGAATTTGTAACTTTTTCAAGTTAAATTATTTGCAGGTATTTTAAACTTGGGTGGGGGAAGTTATGTCCAAAAAAAATGAATTTGAGCATGGCGGTGCCAGAAGCAATGCAGGGCGCAAAGCACAATTTAGTGAACCAACCAAAGTGATTCGAGTGCCTGAGTCTCAAGTTGATTTCATCAAAAATTGGTTACTGAATAATGTCAAAACCGATGCACGTACAGATTTGACTACTTCGATGAAAATCCAAAATGTGCAAGCCAAGAATGATCGAATTTATCATATTCCATTGGCAACGGAACGAGTTGCTGCGGGTTTTCCGTCGCCTGCCCAAGATCATGTTGAACAAGCGCTCGATTTAAATGAGTTTTTAATTCGTAACGAAAACTCAACTTTTATTGTTAAAGCGAACTCGCTGTCGATGTTGGATGCTGGAATTGATATTGATGATCCTTTAGTGGTGGATCGTAGTCTTCCAGCCAAGTCTGGAGATATTGTGATTGCTTTGGTTGACAATGATTTTACCGTCAAACGCTTGATGGTTGATCATCATTTCAGTCCACCGAAGGTCTGGTTGAAAGCCGAAAACCCAGATTATCAGAATATTTATATTACAGAGGGGCAAGAGCTACTGATCTGGGGTGTTGTGACTTATAACCTGAAGCCAATGAGGTAAGCCAATGAGTCTGCCGCAACGTATTTTTGCTTTGATTGATGTGAATAACTGCTATGTCAGTTGCGAACGTGTGTTTAATCCAAAGTTGGAACAGCGTCCTGTGGTGGTCTTGTCAAATAACGATGGTTGTGTGGTTTCTCGTTCTTATGAGGCAAAAAAGCTCGGTATTCGAATGGCTGTGCCATTCTTCCAAATTGAAGAGATTATTCGACAACATCAGGTACAGGTCTTTTCCAGTAATTATGCCTTGTATGCGGAAATGTCACGCCGTTTTATGAACATTTTAGGGAGTTTTGTTGATCCGTGTGAACAGGAAGTGTATTCGATTGATGAATGTTTTTTAGAGCTGACGGCTTATCAGCACAGTTATGATTTAACTGAATATGCCCATCAAATTTTAGAGGGTATACGGATTTAATGGTTGATGGGGCACCTTTACCCCACCAACCTGATACCATTATCAGATGGTTGATAGATCGACTCCGTAGTTGAGTTCCTCTGCGAAGTCCGGCAGTCCGTAACCGATGGTTTTCTTGTAGAAAGGAGAGACCTTCGCAGTCGGTGCCTTCTTCTTGTGCTTCGTGGTGTAGAGCATTCGTGCCCGCATCACCTCGAAGGAGTAACCGCGCCCTTCACGGTTCTTGTCCTTGGCCAGTCGGTTGATGGACTCCGTGTAAGCGTTGGTGACGGGCATGTCCGTCTCGAAGTAGGTCATGGTCTCTTCGCGCCAGTTTCCCACTGCCCTGACCAGATCGCTCCAGACTTCCTTTTGGCCCTTCGGGATGGTGGCTATCCACTCGTCCAGGGCGGCTTCTGCCTGGAGCCGTGTGGTGGCGTCCCAGATGCCGTAGAAGCGCTCCTTGTGCTCGTAGGCGGCCAGCAGTTGCGGGAACGCGCCTGTCCAGGTCTCCATGATGAGGCGCTCCCGGTCTGAGACTTCGTGAGCGCGTTTCAGCAGGATTTTCCGGTCTCCCTTGAGAGTCCGGCTCTGGGACGGTTTCAGCTCCTTTCTGAGGCCCTTGCGCACTCTCTCTAGGGCATCGTTGGCCATGCGCACCACATGGAACTTATCGACCACGATACGGGCCTGGGGCAGCACAGCCTTGACCGCTGCCCGGTAGGGGTTCCACATGTCCATGCTGACGATCTCGACCTTCTGCCGGTCTTTCAGCTTCATCAGGTAGTTGGTCACCACGTCCTGGCGGCGGGTGGCCAGCAGGTCGAGCAGGGTTCGCTCCTCAATGTTGGTCAGAATGCAGCGGTAGCGCTTGTTCAGGTATAGCTCGTCAATGCCCAGGATGCGGGGCGTCTCGAAGCGGTGCCAGCGCCCCAGGAACTCGGCGCGGGCGTTGAAGATGTCGCGCACCGTCTTCTCGTCCAGGCCGGTCTGTGCCGCCACAAAGGTGTAGGGGTGGTTGAAGGATTCCTTCTCCACGTACTCATGCAGCCGCAGTGTCATACGGAATCCGTCCACCATCTCCGGTAGCTGGGGCCTGAATGTTGTCTTGCAGGCCCGGCAGGTGTATCGGCGGCGGACCACCCAGAGAGTGACCCGCTTGCCGTGGATGGGCAGATCACGATAGGGAACGTCACGCTTGCCGAACCGCACGAACTCACCCTGCACGCCGCACCCCTCGCAGGCTACTGGTGTAGGTGCTTCAAGCCGAAAATGTATGTCTTCATTCTGCTCATCAGAATCCACCAACTGGTACCCAGGAAGGCTTAACGAATTAATCATCTCCCGCCTTGATCAGAAAAACAGGTAGGTGGCGTAACCGGCAATCATCGCCATAGCAAAAATGACTGCTAAAAACGCCGCTAAAAGCTTCAGCGTGAACAAAGAGCGCAACAGAATGAGCTCAGTCAGGCTGGCTCCGGCACTGCCGATGATAAACGCTAGCACCGTCCCGGCACCCACGCCTTTGGCCATCAGAGCCGCTGCCAGAGGTATGACGGCTTCAGCGCGAATATACAACGGCAGGCCGATGACAGCGGCAACTGGAATGGCAAAGGGATTATCTGGGCCTGCATACTGCTCCAATAAGTCAGTGGGCATGAAACCATAGATCACGCTGCCAATCGCAATACCGATGAGCAGGTAAGGCAACACATCGATAAAGTCCGACCAAGCTTCCCGCCACACACCACTGTACTTCCCTTCTTTCTTAACCGTGACAGTGGGTTGACTGTCACAGCATTCGCTAGACGTAGAGACTGTTGTCTTCCTATCAGCCCCGCAAGAAGCCGTCTTCGGAGTGGTGTCGCAGCTGTTGGTGCCGCAACTCGATGCGGTCGATGTAGCACTGCACGGGCTTGCTGATGAACTACATCCACTGCTCTCTTGTGTCGCCGTCCGGCGCACATAACGCTCGAAGCCAAGCGTGTGAAGCAGCCATCCGGCACCTACCGCGACCACCAAAGCGGCGAGCACATAGATAGCAGTAAGTGTCCATCCAAACGTGGCAACCAGCAGGCCGACGACGATAGGATTCAGCAACGGAGATGAGAAAAGAAACACCATCATCGGCCCAAAACCGGCCCGTGCCCGAATCAACCCTTTCAACATGGGGATAGTCGAGCAACTACAGAAGGGCGTTATAGCTCCTAAACCAGCAGCAAGAAAATAGCCTCGCTTCCCACTGGAAGGCAGTAACGCTTCCACCTTGGATGGTGGGATGTGACGTTGAAGAACTCCGACCAGCAAGCTAATGCCAATGAATAAAACCGATAGCTCGATAGCGAGAAAGGCGAACATGCCTAGAGCGTCTTGGAGTTGAGATGACATTCAATATTACTCCTATATTTCTAGTATTGTCGAAATGATGTACGCAGCCTACTTGCGTTTATCCGACCTGTCAACTATAATTCTAGAAACATCGAATTATTGGGGCGTGCTATGGATCACGAAAAGGTTGCAGCCAGCTTAGCTGAGCTAGGGAATAGTCACCGACTGTCCGTGTTCCGCTTTCTGGTCAAAGCTGGCCATGATGGGGCTTCGGTCGGAGATATCCAGAAGGGGCTGGGTATTCCTGCTTCGACGCTATCACATCACCTTGCGCGCATGGCCAAGGTAGGGCTGATCCGGCAGGAGAAACATAGCCGCACGATTGTCTGTATATCCGAGTATGGGCACCTAGAGAATTTGATCGGTTTCTTACAAGAGGAATGTTGTGCAGGTGTCCGGATTGCGCATGAACCAGAACCGCTTTGACGCTTGCCCAGCTCTCGCTGTCCTCCCTAGTCAGCATCGCTATGAAGACTCAGGCGAAGGTGGAAACAGAAAATTGGCAGTAGAGTAGGCTGAAGAGGATCAATCAGATAATCCGCTGAGAAAGATTTTCTTCTTTACATCTTTGGCATTTTATCAACCAGAAATTCCGGATACCCATTTTAGATACCGTTAAAAATTGGTTGGGATTGCCCTGTTGTATCGGGATCGGTTATTCCAAAACACAAGCCAAACTTGCCAATCATTTGGCCAAAACCCATCCCTGTTTTAATAGTGTCTGTAATATCGTGGCTGAAGACCCATGCGTGATTGAAGACTTATTGCTGCGGATACCCGCGGGCGAAGTGTGGGGCGTTGGGCGAAAGATTCGTCAGCGTTTGGAAAAAATGAATATCTGCTCGGTGATGGATTTAGTCCAAGCTGACCCGAAAATGCTAGGCAAGTATTTTTCTGTAGTGATGGAAAATACGGTGAAAGAATTACAGGGCATGGCCTGCTTAGAAATCGAGGATATTGTGACTGAGCGACGACAAGTGTTGAGTAGTCGTTCATTTGGCCAGCCGATTCAAGAGAAAAGTGATTTAAGTGGCGCACTGACTGAATTTAGTTTACGTGCCATAGAGCGCTTACGGCATCAGAAACTATTATGTAAGGCGGTTGGTGTCAGCATTCGAACCAATCGGTTTAACAAAGATCAATATTATCGACCTTATACGGTGGTGTATCTCTCTGACTACAGCGATGACCGTTTAGAGATTATCAAGGCGGTACAGCAGGGACTAGACCGTATTTATCAAGCAGGGCATCGCTATAAAAAAGCAGAAGTGATTTTGTTGGATATTATTCCACAACATAGTCATGCTGTTGATTTATTCCATGATACAGATGAGCTGCTTGCTCGACGAAAGCTTTCTGTGGCGTTTGATGATATTAATGAGAAATTTGGACGGGATACCATGACATTAGGACGTTTAATCAGTCCTCATGGCCGTGCATGGCAAATGATGCAAAAGCACAAATCCCCCAGTTATTTGACTCACTGGGATCAAGTTTTGAAGGTTGGATAAGTTGGTTATTTAGTGAAAATCATTACCAAATCTTTATTTACTCATTTTTAGCTGCGTGATAAATCTTGAGCTAGAGTATTTGCTTGAATGCAACAAGCATGTTTTTTGATATAGATTAATGTTTGAGGATCAATGAATTGCCTCTATTTTAAACCCCTATCTGGATAAATGAATTTGCTATGGCGATCTCTGTTGAAAGAAATCTGAATATGGATCAGTTGATTCAGGTCGTTTCACGTTGTGTTGAGCAATCTGGTGATCACATTTCTGTGATTCCTCAACTTTCTTTTCATCGTCAAATGCATCCGACTGACAGTACACATTGTGTTTATAACTTGGGAATTGGCATTATCTTGCAAGGGCAAAAACAAGTTGTAATTGGTGATCAAGTCTATCAATGCCTTGAAGGGCAAAGTATGTTGACCACGATTGATTTGCCTGTAACATCACATATCGTACAAGCTTCAGCACAAAAACCATTTTTAGCAGTTTTATTATTGCTTGATTTACAAATGGTGAATCAGGTTGTGGCAGAAATGCCTATTCAAAACAGCACTATTGTAGAAAATATACATCATTCTTTTACGGTGGAAGCTGTTGATACCGCTTTGATTGATGCTTTTTTTAGATTGGTTAAGGTATTAGATGAACCCCTGATGTTGCCTCATCTAGTGCCTTTGATTCAGAAAGAAATTATTGTGCGTATTTTGAATGGTCCACATGGTATATATTTACGTCAGTTAGTGAAATCAGGTTCGGCAAATCAGAAAATTCATCAGGTGGTGGGTTGGTTAAAGCATCATTATGTGCAGCCGATTAGAATGGATGATCTCGCAGATCAGGCCTTTATGAGTCCATCGACATTTAGACAGCATTTTCGCGCTGTGACGGGTATGAGCCCATTGCAATACCAGAAGCAGTTAAGATTACAAGAAGCAAGGCATTTGATGTTTAACCAAAATGTTGATGCTGGACGAGCTGCTGGGTTAGTGGGTTATGAAAGTGCTTCGCAATTTAGTCGTGAGTACAGTCGTTTGTTTGGTGAATCACCTCAACGGGACATTCAACGCATGCGACAAGGTTTATAATTATTTATTTAAAAGAGATTGTACTTATTTTCATATTTCATATGAGATCAGATGTGCGAAGAGGTAGGTGATGCGATGTATGCGTCAGATCAAACCAAAGAACAAATTAAAGTATTAGCCCATAAAGTTGATGGACTCGTTCAAATTGAAGATTTCCAAACTGAGATTGCAGGTTTTTCTTTACATCGGCGTATAGCCAAACAGTCTATCCATTGTATTTATGGACTTGGTCTAGGCATTGTCTTGCAAGGGCAAAAAGAGGTTCTTATTCGGGATAAAGTATATCGCTATGGGGCAGGTCAAACCATGCTAACCACTATTGATTTGCCCGCAATTAGTCGAGTGACACAGGCATCTTATCAAGAACCTTTTCTCGGAATGATGCTGTCACTGGATTTGAACTTGATTATTGAAACTGTACAGGCATTAGATGACAAGATTAAGCTAAAAAATCTGCCCGCATTTTCAATTGAGTATCTCGATAGTGCTCTGGTGAATACATTGACACGTTTGGTTGATTTGATCGAAGAACCCACAATGATTGAGCAACTGGCACCGATTATCAAGCAAGAAATTATTCTTCGTTTACTGGTCGGACAACACGGTGTTTACTTACGTAATTTAGTCAAGGCAAGCGTGTCAGATCAACATGTTTTCAACGTGATTCATTGGCTAAGAAATAATTTTCTGCAAGAAAACTGTATACAAGATGCTTTCGAGCAAGCACATATGAGTGCCGCGACATTAAGAAATCACTTCAAACAAATCACGGGTATGACGCCGCTGCAGTATCAAAAACAGTTGCGCTTACAAGAGGCTAGAAAGCTGATCTTATCCCAAGCAATGAATATGCAGCAGATTTCTTATTTGGTTGGTTATGAGAGTCAGTCACAATTTACTCGCGAATATTCACGATTATTTGGCAGTACGCCCAGCCGAGATTTACAATAATAAAAACTCAGAATAGGCAAACTATTTTTAAAAATAGGCAACTTTGATTTGCAGCGAGTCTCTAAACTGATGTTATCAGCAAAGAGATCTTTGCTTACTCTTTCCTACATTCAAGAGGTGAAGAAATGGAAGCAGTTAAAATCAAAAATACCTATTGGGATATTGCCGCAGATTTATATTTTCCACCCGCATTTGATCAAACTAAAAAATATCCAACCATTATTAGCGCACATCCGATTGGTAGTTGCAAAGAGCAGACTTCGGGCAATGTTTATGGGGAAGCACTCGCTAAAGCGGGTTTTGTGGTGATCGCATTTGACGCCAGTTTTCAGGGAGAAAGTGGAGGAGAACCTCGTTATATCGAAGACCCGTCGTTACGTGTTGAAGATTTTCGCGTTGTGGCTGATTATCTGGTCACGCTAGATTATGTCGATGAAAATCGAATTGGTGTTTTGGGCATTTGTGGTGGTGGAGGCTACTCGATCAACGCGGCCATGACCGAACGCCGTATTAAAGCGGTCGGCACGATTACGGGTGCAAACTATGGTCGTGTGATGCGCGAAGCCAGTGGCGGTAATCCGATTGCATTTTTAGAGGCGATTGCGGCTCAACGTACAGCTGAAGCAAGAGGTGCAGCACTTCGGGTTGATCAAGGTCTATATCCAACGGTTGAAGCAGCAAAAGCAGATCATGCCGATATCGACCCGTTAGAAGCGACCGAATATTACCGTACAGCACGTGGTGAAAAGCCGAATGGCGTTAATAAAACGCTGTTTTCTCGCAATGCTGTTGCTGTGGGTTGGGATGCTTTCCACTTGGCAGAAATTTTATTAACTCAGCCCTTGATGATTATTATAGGGAGTAAGCCAGGTGGTTTCGGTGCCTATCGTGATGGTTTTGAAATTATCAATCGTGCTGCCTCAAAAAATAAAGAATTGGTGGTGGTCGAAGGTTGGTCTCATTATGACCTCTATGACAAAGCAGAGCCGGTCAAAATTGCTTTAGATAAGCTGATTCCATTCTATCAAGCCAATCTTTAACTTTAGCTTGTTGTTAAAAAAACGGTGTTTTGAGTTGGTCAGGCGACTGATCAACTTTCTATTTTTGCAAAATCCTCTACTAGAGTTGAATGGTGGTATGTTCAGTGAATTCTAAGTTATTCCAGTCTTTTCAATTAACTGCAGATTTGAACTTACGCAATCGAATCGTCATGGCGCCAATGACAACTTGGTCAGCAAATAGAGATAGTACGATTTCAGCTCAAGAACTTGAGTACATGCGTAAGCGTGTGAAAGATGTAGGCTTGGTGATCACAGGTTGTACCCATGTGCAAGAAAGTGGGATTGGCTTTACCCGCGAGTTTGCTGGTTTTGATGATCGCTTTATACCGAGTCTGACCCAATTGGCTCAAGCAGCTAAAAGTGGCGGAGCACCTGCAATCCTACAAATTTTTCATGCGGGTATGAAAGCGATTCCAAACTTGATTCCTCATGCAGATATTGTCAGTGCGAGTAGCTTGGCAATTACTTCGGGACCGTTTAAAACTGAACAACTTTCCAGTCGGGCATTATCTCACGATGAAGTTTTGCAATTGATCCATGATTTTGGTGAAGCAACGCGTCGAGCGATTGATGCTGGATTTGATGGGATTGAACTGCATAGTGCACATGGCTTTATCATTCAAAACTTTTTTTCACCTTTATATAACCAACGTGATGATGCATGGGGCGGTTCATTAGAAAAGCGGATGGCATTTCCTCTAGCAGTGGTAGCGGAGGTGCAACGTGTTATTCAACAACATGCACAGCGCCCTTTTGCATTGGGCTATCGTATTTCGGTTGAAGAGTATGAAGACAATGGTTTGTCTATTGCAGACAGTCTGGCGTTGATTGATCAATTAATTGCAGCTGATATTGACTATTTACATGTGTCTTTAGTCGATGTGCTTCATTCGATGCCTAAGCATGATCTTCAACAACAGCTTAGCATCCACCATGTATTAAAGCGGGTGGCAGATCGAATTCCTGTCATTGCAGCAGGTTTATTACGTACACCTCAACAGGCTGAACAAGCTTTAGGTCTAGGTTTGCCGCTTATAGCGATTGGTAAGGCTTTGGTGATGAATCCAAATTGGGTGGCGTTGGCACAGCATAGACAATTCGATGATATTACACTTGAATTGAATCCTATTGATGTGCCTGAACTAAGTATTCCCGATCTGCTATGGCAGGAAATACAAGAAAGAGAAGGTTGGTTCAAACTACGCCGCACTGAAACGATTTAAGCCACGAGCGAGGATCAGACGATGATTGCAGAAAACACCTATGATGTTATGACAAGCTAAATTTTGTTGATGAAGTAGTGCAACAGTTAAGCATATTCTTCAGCCTTCAGCTTGGATACAACTGGGTAAAAGACAGGCATTTGGCCTGTCTTTTTTAGACTTGCAGAATTTGAAGAACTTAGGCGTATAGTTGTTGCGGTAATTTTTCCACCAGTTGATCAATCGCCAAACGGGTTTTTAGTGGCATGAAGGGCAGAGTGGGCCAAATGACATGGATTGGAAAGTCAACACTGGAGAAATTTGCCAAAACTTGAATTAAAGTTCCTTGCTGCAGTTCGTGATGAATTAGCCAATCGGGTAACCAGGCAATGCCATGATGTGAGAGGACGGTATTTTTAATCGCCTGCATATCATTCAACATCAATTTTGCTTGTGGTTTGATGATGTAGCTCTGTTTATGAGCATCTTGGAGATGCCATTTGGGTTGTTGTCCTGAATAAGGATAGGCAATCGTTGTATGCTGTTGTAGCTCATCAAGCTGATTTAAGCTACCCGACTTTTTAAGATATTCTGGTGTTGCACAGAGCAACATGCGGTGATCCCCCAGCTTTCTTGCAACCAAATGATTGCTATCTGGCAGTGCTCCAATCCGAATGGCCAAATCAAAGCCATCTTCAACGAGATCTACGGTGCGATCATTGAAGCAAAGCTCGACCTGCAAGTCTGGATGGCGCTGGGCAAGTTCAACCATCAGTGGTGCGACATAGAGCTGTCCAAATAGAACGGGCGCCGAAATTCTTAATAAGCCTGTCGCATTGATTTTACCTTGATCTAATAAGCTTTCAGCAGTATGGATTTCTTCGAGCGCACGATGGCTATGTTCATAAAACAGCGCACCTTCTGTGGTTAGGCTCAATGTGCGAGTGGTGCGTTTAAATAACGTGACACCTAAGCGCTCTTCTAAGCGAGCGATACTTTTACTGACCGCTGAACGGGTCAGATGGAGTTGTTCAGCTGCATTACTAAAGTTTCCAGCTTCAACCACTGTAACAAAGATTGAGATCGTACTGAGTTCAGTTTGCATTATTGTAGATTTTTAGGAATCAATTTACCGAAATAGTATCACTACTGGTGATTTAAATCTAATAGTAAGATAGCTTCATCAAAGATATGGAGAACAGACATGGCGAAAGTGTTGGTATTGAAATCAAGCATTATGGGTGATCAATCACAAACCAGTCGTTTAGTCGATGTATTTCTACAAGAGCGTGCTGAGAAAGGTTTGCAGGATGAGGTGATCATTCGTGATTTAGCAGCCCTCAATCTACCTGTACTAGATGCCGAGATTTTCCATGCCTTACGCGGTGCTGAAAATGTTGCTGCTCCAATTCAAAAGATTATCCAGCTATCAGATGAACTCATCGCTGAGCTGAAGGCTACCGATTTATTGCTGATTGGTGCGCCGATGTATAACCTGAATGTTCCGACACAGTTAAAAAACTGGTTCGATTTGGTCGCACGTGCCCGTCACACCTTCCGATATACCGAAACTTACCCGCAAGGTCTGGTTGAAAATGTGAAAGCCATTGTGATGACCAGTCGTGGTGGAATCCATTTGGGACAGGTGACGGATGCGGTAACGCCTTATCTTCAGTCTGTTTTAGGCCTGATGGGTATCCATCATGTGAGTTTTGTCTATGCGGAAGGGCTGGATATTCCTGCATTAAAGGTAGATGCATTAAAAGATGCGCATCTAAAAGCACAGCAGGTTGCTGTTTAAAACAACATCCCCTTACTACCGACTCTTGGTAGGATCGGACAAGCAGGGTGCCTGTTTGTCCGATTTTTTCATATTTAGATGAAATAAGGTTGATCGGCATCTGAGTGTGGTTTACTAAGCCCTAAATTTTTTCGAGAGGCTAAGGCTGGCGTTTGAATAATTTTCACGACGAAGGCGGCGACACTTTTACGTGAAACAACGGTACCTTTAAAGTCCTGATCACGCTCAGTGGTTTCATAATCAATTTCATCTTCATCCATGAGCCACGCCGCACGTAAAATACTATAATCTAGATCAGAGGCTTCTAATAAATCCGCTGCTTTACGATATGGGCCAAGGTATTTGCCGATTTCATTGCGATTCCATTCACCAAATTTACCTTTGACTTCATCATATATGCCTAAGGAGTTAATCAGAATAATACGTTTAACACCCGTATCGTGCATGGCTTCAATGATATTTCGAGTTTGTTGTTCTAATTCACCAGCAAGGTTGGCATAAACAATATCTTGATCTTGTACGATCTGTTTTAATTTTTTCAGATCTAAAACATCAGCTTCAATGACTTTTGCGTTGGTTGGTAAATCAGCGCCTAATTTTTTTGCATCACGTAGCAATAGCGTTTGAGTCAGTTTAGGCTCGTTGGCCAACATTTTAATGACCCATTGAGCAATTTGACCTGATGCACCAAGAATTAATACTTTTTTCATTTTGAACGACCTTTATTGCGCATGCTTCATTTAAGAAAATACATATGGATGTCATTTTCTTAATCTTTGATAATTTCATTTAAGCCTAAAAACACGAAACGGATTGACCTGAAATGCGCAGTTGTTTGCCTAATTTGATGAGCTTGTCGATTTTTGGACTATCCATCAAAAAGCCTCATTGAAATGAGGCTGATATAAAAATCATGATTAAATTAGCGAATATTCTTCCACCATTGTTTAAACGGTTGCTGTTCATTATCCAACTCAACCAATTCACCAATCATGGGGGTGGCGAGGCGATATTTCCTGCTTTTTGAATATTCAACAATGCGGGTAATCGGTTCATACCAAGCATGCTTGGCTAAACTGAATTTGGAATGATGTACGGGAATCATATTGCGTGCCTTTAGTTCTTCAGTCGCTTGTGCCACTTCATCTGGATGGCAATGCACAGAACGCCATGCGCTGTCGTATTGACCATTTTCCATCAGCGCCCAATCAAAGGGACCGTATTTCTGTCCAATCTCGATAAAGTGTTTGTCATAACCACCATCTCCAGTATAGAAAATCTTTTTATTGGGAGACTGAATCACGAAAGACACCCAAAGATTTTTGCCACCGTCAAAAGCCCGTCGTGAATCATGATGCGTGGTTTCGGTGATAATACTAATGCCATCATCAAACTCGATTCGGTCACCCCAATCTCTTTCGATCAGCTTATCTTTAGGATAACCCCAGTACTCAAAATGTTCACCCACACCTAGACCAGTAATGACATATTTGACTTTGTCCTTGAGTTTGAGCGTCGTTTCATAATCCAGATGGTCATAGTGATCATGTGAAATCAGTAGATAATCAATATTGGGTAAGTCTTCAGCTGTATAGATATCAGTCCCTTTATAGGCACGGGTGCCCCAAGGGAACGGAGAGGCTTTACCGCTCATGACTGGATCAATCAAAAAGGTTTTACCATGCAGTTGCATGAATACGGATGAGTGCCCAAACCAGATGATGACATCCTGTTTGGGATCGAGATTGAGTAAATTGGTTTTAATGGAGGGAATCGGATCAATTGGATCGCGATGAGGAATGGTTTTGATAAAGGTTTTGTAGAGTTCTACCGCAATACTTGAACCTTCACTCATGCCTGATTTTTCAATTAAATTTCGAAATTGGCCTTGGCGATAGTTGGGAGAACTTTTAATGACTTGTAGTCGTTCACCAGAAGGGATTTTACCGAATAAGGGTTGTTGGGTATATATGGCACTGCCAGCAATGAGCAGAACAACAGCGATAGCAAAAAGAATAAGCATAGAGAGCGTCAACCTTTTCATTTGAGCATTCGATACAACAGTAATAAAAACTAAAAGCGACAAAATGATGAAATATTGTCTAAAAGTCGATGAATGAGAACTTGCCTATTGTTATTGAATACTTGCCTAAACCAATGAGAATTGAATGTGTATTGATGTGATTGAGCAAAAGGAAGTCATTTAGCCGGACTTGGTTTATGCTAGACTATGCAGGGTTACAGTGTTGTAAATCACTGTGAGTCAAAACAACGAGTAGGTAACATGATCGGGCAGCAAAGAAACATATTGGCAACTTTAGGGATAGATGTTTGGATTCCGAGAGAAGTGGTATGTCAAAAAAATACTGCACCGAGTTTATGGCGAGACCAAATTGTTGAAGAAGCCGCACAGCCGCTGCCACCGATATTAGATGTCGCACCAACATCACAACAAATTCAAATTGCACCCGTACAAACATTAGCGATCGCCGAAAAAGAAGCTCCTCAGCCTAAAGAAATTATTGCAAAGCCTGCTGTTAAAGAGGTTGTTGCTGAAAAAGAACAAATTGTGATTACAGCACAGATTCAAGCATTTGAATTACAAATGTATGTGCTGGAGAACTGCGCCATTTTATTAGCAAGTGGCCAGCTCAGCGATGCTCAACGCCAACTCTGGCAAAATATTCAAAAGGCAAAACTCGGGCAATATGCTGAATTGAAATGGCCATTTCCATTGGCTGCATTTCAAGAGAGCAGAGGATTGTCGTCTTATATCCAAGGTTTCCTGGATGCGACAGCAAATAACAAAAAAATATTATGCTTAGGTCAACTAGACTTTATTCAGCATTCCAATATATTACATTTAGCGAGTTTAGAAGAAATGCTGGCTCAACCTGTATTGAAAAAACGGTTGTGGCAGCTCATGCAATAAAAGTCGGAATTTAATCATGAAGAAAGTCGTTGTATTCAGCCAAATAGATCAGGACGTGATAGCGCAGTTACAGCAAGATTATCAGGTGGTGGTGCTCAATCCAAAGCTTGGTGATATCAATGAGCAGATTCGAACCGAAGTGATGGATGCTGATGCCATGATTGGTGCAGGGCGTTTACTCAATGAGAGTAACTTAGCGCCTGCACAAAAACTTAAAATTATTTCGACCGTATCGGTTGGCTACGATAACTATGATGTCGACTATCTCAATCAAAAGAAAATTTGGCTTGCCAATACCCCACACGTACTGACAGAAACAACTGCTGATCTTGCGTTTACTTTATTGCTCAGTGCTGCACGGCAAATTCCTTACTTAGATGCATGGACCAAACAAGGTCAATGGAAACGAACCGTATCGACTGAACAATTTGGTGTGGATGTTTTTGGTAAAACCTTGGGTATTATCGGTCTGGGGAATATTGGTGCTGCCATTGCCCGCCGCGGTTTTTATGGTTTTAATATGAATATTTTGTACCATAATCGCCGTGAAAAGATTGAAGTAGCGCAAGCTTTCAATGCACAATATCGTGATTTAGACCAGTTGTTGCAACAATCTGATTTTATTGTGGTTGCAGTCGATTTAAATAGTGAATCTAAAGCACTGATTGGTGCAGAACAGTTTGAGTTAATGCAAAAACATGCGGTCTTCGTCAATATTGCACGAGGGTCTGTGGTCGATGAAAATGCTTTAATCGAAGCCTTACAACAACATAAAATTTTTGCTGCGGGATTGGATGTTTATGCCAAAGAACCGTTGCAAAGCTCTCCCTTATTTGAACTGGCAAATGCAGTCACCGTACCACATTTAGGTTCAGCGACAGCTGAAACACGCCAGAAAATGGTGAAGCTGGCTTATCAGAATTTGATTGATGCCTTAGAGGATCGTATACCTCGCTATTTAGTGAATCCGAAGTTTGAATAATTGCTTACAATGCTGACCATTTGATTGCTGCATTATTGTGCGGCTCTATCTTTTTAAGTTGATTAATATTGGTACACTTGCGCCCTTTGTGACTTCATCTTGGGGTGTCTGGTGTTCGAGAAATTAGCTGAACAAAGTTTGGGTTTAATGGGCTGGGAAATTGACAATCATTGGGATTTAAATATTGACCAATGTGTGATGATTGCTGCCCCGCACACCAGCAATTGGGATGCACTCTATGCCCGTTTGGCATTGAAGGCTTTGGGTGTTAATGTTCGTCTCACCATCAAAGACAGTTATATGAAATTGCCATTTGGTCCTTTTGTGCGTGCCATGGGCGGTATCGGTATTGATCGTCGTGTCAAGCATGAAGGTCAAGAACGTCCAAGTATGGTTCAGTTGATGAGTGATTTATTTAAGACGCATCCAAAGTTGGTCATGTTGGTGACCCCAGAAGGGACGCGTGCTAAACAAGAACAATGGAAAACCGGTTTTTATCATGTCGCAATAACAGCGGGTGTGCCGATTGCGCTCGCGTATATGGACTATGCCAAGAAAAAAACAGGTGTAGGAAAAATTGTTTATCCTACAGGGGATTATGAAAAGGATATGACCGAGATCATGTCTTTTTATGCCACGATCAATGCGAAATTCCCAGAGAAATTTAGTGTAGATCAGCGTTACGTCGCGGCAGAGTAATTCATTCACTTGCAAAAATCATAAAGTCAGGCAGGATTTTCCTGCCTTTTATAACACTTTGTTGCAAATTTCTCCTTTTTTCAATGCTATATTAAATTTCTTTATTAAAATCATAGAGAAACCACTTGAGATCGTTCCTGCTCGCCTGTGGCCTTTTCGCCACCACTCAACTGAGTCACACTGAGGTTTTTTTGCCTGTGCATAGTGCAGGGCAAACAGAAGTGCCTGAAATTGGCAGCGGTATAGGTTTGCTCGATCAACAAAAAGAAAAATTTATCGGTGAAAAGGTTTATCGTGAAGTGCATCGTCAAATGCCAACTGTGCAAGATGCATGGTTGGAAGATCAGTTCTTACAGGTCTTTTCAGGCATTTTAAGCCAGACTCAACTCGGTCAACCAATTGGCTTAGTGATTATCAAAGATCCTCAAATTAATGCTTTTGCTGTGCCTGGTGGTTTATTTGCATTAAATACAGGATTGATTACCTCAGCAAAGAATTTGGATGAGATTGCAGGGGTCATGGCGCATGAGATTGCGCACGTATCACAACGCCACTATAGTCGTTCTCAAGAAGCCTTTAAGGGGCAGGGTTTGCTCGCATTGGCGGGGATTCTTGTTGGTGCAGCGATTGCATCTCAGGCTGATGGTAATGCGGGTGCAGCGGTCATGATGGGGACTCAAGCGGCATTGATGGATAAGCAGTTGAGTTATAGTCGTAATCAGGAGCGTGAAGCGGATCGTATCGGTATGCAGTTTATGTATTCCGCAGGTTATAACCCACAGAGCATGGCAGATTATTTTGAAACCATGCATCGTGCCACCAGCCGTGTTAGCTTCTTACCAGACTTTTGGTTTACCCATCCTTTAACCACCGAGCGTATGAGTGAAGCACGTTTGCGTGCCAATCAATTACCGAAAGTGAAATCAAAAATTTATGATCTCGATTTTGAAATTTTAAAACTCTATACCTTAGTGGTTTCAAATCAGGCCACTGAAATTCAATTACAGTCACTGGCCAATCAGAAAAATACAGCTGCACAATTGGCACTGAGCAAGTTCTATCTTGAACAAGGTGACTATGCACAAGCACAAGCCAATTTGGACTTAGTGAAGACTAAATTGAAAAATCATGTGCTGATTCCTTTGATTCAAACTGATATTTATTTGGGTCAAAATAAGCTGGATCAGGCATATGCCAGTATCAATTCGATTCAAAAAACCATGCCTGAGAATAGAGCTTTGTCCTATAAACTGGCGGAAGTTCTGATTCGCCAAGGGCAAGTGGCCCAAGCACAGATTTTGGTGCAGCGCTTTATCCATAAAAACCAGCGTGATATTGAAGGTTGGCAATTATTGCAACAGGCAACCAATCTGGATAAGAGTTCACCATTACAGGCAGTCAATGTGTTGGGTTATCGTGCAGAGGCAGAGTATTGGTCGGGTTACGAAGAAAATGCGATTAAGTCGATGTTGCATGCACAAAGACTCGCTAAGGGGAATATCGCGATGTCGGCTAAGATTGACGCACGCTTAAAACAGATGCAAGATGAGCGCCGTATGCGACTCTAATCCCGATTAAAATAATTCAAGGAAAGACACATGATCCAAGGGCAATGTTTGTGTGGTGCTGTACAGTATCAATATCATGGCGAAATTGAAAACAGCATTTTATGTTATTGCAGTCATTGCCAACAGGCTCAAGGCTCAATTGCGGGGTGGAACAGTCCGATTGAGCAAAGCAAATTTGAACTGATTTCTGGGCGAGAGCAACTGAAAGAATATTTTCATACACCCAACAAGGCGCGCGTCTTTTGTCAAAACTGTGCTAGTCCAGTTTATTCCTATCGTATAGATTTACCTGATGTCATTCGCTTACGACTCGGTACAGTGACAGTAGGAGAGTTACCAGCACCGAAGGAAGAATTTTTTCTTGAGCATAAACCAAAATTTATTGAATTAAGATAAGATGACGAGCGTAAAGAATCGCTGAGAAGTTAGAGCATATATGAAGAAAATTTTAGTTTTTATTTTTGCGATCAGCAGTGTGGGGATTAGCTCAGCGGCATCGATTGAGCAGTATGCAAATTCAGTGGATAAAATCCGTAGTGCGTATGCACAGGACATCCGTAGCTTTTTACGGAGTCTGAATCCACAAATCTCACAATTTACCCCAGAGCAACAAGCAAAGTACTGCCAGATTAATCAGCGTTATATTCAGGATATGTCTGATGCGATTGAACAAAATCGTTCATCTTTACCAGCGCAATATGCCAGCATGACCAAGCAGGATTTAATCAAGCAAGTGGTTGAGTCAAAAGAAATGCAAATGCTTGCGAAGTATAATGTTCAGTGTGATTTTAAATAATAAAAAACCTTGGGTTCATTATTGAAATGAATCCAATTTTTTAATTGAATAGATGATATAAGGGGGACTAAGCAGATTAGCTTAATTTTGCTTTAATTTTAGCAGATACTTGTGCAGGATCGGCACGCCCGGCTATGATCGGACGTAGAGAATTCATCACCTTACCCATATCTTTCATGCTAGTAGCTTCTTGAGCAGCAATCGTTTGCTCAATGATGGAATCAAGTTCTTCCTCAGTCATAGCGGCTGGTAGAAATTGAGAAATAACCTCAACTTCGGCTTGTTCCTTACTAGCTAAATCATCTCGACCAGCGCCAGAAAAGGCCTTGATCGATTCTTTACGTTGTTTAATTTGCTTTTCAATGACCGCAAGAACCTGAGCATCGTCAAGCTCAATGCGCTCATCGACTTCGATTTGCTTAATTGCTGCCTGTACACCACGAATAACCGTTACTGTTGCCATATCTTTGGCACGCATTGAGTTTTTTAACACGTCAGTAATTTGGTTTTTTAAAGTATTCATAGTCTCTTCAGCAGTCAATCACAAATTAATTAGTAAAGGCGAGTAGTACGTACAGATTCGCGAGTCAATTTCTTTTGATAACGCTTAACTGCAGCAGCTTTTTTGCGCTTACGTTCTTGAGTTGGTTTCTCATAGAATTCGCGCTTACGAACGTCAGCTAAAACACCCGCTTTTTCGCATGAACGTTTGAAACGACGGATAGCTACGTCTACTGGTTCGCCTTCTTTCAACTTAACTTGTGGCATGTAAAATCCTCTAAGATGATGGATAAGATCTAACGCACTATTGCATTAGATCGCAAGTGAAGGTCAGTATTTTACTCATTTACAACTCAGATCACAAGTCTATAATAGCTCTGATATTATTTTTGATCGTTGTAAAGGCAGTTTAATGATTGTTTTGGGCTTAGAAACTTCGTGTGATGAAACTGGGTTAGCACTCTATGATAGCGAGCTCGGCTTACGTGGACAGGTTCTATATAGCCAGATCAAATTACATGCGGAATATGGTGGTGTCGTTCCTGAATTGGCTTCACGTGACCATGTTCGCAAGATGATTCCTTTGATTAATCAACTGCTTGAGCAAAGTGGCGTCAAAAAGCAAGAGATTGATGCAGTTGCCTATACCCGTGGTCCAGGACTGATGGGAGCATTGATGACAGGTGCTTTATTTGGCCGCAGTTTAGCCTTTGCATTTAATAAGCCTGCGATTGGTGTACACCATATGGAAGGTCATATGCTGGCACCATTACTTTCGGAAAATCCACCGGAATTTCCGTTTGTGGCTTTATTGGTTTCAGGTGGGCATACCCAATTAATGGCGGCCTATGGGATCGGTCAATATGAATTGCTCGGTGAGTCAATTGACGATGCAGCGGGTGAAGCCTTTGATAAAGTCGCAAAAATGATGAAACTGCCTTATCCAGGTGGACCGAATATTGCGAAATTGGCGTTACAGGGCGATGCCAAAGCATTTGAATTTCCGAGACCAATCTTGCATCAAGGTTTGGATTTTTCTTTTAGCGGTCTTAAAACTGCAGTTTCAGTACAATTGAAAAAGTTAGGTGAAGAGAATCGTGATGCCGATGTGGCAGCCTCTTTCCAAGAAGCAGTTGTTGATACTCTAGTCAAAAAATCAGTGAAAGCTTTAAAGCAAACGGGTTTAAAACGGTTGGTGATTGCGGGTGGTGTGAGTGCTAATCTGCGTTTGCGTGAACAATTAGAAACTTCTCTGGCAAAGATCAAGGCACATGTTTATTATGCCGAACCCGCATTGTGTACAGACAATGGTGCCATGATTGCTTTTGCTGGATATCAGCGTTTAAAAGCTGGACAACATGATGGTTTGGCGGTGACGACGACACCAAGATGGCCAATGACTGAGTTACAACCGACCTAAAATGGAACGTATTTTTCTAAATTGATCCTTAGATTAAGGGGCAATTTAGACCATTCTTATATTTAAAAATCAAATTCTTGATTTATGTACATGGCAAAGACTTAAAGTCAACGCTATCGTATTAAAGTATTGGATAAATTATTTATTTTTGATGAGCTAAAACTCATTGTGGAGTACAAAAGTTGAAAATTTCTTATATTTTTACATGTGGCCGATTAGAGTCTTTATTTAAGATTCTCTGCCTCACTCAAAAAGGTGAGGAAAAGGTTGCATCAAAAGAAAAAGTGATTGAACAATATCGAAAAGACATTGCTTTGGGGCGACCATTTGAAGAAACTGAGCTTTATCAATTGATTGAGCAAAGTGAAGAAAAGATTGTCATTAACCGCTTGAGTAATATTTTACGCGAAAAACCTACTCAGCAGAAGGGTAGCTTTGATGCGGACGAATATAAGACTGGTGCATGGTCTGAGTTTAGTGATTATAAGCTAGCAGTTCGATTCTCAAATGCGAAAACCGAGTTAAGTGAAAAGCACTTTGCGAAAACGGGTGAGTATATGACCAGTCGTGGTATCGCAAAATTGACTGGCTTTAATCCAAGCAACATTAAGAATATGTTGCATCATAAAAGAAGTGTGGTGAGAAAAATGCTCACAACTTTAGAGAAATTAGCAAAAGAATATTGATCTTCAAAAAATCTTATTCGCGATGTAGAGATATTTCTGCATCGCGAATCATCAATTGTTATTTATTATAAAACTTAAGTATGTATTTTCAGTAATTACAAAAGAAAAAGCAAAATAATGTGGTCAGTTAAAGCAGCAACGATAGTTGCATGGTTCAGTATAATTGTTATTGCTGCGGCAGCAGTGTTTTCCATTTATGTTCTCAGTATCCCATGTGTCCCTGATCGGATTTGTGAAATGCCACCTGTCCATCTATTCTTTTTATTGGCATTAATTATCTCGGTGATCTGTAATTTTATCGGTATTATTTTGTCGATTATTGGATTAAAAAAAGAGGAACCCATTAAAAAATTAGCCAAAGAGGCACTACGTTTTAATGGGAAAATTATTATTTTTAGCTTTGCAACTGCAATGTTTCTACTTTTGATATTAATAGCTTAGACGTTTCTATGTCATTGGTTGTGAACGATCTGCTTTAGACAACACGGCCAAACACATAAAAATCAATGCCATACCAACCCAACCAATCGGTGCCAGTTGCTCACCGACTAATAAAACGGCAAACAAAGCGGCAACCAGTGGTTCAAATAAGGTAAGGGTGGTCGCGGTACTCGCTGAAATGGTCTTTAAGGCATAACCAAATAACAGATAACCGAGAAACATTGGGATCAGCATCATATAACCGACAACATACAAATTCACAGGCTCATCAAACAGGTTTGAACCCGTAAAAAACAGTGTTGGTAATAGAATTAAAGCACCGAAACCAAAAATTAAGCCCATGGATGCCTTTGAGTCGACACCGCGATCAATCATTTTTTTAGCAGCCCAAGAATATAAAGAATAGGTCAGTGCCGCGATCAGTCCAAGAATAATTCCAAGGGCTTTCTGGTCTGTTGCAATCGCTTGTGTTGTTGCTTGGGAATGTGATTCACCTATAGATAACAATAGAACACCAGCCACACCAAAGATAAAGCTGATAAACCACTTTTTAGAGAGAGCTTTTTTATCAAAAAACTTTTCCAGCAATGCGGTAAATAAGGGTGCAGAACCAATTGAGACGACCGTGCCAATGGTAATCCCTGCCATACGCATCGATGAATAGAAGGCTAATGGGTAAATCGCAACGGAGACCATGCCAATTAACAGTAATGGATAGTAAGTACGAATTTGTGGTAAATGACTGCGGATGTTTTTATGGGCCAATAAGGCTTGTAATAATCCACCGCCCCCCATGGCAACTGCGCCAATCGCTAAAGGGCTTAAATTGGGTGCATAAGAGGCAGCTGTGCCTGTGGTGCCCCATAAAATTGAGGCAATGAGGACAGCAATAAAGCCAGAATGAGAACTGAGGTTTAAAGAACGACGACTCACTTTGCAACCTCTTGTTCTAATAGGTTTTGCACCATTTGTTTTGCTGCAAACACTTTGTCACTGGAACTTTCTAAACCAGCACGGGCAATCGAACCTTCCAAGATAAATGAAAGTAGCAGTGCTAGTTCTTTTACTCGCTGTGGGCTGATACTGAGTTGCTGTAAATGCCCCGCTAAAATCGCTTCGATTTCATCTTTATGCTGTTTAACAGCTAAGCGTTCAGGACTATGCGCAGGAAACTCTGCGGCGGCATTGAGTAGGCCACACCCCCGGAAGCCTTTTTCATAGGCAAATTCAGCGTGATCCTGATAGGCATCAAAAATAGCCAAAATGCCATCAATCGGGGTTTCAATCTGCACTTTTCTTTTTTGGTATAAATCTAACCATTCCTGATGACGGGCTTCGATATAACACGTGATTAAGTCTGATTTGGTCGCAAAGTTATTGTACAGCGACATTTTGGCCACATTGGCTTTCTCTGTAATGCTGTTGATGCCTGTGTTACTGATGCCATCGTTATAAAACAGGGTTGCTGCTGCATCCAAGATTTTTTGTTTTGCTGATTTCGAGCTCATAAGAAAATAAATATATGTATACCGACCTACCTAATTTTATGGAAAAGTAAATTATTTGCAAGCAAAAGTTTATGCGTTCTATTTATTTAACTTGGATTGCTAAAAGGAAATCGATTAAAGCGTATGGAGCAGGCCTTAACCGATCCGGATTTTATTGAAGATTCTTTTTGCTGTGGATAAAAGCCAATCCATACACAGGCCATTTTTTCTCGGATTTTAAATTGTTGACCAGCCATGCCACCATGACGAGTGCAATGGAGCCTAATAACACGGGGAAAAATAAGAAACTCCAATGGTATTGAATGGTATTTGCCGTGAGTAAAATCACTAATGGATTTGCACCTGCAGGCGGATGTACACAGCGTAACAGTTGCATAGCTGCGATGGCACAGCCAACAGACAGGGCAATGCTCAGTGTCGAGACACCAAACACTTTAAGAAATAGTAAACCAATAAAAGCCGAGACAAAATGCCCCAAAATCACATTGCGGGGTTGAGCCAAGGGCGATTGAGATACCGCATAGAGAATAACGCAGGTTGCGCCGAATGGTGCCATGATAAATAGATTGTGGGTCAATTTACTGAGCAAAATTAAGATCAAAATACTCAATGTTCCACCGATGAGGCTTCTTATGACATCAATGGATTGGGGCATGGGGGCGAGATGTTCTCTACCGTTGAATAAAGATAACATGGTGATCTCATGACAGGGTTGCTTTATGCCGATAATAAAACTAAAATTACAAATAGTACAGATCTGTACTATTTTGATTGAGTAAATTTTTATGTCAAAGTCAGCCAATAAAATTTTGCATACTGCAGAAAAATTATTTTATGAAAATAGTTTTGTTGGAGTGGGTGTTGACCTGATTCGAGATGAGTCTGGCTGTTCAAAAACCACGATGTACACCTATTTCAAAAATAAAAATCAATTGGTGAAATCAGTCTTGGAGGCACGGGACGAAAATTTCAGACAGCGTCTTTTGAATTATGTTGCCGATGCAACAGGGCGAGAGGCATTGAATAGGCTGATCGATTGGCATTTATTATGGTTTCAAGAAGATAACTTTAAAGGTTGCTTATTCGTCAGAGCGGTAGCGGAGTCGCATTTGGGCGATCAGGAGATTATCTCTGTGTCAAAAGAACACAAAGTTTGGATTAGAAACTTAATCACAGCATATCTGCACGCTTATCCAAAGGCAGAAATGTTGATTGAGGTGACTTATACGCTGATCGAAGGGCTCATTAGCCGATTCTTGGTTGAAGGTTATGATGCAAATGTAGCTGCGGAGATCAAGGATTCAATTAACCAAATGATTGATGCATTTAAGCCAGCAGCACTTTAACGGTTATTGGCAACATCATTTTCATCGCATGTGAGTAAGCCTTTGATGGATCGCAAAGGCTTACTGTTTTTATTTATTGCTTAAATGCGTTTTGGTCTTCTACATCCACATATTCGATATAACCACGACCTTGAACGGGTTTATTTAAATATTCCCCCGTGAAGGTGTAGGCGCTGGCATAACCAATCCCATGGCCATAACGAAATGGACTATCAATTTCCGCAGTGATCTCGAGAACCTTTTGATCAGCATCATCTTTGACTGACCAAGAGAACTGTTGTGGTAAGCGCATTTTCTTACCACTCGGAGAAACATAATCATCAACTTGATGGGCAAGTACTTTGAATTCCACATTGGTATAGATTTCTGCTGGTTGATCGGTATGGCGAACATGCAGACTATAGGCGGCAGGCTGACCCAAAATATCGGCTTTGGTGAGCAATAATTGGGTGGTCTCGGTTAAATTAATAATTTGATAAGTGAAAAAGTCTAAAGGTAATTTATATGGTGCGGGTAATAGTTTTTTCACCACGCCATGTGCACCTGCTGCACGTGCATATTCATAGGTGCATAAGCCTTCGGCAGGCGTGGTTTTACCTTGATACTCAAGCTGACCTTTAAAGCTCGCCAACAGACTAAAATGATCATAGATCGGCGTTTTAATAAACCATGAAATTTGATCGGAGACATCCAAATCAAATTCAAAGCTGAGCCCGTGATAGCTACCTTTGAGATGAATATTCGGTAATGTACCTTGAATATAAACTTCTTCACCCAGTTCAATCAATGTGCCATTGTCTTGGATATTGGCTTGTTCTGGAATGAGATAAGCTCTTAATAGGTGTTCATCTACAGCCGCGGTACTGGAAAAGAAGGTTGCTGTTTTTCTAGGGTTGCCCAGCGTAATGTCATCATGGTCAAAAGCCAATGCGCCAGGCGTACCCAATAAAATCATGATATTTAAATAACGATGAGGCTCTGGAAGTAGCGGAAAGAAAATTCCATAATGTGTCCAGGTATAAAATTTTTCTTCTGTACGTGGACGGATAATTTCAGGTTCTGAAAATGGAAGGGTCGAATATTTTACGGCTTTATCGAGCGTACCTTGCGCAAGCAATAAGCTTTTGCCCATAATTTTGCTGGTCAGGGAGGTCGGTGGCAATTGTTTCTTCATCTTGTTTCCTAAACTCAATCCATGCTGTGACAGCTAGAGTATGAGAAACAATTGCCGATGCTAAGCGGAAATAAGGACAAAGCTACAGCTTTTCAGGACATTTATGCGGATGTTTTGTTTGATAGTTTCTCTAGGTTTTGTGAGCCAATCCAGTGTTTTGAGAACTGGTAAGCAGCACGACCAGAGCGTTGCCCACGTGCTTGGCACCATTTCAAACTTTCACCACGAACCAGATCGTTATAGTCCAAATTGGCTTTGACAATATAGTGTTCAACGATTGCTAAGTAGAGTAGTTGGTCCATAGGATAGAACGATAACCACAGACCAAAACGATCAGAAAGCGAAATTTTTTCCTCAATCGCTTCCTGTGGATGCAGTTCTGTATATTGCGGTACATCGACCTTACGCACAGGGGTATTTTCATGCATAAACTCAGGCAGTAAATGACGACGGTTACTGGTTGCGTAAATAATAAAATTGCTCGAACCCGATTGCAGTGAACCATCCAGCACACTTTTCAAGCTACGGTAGTTCTCGTCTTCAGCATTGAAGGCAAGATCATCACAATAAACAATAAATTTTTCAGGACGATGCTCAATCAGTTTTTGAATCTTAGGTAAATCCGATAAATCATCACGTTCAATCTCAATCAAACGTAAACCTTGAGCGGAATATTCAGTCAATAGGGCACGTACAATCGATGATTTCCCTGTACCGCGAGAACCTGTCAGTAATACATCATTGGCAGGTAAGCCATTCAAAAACTGCAGCGTATTTTGAATGATTTTGTCTTTTTGGCGCTCAATTCCCTTTAAGTCTTCCAGATACATTTTCTTGGGTTGCTGTATGGCGACCAGCTGCTGATTTTCCCAACGGAAGGCGGTTGCAGAGAAATCCGTGGGTTGCTTTGGTTCTGGGAGAACTTGCTGCAACTGTGTTAATACACTCGATAAGGATTGAAGGATAGATTCGGGTAAATCAAGGATAGCCATACATATAAACCAAACTCAATGATGAATAGGGATACTATCACTGCTATTACTGAAATAAAGAAAATATCATCAGAAATATCGAAATAAATCGATTTTACCCTTGATTGTTGCGGCAGCATTTTGCATTGTATAGGTGCAAGCATATAAAAAATAAGCTGAAAATCAGGATTGCAAATGTTCAATAGAGTTCAAGAGAAAAAGAATACATATCAGTCACATAGAGTTGATGTATTGCAAGAACGCCTACGACATGCAAGCTCTTATACAGAGTGGAAAGAAATTGCACTAAAACTGGATCAAGAATCTGGTCATGAGGCATGGAAATATGACAATGAGTCGCCATATTTTGATGCGGAAATCCTTTCGAAACGCTATAACCTATTAAAAAAATATCGTATGCAGCATCGCACGCTGGATTTGATCTATGTGTTAAGAGAAGGTCTGTCATATGACTTTGCCAATATTGGGCATCCGATGCTGTTTGCCGAAACTTATTTTGGTACCAAAAAGATCATTGAAAACTATGTTGAAGAAATGAGTGACTGCTTGCGTTACTTAGCTTCGAGTGAGTGTATTACTTTCCAATTGAAAGAGAAAATTCAGTTTTTTGAAGAATGCCAAAAAGCCTATGGTCAACCCGCTTTGATGTTTTCAGGTGGCGCAACTTTGGGTTTATTCCATACTGGCGTTTGTAAGGCGCTTTTGGAGCAGGATTTGATGCCGCAAGTTTTATCAGGTTCAAGTGCTGGGGCAATCATGACAGGCATGTTAGGCGTGTCTACACCTGATAAAGTGCCTGAATTGCTGCAAGGTGAACACTTTTTTAGTGATGCCTTTAAGTTTAGGAAAATCAGTGAATTGATTCGGGGCCGTGGTGGGGTTGCGGATGTGATGTATTTAAAAAAATTCCTGATGCAGAACTTGGGTGATGTTACTTTTGCCGAGGCATATAAGCAGTCCAAACGACATATTAATATTGTGATAGCGCCGTATAATACCGCACAGAACCCACGCATTATGAATGCATTAACCGCACCGAATGTGTTGGTATGGAGTGCAGTACTGGCTTCTTGTGCTGTACCTGTATTATTTCCACCTGTGCATTTGACCAGTAAACGTTATGATGGACAACATACACCGTACCTTGCCAATACCAAATGGGTGGATGGCAGTATGCGTAGTGATTTCCCACAGGAGAAAATGGCTCGGTTGTATAATATTAATTACACCATTGCCAGTCAGGTCAATCCGCATATCGTGCCGTTTATGCAAAGTGACAGCAACCGTTTCCGCCGAGATGTGCTCAGTTGGCCAGAACGAATTATCCGCCATCAAGGCAAAACCATTGCCATGGATGTAATGGATCTAACCCGAAGCTATATGGGGAGTTTTTTCCCGATTCGCCGGATGCTTGATCATGGTTACGGGATTTTAGGACAGCGTTATTATGGTGATGTGAATATCATTGCCAAATATGGTTTCAGACACTATAGCTATATGTTGCAAAATCCACGTCCGAAACTGTTTAAAGTATTGCAACAAGAGGGCGAGCGGGCAACTTGGCCAAAAATCGCCTCAATTGAAATTCATGCGCGGATTGGTAAAACCATTGAGCATTGTTTAACATCATTGCGGAAGCAGGACGAAAAGCAGCAGAATGAGTTTTACTACGTGGATCTCTGATCCAGAAATTCAACTTGAAGATTTAAGGCTAAGGACTAAAGCACAAAGCTATGCCTTTGGGCGACGTGTTTATACCTTCCAAGTTGATCAACACGGTTATTGGCTTAAATTCCATCAAGCCGATAGCCATCCTATTTTGGAACAAGCATTTTTACGTGAATTGGATTTTTATCAGAAATTTAAGGGCATCAAGCAAAATTTTTTATTGCCGTATGCAATCATTTCACTGAGTCAAATTAAAAGTGATGTTGCTATCGATCAGGCTAGGCAGGGCTTAGTGAGCATCGATAGCCCCCATTTTTTTATTCTGATTTCGGCATCCGAATCCCTGAACAGAATTAAACAAAAGATTCTAAGCGCGTTCGAGGCTTTAGATAGCTTGCATCAAGCAGGTTGGGTGCATGGTGATCTGAAAACTGAACATTTTCGTTTATACGGTCATTCGTGCAGATTAATCGATTTTGAGCAATGTTTTAGAATTGGGCAGCCCATGCAGAGCTTGGATGCAACACCACATTATATGGCCCCAGAGCTTTTTCAAGGGGCAGGGAAAAGTATTCAAAGTGATCTCTATGCTTTGGGGATTATTGTGTATGAATGGCTCACTCAATCTCGCTTAAAGGCGAGCACTTATCACGATTGGGCCGTTTTACATTGTCAACAACTACAGATTCAGCTTCCGATTGAATTTGAGGTTTTTCTTCCTCTGCTGAATGGGTTAACCCAAAAGCATGTTAAACAACGCTTTAATTCAGTTTTAGCTGCAAAAAATAGTCTAAACGCCATTGATTTGCCGTAAAAATAAACATCAATGCTAGATTTGAATATTATGTGTTCAGTTGATTGGTTTTTTTAGGTGAAAGACTTGTCATGCTGCATGTTTCTCACTAATATGCATACCCATCGGGGGCGTGGCGAAATTGGTAGACGCACTGGATTTAGGTTCCAGCGCCGCAAGGTGTAAGAGTTCGAGTCTCTTCGCCCCCACCATATTTAA
>NZ_ATGG01000016.1 GCF_000413855.1 Acinetobacter gyllenbergii CIP 110306 = MTCC 11365 | reverse complement strand
CGCACCTACTTCAGAGCCTTTTTCAACAACACAAACAGAAAGATCAGGCAGGTTGTTTTCAATCGCTAATTGACGAATTTTAATCGCAGCAGATAAACCCGAAGGTCCTGCGCCAACGATCACTACGTCAAACTCCATTGACTCTCGGCTTTGATCCTTCATTTTAAGAAATATTATTTCGCTTAGCGATACTTTATGTTAATAAAATGAAAATATCAAATAAAAATAGCAAAAAATTGCCTAACAGAGAGATTTAGGGGAGGCATAAAAAGGCCAACTTGATCAAGTTGGCCTTTTTATTGGAAGATCTACTTTTAAGAATTTTGTGGGTCGTAGAGTTTTTCCTTAATAAACAGGGCAGGAATCACACCACAAATCAGGTAAGCTGCTCCCATGACAACAAAACCTAAACCAATAGATCCACCAGAAGCTAAAAAACCAATCGTTGCAGGTGCTATTGCAGCACCTAAACGACCTACATTGTATGCGCCGCCAATAGCCGTACCACGAATCGCTGTTGGAAAGCTTTCAGTCATATAGGTGGCATTTACACCATATGGAATACCGTATAAAAAGCCGAAGACAACCAGTAAAAATAAAATATTTTCGGGGGTATTATAGAAAACGATTAGTGGCAGAAAAATTGCAGTGCCAATTGCACCAAAAGCATAAGTAAAACGGCGTCCAAGTTTATCTGCCATCATCCCTGCAAGTACTTTACCGAGAATCATGGCTGTATAGGTACCTACCATATAGGCTGTCATTTCCTTGAACTTCATTCCGAGTTCGCTTTCCAGATATGAAGGCATCCAGTTATTCACACCGTAATAACCAAATTGTAAGAAACCAGCAGTTAAAGCCCAGAGTATAAACATATTACGATTGCGTTTATCCTGAAAAATAAGTTTCAAAGCTGACGGTTTTTCAGCGTTCTCACTTAAATTAGGCTGCTGTAAACGGGATTCTTGCCATGCGAGTGGCTCTGGAACCAAAATATGCATGAAGATCGCAAGAATGACAGGAATAATGGCAACATAAAATAGCATACGCCAACCATGATCCGGGATAATCCAACCTGCAAGCAATGTTGCTACAATATATCCGACGGTCCAGCCCGCCTGTAAAGTTCCGAGTACTGTGGTACGATACCGTGTAGGTACATATTCAGCCATCAAGGTGTTGCAGGCTATATAAAGTGAACCTAAGCCTAATGAAGCAAAAAATCTTAAAATACCGAATTGAAGAAAACTTTGAGTAAAACCAAGTCCGCAAGTTAATAGCGAAAAAGTGAGAATCGAAATAACAACGATGCGGACACGCCCGAATTTATCACATGCCCAACCACCAAAAATCCCACCAATGGCCATACCCGCCAAAGTAAAACTACCGAGCATACCAGCTTGAACCGAGCTTAAGCCAAAATCTGCCTTAATACTATTTAAGCTATAGGACAGTAGCATTAAGTCTGCGCCATCTACCAATAAAGCCAGAAATGCAAAAATAAAAGCAATTTTCCAAGTATGAGCTTTTATTGCAGAGGAGGGTGCATTGTAATTTGTAGCCATAATCCATTACCTACATTTGACTGATCGCACTTCAAATCGTTTGAAAGTGCTGAAAAAATGTTTAAGACGCAGCGCGAATCATATTTTTTGCAATAATCAATTGTTGAACCTGCGTGGTGCCTTCATATAAGCGGAACAAGCGTACATCACGGTAAAAGCGCTCAATGGCATATTCACTGATATAACCCGCTCCACCATGAATCTGTACGCAGCGGTCAGCTACGCGGCCACACATTTCAGTGGCGAACATTTTTGCGCAGGATGCTTCTGTACTAATATTTTCACCATGATCACGGCAGCGGGCTGCATCTAGAACCATACATTTAGCCGCATAAATTTCTGCTTTGGAATCAGCCAACATGGCTTGGATTAACTGAAAACTAGCAATCGGTTGACCAAACTGTTTACGCTCAATCGCATACTTTAAAGAATCATCCAACATGCGTGTGGCTGCCCCTACACTCAGGGCAGCAATATGCAAACGACCTTTATCCAGAACTTTCATGGCTGTTTTAAAGCCCATCCCTTCTACGCCGCCAATTAATGCAGACGCAGGAACACGACAATTTTCAAAAATCACATCACAGGTATGTGCGCCTTTCTGTCCCATTTTTTTATCTCGTTTGCCAAGAAAAATCCCCGAAGTTTGACTATCGACAATAAATGCAGAAATACCAGCAGCCCCTTTAATTTCAGGGTTGGTACGTGCCATCACTGTAAATACACCAGCATGTGGGGCATTGGTAATAAAACGCTTGGTCCCGTTTAATACATAAAAATCACCATCTTTTACCGCACTGGTTTTGAGCGCAGCAGCGTCAGAACCTGCATCTGGTTCAGTAAGACAGAACGAACTAATTATTTCACCACGGGCTAAAAGAGGCAGGAAAAAAGATTTTTGTGCTTCTGTCCCATCAATAATTAGACCGCTAGAGCCGATCCCATTGTTGGTACCGATCAGAGAGCGAAAGGCTGGGGAAGTACGGCCAAGCTCGAAAGCAATATAAACCTCTTCTTCCATCGTCAGCCCAAGACCATCGTACTGTTCTGGAATGGTGAGTCCAAACAGGCCAAGTGATTTCATTTGCTCAATAATATCTTTTGGAATTTCATCTGTTTCAGCGACTTCATTCTCATGAGGAATTAATACACCTTCAACAAATTGTCGAATCATATCGACCAGTTGGTTCAGTGTTTCCTGATCTCGAATCATAGTCATATCCTTTGTACAAGCAGCTAAAAACAAAAATACGATGTTCGTAAAATCATCAATATTGATGCGATAGTAATCAAAGGAATCTCACAAAACAATATATTTTGAAAATAAATTTCGCAATGCGGTATAATGTTTGTTGTTAGTGGTTTCTAATCTGTTGATTTAATTAATCTATATTTATTGAATAAAAATCATATTTTTTGATGGGAAATTAAGGTTTGATTTTTTAAAATCTTGTTTGTATATTAAAAATATATATCGCTATGCGAAACTTATGTGAGGTAAGTTTTCCTATAGGAAATTAAGCACAAGTGAGTAGGATAAACATGGGCGCTTTAAATGGAATTCGTGTACTTGATTTGAGTCGGGTACTAGCTGGACCGTGGTGTGGACAGATACTTGCTGATCTGGGTGCAGAAGTGATTAAGGTGGAACGACCAAAGGTCGGAGATGATACCCGATCTTGGGGGCCACCTTGGATGAAGGATGATGCTGGATCAGACACGCGAGAAGCAGCTTACTATCAGTCGACAAATCGTAATAAGCTCTCGGTTGCAATTGATATTGCCACTCCTGAAGGACAGGAACTGATCAAAGCTTTAATTCAGGATACAGATGTTGTCATTGAAAATTATAAGGCTGGTTCGCTGAAAAAATATGGGCTGGATTATGCTGCATTGTCCGCAATCAATCCGGGTCTGGTCTATTGTTCGATCACGGGTTTTGGACAAGATGGTCCACGTGCAGAAGAGCCTGGCTATGATTTTATTATTCAGGGAATGGGTGGGCTAATGTCCGTCACAGGAGAAAAGGATGATTTGCCTGGAGGAGGTCCACAAAAAGTAGGCGTGGCATTTTCTGATTTGGCGACAGGATTATATTCTACGATTGCAATTCAAGCCGCGCTACTCAATCGTCATGTGACGGGTTTGGGCCAATATATCGATATGGCTTTATTAGATGTGCAAATTGCAACAATGGCCAATCAGGGAATGAATTATCTGTCTTCTGGAAAAGTGCCTGAACGGTATGGCAATGCACACGCCAATATTGTGCCATATCAGGTGTTTAAAGCTACTGATCGGGAGTTTATTATTGCATGTGGCAATGATACTCAGTTTATTCAGTTGTGCAGAAGTATTGGCTTACCTGATTTACCGAATGATTCTCGATTTAGTCGCAACGCAGACCGTATTCAGCATCGAGATGAAATTATTGGGATTCTATCAGCGCATTTTTTAACAAAGACAGCAGATGAATGGGTTGTTGCTATTTATGCAGCTAAAGTTCCTGTTGGAGTGATCAATAATCTGGCACAGGCTTTTCAAGAGCCGCAAGTGATTGCAAGAAAAATGCTGGTTGATATGCCGCATCCGCAACGCGAGAAGCTAACCGTGATTGGGTCGCCGATCAAACTTTCAAGAACGCCAGTTGAGTATAAAACTGCGCCACCTTTATTGGGTGAGCATACTGATAAGATTTTAACTCGGGTTCTTTCTCAGGAAAAACTGGATGAATTAAAGCTGAAAGGGATTGTTGGATAACAAATGTACCAAAGTCAAAATGCATCTGTATTTTGACTTTGCTTTTTGATTGTACTTAACTAGGTTGTTTAGATATTCATGGATGAGCTTTAACTGTTTATTATAGAAAAAATAGATTATAATTTTCGCAGTGCGAAACTAATATTTAGATTGGTAAAATCATGAATGATGCCGTAGATGCAGAACAAACAGAAAAATTACTAGCGCCTTTAAGGCATGAGTTGTTACATCCGATTGAAGACATGCAAGATGAAAATGACCGCCAATTTATTACGGCTTTAGCTCGTGGTTTAGAGCTGCTACGCTGCTTCACTCCAAAACATCAGCATTTGGGAAATCAGGAATTAGCGCAAATGACAGGTTTGCCGAAGCCAACGATTACTCGTCTCACGCATACTTTGTCTCGTTTGGGATATATCAAGCAAGTCCCGAATTCGAGCAAATTCCAGCTCTCTGTGGGTGTCTTGGCTTTTGGCTACTCCATGCTTTCAAATGTATCGATTCGTTCTATTGCGCATCCCTATATGAAGAATTTAGCTGACTATGCGGGCGCTGCTGTTGCAATGGCAACACGTGATCGACTGAATATGATTTATCTGGATGTGGTACAAGGTAAAGGCAATATGACCATGCGCCGTCAAGTTGGAACCTATTTACCGATTCATTTAAGTTCGATGGGGCGTGCATGTTTAGCTGCCATGCCTGAAGATGAACGAGAATTTTTACTTGATGCGATTCGCAGTAAGCATAAAGAAGACTGGATCAAGATTAACCGTGATCTGGATAAAGCCTTTAAAGACTATCAGGATTTTGGCTATTGTTTTTCGATTGGTGAATGGCATAAAGATGTCAACTCGGTTGCGGTTCCATTAATTCATGAACAGCATGGTTTACTGGTGTTTAACTGTGGTGGGCCGAGCTTTATTATGAATCGAGAAAAACTTGAAGAGGATATTGCTCCACGTCTTTTACATATGGTGAATAATATTCGTACCGAAATTAGTTAAGCGCGTTCTTCATTTTAAAAAACCAGCATCATATTTATGCTGGTTTTTTATATCACGCACACAATAATAAAGACATAAAACGGCAAAAATTAAGCCTAGCATACAGACACCTACCCATCCGAAGTGTTTCCAAGCATAGCTTCCCGCTGTTGTACCTAATGCACCGCCAGCAAAGTAACCTGTCATATAAATCGCGTTAAACCGTGAGCGTAATTCTTGATTAAGTTTAAATACAATACTTTGGTTGGTGACATGTACCGCAGAAAGAGAGGCGTAGAGAATGAGTAAAGCAATAATGTAAAAGGTAAAATGATAGGGTAAAAGTGAAAAAAGTATCCAACTTAAAATTAGCCCAATGCCGCAATAGATCGAAATTTTATGAATATAGCCTTGATCAATAAATTTGCCTGAGAAATTAGCAATGAAAGTCCCTAACACGCCAACAAAACCAAAAAGACCAATGGTAAAGTCACTAAAAAAGTAGGGCGCTGGAGCCAGTAGCAACGACATGGTGGTAAAGGTTAGGCTAACACAAGCAAATGTAAAACCACCAATATAAGTTCTAGTCCTTAAACGTCGATTTTGAATAAAAATCTGTGGTAAAGAACGAATGGTTTTTACATAGTTTTCAGATTTGGTGGGTGGAAATAACCCGATATTACGATGCAAAATAAAGGCAATAACAAGTAATAGAAAACCACTGACCAAATAAATAATATTCCAAGCGAAAAGCGTAGACATCAGTCCAGAAAGCGAACGAGCGAGTAAAACCCCCATCATTAGTCCGCTCAGTAAAAAGCCAACCACACGGCCGCTTTGTTGAATCGGAACCAGACTTGCAGCAAGGGGTAATAACAATTGGGCTGAACTGGAAAAAAGACCAGTAATGACGGTACCAAGCAGTAAAAGATAGATGTTGTGCGAAAAACCGCTAATAATTAATCCACTTGAAGCCAATAGCATAAAGATAAAGAGTAGCTTGCGCTTTTCTATTATGTCCCCTAATGGCATTAAGAAAAGCAAGCCACATGCGTAGGTGATTTGGGCTAGAGTCGGCACCCACGCTGTAGTTGTTTCGGTTAAATTTAGGCTTACACTAATTGAATGAATGAGTGGCTGACTAAAATAATTTCCACCTGTACAAATGCCTGCGGCAATCGCCATTAAAATAATGGTTGGGGTATAGAGTGCGTTTTTCATCATGCCTTAGTCATAATGAAAGTGGAACTTTAATCAACTCAACCATGATTGTTTTAAGCACGATTGTTAGTGCGTTTCATTCAAGGCATCTTGAATGTTGTGCACCATATGGATTAAACGTGGTCCAATTTCACCTTCAAGTTTTTCCGGATTTAAATGAAAACTTGGCGCACCACAGTTAAAAACATAAAGACCATGTTTGGAGCTGACCAAAGGTACAGCCACCGAGTTCACTTCTTTATGCCACTCGCCTAAAGACAAACAATATCCATAATCTTGGTAATCACGGAAAGCTCGTTCTAAAGAACGTTTTATGGCTGGCCAGTTTTCGGGATTCTTTTGTTTCAACGCATCAAGTAGAAAGTTACGTTCACGTTCAGGGGTCGCAGCTAAGCATGCTCGGCCCATTGAACTACTATGAATTGGCAAAGTAGAACCAATTGGACGACGCATATTTAATGCAGTTTCAATTTGTACAACATCGATATACACCATATTTAATCGGTCACGCGTTGCCATCGCCACAGGGGCCTGAACATACTGACTCAACTCTTCCATATATTGATGAGCAATATTACGAATCGAGATATTAGATAATGCTGCATATCCTAAAGATAAAACACCAATGTCTAATGTGTATTTGGTTGAGTTAGGCAATTGTTTTAAATAACCTAATGACACAAGGGTATTGGTAATACGTGCAATGGTCGGTTTAGGTAAACCTATCATTTTTGCTAATTCTTGGTTGCCAAGCACCTGATTATTTGCAGAAAAACACCTTAAAAGTTCTAAACCGCGTGCTAAAGAAGCAATAAACTGCGGATTATTTTCTCGATGTATATGCGAAATAGGATCTAAACGTATCTCATCAAAATTTATTGGTTTTTCAGTTTCCATGTTTTGAGACATTCGATCCTCAAATATAATTAAAGCAATAGTTTTGCTATTATATTTCGCTCTGCAAAATAAATCCATTCATCACTGCGCTGTTGTGATGAATGGATATCAGAATCAATGGTTATGAAACGTTTTCAATCACCATCGCAAGACCTTGGCCTACACCAATACAGAGGCTCACCACTGCATATTTCTTTTTACGGCGTATAAGTTCGCGTGCCACTGTTAAGCTAAGACGAGCGCCAGATGCGCCAAGTGGATGACCCACTGCAATCGCACCACCGTTCGGGTTTACACGTGGGTCATTAAAATCAACGTTCAAGCCTTTTAAACACGATAAGACCTGTGAAGCAAAGGCTTCATTAATTTCAATAATATCCATGTCATCTAAAGTAAGGCCTGCCCGCGCAACTGCTTTCTTAATGGCTTCAATAGGGCCTGCACCCATAATACGTGGTTCAATACCAGCTGCTGCCGCTGATAAGATTTTTGCCATGGGTCTTAAGCCATATTTTTGACCTGCTGCTTCTGAACCAATTAAGAGCGCCGCTGCACCATCATTAATACCTGAGGCATTACCAGCAGTGACCACACCACCTTCAAACAGCGGTTTTAATTTGGTGAGTGCTTCAACAGTTGAGCTTGGGCGAGGGTGTTCATCTTCGCTCACTGATTTAGGTGGTAATTTTTTGCCTTGAAATACTTCAATTGGGGTGATTTCACCAGCAAAGAAACCTTCTTCTTTGGCTTTTTGATATTTGGCTTGTGATTGAGCTGCAAATAAATCGGCTTGCTCACGGCTAATACCAAAATCGGCTGCGACGTTATCACCTGTTTCAGGCATTGAATGACCGCCGTACTGAGCAATAATTTTTTTATTTGGAAAACGAGAGCCAATTGTGGTGTCATAAATTTTTGCATCACGGCTATAAGCACTTTCTGCTTTACCCATGACAAAAGGTGCACGTGACATACTTTCTACACCACCTGCGATATACAAATCACCTTCGCCACAGGTGATGGCTCGGGCAGAGTCAATCACAGCACCTAAACCACTAGCGCATAGACGGTTTACTGTCTGGCCCGGCACAGTGACTGGTAATCCAGCTAGTAACAGCGCGTTGCGAGCCACATTACGACTGTCTTCACCTGCTTGGTTGGTATCGCCTAAAATTACATCTTCAATATCAGCACCTGGAACACCAGTTTTTTCTAATAGTTTTTGAATGACAGTTGCAGCTAAATCATCAGGGCGAATTGAGGCAAGTTCACCTGCATGACGGCCAAATGGGCTACGTAAACCATCATAAATATATGCATTTAACATTGAGAAATTCCTTTTCAAGACTCATGAGTAAAAGTAAGAGGTAAATGTAGTGCGACACGACGTTGTAACCACGGGCTAGGGCGGTAACGTGGGTCATGCGTAAGCGCTGTTATACGGTTCAGAATGAGTAAGATTTTTTGGCTACCGACATGATCGCCCCATTCAATTGGGCCAAATGGATAACCCAGGCCTAAGCGGACAGCGGCATTGATATCATCTACAGTTGCAACATTTTGCTGTGCAATATCACAGCCTAAATTAATCACCATGGCTAAAACACGCTGTGCAACAAAGCCAATACTTTCATTAATCATACTCACCAGATTTCCATCTAGATTGAAAATAGAGTGAGCTGCCTGACGGTATTCAGGTTTGATAATAAGTGATGGCATTAAGGTTCGATGCTTTGCAATGCCATAAAGCATGTCTATCGCAACAGTTTGTTCTGGGTTAACGCCTAGGCGAGTAGCTGCTTGAGTTGTGTCTTCACCATAACAAGCGAGTAAACATAAGCTATCTGTTTGTGGCTCGGTGTTGGTGTCTAGAGCAATATTTTGCTGAGTTAAATAATCTTCGATCTGTTTTTTATCTTCAGGGAAATCTGTCGCAATCCAAACTTTTGGATATCGGGCTAAACGCTCTACAAACTTGGCAGGTTGTTCCCCAGTTTTTGAACCCGTCTCATAGTTATAAAAACCTTGATTGACTTTACGTCCAAGTTGCTTGGCATCTAGCATTTGCTTGGTGAGCGGGCTTGGTTTGTAACGGGCTTCTTCATAATACTGATGATAAATCGACTCCATCACAGGGTGAGAAACATCAAGGCCAGTTAAATCCATTAATTCAAAAGGACCCATTCTAAATCCTACGCCGTCACGTAAAATTCGGTCAATTTCACTGATGTCACAGACATTCTCGTTTAAAATTTTAAGTGCTTCAGTTCCATAAGCGCGACCTGCATGATTAATAATAAATCCAGGGGTATCCTTCGCAACAACAGGGCGATGGCCAAAGGCACGAGACAGATCATTTAAGGCATTAATAATAAGAGGGTCAGTTTTTAAACCACGAATGACTTCGACCACTTTCATGAGTGGAACTGGGTTAAAAAAGTGATAACCCACAACACGTTCAGGTTTTTTACAATTTGCAGCAATCGCTGTAATAGACAGAGAAGAAGTGTTTGAGGCTAAAATGGTATTGTCGGAAACAATATCTTCAAGCTGCTGCATCAAGCTCTGTTTGATATCGAGGCGTTCAACAATTGCTTCTACAATCAGATCGCAATTTTTTAAATCTTCAATTTGCTGAGCAACAACTAAATGGCTATTTGCCTGAGCTGCTTGCTCAAGTGTAATTTTATTTTTGTCGACTAACTTTTGAAATGTGGCAGCTAGTTTTTCTTTGGCCTGTTCTGCTGCACCTGCTTTGGCATCATATAAATAAGTGGTATGACCTGACTGTGCAGCAATTTGAGCAATACCACTGCCCATAATACCGACACCAATCACAGCCATGCTTTTAATATCATAAGTCATGTCGATCATCCTGATGATTAATCTATATTTGAAATTAAACGGAAAAATAGGGTTTTTTGATTTAGCTTAAGCATTGTTTATCACCATCAATCGGTAAGATTTGACCAGAAATAGAGCGTCCGCTGTCTGAAGCTATAAATAGGCATAAATCTGCAATATGCTTTGGATTGACAAAATATTTGAGCGACTGATTTTTTAGTGCGTTTTGAGTGACTTCTTCAAGTGAGGTATGGGCTACATTGGCACGGGCCTGTAATACACGTTGAACTCGATCACCATCTACCGCACCTGGAAGGATCGCGTTAACTCGAATATTGTCTGCACCAAGTTCCATAGAAAGCGTTTTGGTAAAACCAATCAGGCCCCATTTGGAAGTGGAATAGGCTAAACGGTATGGATAGCCTAAGCGTCCGGCAATAGATGACATATTAATAATTACGCCTGCTTTTGCTTGCTTTAAATAGGGAATGGCTAACTGGGTCATTAAAAAAGTGCTATTCAGGTTTAAATTAATCACCGTGTTCCAATCATCAAAACTTAGTTCATTTGCTGCAACGGTCGGGCCTGAGATGCCTGTGTTATTAACTAAAATATCGATACCGCCAAGTTTCTGAACTGCTTCATTAAACATGAGTTTAATTTGCTCATGATCAGCCAAATTACAGGTATGTATATGCAGCTTTGGATAGTCTTTCTGAAACTGTTCAAGGCTTTTAGCGCTAATATCACAAACAAAAACTTCATCATGGCTGGTTAAAAATGCCTCGGCAATGCATCGACCAATCCCAGAACCACCTGCACTAATCAATACTTTTCTGCTCATGTTCAGTCCTTAGTTATTATCGTTTTGAATTACTTACCTTGATAAAACGGTTTACGCTTTTCAATAAAAGCTTGAACGCCTTCATTTTTATCTTCGGTAGAAAATAGTAACTGGAATGATTTTCGCTCTAGGGTTAAGCCAGCATTTAATGGAACGTCTTCGCTCATCAGCGCAACTTCTTTAATTTGTTGCAAGGCAATAGGAGGCATTTTTGCGAGGCTCTGTGCCATTTGAATCGCAGTTGGGATCGTCTGGTCGTCTTCTGTGACTTGTGAAACAAGACCAATCATATAAGCTTCTTCGGCTTTCACCATAGCACCCGTCATAATCATGCGCATGGCATGGAATTTACCCACAGCACGGAACAAACGTTGTGTACCACCAGCACCCGGCATTAACCCGACTTTAATTTCCGGCTGACCAAAGATTGCGCCTTTACCAGCAATAATAATGTCAGCATGCATTGCAAGTTCACAGCCACCTCCTAATGCATAACCATTGACAGCAGCAATCACAGGTTTAGGGCACTGGGCAATTGCGTTCCAATAACGTTCGGTATGACGTAATAACATTTCTGTGGAAGTTGCGGTTGCCATTTCCTTTAAATCTGCACCTGCAGCAAAAACTTCTTCACCACCTGTGAGTACAACCGCATTGATCTCATCATTAAAAGTCAATTCGGTAAAAGCTTGTGCTAGTTGTTTGCGAAGCTCTGTATTCAGTGCATTTTTTGCTTCAGGTCGGTTTATTTTTACAATCGCTATTTTTTGAATAGAAAAGTCAACTTCTACGAAATTATTCCCTGTTAATACACTCATTTTGAATTCCTTGTTTCGCATATCAAAACTATATTCCTTTTATGATGCTTATTTTGGAATTTATTTCAAGTTTTATTTAGTCTCTTAGAGTAATTATGATTGGTCAAATAAGATAAGTGATTGATATTGTGTATTGGTAATTTTTTAAATTTCGTTTAACGAAATTAATTTTCAAAAAAAGCTTGAAATTTGTGTTTTTGTTCTCGTACTATGAAACACATCCGCAGTAAACAAGATTTAAAACATGGTATCCAGACAAGCTGGAGATAGCTGGTGGGTACGATGGAAATACATAAAAAGGGAGATCACAGATGATCCGTGATGAAGGGATGTTGGAACAATTACTTTCAACTATTCGAGATTTTGTAAAAAATGAATTGATCCCTCGTGAAAACGAAGTGGTAGAGAAAGACAAAATTCCAGATGACATAGTGCAGCAAATGCGTGAGCTTGGTTTGTTCGGCCTCACAATTCCCGAAGAATATGGGGGCCTAGGCATCACCATGGAAGAAGAAGTCAGAGTAGCATTTGAACTTGGACAAACTTCACCAGCTTTTCGCTCTTTAATTGGTACTAATAACGGTATTGGTTCTAGTGCGATTTTGATTGATGGTACAGAAGAGCAAAAGCAAAAATATTTACCGCGTTACGCAAGCGGCGAAATTATTGGTTCATTTTGTTTAACTGAACCTGAATCTGGTTCTGATGCGGCATCTTTAAAAACCAGTGCAGTCAAAGACGGTGACTTTTATATTCTAAATGGCACCAAACGATTTATTACCAATGCACCCCACGCTGCAACTTTCACGGTAATGGCACGAACCAATCCTGAAATTAAAGGGTCAGCTGGTATTTCAGCTTTTTTAGTTGAGGCCAACACACCAGGCATTACATTGGGCAAAATTGACCAAAAAATGGGGCAGAAAGGCTCTCATACCTGTGATGTCATTTTTGAAAATTGCCGTGTACCTGCTTCTGCATTGATTGGTGGGGTAGAAGGTGTCGGTTTTAAAACAGCAATGAAAGTGCTTGATAAAGGGCGTTTGCATATTGGTGCATATAGTGTGGGCGTTTCTGAGCGTATGTTAAATGACGCACTGCACTATGCAATTGAGCGCAAACAGTTTGGTCAGCCTATTGCGAACTTCCAGTTGATTCAAGCCATGCTTGCTGACTCAAAAGCCGAGATTTATGCGGCTAAATGTATGGTCCTAGATGCAGCTCGCCGCAGAGATAATGGCGAAAACATCAGTACAGAAGCATCTTGCGCAAAAATGTTTGCAACTGAAATGTGTGGCCGTGTTGCTGATCGCTGTGTACAGATTCACGGTGGTGCAGGCTATATCAGTGAATATGCCATTGAGCGTTTTTATCGCGATGTGCGTTTGTTCCGTTTATATGAAGGCACTACGCAAGTTCAACAAATTATTATTGCAAAAAATATGATTCGGGAAGCAACAGCCTAATAAAAAATCAAGTGCCATGAGGCAGGGGATGCCTCATATTCTTGCTGAGGATATGGACATGACGACAGAAACAGCTATACAAGAAAGGGATCGCGGGGAAGCGATTCAAACACCTAAAAAGATTTGGATTACCGCATTTATATTCGCTTTTTTAACATTGTTGTGTGATGGGGCAGATTTAGGTTTTTTGGCATTGAGCCTGACCAGTCTTAAAACAGAATTTCATTTAACGGGTGTACAAGCTGGAACATTAGGCAGTTTAACACTTTTAGGTTCAGCAATTGGTGGCCTGATTGGTGGTTGGGCTTGTGACCGTTTTGGACGGGTGCGCATTATTGTGTTTTTTATTGCTTATTCTTCAGTTTTAACCAGTGCGCTGGGTTTTACTGATTCTTATATGCAATTTGCAGTTTTAAGAACTTTTGGAGCGATGGGCTTAGGTGCGCTCTATATTGCTTGTAATATTTTAATGTCAGAAATGGTGCCAACAAAACATCGCTCGACTGTTTTGGCTACTCTTATGACGGGTTATACCTTAGGTTCTTTGTTAGCGACTTTATTAGCAGGTCATATTATTCCTGAACATGGCTGGCGTTTCCTTTATTGGATTGCAATCACGCCTGTGGTGTTGTCAATTTTAATGCACTTTTGTGTACCTGAACCTGAGTCTTGGAAAAAAGCACGTCAATTAAAAGCGCTAGAAGTCGCTCAAAGTAACCAACCTAAAAAACGTCAAAACCCATATATTGAAATTTTAAGAGATAAGAAACACGGCACCATGTTTGTACTTTGGATTATTAGTACAGGTGCATTGCAGTTTGGTTATTACGGGGTGAGTAACTGGTTACCAGCTTATTTAGAGTCTGATCTTGGCATCAAATTTAAAGAAATGGCTATGTATATGGTCGGTACTTTCCTGATTATGATGTTCGCCAAAGTGATTGCAGGAATTATTGCCGATAAATTAGGACGTCGCGCTGTATTTGCTTTCGGAACCATTGGTACAGCCTTATTTATTCCAGTCATTGTCTACTTAAATACACCAACGAATATTTTATGGATGATGCTGTTCTTCGGTTTCCTTTACGGTATTCCTTACGCCATTAATGCCACCTATATGACAGAAAGTTTCCCGACTTCTATTCGGGGTTCGGCAGTGGGTGGCGCTTATAACATTGGTAAAGTACTTTCTATTTTCTCTCCATTAACAATTGGTTTTCTATCTCAAAATGGCTCGATTGGTTTAGGTCTATTAGTGATGGCGGGTGCTTATTTTATCTGCGGTGTAATTCCATTGTTATTTATTAAAGACCGACTATTTAACCCGCAAAAAGCAGAGTGATGGCTTGAGCTGTTACTTCAATTGAATGATGAAAAGGGATACGTGAGATGATAAATAAAATCACCCAGAATATTGAACCGATTTTAAAAGCAATTCCAGATGGTGCAACTATCATGACAAGTGGCTTTGGGGTCACAGGCCAACCTGCTGAGCTCATTGAAGCTTTAATTGATCTGGGGAAAAAAGAGCTGACCATTGTGAATAACAATGCCGCTTCCGGTGATCGGGGATTAACAAAATTGATCATCGCAGGTTGTGTGAAAAAAATGATTAGCTCATTTCCAAAGTCGGCAGGCTCAACTGTATTTCAAGACTTGTACCGTGCAGGAAAAATTGAGTTAGAACTCGTGCCGCAAGGCAACCTAGCCTGTCGCATTCAAGCCACAGGCGCTGGTTTAGGGGCAGTTTTTACCCCGACAGGTTATGGAACCAAAATTGCTGAAGGCAAAGAAACCCGCACCATTAACGGTAAAAACTATGTACTTGAATATCCGATTGATGCTGATTTTGCCCTGATTTATGCTGATAAAGCTGATCGCTGGGGAAATTTGACCTATCGGAAGGCTGCACGAAACTTTGGTCCGATTATGGCCAAAGCAGCAAAAACAACCATTGTTCAGGTCAACGATACCGTTGAAATTGGAACACTTGATCCTGAATGCATTATTACGCCTGGAATTTTTGTGCAGCATGTTGTGAAAGTAGGAGATATTTAATGTCAGTTCAAAAACGTTCTCGAGAAGAGATTGCCATGTTGATTGCACAAGATATTCCTGAAGGTTCTTATGTGAATTTAGGAATTGGCTTGCCGACCAATGTGGCCAAGTATCTACCTAAGGATAAAGAGATATTTCTGCATTCTGAAAATGGTGTTTTGGCTTTTGGACCACCTCCAAAACCTGGCCAAGAAGACGAAGATTTGGTCAATGCAGGCAAGGAGTTGGTGACTTTGCTGGACGGTGGCTGCTTTATGCATCATGGTGATTCTTTTGACATCATGCGTGGTGGGCACTTGGACATTTGTGTTATTGGCGCTTTTCAGGTGGCTGTCAATGGAGATTTAGCCAACTGGCATACAGGTAAGCCCGATGATGTACCTGCTGTCGGTGGTGCAATGGATCTGGCTGTGGGTGCAAAAAGTATTTATGTCTATATGGAACACGTGACTAAAAAAGGTGAAGCAAAAATTGTTGATGCACTCACATATCCAATAACTGGGGAACAGTGCGTAGATCGTATTTATACCGATTTATGCATTATTGAGCTCAAAGATCAACAAGCCTATGTCACGGAAATGGTAGCGGGTTTAAGTTTTGATGAATTACAGGCGCTGACAGCCTGTCCATTGATTGACGCGACAGTGGTTTAGCCTTACACCCACGGGAAAGGCTTCTTAAAGGACTAAAAGATGAAAAAATTAATTTTAGCTGCAGCTTGCGCTGCGGCTTCAGGGACTATTTTTGCAAATTCTTCTGACACCACAGAACAAAGAATTAATTTGCTAGAAACCGAGCTGCAAAAATTAAAAGCAGAACTTGCTGCTCAAAAACAAACTCAAAATAATTTACAGGTCAAACAAGTAAAGATCGAAGAGAACATCGAAAAAACTAAAGCAACGGTAACAGAGAAGCCCGTTGCTCCTTCATGGGTCACTTGGACGGATAATGTGAAGGTTTACGGTATTGCCCGACTAGATGCAGCAGTTGATTTTAAGTCTTCTCCAGATTCAGGCGGCAGAACCACAAGCAGTATCTATCGAACTCCATTTGAAAGCGCGCAACGCTCAAACCATTCCCGTTCGGATGCAAGCATAAATGCCAGCCGACTCGGTGTCTATTTCAACAGTCCAGACAAGGCGATCAAAGGAAATGTGGAGGCTGATTTCTTTGATAGTTCCAATATGGGAACTGGTGATGGTAAATTCCGTATTCGCCATGCATTTTTTACCTATAAAGACTGGACCTTTGGCCAAACATGGTCATTAATGTCTAATATGGAAACCCGAACGGAATCGGTCGATTACACCCAGTTTATCGGTACATCTTATACACGCACACCTCAGGTGCGTTATGACTGGAAAATTGATCAGAATCATGATTTGAAAGTGGCATTTGAATATACGGGTTCACGTGTATCAGCTTTTCCAACATTGACGGGGCGATATACCGTCAAGCAAGGACCGTTAATGGCATTGGCTCAAGGCTTTGTGAATGAGAAATCTGTGGACGTGGCAAAAGAGACGGTTAAGAAAGTCAGTTGGGGGGCGGGTGCGGGACTCAAATATCAACTTGATCCACAGCAATCTGTTCAGGCGAACTATCAATATATTGTAGGTGATCAAAAGTTCATGCCTTATACCACGCAAAGTGGGTTGGTGAATGCTACGGCATTGAATGCAGCAGGGGATTTCTCTTTAGATCAGGATAAAACCGATTTAATGATGAATAAGCTAAACAGTTTTAATCTCGGTTATTCGTATAAATTCAATGATCAATGGCGTACCAATGTATCGGCTTCGCTATTTGAATATGATGACAACACTGAATATGCCAAACTGAATCAGGATGCCAATAAACGCTTAACCGATTACGCCGTCAATGTCTTCTATTCACCTGCCGAGCAAATTGATATTGGGATGGAATATCATCAAGGAAAACGTGAGGTATTTGATGGCAGAACGGCGGATGTGTCACGCCTTAACTTTGTGTCGATGTATAAGTTTTAAAAATAAGGCAAGGGAACATGGATAAAATAGCTCGGCTCGATACAGACGCGATATTGTCAAAAAGCTTTATTTTTATCATGGCGATGACATGTGGAATTTGTGCGGGTTCAAACTATTATAACCAGCCGTTGATTTATTCAATAGCAGATGCATTAAAAGTCAATGCCGATCAAGTTGCTTTAACCATTGTAATTAGCCAACTGTCATATGCAGTTGGCCTTTTTATTCTGGTTCCCTTAGGTGACTTTTTTGAAAAGCGAAGTTATATTTGCTTGCTTATGTGCTGTACAGGCCTTGCACAAGTAGGGCTATCCTTGAGTCAAACCTTGCCAGTTTTATATGGCTTTACCTTTTTAGCGACATTCTTTTCTATTGCAACTCAAGTTTTAGTTCCTTTCGCCGCAGGTTTAGCCAGCCCACAAAAAAGTCCTCAAGTTGTAGGCACTCTCATGAGTGGTTTGTTTTTGGGAATATTATTGGCACGTTCTATTGCAGGCTTACTTTCTACAATTTGGTCTTGGCACGCGGTTTATTTGATTAGCGGAATTGTCATTTTGGGGTTTGCTTGGGTGATGTGGATGAAGTTGCCAGTTGCACGTAAGTCTCACCAACTCAATATTCTACAGATTTATGGTTCATTATTTTCATTAGCAGCTCATCAGCCTCATTTACTGCGCCGTGGTTTTGCCGGAGGAATTGGCTTTGGAATTTTGGCTCTGATTTTTACCACGATGACTTTTATTTTGGCGAATGAGCCTTATCACTTTAACGATTTTCAGATTGGTTTATTTGGAATTGTTGGTTTGGCTGGCGTATTTGCGACCCCTTGGGCAGGTAAGAAAATTGCGGCAGGGCTTGAAAATAAAATTGCGATGATTTGTATGGGGCTATTAATAAGTGCATGGATACCGCTATTTTTTGCACAGCAGTCTCTAGTTGCTTACGCTGTTGGGGTTGTTATGGCTTATTTCGGTTTGTCGGCATTTCATGTTTTAAATCAAAATCTAGTCTATCGAATTTCGGCAGAAGCGCGTTCTCGTATTAATTCGATTTATATGACCTTATATTTTGGCGGAGCGGCTCTAGGTTCCTTTATTGCCGTATATGCTTGGAAACATTGGGGGTGGACGGCATGTGTGATACTTGGAGTAATGATGGCAATCATCAGTTTTATGATTGATCGCCTAGATTTTCATGCAATGAATAACGCAGAGGCGCAGAAAAAAGCACTATAAAGAGGAGTTTGATATTGCTCTTGCTATGTTTTGCGAATGATCATTAAGGTTGCCGAGGCAAAGGCATACACTTTACCGTTTTCATCTACGATTTTACCTTCGGTACTAATAATATTTCGGCCCGCATTAATTAACTCGGCTGTCGCATAGTAAGACGTATCAATCTGCATGGGGCGAATCATTTTTACATTTAGGTCGATGGTGCCATAACCAACCCCATGTTCCAGTAAGGTATGCGCTGCACTCCCTGTAACGGTATCCAGAGCTGTTGCACAAAAACCGCCATGTACACCGCCTTGTATATTTCGATGTTCCTGTCCAGGAGTAACTTTATAGGTTGCTTTTCCTTTTGAAACCTCAATGAGTTCCATAGGTAGCGTGTGGGCCATAGGAGAAGGAGACACCTCACCATTTTTTAAAGCCGTTAAAAATTCAAGACCAGTATATTTCGGGTTATCCATAAATCGTCCTTGGATGTTTAAGCAATCTCATCACAATACTATAAATTAAATTTTTACGGAATATTATTTCGCAAAACAGAATTTTTAAATTCTCTTTAATTTTTGCTATCAATCATGATTAATTAAAATAGCTGTTAATATACAATAAATTATGTTTTGTGATAGAAGTCTGTTGGTGTTTTTCACAAAATAAACATTATTAAAATGAAAATAAATTTTGCAATAAGAAATTTATTTGATATTTTTGAGGTTAGGAAAAATAAAAGTTCCCTCAGGAGCAGTGCTGTCTCTTCAGGGAAGAAAGACAAGGGAAAAAATCATGCCTTTATACAAAGCTCCTCAACGCGATATGCAATTTGTACTACATGAATTGCTTCAAACCGAACAAAACTACCAAAAATTATCTAAATATCAGGATATCGTCAGTCGTGAACTAGTAGATCAATATTTGGAAGCAGCAGCAGATTTTTGTGAAAATGAACTGGCTCCAATCAATCAAAATGGTGATCAAGAAGGTTGCCATTTAGATCAAGGTATTGTGACCACCCCGAAGGGGTTTAAAGAAGCTTATGATAAATATGTGGAGCTTGGATTTACCTCTCTCACTGCCGATCCGGAACATGGTGGGCAAGGCTTACCGACCTTATTGCGAATTGCCATTTCTGAGATGTTATGTGGTTCTAATTGGGCATGGGCAATGTATCCTGGTCTATCGCACGGTGCGATGCGAACCATTGAGCATCACGGCACTGAACAGCAAAAACAGGTATTTTTAAGCAAGCTGATCCGTGGTGTTTGGACAGGAACCATGTGTTTAACGGAATCTCATGCAGGTTCAGACTTAGGTTTGATTCGTACTAAGGCTGAGCTGAATTCAGATGGAAGTTATGCCATCACAGGAGAAAAGATTTTTATTTCCGCAGGGGAACATGATCTTTCAGAAAATATTATCCACATTGTGTTGGCTCGTTTACCAGATGCGCCGACAGGCACTAAAGGGATTTCTCTGTTTATTGTGCCGAAATTTAATGTCGATACTCAGGGCAATGTGCAAGATCGAAACAATGTGCTGTGTAGTGCGATTGAACATAAGATGGGGATTCATGGTAACGCAACCTGTGTTTTAAATTTTGATGCTGCAAAAGGTTATCTAATTGGTCCTGAAAACCGTGGGCTCAATTGTATGTTCACCTTTATGAATACCGCCCGGATTGGCACTGCTGTACAAGGTCTGGCTGCCTCTGAGATTTCATTTCAAGGAGCTTTAGCTTATGCCAAAGATCGCTTGGCGATGCGCTCTTTAACTGGAGCAAAGTGCCCTGATAAAAATGCGGACCCCATTATTGTTCATCCTGCTGTACGCGCCATGTTAATGACGCAAAAAGCATTTTCAGAGGGTGGGCGTGCCTTGGCCTATTTTCTAGCTCAGCATGTCGATATTGTTGAAACTTCAGATGATCCCGAGCAACGCAAAATGTCGGATGAATTACTGGCCTTTTTAACTCCGATAGCCAAAGCATTTTTAACAGAATCAGGCAATGAGTCTGCCAAGCATGGTGTTCAAGTATTTGGCGGTCATGGCTTTATTGTTGAGCATGGAATGGAGCAAATTGTACGCGATGCAAGAATATCCACCTTGTATGAAGGTACCACTGAAATCCAGTCTTTAGATTTACTGGCGCGAAAAGTACTGAAGTCTGAAGGAAAACTGTTAAAAAACATGACGGATTTAATTGAGCAGTTTGTTAGTGAACAGCAATCCAATGAAGTCTTGAAACCTTATTTAGAAAGATTAGCTGAGCTTAAACAACAGTGGTTGACACTGACTAAGACGATTGCAGAGAAAGCCAAGCAAAATCCTGAAGAAATTGGTGCTGCTTCAGTCGATTATCTCTATTTTTCCAGCTATGTGGTATTCGCTTACCTCTGGGCACGTATGGCACAAGTTGCCCATGAAAAACTGGACGAAGGCACGCAAGAGCAAAAATTCTATCAGGCTAAACTCAGTACAGCGAAGTTCTTCTTTCAGAAGCTATTACATCGTACACAAGCACATGCAGCTTCTATTGCGTCTGGAGCAGAGTCCGTGATGGAACTTGATGAGGACGCTTTTTCATTCTGAGTCCGATCCACGGGTTGTAAATTTTTTCAGAGAGTAGTGACAAATGGATTTTGAACATATTTTGATTCGTCAACACAACCGTGTTGGTTATTTAACGCTTAATCGCCCAGAAGTACTGAATAGTTTCAATGAACACATGCACTGTGAAATTGCAGCAGTTTTAGACCTTTGGGCAGTTTCGAGGGAAATAAAAGTGATTGTGATCTCTGGCGCAGGTAAAGGTTTTTGTGCTGGACAGGATTTAAGATCAAGAAGTCATACTGTCATTGCTGCCCCAGATTATGATGCAGGAGCTGCTTTAGAAAAATTCTATAATCCTCTAGTGCTTAAAATTACAGACATGACCAAACCTGTAATCGCTGCAGTGAATGGTGTAGCTGCTGGTGCAGGTGCCAATCTGGCTTTGACCTGTGATCTGGTGGTGGCCAAACAGTCTGCTTCATTCATACAGTCTTTTTGCAAAGTCGGTTTAATTCCTGATGCAGGCGGCACATGGAATTTACCGCAGTTGATCGGTTTGGCGCGAGCAAAAGGGCTGACCATGTTGGGAGACAAGCTTTCTGCCCAGAAAGCCTTGATTTGGGGGTTGATCTGGGAGGTTTATGAAGATGAGCTTTTCGATGCAAATGTCACCGCATTGGCTGAACAGTTAGCGGAGCAACCCAGTAGTTCGATTGCATTGATTAAACAAGCTTTAAACCGTGCTACACACAACACCCTTGCTGAGCAATTGCAGCTGGAGCGTGAATTTCAACGTATTGCAGGACAATCAGATAACTATAAAGAGGGTGTGGCAGCATTTATGCAAAAGAGGAAACCTGACTTTAGCTAGATACATTGACTGTGCATGACATTTACATCCAAAAAATGAAAAATAGTACTTGATATCGTAAGCACTTAAATAAGGAGATAACATGAGTCTAAAAGAAATGGTTTCGACAACCGAATGGGAAGCACGTTGTCAGTTAGCTGCTCTATATCGATTGATTGCCTATTATCGTATGACAGATCTTATTGATACCCATATCAGCCTACGTGTAGCAGATGAGAAAGGGCATTTTCTGATTAATCATTATGGTATTCCATTTGAAAGAATGAAAGCCTCTGATTTGGTTAAAATAGATAATGAAGGCAATATCGTAGAACATTATGATGCTGGTAAAACGGTGAATGTGGCTGGTTTTGTCATTCATTCAGCCTTGCATACAGCGCGTGAAGATATTCACTGTGTAATCCATACCCATACCGCAGATGGAATTGCAGTTTCAGCACAGAAGCATGGCTTGTTACCCATCTCGCAACACGCACTGAAATTTTATAAAAAAGTCAGTTATCACGAGTATGAAGGAGTTGCTTTACTGACGGAAGAAAGAGCGCGATTGGTCGATGATTTAGGAGACAATCGTGTGATGATTTTAAGAAATCATGGATTGTTGGCAACTGGCGATAGTGTGCAGCGTGCATTTCATGAAATTTACTTTCTAGAGCGTGCATGTCAGGCACAAATCAAGGCACTGGCAGGGGGAACAGAACTCCATTTTCCCTTAGAAGCGGTGTGTGAACATACCACCCAGCAATTCGAATCCGCAGGTGTTGAAAAAATTATTCTAAATGCCTGGAATGCAGCCTTGTCTTTAATTGAACTGCAACGTGAGGAATACTGCACATGATTGTGATTGCCACGACTGTACCCAAAGTTCAAAAATGGCTTGAAGATGCATTTCGGCAATACGCACCTCATGATTCCTATTGTTTAGCGGACAGTGAACAGGCTCAATCTGCGACCACAGCAGTTTCGTGGTTTCCGAATCTGGATCATTTAGAAAAATTGCCTGAATTAAAACTGATTCATTCAATGGCTGCTGGTGTTGAGCATCTGAATCTGCAGCGAATTGGCACGCAGTATAAAGTCTGTCGGGTGGTCGATCAGTTACATCAAAAAGGTATGTTCGATTATTTGCAGTGGGGCATTTTATATTATCAACGATTTTTTGATCAGGCTTTTAGACAGAAGAAACAACAACAATGGCGGCAGTATCCACAACGAGAACATGCTGAATTGAAAATTGGAATTATGGGCTTGGGGCAAATGGGCGGATATATGGCCAAGCAATTTGCTGCGCTCGGTTATCAAGTGTCTGGTTGGTCTCGTAGCCCGAAAAATATTGCACATGTGAGCTGTTATGCAGGTGATGAAGATTTTGACACGTTCTTGGGACAGGCTGAAATTCTGATTAATTTATTACCACTTACGGAAAATAATCAGGGTATTTTATCAAAATATTTATTTGATTTGCTTCCTGAACAGGCCTGTATCATCAATTGTGGTCGTGGTCAGCATCTGGTTGAGCAGGATTTATTAAATTATCTGGATTCTGGACGTTTACGTGGTGCAATTTTGGATGTCTTTGCAAAAGAACCCTTAGTTGAAAATCATCCACTTTGGCAACATGAAAAAGTGGTGATCACGCCACATGTTGCTTCACATGCACCTTGGTCGGTTGTGGTGAATCAAATTTTAGAAAATGATCAGCGTGTTATTCAAGGGCAAGCATTATTAAATCAGGTGGACACTTTGAAGGGGTATTAATGGATAAATATTCTCAGTTCAAATCATCAGTCAGTCCTACCAACTTTTAATTGTGAATCGACTGACGGAGCCTATCATTTGTTATTTGACATGCCCAGTCAGTGATTTATTTTAAGGCATTAGCCTTTATTGCTGAGTTCTTTTGATAGCTCATCCCAGCGTTGGTTTGCGACTTGCATAGCCTGCATCTTGATATGCCCAAAGCCACGCACTTCAGCAGGTAGTTCGGCAATCTGTTCTGCAACAACTAGATTATAGCTGTTTGGTGATGAAATCAGGGTTTCAACAAAGGCGATATAACGTTCTCGCCATGCCTGTTCATGTTGGCGCTCTTGCTGACGAGTAAATGGATCAAAGAAGCTTTCGCGCAGCCATTGTAAACGTGCCAGCAACATCATTGGAAAGCGCATCCAATAGCCAAAGATACGTTTACGGATATTTTGATCGGTACCCAAGGTCGGTGGTGCAAGATGATAGGAAAGACGGACACCACTTCCGAATTGTGATTCGATTGATTTTTTAAAGCTTGCACCTGTTAACAAGCGGGCAACCTCGTATTCATCTTTATAGGCCATGACACGATACAGTTGGGTTGCGATGGTGCTTGCCAATGCTTCAGGAAGCAATTTAGCCACTTCTTCTAACAGCATTCTGTAGCGATCTGCATAAGCCTCATTCCAATAGTCTTGCAGACGTATCGTGCGATCGTTGATGAGTTCTGTGAGTGTTTGTGGCGCATTGGTTCTTGGCAGGCTGGCGAGTAAAGCAGTGACTAAGTCTGGATCGCTGGCGAGATGGCAACCAATACGGAAGGCTTCAAGATTTTTGTCAATCGCCGTGCCATTCAGTTGGATGGCTTTTTCAATACTTTCACGTAACAGAGGAATTTGTCCTGATTGCCAAGCTATCCCCAAGAGCAGTTGATTGGCATAGATCGCATCGCCTAAAACTTGTGTTGCGATTCGTGCAGCAGGTAAGGAGAGCAGATTTTCTTTGTGGACACGGCCACGCAGACGATCAATTAAATCGTTAATCGGTGCATACCAGTCACGTTTGTTAATAAAGTCAGAGGTCGGTGAACCATCTTCATTGACGATTACCATCGCATCTTGTTTTAAACGGGATAGCGCGGCATTACTGCCTGCGACAATAGCATCTGCACCAATCAATAGATCACATTGATGTTCTGGAATTTTAGTCGATGATATTTGCGCATCATCTGCGGCAATTTGGATATAGGAATACACCGTACCGCCTTTTTGCGCCAGCCCAGCCATGTCCATGACACGGGTGGCTTTGCCTTCCAGATGGGCTGCCATACCCAGTAAAGCTCCAACGGTGACCACACCTGTACCGCCAACACCACCGACCATAATACGATTCGGCGTATCAACAAGTTGAGGAATGATGGGGCGTTCAGGCCAACCTGTCGCAAAACCTTCAAACTTGGCGGGGCGTTTCATATCTCGTGTATGCACGGTCACAAAGCTTGGGCAGAAACCTTCTACACAGGTGAAATCTTTATTACAGCTGCTTTGATTAATCTGACGTTTGGTGCCTAAAGTGGTTTCGACAGGTTCAATCGACAAGCAATTGGATTTTTTAGAACAATCACCGCAGCCTTCACAAATGTCACTATTGATATAAAGGCGTTCAGCTGGGTCTGGGTAAGCATCACGTTTACGGCGACGACGCTTTTCACTGGCGCAGGTTTGCACATAGATTAAAGCGGTGACCCCCGAAATATCACGTAACTCACGTTGTACTGCATCAAGATCATTGCGATGGCGGATTTCGACATGTGGCGCAAGGTGCTCTTCAGCATGGATCAGCTCAGGTTCATCCGTGACAATGACTTGTTTTTTAATACCTTCTGCATCGAGCTGGCGAGTCAATTGCGCGACACTGAGATGTCCATCAACATGCTGACCGCCCGTCATGGCAACCGCATCGTTATAGAGAATTTTATAAGTAATATTAATGTTTGCAGCGATGGCTTGTCGAATCGCGAGATAGCCTGAATGGAAGTAGGTACCATCACCGAGATTGGCAAAAATATGCTTTTCATTGGTGAAATGTGATGCACCCGCCCAACTGACACCTTCGCCACCCATTTGCGAAAAGGTTTCAGTGCCGCGATCTAGTGACACCGCAATATAGTGACAACCGATGCCACCCAGTGCACGGCTACCTTCTGGTACGACTGTCGAGGTATTATGTGGACAACCGCTGCAGAAATAGGGTTTACGCTCGGCCAAATCTAGTACACGGCGTGATTCTTGCTCAGCTTTATGCAGTAAATCGACACGACTCTGGATTTGCTGTCTTAAACTTTCAGGCAAATCTAATTTTAAAAACCGTGCTGCCAACATTTTGGCAATCGGCTCTGGTTGGAACTCGTAATGACCAATTAGCGGTGCTTCCTCAAATGAGGTACTCCATTCACCTTTACCATGAGGTGCTTTGCCAATCACATGCGGACGCTGTTCATCAGGTAGGGAATACAATTCGTCTTTAATTTGTACTTCCAGAATCGGACGTTTTTCTTCGACTACAATCAGTTCTTGTAAACCTTCGGCAAACTGACGCAGACCTTGGGGTTCTAATGGCCAAATCAGTGCAACCTGATAAACCCGTAATCCCAGTTGTTGCGCGGTTTCATTTTCAATGCCGAGGATGCGCAAGGCTTCAATGGTATCGAGATAACCCTTACCACTGGCAGCAATGCCGATACGGGCATGCTCACATGGCCATGTGATCTGATTGAGTTGATTGGCGCGCGCATAATCCAATACCGCGGGTAAGCGATATTGATAAAGCCGTTGTTCTTGTTGGATGCCATGATCTGGCCAGCGAATATGGATGCCGTCGGCAGGCAGCTCGATTTCAGGTAAAACAGGGGTGACACGATCGAGGTCGACAATGACCGAAGCCGAGGTTTCAACAATTTCACTGACCAGTTTCATTGAGGTCCAGACCCCAGCAAAACGTGACATGGCCACCGCGTGGACGCCCAAATCGAGAATATGTTGCACCGAAGTTGGATAGAAAATTGGAATACCACATCCCATCATCACATGTTCGGATTGATGAGGAACGGTCGACGATTTACAGGAATGATCATCCCCAAACAGGGCAACCACGCCACTATGTTCGGCGGTTCCTGCGAGGTTGGCATGGCGAAGTACATCGCCTGAACGGTCTACACCTGGGCCTTTGCCATACCACCATGCAGTAACACCATCATATTTGCCCTGACCTGCGAGGTTGGCTTGTTGTGTGCCCCAAATGGCAGTCGCCGCGAGGTCTTCATTGATACCGGGTTGAAAGACGACATGGTGATCTTTAAGTAAGCCTCCAATTTGCCAAAGGAAATTATCATAATTCCCGACAGGTGAACCGCGATAACCTGAAATGAAGCCGGCAGTGTGTAAGCCGTTCAATTCATCACGGCGAGTCTGTGCCAGAGGTAACCGAACCAGTGCTTGTATGCCTGTCATATAGGCTGAACCGTGATCACTGATATATTTATCATCCAGTGATACATCTTTGGTAGCGATCATTTTTGGAGTAACTTTTGTCGCTATATTCATTTATGTCTCCTTAGAATTGTGTGTAGTTTTGACTACTTTCTTTTTTCAACATCCGGTTGAATATTTGGAGTAAGTACATCTGAAGCAAAAGATTAAGTGGCTGCGTAATTAAAAAAAGCTGCTCAATCAATGTACATATTTGTCATTGTGGTTGATCCAGACTGGTGCAACAATGCGTAATTTAGAAAAAGATATTTACGTTATGCGCAAAAATCTTGATGGTGGATTGCTACATGCCATGCATGCCTTCCTGAAAGTGATTGATAGCGGGAGTTTTACGGCTGCCGCGGAGCAGATGGATCTCACAACAGCGCAGGTTTCTCGATTAATTAGTGAATTAGAAGGGCGTTTAGGTACAAAACTCCTACAACGCTCGACCCGCCAGCATGCCTTGACCGAAATTGGTGCAAACTATGCCGAACAGTGCCGTCAGGTATTGGCAATGGTGGAGGAATCTGAAGCCCAAGCCATGGGCATGGCCGCCAGACCACAAGGGCGGTTACGTGTACTGAGTATGGCCAGTTTTGGGCATCATTATTTAGCACCGATGATGGCGGAATTTTGTCAAAGTTATCCTGAACTGACCGTTGAATATCGCACTTCGCAAAATGTACCTGATCTATTAGGCAAAGGGATTGATGTCAGTTTGTATCTCACCGAGTCATTAGCTGATTCAAGATTTGTCGCGCGTCGAATTGGTACCATCTTTTCGGTGTTATGTGCATCACCTGCTTATCTGGAAAAGTATGGTGAACCTCAATCCTTGGATGATTTGCAAAAGCATGCCTGTTTACGTTTGGTCAATCCGTCAATTACCCCACAATGGCATTTGGTCAGTGAAAACAGCTGTTCTTATCAGATTGATATCACTGGGCCGTTAATTGCGGATACACCTGAATTGCTGCTGGATGTGGTACAGCAGGATATGGGGATTGCTTTATTGCCAACCTTTTCATCCATTGATGCGATTCGGGCAGGGCGACTCCGTCGTATTTTACCTGCTTGGCGATCACCTGATATCGGGGTGTATACCTTATTGCCATCTCGTCATTTTGTAGATGCAAAAACACGGGCATGGCTGGAGTGGGTCGAGCAGCATATTTCACCAAAAATACAGCAAGATACGGATTATTTTTTATAAGTAATTTGAGAGAGCGTTAGAAAAAGAATAATAAGGATTAAAATTAAAAAAATGCTTCTTTATAAAGAGGCATTTTCTACAGAGATGAATAATATATTTTTAAATCAATCGCATGAGGAGTTTAATCTCAATTCCTAAATAGAACGAGATAAAGCTGCGACCTGATGAGCTGAGCAAGCTTAATTGATTAAGCGTGTTGCTAGTTGATGAGAAAATACTAATCTATATATTGCTAAGCACATTTTGTCTGCCAATAGGCATTGGCATAATTCGATAAGCTTTTTCGGTTGAGTACATGACTAATATTCTGGCTGGCTTGCATCAGCTTTTCTAAATCAATACCTGTTTCAAAGCCCATATGCGAGAGTAAATAGAACAGATCTTCGGTGGCGACATTGCCTGAAGCACCTTTGGCATAAGGGCAACCACCCAGCCCAGCCAGTGAAGAATCAAACACACGAATGCCTTGTTGTAAGGACTGATAAATATTGGCAATCGCCATGCCATAAGTATTATGAAAATGTCCTGCCAAAACTTGGCTGTCGAGTTCAGCCAGACAAGCTTGCCAGACTTTTGCGACACGATCTGGTGTGGCGGTCCCAATGGTTTCGCCCAATGAGACTTCATAGCAGCCCATGTCATATAGTCGTTTCACCACATTCGCCACTTGCTCAGGCGCAATCGCACCTTCATAGGGACAATCAACGATACAAGAGACATATCCACGGACACGAATATTTTGTGCTTTGGCTGCACGCATGACATCGGCAAACTTTTCAAAGCTTTCATCAATCGAGCAATTAATATTTTTACGGGTAAAGCTTTCAGAAGCTGCGGTAAACACCGCAACTTCTTTGCATCCTACCGCTTGAGCAGTTTCAAAACCTTTGATGTTTGGTGTGAGCAGACTAAATTGCACATCGGTTGTTTGGGGTAATTGCTTAAATAGCTCATCACTCTGCGCCATTTGCGGCACCCATTTGGCTGACACACAGGAACCTACTTCAATTGATTTTAGTCCAGCATTGATCAGATCATGAATGAAGTTTAGGCGTTGTTCGACGCTTAACGTCTGTTTTTCGTTTTGCAGGCCATCACGCGGGCCGACCTCCACGATTTTGACAAATTCACTCATGCAACTTCCTCCTGTACAGGCTGAAATTCCACCAGTTCATCGCCAGCTTTGACCTGATCACCCACTTGAAAATAGGCATCCACAATTACGCCATCTTGCGGTGCGCGAATGGTGTATTCCATTTTCATGGCTTCAAGCGTCATTAAAATATCGTCTTTTTTCACGTTATGATTGGCACCAACCAGAACCTGAGTCACCACACCTGGCATGGGTGCTTTGAGGTGTCCTTGGTCTGCTTGGCTATCGTCCTGATGATAATTTTGGTGAATATAGCCAAATTTATGGCTTTGTCCGTTATGGAAGAGGGTGATGCCTTGCGGACTCTGGTTAAAAGACAATTTCTGTTGGGTACCATTCAGATGAATTACTGCTGTATGTGCATCGAGCAATTGTCCAGAAATCTGATAACTTTCGCCGTTATATTCAGCATTAAAACCATGCTCAGCCGAACTCAGCTTGATGTGAATGTTTTGGTCTAAATAGTTCAGTTTAATTTTTTGCTGGAACGCAATATTTAAACGCCATAACGCTTGTGCTTGCCATAATTGTTTTTGGCTAGCGCGATTGTTGTCGAGTTTACTCAGGAATTCGATAAAGACGGTGCTGACCACCAACTCAGGCTTAATTTGCTCTGGATGGAACAAGAAATCATGTTCACGCTGAATCAGATTGGTATCCAGTTTGGCCTGTTTAAATGAATCAGAACGAACAATCTTTTGCAGAAAGGCAATGTTGTTCCCTAGACCATCAACGTGGAATTGACTGAGTGCATGTTGCATTTGGATCAAAGCTGCTTCACGGTTTTTACCCCAAACGATCAATTTGGCAATCATTGGATCGTAATAGGTGGTGATTTCATCACCTTCTACAATGCCACTGTCGACCCGCACAAACTGGTTTTGCGTTGGGTAATGTAAATAGTCAATTTTGCCAATGGCAGGTAAGAAGCCTTTTTCGGGTTCTTCGGCATAAATACGCGCTTCAAGTGCATGACCATGAATCTGTAATTGATGTTGCAGTTTTGGTAGCGGTTCACCATGAGCGACACGCAGTTGCCACTCCACCAGATCTTCACCGGTAATCATTTCGGTGACAGGATGTTCGACTTGCAGGCGAGTGTTCATTTCCATGAAATAGGCGGTACCATCCTGTTCCACAATAAACTCGACTGTACCCGCACCGACGTAATCCACTGCACGGGCAGCATCAATCGCAGCCTGACGCATGGCATCCAGTTTTTCAGCTGGCATTTGCGGTGCAGGAGCTTCTTCAAGTACTTTTTGATGACGACGTTGTACCGAACAATCACGTTCAAATAAATGTACATAGTTCCCGTGCGTATCGCCAAACACTTGTACTTCAATATGGCGTGGTTGAATCACATAGCGTTCAATCAGCACATCGTCATTGCCAAAGCTGGATTTGGCTTCACGTTTACACGAGGCTAAGGACTGCAAGAAATCTTCACTACGCTCAACCAAGCTCATGCCTTTGCCACCACCGCCAGCACTGGCTTTGATCAGCACAGGATAGCCAATTGCATCGGCTTGCTGTTTTAAAAACTCGGCCTCTTGATTGCTACCGTGATAGCCGGGGGTTAATGGCACACCTGCTTTTTCCATTAAGGCTTTGGAAGTGGCTTTGAGACCCATGGCTAAAATCGCATCGACAGGTGGGCCAATAAAGCAAATATTATGTTGCTGGCAAGCGAGTGCAAACTGGTCATTTTCAGACAGGAAACCATAACCTGGGTGAATTGCTTGGCTGCCTGTATCAATCGCCGCCTGAATAATACGATCTACCTGTAAATAACTTTGTGTGGCAGGGGATTGCCCAATATAAATCGCTTCATCCGCCATTTTGACATGTTGTGCATTGGCATCTGCATCTGAATAGACCGCAACCGTTGCAATACCAAGTTTTTTTGCGGTACGAATCACACGGCAGGCAATCTCGCCACGGTTCGCAATTAAAATCTTTTCAAACATGATGATCGTCCTTAATTGTTGTTATTCGAGTGTGAAACCCATGCAGGCTGTTGTTTATTTAAAAAGGCATTCAAACCTTCTTTGGCTTCGCTGCCTTGACGAACTTGAGCAATATGTTGTGCAGTCTTTTGCAGCAAGTCATTGTTCATGGTCTGGTTGCTCACCATTTGAATCAGTTGTTTTGATGCAGACTGAGCCTGCGGGCCACCGAGTAACAGTGCATCAATAATTTCTTGAACTTTCTGGTCTAAGTCTTCTGCATCAGCGACTTCATGAGCCAAGCCAATCTGTTTAGCTTCCCGTGCTGAAATGCGTTCCGCAGTTAAGAAATAACGCGAAGCCTGTCGTGCTCCAATCGCACGAATTACATAGGGACTAATGGTAGAGGGCGCAAGGCCAAGTCGAACTTCTGAGGTGGCAAATTTGGCGTCAGTGCTGGCAATACAAATATCACAAGCCGAGGCTAACCCCATGCCACCACCAAAGGCAATGCCATGCACACGCGCAAGTGTCGGTTGCTTTAAGGTCGCGAGTGCATTCAGCATTTGTGCAAGTTTTAAAGCATCGGCTTCATTTTCTGCTGACGAAGCTTGACCTGCCTGTTTCATCCAGTTTAAGTCAGCACCTGCTGAAAAGCTTTTACCCCGTCCTGCCAAGACCACCACACGCACATCATCTCGGGTGTTGAGACTGTTAAAGCAGTCATGTAATTCTTCAATCACCGTAGTATTAAAAGCATTGTGCAATTCAGGGCGGTTCAGCCAAACATAGGCCACTTGACCGTGTTGTTCCAGTTGTAAAAATTGATAGCTCATAGACACCTCTTACATGCGGAACACGCCAAATTTGGTTGGCTGAATTGGTGCATTTAATGCGGCAGCAAGGCTTAGACCCAGTACATGACGGGTTTGAGCAGGATCAATCACGCCGTCATCCCAAAGACGGGAAGAGGCATAATACGGATGGCCTTGGTGTTCATATTGTTCACGAATCGGTTGTTTAAACTCATCTTCTTCCTGTGCTGACCACTGTGCACCTTTTTGCTCAATCTGATCACGTTTCAAGGTTGAGAGTACACTGGCAGCCTGTTCACCACCCATCACAGAAATACGCGAGTTTGGCCATGTCCATAAAAAGCGTGGAGAATAGGCACGTCCACACATACCATAGTTACCTGCACCAAACGAACCTCCAATAATCAGGGTCAACTTTGGTACATTGGCTGTGGCAACGGCCATCACCAACTTGGCACCATTTTTGGCAATGCCTTCATTTTCATATTGGCGACCGACCATAAAGCCAGTGATGTTTTGGATAAATAACAATGGGATATTACGTTGAGTACACAGCTCGATAAAGTGTGCGCCTTTTTGCGCAGACTCGGAAAAGAGAATACCGTTATTGGCAATGATGCCAACTGGCATACCGTACAAAGAGGCAAAACCTGTAATTAAAGTGGAACCAAAGCGAGCTTTAAATTCATCAAAACGTGAACCATCAACGATGCGCGCAATCACTTCACGGACATCAAAAGGTTTACGTGCATCACTGGGTACAACACCATAGAGTTCGTTGGCATCAAACAGGGGTTCATCTATCTGTTTGTTTAATTCATTGGGCTTTTTATTTAGATTGGCGACGATGTTACGGGCAATCGCAAGCGCGTGTTCATCATTTTCCGCCAAATGATCGGCAACCCCTGACAGGCGGGTATGTACATCACCACCACCCAAATCTTCACTGCTGACCACTTCACCTGTCGCGGCTTTCACCAAAGGGGGCCCACCGAGGAAAATCGTACCCTGATTACGCACAATAATGGTTTCATCCGACATGGCTGGCACATAAGCACCACCAGCGGTACAACTGCCCATCACTACCGCAATTTGGGCGATACCTTGGCTCGACATACGTGCTTGATTATAGAAAATACGTCCGAAATGATCTCGATCAGGGAATACCTCATCTTGCATCGGTAAAAAAGCCCCCCCTGAATCCACCAGATAAATACACGGCAAGTGGTTCTGTTCGGCAATTTCCTGTGCACGTAAATGCTTTTTTACTGTCAATGGATAATAGGTACCACCTTTGACGGTTGCATCGTTGGCAACGATCATGCAGGTCACACCATTGATCTGGCCAATACCTGCAATCACACCCGCAGCAGGAATGTCATCTTCATACACCTTATAAGCAGCCAACTGACCAATTTCTAAAAAAGCCGTGCCGACATCAATCAGTTGGTCAATACGGTCACGTGGTAAAAGTTTGCCTCTGGCCAAATGTTTTTGACGGGCATTTTCGCCACCACCAAGTGCGACTTTTTGTGCCACTTGTTTCAGATCGCTGACCAATGTTTGCATGGCATGTTGATTGGTTTTGAAGTCTTCACTTCGAACATTAATTTTGCTGTGTAATTGGTTCATAAGCTGTATCCTGATTTATGGTTATTATTTGGTTTCATTAAACAGTTCGCGGCCAATCAGCATGCGGCGAATTTCTGAAGTTCCTGCACCAATTTCATAAAGTTTGGCATCACGCCATAAGCGACCTGCTGAGAATTCATTGATATAACCATTCCCACCGAGGGTTTGAATGGTTTCACCTGCCATCCATGTGGCTTTTTCTGCTGCATATAGGATTGCACTGGCAGCATCTTTACGTAAGCTACGGTCATGGTCGGCTTTGTCACAGGCTGCACCAACCGCATAAACCAAGGCTTTACAAGCCAGCCAAGTGGAATACATATCGGCCAGTTTGCCTTGCATCAATTGAAATTCACCCAAGGCCTGACCAAATTGTTCACGTTCATGTAGGTAGGGAATCACTACATCCAAACAGGCGTCCATAATGCCTAACGGGCCAGCACTTAAAACCGCACGTTCATAGTCCAGACCACTCATCAGTACTTTGGCCCCGTTGCCAACACCACCGAGTACGTTTTCAGCAGGGACTTCAACATTGTCAAAAAATAGTGGATAGGTATTAGAACCGCGCATACCCAGCTTATCTAGGTGCTTACCATGGCTAAAGCCAGGCATGTTTTTTTCGATCAGGAAGGCAGTCATGCCTTTGGCACCTGCATGCGGATCCGTTTTGGCATACACCACCAATACATCCGCATCACCGCCATTGGTGATCCACATTTTTGAACCATTGAGAACAAAGTGATCGCCTTTTTGTTCAGCACGCAGTTTCATACTGACCACATCCGAACCTGCATTCGGTTCAGACATGGCTAAAGCACCAACAAAGTCACCTGAAATCAGCTTGGGTAAATACTTTTGCTTTTGTTGCTCGCTACCATTGCGGTTAATCTGGTTAATACACAAGTTAGAATGTGCGCCGTAAGAAAGACCAATAGAGGCAGATGCGCGCGAAATTTCTTGCAACACGATGATATGTGCTAGATAGCCTAGATTGGTGCCGCCATATTCTTCAGAAACGGTTAAGCCCATCAATCCCATATCGCCAAATTTCTTCCAAAGATGGGCAGGGAAGACATTGTCTTGGTCGACTTGTTGGGCAATTGGTGCAATTTCCTTGGCACAAAATGCAGCAACCGAATCTTGTAAGGCAATCAGTGTTTCATCTAGTCCAAAGTTCAAGCTACGTAGGTTCATTATGTTGTCATCCCAGTGATTATATTTGTTGTTCCATTAAGCGTTGTTGTGTGTGCTTAGGAACTACCTTACAATGAATTTTTAAAAAAGTGAATAGAGATTCATAAAATGATTTACAATTCACTTTATTTGTTAGAGAATAAAATTTATGAGCTATAAACGATCAACTTTAATGCAGGAGCGGATGGAACAAAATCGCAAATCGATTTTGAGTTCAGCCAGAAAATTAATTTCAGAAGGAGGATTCAAAGACGCACAGATACAAACCATTGCTGAGCAAGCAGGAGTCTCAAGTGGTTTGGTTTATCGCTACTTTGACAATAAAAGTCAGGTACTGATTGAAGTCTTGTCAGAAGCCATCAACACCGAGTTGTTGGTGATTGATGCCATTACAGAAAGTGATCTGACCGCGCAACAGAAGTTGCATAAAGCAGTTGCAACCTTTGTCAAACGGGCACTCAACAGCCCGCAGTTGGCCTATTCACTGATGTTTGAACCTGTGGATTCAAGTGTGGAACATGAGCGTTTTCGGGTAAAGCAGCTGATGAAACAAAGTATTAAAAAAATCCTTGCAGATGGAAATGCAAGTGGCGAGTTTGTTTTGGATGACTTAAACACAACCGCCATGTGTGTGGTCGGAGCGATGACCTATGTGGTGGTTGAACCTCTAGACCCTGCTCAAAATACCAAGTTTGATCAGACGCACAAAGACTATTTTTCTAAACAGATTGCTGACTTTTGTGTGGATGCAGTACAGAAAAAGTAGGGCAGACAGAACGGTTTAACATCACATCAATAGGCAGTTTGAAGAGTAGTTGCAGTCACAACAATTAGATCAGGTAAGAACAGAATTAAAAAAGAATCAAGGAGAATGATTCAATGCAACATGTACGGTTAAGCTATGCCTCTGGAACCAGCTCGCAGCCCCTGTTGGGGATGACGATTGGAGATAAATTTGATCAAGTCTGCCAGCAATATGCTGAGCAAGAGGCGATTGTCAGTTCACATCAGAACCGACGCTTAAGCTACAAAGAACTACAGCATGAAGTGAATGCATTTGCCTGTAGTCTGCTCAAGCTGGGTTTGAAAAAAGGGGATCGCTTGGCGATCTGGTCGCCGAATTGTGTGGAATGGACCGTGACCCAATTTGCCGCGTTTAAAGCTGGCATTATTTTGGTGAATCTGAATACCGCCTATAAAAGTCATGAACTGGAATATGTACTCAATAAAGTCTCCTGCAAAGGCTTGATTATTGCCTCACAGTTCAAGACTACAGATTATCAAGAATTACTCACTAAGATTGCACCTGAGCTGACATCTAGCTCCGATAAAGTGCTTCATTCAGCTCGTTTACCACATTTAAAATATGTGATCAAAATTGATGAGCAGCAGTATACCGGCATCCATCGTTTTCGTGATTTGCTTGAAACGCCGAATCAATCTCAGCTCGATGAGTTACAGCGCTTAGCCAAACAGTTGCAGTTTGATGAAACCATCAATATCCAATTTACCTCAGGCACAACAGGCAATCCGAAAGGAACCATGTTGACCCACCATAATATTTTGAATAATGGTTATTTTGTAGGTGAAGGGATTGGCTTAACGCCCCAAGATCGCGTCTGTATCTCAGTGCCTTTATTCCATTGTTTCGGTATGGTAATGGGCAATCTGGCCTGTATTACCCATGGTGCTACCATGGTTTATCCTGCGTCCGTGTTTAATCCGTTGGAAAGCTTAAAAACCATTGAGCAGGAAAAATGTACGGCGGCTTATGGTGTGCCGACCATGTTTATTGCCATTTTGGAACATGAGCAATTTGCCGAATTTGATTTGAGCAGTTTGCGTACCGGTATCATGGCAGGCAGTCCATGTCCGAGAGAAATCATGCAGCGTGTGATTGACCGCATGCATATGTCAGAAATTACCATCTGTTATGGCATGACAGAAACCTCTCCAGTTAGTGTGCAAAGTTATATTGATGATTCAATTGATAAACGAGTCAGCACGGTGGGGCATGTTCATCCACATTTGGAAGTTAAAATTGTTGATTTAGAGGGTGAAATCGTTCCGCTAGGGACACTCGGTGAACTTTGTGTCCGTGGTTATTCGGTCATGGCGGGGTATTGGGATGAGCCTGAAAAAACCAAAGAAGTCATCGACGCAGCAGGCTGGATGCACACGGGTGATATTGCTGAAATGGACGCTGAAGGCTTTGTCAAAATCAAAGGCCGAATTAAAGATGTGGTCATTCGCGGCGGAGAAAATCTATTTCCAAAAGAAATCGAAGACTTTTTATATACCCATCCCGATGTCTGCGATGTGCAAGTGATTGGTTTGCCCGATATGCGTTATGGGGAGGAGCTCTGTGCCTGCATCATTTTACACGAGCATCATCAAAGCAATGAAGACAGTATCCGCAGTTTCTGCAAAGAGCATATTTCACATAATAAAGTGCCACGTTACGTTAAATTTTTTGCTGAGTTCCCGATGACCGCATCAGGCAAAGCACAGAAATTTAAATTGCAGGAAATCATGCGGGCAGAGCTAAATTTGACTGCTGAAATTTTTGATTAAAAACGTATTCCTCCTTTGTACATTGAGATTGAGGAGGAGCTTTGATGTCGTGGTTGTTATCTAAACATAGGATGTCAGGATCAAGAAATGAAGATTAGAAATGATTGGTCACGTGCGGAAATACAGGCTGTGTATGAGCAGCCTTTTTTAGATTTGCTGTTTCAGGCGCAACAGTTACACCGACAATATTTTGCTGCGAATACGATTCAGGTCAGTACTTTGCTCTCAATTAAAACAGGCAAATGCCCCGAAGATTGCAAGTATTGTTCGCAATCAGCGCGTTATGATTCAAAACTGGAAGCAGAAAAACGCGTTGCAGTGGAGAAAGTCATTCAAGAGGCACAAAAATCCAAGGCTTCAGGCGCATCTCGTTTTTGTATGGGTGCCGCATGGCGCAATCCGCATGAGCGCGATATGCCTTATGTATTGGACATGGTACGTGAGGTCAAAGCTTTAGGACTGGAAACCTGTATGACCTTGGGCATGCTGAATGCTTCTCAGGCGGAGCGTTTAAAAGAGGCTGGTCTGGATTATTACAACCATAATCTGGATACTTCGCGGGAATATTATTCCCACATTATCAGCACTAGAACTTTTGATGATCGGCTGGATACACTAGACCATGTTCTTCAGGCAGGGTTGAAAGTCTGTAGCGGTGGTATTGTCGGTTTAGGTGAAAGTCGAGAAGATCGGATTGGTCTTTTACATGAGTTAGCGACTTTGCCGCTACATCCAGAGTCTGTACCGATTAATATGCTGGTCCCGATCGAAGGGACACCATTGGCTCAAGTAGAAAAACTGGATGTAACTGAATGGATTCGGACGGTTGCTGTAGCACGATTGCTTATGCCACAAAGTTACATTCGACTTTCGGCTGGGCGCGAAGCATTAACCGATTCCGATCAAGCCTTGGCATTTATGGCCGGTGCTAATTCTATCTTCTCCGGTGAAAAACTGTTAACCACTGCCAATGCCGGTGAAAGTCGTGACCAAGCTTTATTTCAAAAACTAGGCTTAAAAATAGAAGCAAGCAAACCTTCTATAAAGCAGTTATCAGTTGATGCGATGCTAACCATTTAAAGCTTTTTAAAAGTAGAGGATCAAATGGCAAAAGATTTTAACAGTCAGAAAGTGGTGGAACGCTATGATGATCATATCCGTCGTCTGATTCCAGGTTATGCGCTGATGCATCAACAAGTCGATGCGATTTTACAGTCCGCTTTAAGTGCAGACGCAGAGATTTTAATTGTCGGTTGTGGCACAGGCTATGAGCTTGAATATTTACTGAATAGGCATCCAACTTGGAGATTTACGGCAGTTGATCCTTCTTTAACTATGTTGCAGAAAGCCCAAGCACTGATTCAGCAGCTTGGACAGTCAGAGCGTGTGCAATTCATTCATGGCGAAACAGCAGCATTGCCTACACAGCCAAAATTTGATGCAGCACTGTCTATTCTAGTTGCGCATTTTGTACCGCATGCGCTGAAATCAGATTTTTTTGCTGAAATATCACAGCGCTTAAAAGCGGATGGATTGCTCATGACCTACGACCTGATGGCTTGTGACAATCCTCAACAATTTAAAGCCTTGCCTTTGTTATGTCAGAGTAATGGTCTGAGTATTGAGCAGAGTGAGGCAATGATGGAACGTTTGGAACAAGACTTTTTTACTGTTTCTTATGAGGATTATCAGCAACTGCTTCAGCGGACAGGTTTTGAACAGGTGCATTGCTTTAGCCAAGTTTTAACGTATCAGGGACTGATTGCCCAGAAAAAACAGGAGGATATCTTGACCTTGGAACATTCTGGCAAAGCTGTTTTCACTCAACAAGCAATTCAACATTAAAACAGCAACTTAATTTTTAGCTTTTAACGGAAGTTTTTAACAGTGGCTGCAATTGCCACTGCTCGGTTCTGCTGTCTTTTAAAAAAGTGGCTATTTATTTAAATAGGAGGTGAAAATTAAATAAATCAATGGTTTGAAGTTTTAAAAATAAAAAATGTGGTGTGGTACATCTGTACGACAAAGGATAAAACACAAACAAAGAATGATCTTAAAAGGGTATTTAAGATCAGTCGAAAAGGAAATTGATTTTAATGAAAAAGTTTATTTTAACGGTACAAAAAAGCATGTTAGCAGTGGGTGTTTTAACGGCCATGAACTCTGCTTATTCGGGAACTGAGAGTGCCGAAATTGCACAACTCAGACAAGAAGTTCAAGAGTTGCGCGCCATGCTGCAACAGTATGTAAAACAGCCTGTTCCGACCCAGTCGACGCCTCAAGTCGCGGTTGCAGCTGCACCACAGGCGACTGAAACACAGGTACCAAAACTGAATATCAGCAAAGGTGGGGCTGAAGTCAATTTATATGGTTATCTCCGTGCCGATGCTTCTTATCAGGCCAAAGGTGCATCCACCATGTATAACAATATCAGTGGCGTACCACTAGAACATACTGCCGAGGAAGCTCAACAAAAAGATCGTTTGCATTCGACCGTCAACGTCACCCGTTTAGGTTTGAATTTTAAAACACCGACAGCCGCTGGCGATGTTGGTGGCAAGCTGGAAATGGATTTCTTTGGTGGCAGCACACGTGATCAATTTCGTATTCGCCATGCCTATTTAACCTTTGATAAATGGTTGATTGGTCAGACTTGGTCCACCTTTATTGCACCTGAATATTATCCAGAAACCATTGATGCAGGAACCTATGTCGGTGGGGCATTACAACGCTCACCTTTGGTACGCTATAGCGATAACTTATCAGCCAATACCAGTTTTGCTGTTGCGATTGAAGATCCCAAATACACGGCAACTTCTGACCCTGATAATGAAATGCGTTTGCCTGCTTTGGTGGGGCGATTGAATCATAAATTTGAGAATGGTTCCTTGTTGTCTGGCCGAACTTTTATGGCTGAGAAAAAAACCAGTAATGATGAGGAATGGGCATGGGGTGTGGGGCTCGGGGGCAAATACCAGTTAACGCCACAAACCTTCTTAAAAGCCGATTATTACCATGTCAAAGGTGATGGCCGTTTCCTGCTTTGGACCAATAACAGCTATGTGATTGATGACAAAAATCATATTCAGAGCAATGAATTCGATACTATTTCAGCAGGTTTAACTCATCAATTTAATTCACAGCTTCGTTCTACCTTGGGATACGGCTATATGAAAGCCAAGGATGACAACACCTTTGCCCAAATCCAGAAAACCAACCTGACTCAAAACAAAGAACTTTGGCAGGGCTGGATCAATGCCATGTACAACCCCTATAAACCAATTACTTTAGGGGTGGAGTATGTCTATGGCGAGCGTGAAACTTTTGAGGGGCGGAAAGGGATTGATAACCGCTTCAATATGATGGCGAGTTACGATTTTTAATCAAGAGCTTGAATCATCAGTTTTTTCTTTAGGGTGCAGTATGTCGTTTTAAAAATGAACAAGAATTTATCTCATAGAGGAGATGATTAAATGGCAACATCGACGTTGAATGTCAATGCAATTATTGACCAAGCAAAATTTACCCCTTTTCACTGGAGCATTTTGCTTTGGTGCTTACTGATTATTATTTTTGACGGTTATGATCTGGTTATTTACGGCGTGGTTTTGCCTGTATTGATGCAAGAGTGGTCACTCACAGCAGTACAGGCGGGTATGCTGGCCAGCACCGCCTTATGTGGCATGATGTTTGGTGCCATGTTATTTGGGGCTTTGGCAGATAAAATTGGTCGCAAAAATGTTATCTTGATTTGTGTGACCTTTTTCAGTGGTTTTACTTTCTGGGGAGCTTTTGCATCGACTCCGTTTGAATTTGGGGTGTTACGCTTTTTAGCAGGTTTGGGGATTGGTGGTGTGATGCCAAATCTGGTGGCGTTAACCTCTGAATATGCCCCAAAGCGGATGCGCAGTACCTTGGTGGGGAGTATGTTTAGTGGCTATGCCATTGGCGGGATTATTTCCGCGTTATTAGGAAGCTATCTGGTGGAAAACCAAGGTTGGCAAATCATGTTCTTGATTGCAGGCATTCCATTGTTGTTATTACCGATTTTATGGAAGTTCTTACCTGAGTCACTGACCTTCTTAGTAAAAAGTGGCAAGACCGCGCAAGCCCATGCCATTATCCAAAAAATTGCACCAGAGCAGGCACTAAGCCCTGAGACACGCTTATGTTTGAATGACGATAATTTAGGGACAGGCAGTTCTGCCAAAGCCTTATTTCAACAGGGTCGTGCTTTAAGTACTTTGATGTTCTGGCTGTTATTCTTTATGTGTTTGCTGATGGTCTATGCATTAAGTAGTTGGTTGCCGAAACTGATGCTGGCAGCAGGTTATTCATTGGGCAAAAGTATTTTATTCCTGTTAGCACTGAATGTGGGTGCCATGATCGGAGCAATTTTGGGTGGAATCCTCTCAGATAAATTCCATTTAAAACCCGTAATTTTAACTATGTTTGTAGCAGGGGTATTTGCACTGGTTGGTTTGGGCTATAACTCGCCAGCCTATATTTTATATGGTTTGGTGACGATTGCAGGAGCTGCAACCATTGGGACTTCAATCCTGCTGTATAGTTATGTAGCACAATACTATCCATTGAGTGTACGCTCGACAGGAATTGGCTGTGCATCTGCGGTTGGTCGAATCGGTGCCATCGTTGGGCCGATTCTAACAGGAATGCTGCTGACCTTAGGTCTACCACATAAGCTGAACTTTGTGATGATTGCTATTCCAGCGATTATTGCGATTTTTGCGGTGTTGGTGCTGAAACGGCATGAGTCAGACAGTGGGAGTAAAAGTACGGTCAATCCTGCGACAAATATTGCTGAAACTGGTGAAGCATAGCAGTGCATCATTTTTGATAAAACAAAGTCGATGAGCCCAACGCATCGACTTTTGTATTCTAGTCTGAGTTAAGTCAACGGCATGATTCGGGTTTTTAGGATCTCCATAAAGGTTTTCAAAATCATATTGTAGTTTTTGCCTTTATGGGTGATCAGGCAGATCGGGGTACTGTAATGCATCACGTCCTGCAAAATAGGCTGCATAAAACCATCTTCCACCCATTTTCTCGCATAATGATCGGGTAAAAAACCCAGAAACTTTCCTGTTAAGATCAGAAAGGCGATGCCTTCACGGTCACTGGCGGTGGCCGAACAATCAAGCAGTTGGTGCAATTTCGCCGCTTCTGCAGGTGTTGCATAATTGGGCAATACTGCTTGCCAGTTTTTTAAATCCGCAGTGCGAATATCACCTAAATGTTGAAACAGCGGGTGATTTTTACCGCAGTAGAGCAAAGACTTTTCGCGATATAAATCAAAATAATCTAAGCCAGACAATGGGGTGACGAGGGGAATGGCACCTGCATGTAAGCGATTATCTAAGACACGACATTCAATATCCGACAAGGTGCTCATACTGATATTGATCAGCACTTCGCTATTTTCTTCGGCCAGCACAGCAAGCGTATTGGTGATATAGGCACTGGGCATGGTGACCAAGTTATTAATAATCCCAATATTAAACTCACCTTTGAGTTGATTATGCATTTGATTGATCTTGGCACGAAAGTCTTCAATCGAAGCATTCAACACTTCAATATATTCCAGAATTTCTCGGCCTTCATCGGTCAGAGCAAAGCCAGCTCGACCTCGTTGGCATAACCGAATTCCGAGCCGATTTTCCAGATCACTCATGTGCAGACTAATTGCTGAACGACTGATGCCAAGTAGACTTTCCGCAGCGCTAAAGCTGTGGCAGTCACACACCGTTTTAAAAATTTTAAGAAGTTTTATATCAAAATCAGTCACTTGATTTAATTTTTTCGGTTTCATTTAGTTTTGCTTTTTTATATCTAAACTCAAGATCATTTGAATTTATCAAAACTATATCGCGCTGTACACTCCAACCATAACCCCAAAACAAGAAGAGTGATTATGTTTGATATCGACACCACAAATGACCGTGATGATGCATTGGAAACCAGTCCGTCAAAAGTTTCAATGCGCTTAAATTACCAAGCACATTGGATGCCGTTTACTGCCAACCGTAATTTTCATCAAGATCCACGCATCATCGTGGCGGCCAAAGGCTCATCTTTAATTGATAGTACAGGACGTGAGATTTATGACTCTCTCTCAGGTTTATGGACCTGCGGTGCAGGGCATAGCCTGCCTGAAATCCAGCAAGCGGTAACGCGCCAATTGGCAAAACTGGATTATTCACCAGCCTTCCAATTCGGACATCCATTATCTTTTCAATTGGCTGAAAAAATTGTGCAGCACATGCCTGAAAAACTCCAGCATGTTTTCTTTACCGATTCGGGTTCTGAGTCAGCAGATACTGCGATCAAAATGGCGCGGGCGTATTGGCGGATTAAAGGCCAACCAAGCAAAACCAAGCTGATTGGGCGGGCACGTGGCTACCATGGTGTCAACGTGGCTGGCACAAGCCTAGGCGGGATTGGTGGCAATCGTAAAATGTTTGGTCAATTGATGGATGTCGATCATTTACCGCATACCTTGCAAGCACATCTGAGCTTTAGCAAAGGCTGTGCCGAAACGGGTGGAGTTGAGCTGGCTGATGAAATGCTCAAACTGATTGAGCTACATGATGCATCCAATATTGCCGCCGTGATCGTTGAACCTGTTTCGGGTTCGGCAGGTTGTATTGTACCACCGACAGGTTATTTAAAACGTCTCAGAGAAATCTGTGATCAACACAATATCCTGCTGATTTTTGATGAAGTAATTACGGGCTTTGGCCGAATGGGTGCATGGACCGCAGCTGAATATTTCGATGTAACGCCTGATCTTCTGACCTTTGCCAAACAAATTACCAATGGTGCCATTCCATTAGGGGGCGTTGTCGCAAGCCACGAAATCTATGATGCCTTTATGCAACAAGACTTGCCTGAACATGCGGTTGAGTTTACTCACGGTTATACCTATTCAGGGCATCCCGTTGCCTGTGCCGCTGCTTTAGCCACATTAGATGTACTGGAACAACAGAACTTGATCACTCAATCTGCGGCCTTAGCCCCAAGTCTTGAAAAACTGATACATGAATTAAAAGGTGCGCCGAATGTGATTGATATTCGCAATTGCGGTTTGATTGGTGCGTTACAACTGGCACCACGAGATGGCGATGCCACCATTCGTGGATTTGAAATGGGGATGAAGTTGTGGAAAGCCGGTTTCTATGTGCGTTTTGGCGGAGACACCATTCAGTTTGGCCCAATGTTCAACAGCACCGAAGCGCAATTATCACGCTTGATCAATGCTGTGGGTGAAACCCTTTATCAAGTGAAATAAAGCTTGGGTGGGGACTTGCCAAAAGCAAATGGAAAATAAGACACAGAGACAAGGAATACAAATGAATAATTTAGAACATTTTAATGCCAATACGTTCAGCGATACCGATTCAGCTCAAACACCAGCCACTCATTTGATTGGGCATTTTATCCAAGGTGGTTTGGTCACCAAATCCAACCGAAAACAAGCGGTTTATAATCCAGCAACGGGTGAGATTAGTAAAGAAGTAGCCTTGGCGGATACACAGTTGGTCAATCAGGTAGTGGAGATTGCAGAGCAGGCATTCCCTGCATGGCGGGATACGCCGGTGATCAAACGTGCGCGGGTGATGTTTAAGTTCAAACAATTGCTTGAAGAGAATGCTGAAACATTATGTGAATTGATTGGGCAGGAGCATGGCAAGATTTGCCATGATGCCAAAGGTGAATTACAACGTGGCATTGAAAATGTGGAATATGCCTGTGGCGCACCTGAGTTTTTAAAAGGCGAGTATTCTAAAAATGTTGGCCCAGATATTGATTCTTGGAGTGAGTTTCAACCTTTAGGTGTGGTTGCAGGGATTACCCCTTTTAATTTCCCTGCAATGGTGCCGTTGTGGATGTTCCCAATGGCGATTGTGTGTGGTAATTGCTTTATTTTAAAACCCTCTGAGAAGGCGCCTTCAGCCGCACTCTATTTGGCTGAATTACTTAAACAGGCGGGTTTGCCCGATGGGGTGTTTAATGTGGTCAATGGCGACAAAGAAGCCGTCGATGCCTTACTACATCATCCTAAGATCCAAGCCATCAGTTTCGTCGGTTCAACCCCAATTGCGGATTATATTTATCGAACAGCGACCTCGACAGGAAAACGCTGTCAGGCCTTAGGCGGTGCAAAAAACCATGCCATCATTATGCCCGATGCCGATATTGATAATGTGGTGACCTCTTTACTGGGTGCCGCCTTTGGTTCATCGGGTGAACGTTGTATGGCCTTGTCCGTTGCGGTGGCCATTGGTGATGAAGTGGCCGATGTGGTGATTGCCAAGCTTAAACAAGAGATGCAGCAATTGAAGTTTGGACATTATGCCGATGCCAGTAATGACTTCGGACCGCTCATTTCGCAAGCACATAAACAGAAGGTACAAGCTTATATCCAAAGTGCCGAGCAACAAGGTGCTAAAATTGTGGTGGATGGACGTGACGCCAAAGCCGTCGGTTATGAACATGGATTCTTTGTCGGGCCGACCTTGATTGATCAAATTTCAGCAGAGATGACCAGCTATCAACAAGAAATTTTTGGGCCTGTATTACAGATGATTCGTGTCGAAACCATGCAAGAAGCCATGCAGTTGATTAATGATCATGAATATGGCAATGGCACCTGTATTTATACCCGAGATGGTGAGGCGGCGCGTTATTTTAGCAATAATATTCAAGTGGGCATGGTTGGGGTGAATGTACCATTACCCGTGCCTGTTGCTTATCACAGTTTTGGTGGCTGGAAACGTTCACTGTTTGGTGATCTGTATGCCTATGGGCCAGATGGCGTGCGTTTTTATACCCGCCGTAAAACCATCACGCAACGTTGGCCATCTGCACAGATTCGTGAGGCGAAACAATTTGCTATGCCAACTTTAAATTAATTTTTGTTGCAGGGAAGACCGTTGGTTTTCCCTTTTTATTTTTGTAGGAATTGAAACATGTAATCAACGGTTTTATAAGTATTTTTAAGGAATAAAATATGAATAGTGATAAAACAACAAAATTAGGTGAAGGACTTTCTAACCGCCATGTCACGATGATTAGTATTGGTGGTGTTATTGGTGCAGGTTTATTTGTCGGTTCATCTGCTGCAATTGCCAAAGCAGGTCCCGCTGCGGTATTGGCTTATATTATTACCAGTATTCTGGTTTTTTTAGTCATGCGTATGCTCGGTGAAATGGCCGTTGCACAGCCTGACACAGGTTCATTTTCGACTTATGCGCGTAAAGCGATCGGTCCTTGGGCAGGGTTTAGTGTGGGTTGGCTGTATTGGTGGTTTTGGGTGTTGGTGATTCCAATTGAAGCCATTGCAGGCGCCGAAATTTTACATGCTTGGTTTCCACAGGTATCCAGTGCCATTTACGCTTTCGCATTTATTATCTTACTCAGTTTGGCCAACTTCTTTAGCACCAAAAGTTTTGGCGAGTTTGAGTTTTGGTTTGCACTGATTAAAGTGATTGCCATTCTCGTATTTATTGTGATTGGTGCATCCGCCGTGTTTGGACTGTGGCCTTTAGCCAAAGATGTCAGCGGTGTGGGTCATCTCTTTTCCAATGGCGGCTTTATGCCTTATGGCATGGGCGGTGTTCTATCTGCGATTTTAATCTCTGCATTTTCCTTCTTTGGTATTGAAATTCTTTCGATTGCTGCGGCAGAGTCTAAAAATCCTGAAGAGAAAATCAAACGCGCGACCAATTTAGTCCTGTATCGAATCATTCTATTTTTCGTAGTTTCAATTTTTCTGGCGGTTGCCTTGGTGGATTGGCGTTCACCCGATTTACAAAAATTAGGGACATTTCAGTATGTCTTGGTCAGTCTGAATATTCCTCAAACCAAGTTAATTATGGACACTGTGGTATTTATTGCAGTGGCGAGTTGTATGAATGCGGCTGTTTATACCTCTTCACGCATGCTATTTGCTTTAGGTGCCCGTCAAGAAGCACCAAAAATGGTCACGAAAATTAATGCCGCAGGTGTGCCAACCATCGCAGTATTTGCATCGACATTGATTGGATCAATTTGTTGTGCAGTGAATTACTTATTTCCTGGACAAGTATTTGGATTTCTACTCTCGACTACAGGTTCGATTGCATTGGTGGTTTACTTGGTGATTGCAGTATCACAACTCCGTTTGCGCACCCAATTAGACAAAGTGGGGGCTGCTGTGCCTTTTAAAATGTGGTTATTTCCGTGGCTGACTTGGTTTGTGATTGTGGTGATCATGAGCGTGCTGGGTTATATGTTCCTGTCACCTCAATATAGCTATGAAACCACTTTATCTTTAAGTGTCACCTTCATTGTCGTGATCTGTGGACTGATCGTGACCCGAAAGAAGAAAAGTAATCGAACAGTCGCACTACATCTAGACTGATCAAACAACATCATAAGGCCTATGCGTTGAAGTTTAGGCCTTATTACTTTTATAGGAAAAATAGGAGCAGCCCGCGCATGAGAGCATGATGATGGCAATGCCCGTGATTTGATATAGATTGAGGTGTTCTTTTAAGATCAACCAACCTGCAAGGGCACTGACCGCAGGAGAGGCGCTCAGTAAAATTCCAAATACTTTCGGTTCGAGTTTTTTCATGGCAAAGATATCCAGCAAGAACGGAATAGTACTGGAAAGTAGCGATACCAAAACACAGAGCAGTAAAATCCAATAAGAATGAAACAGCCGATTCAGATCAGAAATACCAAAGGGTAGTGCAAATAGAGTTGCCACCAACATGCCAATCGCTACTGTATTGCTGCCGCCTTTTGCGACTTTCGTACCGAAAATGATATATAAGCCCCAACATAATGCTGCGGCAAGCGCATAAAACATGCCGATATAACTAAAATGCTGATTGCCACTGCCCAAAGGTAATAACATCAGACCGATAAATGACAAGATACCCCAGAGCAAATCCTGTTTCTGTTTTGACATGACAATGGCAACAGTGAGTGGGCCCAAGACTTCAATTGAAATGGCAATGCCAATCGATAGATGTGAAAAAGCCTTATAGATCAAAAGATTCATGAGACTCAGAATCAGTCCATAAATGATCAGATTCTTCCATTCCATTTGGTGAGGAAAGGTACGCCAAGGTTTGAAGATCATCCAAAGCAACAGCGCTGAAAAACTTAAACGAATCAGGGCAACCCCTTCAGCACCAAAGATCGGAAATAGGGTTTTCGCAATCGCAGCCCCAATTTGTACTGATGCAAGTGATAGACATGCTGCAGCCAAGGCCAGTTCTTGTTTATTTTGAGCAGAAGCATGCATATCGATGATCCATAGAGTGATCATGAGATTTTAATTCTAGAACGATGATTAAATCGTGCTAATTGATTGAGCTGAAGGAGTGATTCACTCTATTATTGGAAAAATATGAGGAATTAATTCATGGCTGAGCTATCACTTGATCATTTTGATTATGCAATTTTACGATTGTTACAGCAGGACAATAAAAGCTCACATCGGCAGATTTCGGAGCAGATCGGGCTGTCTCAAGCATCGATACAACGGCGTATTGTTCGAATGGAACAGGAAGCAATCATTGAAAAAAATTGTGCAGTACTAAATCCAAAGCGATTTGGAGAAAAGGTGACTTCGATTATTGAAGTGCGTCTTGCTGAAGATCGCTCTGTGGTGATGGATCGAGCCAAACAATACTTTGCATCGGTGGATGAAGTTCAGCAATGTTATTTCGTCAATGGTGGGGTATCTTTTATCATCATTATGATTTCAAATAATTTATCGCATTTTGAAGCTTTGGTGAGAAAGCATTTTGCAGATAATCAAGATGTCAAAACCTATCGGACTTTAATCGTTTTAGATCGGGTCAAAGTCAGTTTAGATCTTTGCTTTTAGTTTGGAATATATCAATGAATAAGCTTCACTTGGTTTAGCGATGGGTCAAGAAAAGACGTACGCCCTAAACCAAGTGTTATTCTGCTCTAATCAACGGCTCTGGGGGAACAGCTCAAGACCATTTTCAATCAGACATTGACGTAAAATACTAAAAGCAAAAGTCATATCCTGTTCCTGAACACAGGCAAATCCAAGCAATAGGCCCGATTGAATTGGGGTATCGACCCCTGAATAATATTGTGACAATGGGCGAACATTGACCCCGCGCGAAAGTGCGAGTGCAGATATTTCAACATCATTGGCGTGATCAGGTAATTTGAGTACCAGATGCAGCCCCGCATCATGATTAAATTCATGGACAAACACATCGCCCAGATAACGGTGAATCAGTTCAATCAGAAATTTACGTCTTTTACTATACAGTAGGCGCATCCGTCGGATATGCGCTGCATAATGTCCTTCACGAATAAATTCGGCTAAGGCGCGTTGAGTAAGTAAGTGACCGCCTCGATACAGTTCAGCCGAAATCGTTCGTAAGGGCTGTACCAATTGTTTTGGAACCACCATATAGCCAATGCGCAAGGCGGGGTAAATGGTTTTACTAAAGGTTCCAATATAAATGACGGGTGGATTTTCTTCCAAACCTTGTAAGGACGGATAAGGCTGACCTGAAAAACGGAACTCACTGTCATAGTCATCTTCAATAATCCAGCTGCCATGCTGTTTAGCCAAATCCAGCAATTTTCTCCGTCGCGGTAAACTGAGATGTGAACCTAAAGGATATTGATGAGAGGGGGTGACGAAAATCAGGCGAGGTGGGGTAGACGGATGTTCTTCTGGAATAATGCCTTCGGCATCGACAGGCATCGGAATAATATTTAAACCATTAATACGCAGAATATTCTTGGCACCCCAATAGCCCGGATTTTCAATCCAGACATGATCATTTAAATCACATAAAGCCCGTGACACCAGATCAACTGCCTGATGGATGCCTTCTGTAATAATAATCTGGTCGGTTTCACAATTGACGGAACGCGCAATTCGTAAATAATCGGCCAAAGCATGACGTAATTCCGCACATCCTCCCGCATTGCTGTAGATCAAATTGGCAATTTCAGGCTGGCGACTTAAGCGTGATTTGATCCGATTAAATTCGGCATGTGGAAACTCAGTTACATCAGGCGCACCGGGTACAAAGGCACCCCACTGATAAGGGGATGCGGCTGCGTGCTGAAGCAAACTTGCGCCACGATGAGAAAGTGTCCGTGTAGTCTCCTCTTTGGCTGCAGCAGCATAAGTGGGTGTTGTGCTGACCTGAATATAGCTCTCAGGGAGTGTTTCGGATACCCAAGTACCTCGACCCGTATGTGCTTGAATATAACCTTCGGCACGTAATTGTTCATAGGCATTGAGTACGGTATTCCGTGAAACATGCAGCTCATTGGCCAAATCACGTGATGCAGGAAGACGAGTATTCGGCGCAAGAATGCCTTCCAAAATGGCAGCTCTTAAACAATGAAAAACCCGAGCGGGTAAAGTCCCTTCACTGGCCTGTTGTAAATGCTGCAACAGGTAGTCTCCTAACAGGGTACGCAATTGGCTCTCTCCTTTAGTCCAAAAGTGGCTCTCGTCTATTCCTTATAAAAGGTACACATTAAGTACCCATAGCGCATTTTAGCCTTGTTTCAGCAATACATTGCCATGAAGCAATTTAAATGCCCAAAAAGATGATTGTTTTGTCGTATAGAGGTAACAAAATGGATGCAAAGCATATTGCAATAAATGCTCGTAAACAGCAAGCAACGCCACGTGGTGTTGGCGTGATGTGCCAATGGTATGCTGAACGTGCGAGCAATGCGACTTTGTGGGATACGGAAGGAAACGAATATATTGATTTTGCCGGTGGAATTGCCGTTTTAAATACGGGGCATCGCCATCCAAAAGTCATCGCAGCGGTGGCTGAACAACTGAATAAATTTACCCATACGGCGTATCAAATTGTACCGTATGAAAGTTATGTGTCTTTGGCTGAGCGAATCAATGCCCGTGCACCGATTGAAGGTCCTGCGAAAACAGCATTCTTTACCACAGGCGCAGAAGCGGTTGAAAATGCTGTGAAGATTGCACGAGCAGCAACAGGCCGTCATGGCATTATCACTTTTGGTGGCGGTTTCCACGGCCGTACGTTTATGACTATGGCCATGACAGGCAAAACAGCTCCTTATAAACGTGACTTTGGTGTCATGACAGCAGGTGTATTCCATGCGCGTTATCCAGTTGCGTCTAAAGGAATCAGCGTTGAAGATGCACTGATTAGCTTAGAAGAAATTTTTAGTGAAGATATTGCGGCGCATGATGTGGCAGCTATTGTGCTCGAGCCTGTCCAAGGTGAGGGCGGATTCAACGTTGCACCAGTTGAATTTATGCAACAACTGCGCAAGATTTGTGATGAACACGGTATTCTTTTAATTGCGGATGAAGTGCAAACCGGTTTTGCCCGGACTGGCCAATTGTTTGCTATGCAACATTACCCAGTTAAAGCCGATTTAATTACCATGGCGAAGAGCTTAGGCGGTGGTTTCCCACTTTCAGGTGTGGTTGGTCGTGCCGAAGTAATGGATGCACCGAATCCAGGTGGTTTAGGCGGTACTTATGCAGGTAACCCGCTTGCCATTGCCGCAGCCAATGCCGTGATTGATGTGATTGAAGAGGAACAATTGTGTCAGCGCGCCAATAGCTTGGGTGAAGAACTCGTGACCATGCTAAAAGCGGCACAAAAATATTCAAACGATATTATTGATATTCGTGCATTGGGTTCGATGGTGGCGGTTGAGTTTGGTGATCATGTCACGGGTCAACCGAAACCAGAAGTGGCGAAAGCCATTCAGCAATATGCGATGGATCAGGGCTTATTGCTTTTAACCTGTGGCAAGCATGGCAATGTGATTCGTTTCTTGTATCCATTGACGATTCCTGTGGTTCAGTTCAATCAAGCGCTGGTGATTATCCAGGATGCAATTGCAGCGCAACAACCTGCATTACAAAAGCTCGCAGGAGCTGAAGCATGATTGATCTCAACTTGCAGGCTCTATTAAAGCATCCAGATATTCGTTTTGATGCGGCGCCAACTGAAGATTATTTTGTAGTGGATGATGCGGCGACAGGACAAGCTTTGGCTTGGGTCAAAGCCTCTGACCAAGCCGACGTTGAAGCAGCGATTACGCGTTCAGCCATCGCTCAAGCTCAATGGCAGCAGCAGACTGCTTTGGTACGTGCCGATATTCTACTGGCGTGGTATCAGCTGATTTTGCAACAGCGTGAAGCTTTGGCACAAATCTTAACCGCAGAACAAGGAAAATCACTGACAGAAGCACGTGGAGAAATTGCTTATGCAGCCTCGTTCATTCGTTGGTTTGCAGAGCAGGCGCGTCGTGTCGACGGTTCCGTGTTGACGCCTGTTCAATCACAGCAGCGTTTAATTGTGCTTAAGCAAGCGATTGGAGTGACCGCAGCGATTACGCCGTGGAATTTCCCAGCCGCGATGATCACCCGAAAAATTGCACCTGCTTTGGCTGCGGGGTGTTCGATGTTGGTCAAACCTGCGGAACAGACTCCGTTAACTGCCTATGCTTTGGCGGTACTGGCAGAGCAGGCAGGCTTACCCGCTGATTTATTTATTTTGATCAGTGGTGATGCGGTGGCTGTTGGGCAAACTTTATGTGCAAGTGATACGGTGCGTAAACTCAGCTTTACAGGTTCAACCGATGTCGGTCGTATTCTGATGAAACAATGTGCGCCTACCATCAAAAAGCTTTCTTTAGAGCTGGGTGGCAATGCACCTGTGATTATTTTTGATGATGCCGATGTTGAGCGCGCAGTGCAGGGCATTATGGTCAGCAAGTTCCGTAACAGCGGACAAACCTGTGTCTGTGCCAATCGGATCTATGTTCAGGCTGGGATTTATGATGCGATTTGTGAGCGCTTAAAAATAGCAGTTGAACAGCAACTCCGTGTTGGTGACGGGCGTGAAGAAGGTGTAACCCAAGGCCCATTGATTGACCAAGATGCAGTTGAGAAAGTGCAATCACATATTGCTGATGCGGTGAGTCAAGGTGCTTCGATTGTAGTCGGGGGGCAACTGCATGCATTGGGGAAAACCTTCTTTGAACCGACCATCTTGAGAGACGTCACTCAGCAGATGAAAGTTGCCAAAGAAGAAACTTTTGGCCCATTAGCACCGTTGTTCCGTTTCAATGATGAAGCTGAAGCCGTTGCGATGGCCAATGACACCGAATTTGGCTTGGCGAGTTATATTTTTACCAAAGACATGGCACGCCAATGGCGCGTAGGCGAAGCACTGCAATATGGAATGGTCGGTGTAAATACAGGACTGATTTCTAATGAAGTCGCACCTTTTGGTGGAATTAAACAGTCCGGCTTAGGTCGTGAAGGTTCACAATTTGGGATTGAGGAATATCTGGAACTGAAATATATGTGTGTCGATATTTCTTAACATCAACGGTTGATGGTCTGAACGAGCGTACTCCTTTCTTCAGACCTTTTTATCCATAAAGCACTTCAGAGATGAGGTGCTTTTTACATGGAAAATTTTAACTAATTCGGGAAAGATCCATTGCATCTCGATCTTTACGCTGATTTAAATGGTACCTATGTTTTCAACCAAATTGGTTCTCGGTTTTATTGCAAAAGTACGGACAATAAAAATACAAAAATGATCATGGATAATGGAATAAAGGACTTATGAAAAAGAAACTGTTGTTGTGTGTGAGTGCTTCGATGATTGCTTTCAGTGTGCATGCACAAATGCCGCAAGCAGATGTGATTGTGGTGAATGCAGATATTCGCACTTCAAACCCAGCAAAGCCTACAGCACAGGCCTTTGCCGTAAAAGATGGTAAGTTTTTGGCCGTTGGCAATAATGCATTTATCCAAAATTTGGCAAGCCCAAAGACGCAGGTGATTGATGCACAGGGTAAAACAGTCCTTCCTGGTTTGACCGATGCACATACCCATCTACTGGGTGGTTTAGAACTGTGGGAAGGTGTGGATTTGTTTGGGATCACGGATCGACAAGAATGGTTTAAATTGATTGCCAAACGAGATAAAGAACTGGCCAAAGATGCGTGGTTGGTCGGTGGACGTTGGGATGTCAGCGCGATGAAGGACAATCGCATGCCAACACGTCAGGAGCTGGATGCTATTGTTCCTGATCGACCTGTGGTGTTGCAAGATATTGATTATCATACTGTGTGGGTCAATACAAAGGCGATGCAATTGCTGGGGATTGATAAAAATACCAAAGCACCAGAAGGTGGTGAAATTGTCAAAGATTCCCAAACAGGTGAGCCGACAGGAATTTTTAAGGAAACGGCAGCCAATCAACTGATCTTAGCAAGCCCGCAATATACAAAAGCATTACTCTCAGGCAAAGCGGCACTTCCAGTGGTTGAAAAAATCGTTGCCCATTTTAACAGCTTGGGAATCACCTCCGTGCATGATATGTGGGCTGAACTCGCTACAGTATATCCAGCTTTGCTTGAGTCACCGAAACAGTTGCCGATGCGGATTCGTTTTGGATTAATGGCTGGGGAAGATCAGGCAACGCTGGCACAACTGCAAAGCTATGCCAAACAACGCGATCAGTTGAATCAACGTTTTATCCAAAAAGAGCAGCAGTGGCAGAAAGGACCGCAGTTCCGTTTTGGTTATATGAAGTATTTTGTTGACGGTACGCTGATGAGCTATACCGCTGCACTGAATGAACCTTATGCAGATCGACACCATTTCAACATCGAGCCAATTACTTCACAGCCAAAATTGAATGACATCGTGAAAAATGCCAATGACGTGGGCTTTCCTGTGGCGATCCATGCCATTGGGGATAAAAGTGTCGATATGGCGTTGAATGCGATTGAACATAGTCCTAAACACCGTCAACTGCTCAATCGGATTGAACATATTGAAGTTACCACTAAAACGGCAATCCCTCGCTTTGCTCAATTAGGCGTTGTTGCTTCTATGCAGCCAGATCATGCCATTGCTGGCAATTATCAAGAGTCACGTCTCGGTGAAGCACGAATGCCGTATAGCTATGCGTGGCAGTCTTTATTGAGTAGTGGTGCATCGATGGTGTTGGGCAGCGACTGGCCAACTGCCCCTGAAAATCCAATGCTACAGTTAAGTGATGTCGTGTTCCGCGAATATAACGGCAAAACCCGTTATAGCGATAATGCCTTGAGTCTGGATGAAGCCTTATATGCCTATACCCAAGCACCCGCCAATGTCGCAGGCTGGGGCAATGAAATCGGTAGTATTAGCGTAGGGAAATGGGCTGATTTTGTGGTTTTACAGGGGGCTTTGCAAACGCCATTAAATAAAGACATTAAGGACTGGAAAGTGTCTCAGACTTGGTTTGCAGGTGAAAAAGTTTATGACGGTAAGCTGAACAGTAAATAATAAATTGAGTGAAATAAAAAAAAGCCTGTGGGCTTTTTTTTATTTTTAGCGACTTGATTTTAAATCATGGCTAAATGCATTTTGCTTAAAAAGTAAATGGTTCCTATATTTTTATTTAAATTGGTTCTCGGTTTTATTTCAAAATTAAAGACAATAAAAATTCAAGAATAATCATGTACTAATGGAATAAGTGAATGATAAAAAATACAGTGATGTTAGCGATTTCGACATCGGCAATATTCTCAACAATCAATCTGCAAGCCGCAGAACAGAAGGCATTTAAAGATCAATTTGCGGTCAGTGGTTCAATGGCATTTTTAACGGAATACTACTGGCGTGGCACAACTCAGACGCAGGGTAAGCCTGCCGTTCAGGGGACCTTAAGAGCAGATCATGATTCAGGTTTATACGCACAACTTTTTGCTTCAAATATACAACTTGATATCGGGAGTAGCATCGAGTTCGACTATTACCTTGGCTATGATTACCAACTCAATGAGCAGTTAAAGTTGAATCTACAATATTTGGATGTCAATTACCCTGGTGCAGACAAAGCTTTGCCACAGGTCGATTTTGAAGAATATTCAATTGGGCTATTTACATCAGGGCTGTTAAATCAACAAGATGAACTGAATCTTTCCTTTTATTATTCGCCAGACTATACCTTTGAAACAGGGAAGATGCTGCGTTATGAAGTCGGCTACCGCTATCCTGTTGCTGACAAATGGAATGCTTATGCACAAGCCGCCTATAACCGATTTGCAAGTAATCAGGCCTATGAGCTGCTGTGGGCGACTGATGAAAAGAAACATTTTTATGATTATAAAGTAGGTGTCGATTTTAATTATCAAGATTTTATTTTTGATCTGTATTATGCCGATGCCAATGTGAATAAGGCCTTGAAAAATGCCGATTCAACTGTGGTGTTTAGCTTGACCAGAATATTCTAATTATTGCAATCAGTCTTATCATTGATTCCAAGCTAGCCATTTTATAAAAATGGTTAAGACATGCACAGTCTGCAATTGATTGAGCTTGTTGAAAGCCAAATATTGCATGTTTATTTTATATAATGAACTTATGGCAAAGAAAAAGCCCCCATCATTTCGATGAGGGCTTTTTTGAATTTGGAACAAGGAAGTAGAATCTAACTTAGTAAGATAGTTTAAATTTCTAGTTCTGGATCATATTAACCAGCAAACCAAAGAGATTGTTGATCACATAAAGAGCTCAAGTTTTTAACTGGTCGGGTCTCTGCTCCAAGTTGGCCAAAGCCACCAGCAATATCTAACTCTTCACCTAAGGTAATTTTTTTACCTTTATAAGTTAAAGTGTGATTTTGATCATCCCACTGTGCAGACTGATCGGGAAATATAATGAGCGTATCATTCACATAGAGACAGTTACCTTTGAGTTGTAAAGGTCCTTTTAACCGTGCAGAGGCAGAGAGTCCATTGGATGAATAACTCGGTATTTTTACAGCATTTAAGGATTCATTTTTTTCCTGCTCAGAGGGTAGTTGCCGTTGACATGCGACAAGTAGCCCGACAGTGGCAAGTATGAACAGTGTTTTATTGATAGACAAGTTGTGCTCCTAGATCGTTCAGATAATCCACACTGGTATAAACAACGGTATTTGTGATGGTTTCACCGCTATCTTTCCATGAGCATTAGGACTGAATACCAAAAGCTGTATTTAATGCAAACCATGGACCACCACTATCTCCACGTACGCAACGCAAAGTACCTAAGCCTGAGGTATGGTTAGTGCCTGCTCCACTTTGAGTATTGCTAACGACTATATAGGTGTTACCACCGTTATGATTTGCTCCTGTAATTGATATTACCTCACCTTTGTATCAATGCTGAATTTGTTGGTGAAGTTTGTCCAAGGTGACAAACATAAGATCCCTTTACTGTTCCACTTTTTACTACTGTACTGGTTCTATTGCGTTTGCCTGTTAAAGCACGGGCAGGGGATGTTGTATCGGCGTAAAATTCTGGTACAGCCTGTTGGGCTGTGGTTGAACCTGCTTTCATAAAGGCAAGATCCATTGCTGTATCATTACGATACATACCTGTAACTGGTGAAATTGCATATTGAGTTCCATCTTTGTCTTTATAATTTAAAGGAGTTGATGAATTAATACAGTGACCAGCTGTAATTACACCGAGTTTACCTGTTGAGTTTCTTTTTGCTGTAAAGCCTGTCATACAATGATTGCTGCCAGAATTATTGACTAACCAAGAACCACCACGGGTTTTAGTCGGTTGAATCCCTGTTGGAATTTCAGATAATTCCACTTGCATATTAAGTAATTTTTCTAGGGCCAGTTGACCGATTTGTTTTAAGGATTTTACATAGATTAAGGCTTTTGCATTTTGCTCATCATCCACAATCATTTCGACGGTTGGATAGGCTTGTTTAATGGCTGAAAATGATTGTTTAAGTTGATTGACGCGTTGTTGCTTGGTATTTGTAGCTCCTTGAATCAAGCTAATCGGTGCACTTACACCACGTTCAATGGCTCTATATGCCGACTCAACTTCAGTTTCAGTTAAATTGGCGAGTTTCCTAACTTGGATACGCTCTTGAACATTTTCATTTTTTAAAAGTTTGATGCTGCTATCAGGCTTTTTTCTAATTTAAAAATCTGTTGAGGATGGTTGTTACCTACAACATTTATTTTTAAACCAAAGTCTGAACCATTATCAAAATAGATGCCTGAAAGAACATTTTTATATTGATCATTTAAACTGGCGACTTGATTATTTGTATCATGCATAATTAATAATCTTCGCATCGCCTCATCTAAGGTGACGCCATAAGAGGCTGCATAATGTTTTGCATCAAACGCTAAGGTCTCTGCGACATTCATTACTGGTTTTGCAATATTATCTGCTGCAAGTGTATGGGTGGACATAAAGATAATCAAGAGGCTGCTTAATCGTTTATTAAATCTCAATTCCTTGTACTTAAATCTCATTGTTATCTCACTATAATTATTTTGAAATTTGAAACTAGCATATGATTTTATCTGATTCTAATCTTCGATATTTAGATTGTTTATCATAATTTTATTCAAGTTTTTGATGTTTGTATAAAAATAGGCTTTTAAAAGAATTGTTTTATTGTGTAATTAAACATTTGATACGGTTTTAATTGTTTAAAAAAGCTGATCATATTTTCGCCCAATAAGACCAACATGTTTTACCTATAAAACAGAACAATAATTGTATAAACCAATCCTCGTTTTGCACGACTTGAAGTGGCTTAATAATAAGCATTTAAACACTTTGAAAAACATAAATTGCTTCATTATTTCATTGCTTATTTTATTGAAAATTAAAGTTTTTTTGGGGTCTATACGAAGTCTTTGAAATTGGTTCCTAAAAGAGTGGTGAAATTGGTACTCGTCTTTTTTTGAATTATTTATCAAAGTGGATGCTAAGGCGACTCTAAAGATATTTAAAAAGGGATGTGCAAGACAATGAGAGTGAATGCAGAGCGATTATGGCAAATGCTCATGGAAATGGCAAAAATTGGTGCGACGGATCAGGGTGGCAATACCCGCTTAGCACTCAGCGATGAGGATATTGCGGGTCGAGCTTTATTGTTGGAGTGGGCGGACAAAATTGATCTTTCTGTACATTACGATGAAGTCGGAAATTTAATCTTACGTCGTTCTGGCCTAAATGATACTGCCTTGCCGATTGTGATGGGAAGTCATTTAGATACTCAACCTAAGGGTGGTCGCTTTGATGGAATTTATGGCGTGCTGGCGGGTATGGAAGTTTTACAACGTTTAGCCGAAGAGAAAATCACCACCACTCATCCACTCGAACTTGTGGTTTGGATGAATGAAGAAGGTGCTCGTTTTACCCCAGCGATGATGGGTTCTGCGGCTTTTGCAGGAGTCATTCCTAAACAACACATTTATGACAGCACAGATAAGCAAGGCGTTTCAGTTTTTGCGGAATTGGTGCGTACAGGTCAACTTGGTAATTACCCACTGGCTCGTCCATTCCAAGCCTATTACGAAGCCCATATCGAGCAAGGCCCAGTACTGGAAAAAAATGAGATTTCGATTGGTGTGGTGACGGGTGGACAAGCGATTCTCTGGTTAGATGTTGAAACCAAAGGTCGAGCAGCACACGCAGGCACCACGCCAATGAATCTGCGTAAAGACACCATGGTCGGTACGGCTGAAATGATTGTGGCTTTAGAGCAATGTATTTTGGAGCAATTCCATGAAGGTCTGGTGACTTTTGGTGAAATGCAAGTGGCGAATTCATCACGTAATACCATTCCTGGTCAGATTCAGTGGACCATTGACTTACGCAATCCTGATGATGCCCAGCTCAAAGCGATGGAACAAGCAACGCACAAACTATTGCATTCACTCGCAGCACAACGAGATTTAGAGATTAACATTTCACAACATTGGTTAAGCCCAGCGACTTATTTTGATCGCACTTGTGTTGCAACCGTACAAGATGCGGTGGACAGCTTGGGATATAGCAATCAGACCATCGTCAGCGGTGCAGGCCATGATGCAATCAACATTGCTAAACACTGCCCAACCACCATGATTTTTATTCCATGTATCAATGGGCTGAGCCATAACGAAGCAGAAGACATTTATGCGAATGACGCTGCACAAGGTGCCGATGTATTGCTGAATGCCATTCTAAATTACGACAAACAACATGCTGCGCAAGATTCATCAGCGCATGCAGCAACTATTTAACGATTATAGCCAAGAGCAAAATGTAGGAAATGCAGACTTCTAACAGAAGTACTGCGAATATTGAGGACGGACAACAATGAACTCTAAATTACCAGTAGAAATTGATATTCAAGATATCTGGCAAAAAGATAAAGACCATGTAATTCACCCATGGACCGATTTTTCGACATTTAAAGACGAAGGTTCTTTAATTATGTCTAAAGGTGAAAATGTCTATGTTTATGATGCACATGGCAATAAATACCTAGATGGTATCGGCGGCTTATGGTGTGTCAATGTCGGCTATGGACGTAAAGAAATTGCAGATGCGGTTGCTGAGCAAATTATGCAATTGCCTTATTACTCTCCATTTGGACATCAAACCACTGCACCAGCAGCAAAGTTGGCGGCCAAACTGGCAGAGTTAGCACCGGGTAACTTAAACCATGTGTTCTATGGTTGTGGTGGTTCGGTTGCCAATGATACCGCTGTGCGTTTGATTCATCATTATTTTTATCAAATTGGCAAGCCATCTAAGAAAAAGCTGATTGCACGTAAAGATGCGTATCACGGCAGTACTTATATCAGTATGACGTTGACTGGGATTGAAGCGGATCATGTGGGGTTCGAAATCCACAATCAACTGGTTCATCATGTGTCATGCCCGAACCCATACCGTAAGCCTGAATCTCAATCGATGGAAGATTTCTGTAATGAAAAAGTGCAGGAACTGGAAGATACGATTTTGGAGTTAGGCCCAGATAACGTTGCAGCATTCTTTGCTGAGCCGATTATGGGTGCAGGCGGTGTGATTGTTCCACCTGAAGGTTACCATGCAAAGACCTTAGCCGTGTGTAAGAAGTACAACGTGTTGTATGTGTCTGATGAAGTGGTGACTGCATTTGGTCGTTTGGGGCATATGTTTGCTTCAGAGGCGGTATTTGGCATCGTTCCAGACATCATTACCTGTGCCAAAGGTCTCTCTTCAGGTTACTTGCCATTAGGTGCAACCATTATTTCTGATGAAATTTATGATGCGATTAGTAAGCCACACCACGAAGGTGGTCTGTTAACCCATGGTTTTACTTATTCAGGTCATCCTGTGAGCTGTGTTGCAGCACTTAAAAATATTGAAATCATTGAAAAAGAAAATATTTGCGAGCATGTGCAAGACATGGGCGCTTATTTCGAAGAACAGTTAAAAACCTTGGCTGATCTTGAAATTGTCGGTGAAGTGCGCGGCAAAAAATTCATGATGTGTATTGAAAACTTACGTAATAAACAAACCAAAGAGCTATTTGATCGCTCAGTGGGTGTTGGAAAACGTATTGCCAATCATTGTCAAAAATTAGGACTGATCGTGCGTCCGGTTGGTCACATGAATGTATTGTCTCCACCACTGATCTTGACCCGTGAGCAAGTTGATTTTGCCGTGAAGACTTTACGTCATGCAATTCAAAACACCATTCAAGAGCTTAAAGCCGAAGGGCATTTATAAACTGAAAGATCATTGTTTATTTCCTATCGCTTCAACTTGCCCTTAGGGGTGAGTTGAAAGTCTCAACCTAAAAATAGGGTGAGGTGAAATAAAAGACATGGACCGAGATGACTAAGTCATAAAGGTTTAGACCGTTGTGGAGTCGTTCTGAAGTAATTGCTGTCAGAGCACTTTAAATGGATGGATGAGCTGAAGGCGAGCAAGCAGATGAAGAATTATATCAATGGACAGTGGCTGGCAACCACAGGTACAGCGCAGATTGTGCTGATCAACCCGAATAATGAAGAGCAGATCCTTCATTATACTGCTGCTTCTACACACGATGTTGATGCGGCGGTCAATGCTGCCAATCAGGCGCTCGATGCGTGGAGTACGACCACGCCTCAACAACGAGCAGCATGGCTAAACAAAATCGCTGACCAGCTAGAAACTGAGAAAACTCGACTGATTGAACTTTCGCATCAAAACAATGGCAAGTCATCTGAGCAGGCGCGGGTGGATGTTGAAAATAGTATCAAATGCTATCGCTATTATGCAGATTTAGTACAAAACATGGCGTTTAGTCAAACCACACAATGTGAAGATGGGACTGAACTGACCCATCAACAGAACCCTGTGGGTGTGGTTGCACTGATTACGCCGTGGAATTTTCCGTTAATCACCAGTGCATGGAAAATTGCACCTGCGCTAGCAGCGGGTTGTAGCATTGTTTTTAAACCGTCTGAACTGGTGCCATTACCTGAATATGCCTTTACTGAAATTTTAGATCAAATTCAGTTTCCTCCAGGGGTGTTTAACCTGATTCTTGGGGATGCTGTTGCAGCGCAACATTTAGTGGTGCATGCGGATGTACAAAAAGTCTCATTTACGGGCAGCACTGAAGTTGGAATTCATGTGATGCAGGCTGCCGCGCCTTCTGTCAAACGTGTGACTTTGGAACTGGGTGGAAAATCACCGATTTTAATTCTCGAAGATGCCGATTTAGATGAAGCAGTCGATAAAGCTTTAGGTGGAATGTTCTATAACAGCGGTCAAATGTGTTCTGCGACCTCACGCTTATTCGTGCATCAATCTATTGCTAAGGCTTTCTATCAAAAATTGAAATTAGCTGTGGAGTCGATGCAGCTTGGCACGGACCTTATAGGACCCTTGGCGATGGGGCCGATGACCACAGAAAAGCAATTCAAGAAAGTGCATGAATATTTAAATATTGCACAACAAGAGAAACTTCAATCCTTGATTGATTTGAATCAAATTGCTCTTCCAAACAAAGGTTTCTTTATCAAGCCGCATGTCTTTATTGATGTGCCTACTGACAGTCGATTGTGGAAAGAAGAAATTTTTGGTCCTGTGATGTGTTGCCGTAGTTTTGCAACCGAAGATGAAGCAGTGCGTCTCGCCAATGATTCTGAGTTTGGCTTGGCTGCAACCATCATCACGGGTTCTGTGGAGCACGGTAAAAAAATTGCTAAACGCTTGCGTTCTGGTCATATCTGGATCAATTCACATCAAATGATTCACCCCGGTTCATTATGGGGTGGTTTCAAAAAGAGTGGCATTGGTCGTGAACTCGGTGAGTCTGGCATTCAAAGTTATTTAGAGGAAAACGTCATTACGATTTAACCCATTTTAAACAGGTTATTGGATCGAGAAAGGGACTTCTCTTTTCAATACAACGCCGATTCGGTGAAAAACAATGCACTAAATAAGAGTTTGCATTGATGTAGGAGAAATATGCATGGAAAGCGAGAATAATCGGAAAGGACTTTCACTTTGGCAAGTCGTTGTCATTGGTGTGGCCTATATGGCACCCGCAACGGTATTTGATACCTTTGGTATTATTTCCAGAGTGACAGAAGGACGTGTCCCACTGGCCTATGTTTTGGCGTTAATCGCCATGCTGTTAACGGCTTTCAGTTATGCTCGTTTTAGTAAATTATCGCCAAAATCAGGTTCTGCCTATACCTATACCACGGAGACCTGTGGCAAGACCGCTGGCTTTTTTGTGGGCTGGTGTTCTCTGATTGATTATCTGCTGATTCCATTGGTCAATGTGCTATTGGCATCGTTTTACCTGAATGCATTAATGCCAGATATTTCCTATACCGGATGGGTGCTTATCATGGTGGGGCTGCTAACCCTGATTAACAGTTTCCGCATCAATATTCTCGCCAATTTTAGTTTCGTATTTATTGCTGCCACGATTGCAATGATGTTGGTGTTTATCTTTTTGGTGGTCACGGGCATTGGTAATTCTCACGGCTATGGCAGCGTGATGACGCTCACACCACTGTTTAATGGTAATCCTGAATATCTGACTTTACTCACAGGCGTCTCACTGGTTTGTTTCTCATATTTAGGCTTTGATGCTGTTTCTACCTTGGCCCATGAAAGCAAGAATCCAACCAAGACCATTCCGCGCGCAATCATACTCACCACGGTATTGGGCGGGATTATTTTTATTACCGTCTCTTGGTTTGTGCAATTGTCTTTCCCATCTCTGGAACAGTTTAAAAATCCAGATGAAGCTTTACCTGAAATTGCATTGTATGTCGGTGGGGTATTCTTCCAATCTGCATTGTTGACGGTACAAATTATGAATGCATTTGCATCAGGTTTGGCCTCACATGCCAGTGCATCTCGGCTGCTTTATATCATGGGACGCGATGGGGTATTCAACCAAAAAGTTTTTGGTTCTGTGAATGCTAGATTAGGTACACCTTTATATTCGATCTTTTTTGTCGGCATGATTTCTTTGTTGGCGATTGTCGTAGATTTAGCAACAGTGGTGAGTTTGGTGAGTTTTGGTGCCTTGATCGCCTTTACCATGGTGAACTTTTCGGTCTTTATGAAATTTTTCGTGATCCGCAAAGAACGAACTGGATTTAAAAATATTTTCTTTAATTTATTGCTGCCACTGGCCTCAGTGCTGTGTTTGTTAGGGTTGTGGTTACACCTCGAAAAATCAGCATTGCAGTTTGGTGGAATATGGCTCGTCACAGGTATCTTGCTACTACTCTATAAAAAAATGAGAAAGCAGCCGATCTCCTTTGGTGCAACCACCTAATCAAATCGAAGATTTGCTGAGTTAAAAATTTATTGCTAAGGATTTAAAAGTTGTGGAAAAACAGGATATGCAACAGAAAATGAACACACCGAACCAAGATGGTTTTCAAATGCCGGGTGAATGGTCACCTCAAGAAGCTGTATGGATGATTTGGCCTTACCGTACTGATAACTGGCGCGCCAATGCTCAACCTGCTCAACAGGCTTTCGCTCAAGTTGCTGCGGCAATTGCTCAAACCACACCTGTATTTATGGCAGTTCCATCCGCTGAAATGGATAAAGCACGTCAAACGATGCCAGAACAGGTGACATTGGTTGAAATGGAAAGTGATGATGCGTGGACACGTGATACGGGGCCAAGTATTGTCAAAAATGCTGCAGGAGAGCGAAAAGGGATTAATTGGGTGTTTAATGCGTGGGGTGGAGAGAACGGTGGTCTGTATTTTCCATGGGATCAAGATCAATTAATTGCCCAAAAGATTTCAGCACGACATGAGCTTGAAACCTATTCGACTTCTCTCATTTTGGAAGGTGGTGCCATTCATGTCGATGGCGAAGGGACGTTGTTGACGACCTCAGAGTGTTTGCTTAATCCAAACCGAAATCCAGATCTGACTCAGACTGAAATTGAAAATACCCTTAAAGAATGTCTGGGTGTAAGCCATTTTATCTGGTTACCGGAAGGTGTATTTAATGATGAAACCGATGGACATGTCGATAATATGTGCTGTTTCGTCCGTCCGGGTGAAGTGGCACTGCATTGGACCGATGATCCTAATGACCCACAATATAAGCGATCTGTTGCTGCATTAAAGGTGCTTGAAAGTACCCCAGATGCACAAGGGCGAAATTTAAAAGTGTGGAAGTTGCCTTCACCGGGGCCTTTATATGCCAGTGAAAATGAAACGATTGATGTTGAAAAGGGCAATGCGATTGAACGTTTTGAAGGTAATCGTTTAGCGGGCTCCTATGTGAATTATCTGATCAGTAATCGACAGATCATCTTTCCTTTATTAGATGAAAGAACGGATGAGGAAGCTAAAGCATGGTTCCAGCAAATGTATCCTGATTATTTAATTACGGGTGTTCCTGCACGTGAGATTTTATTAGGCGGTGGTAATATTCACTGTATTACCCAGCAGATCCCAGCATAAATGCATTCTAGACAGCTATCTATTTGTATAGCTGTCTAGAACAATCTAAGTCTCTATTCAATTGGGCTTAACTGGCAAGTTTTAAGGTAATCACACCCGTGACAATGACACCGACATAAAAAAACTTTTCAATGCTTTTCCGTTCACCCCAAAAGAAAATACCCATTAAAATGGTGCCGATCACACCGATACCTGTATAAACAGCATAGGAAATCGAGACATCAATAGTTTCCATTGCGAGATGTAATAAAAAAAGCGAAGAAGAAAGAGACAGAAGATAGAGTGGGATCGCCGTTCTGTATTTTTTATGAATCAGATCACGAATACTTTTGACTACAAAAATCTCTAACAGCCCTGCAGCAATTAACAGCAACCAACCCATGAACTAGTCTCCAATTTGCTTTAATTTAACAACGCCAATGATGATCATCACAATTGCCAGCACTGAAATAAAATTCACTGGGTTTTCTATAACATAGGTGTCAAAAACAAAGGTGCCTAAGGTGCCGAGCACCACAAAAAAAACATAAGCATAAGAGGGCTTCATTCTTTTTGCTGCTAACAGTAAAAACAGGAAACTTCCGACAATAAAGAAAATCGTAAATGACCATTCAAATAAGTTTCGAGAATACTTCAGACCAATGGCCCAAAGTATTTCGAATGAACTCGCAATGAATAAATATAACCAAGCCATAAAAACTCACCGTAAGTAGATTAATGAACAAATAAGCAATCTAGATAGATGCTATTTGGGAATTTGTTGGGTAATACAATGAATATTTCCGCCACCTAATAAGATTTCTCTCGCAGGTACGCCAGTAATTTGATAATCGGGATACATCTTGTGGAACAAAATATAGGCTTGATCATCGGTTCTTTCATCTAATAAAGGAAAGATAATCTGTTGATTGCTGATCAGATAATTCACATAGGAGCCCGCTAAACGATTGCCCTCAAAGCGCTCAATGGCATTGCCTTTTTCAACGTCAATGGTTTCATTTTCACTGGCATACAAAGGCCCTGGCGCGGGTAATTTCCACACTTTCAGTTTTCTGTCTTTTGCATCGGTAACGGACTCAAGGATGTCTAATGCTTGCCTTGAACTTTCATATTGTGGATCATTAGGATCATCTGTCCAATGTAAGGCGACTTCGCCTGGACGGACGAAACAACACATGTTGTCGATATGCCCATCGGTTTCATCGTTATACACGCCCAATGGTAACCAAATAAATTTTTCAACGCCGAGCAAGGTGGAGAGTTCATATTCAATCTGAGCCTGCGTCATTTCTGGATTCCGATTGGGATGGAGCAAACACTCGGCTGTTGTTAGTAATGTCCCTTCACCATCTACATGAATCGCACCACCTTCTAAAACCATGCCTGATTGATGTAATGGGATGGAATGAAATTGAGCAACTTGGTTGGTGACCTCAAGATCTTTATCCCAATTGGAATATAAGCCGCCATTTTCGCCCCCCCATGCATTAAAAACCCAATCGACAGCGACATTGTTTCCTGTGTGATCTTGAACAATGGTTGGGCCTGTATCACGCATCCATGCATCATCACTCTCCATTTCAACTAAGGTGACATGTGCGGGAATCGTCGCTTTTGCTTTATCCATTTCAGCATGGGGAACAGCCATAAACACAGGTGTGCTTTGAGATATAGCTTCAGCAACTTTGGCAAAAGCTTGCTGTGCAGGTAATGCACCTAGTCTCCAGTTATCAGTACGATAAGGCCAAATCATCCAAACACATTGTTGTGGCATCCATTCAGCGGGCATTTTATATATATGATTTTTCATTTGCTTAAACGTCATATCAGATTTCATTGATCTGATATTAGTTCAGATATTTTGAATGTTAAATAAAGGAGCTATCAGTTTATTTGAAATCTCAAGGTTTAAATGCTGCTTAGATTACATATTTAAAGTGCAATAATAAATAAAATGAATAAAGATATGAATGAGTTGCTGGGAGTTTGGGCGCGCATAAAAACAGCATTTATTCTATAAATAGCGAAAAAAAATTATAAATAAATGGCCTAAACTGTATAAAAAATAAAGAAAATAGAACTATTTCCCTCTCACCCATATGGAGGGGGAGAATGCATTTACTGACAGAGCAGAAACAATGACGGCGGATTGTATACATTCATAATGTGTACAAAAACGATTTATCGGTTATCACAATCTGATTGTGAACTGAATAGCAGTTTGGATTGGATATTCTAGCATTATGATCAATATGTATATGTGGTCTATTTATGTTTTATTGAATGGATTTTGAGTTTTATATTCAATCTTAAAATAAATTTATAATTTTGTCCTAATCTGTTTTTATTTTGCGTTTAATTTGTTAGATCGGCACTTAGAGGGTTTTATTATATAAAGAAAAGACTGTTTTGTTAATTTATTAGGTTTTTTATGTCCACTTCCTTGGGGTAATTTTTAATATGATCTTCCTTTTGCTCTAGAGAATTGATAGTGAAGAAATGGGTATGTAAGAACTGTGGTTTATATAAGAAAGTTATTCCAAGTAGTATTAAGTCAGGACGAAAAGTTTTTTTTATACATGACGCTGATAATATCGGTAAGCCAAATAAAATAATAAGTAAAGGGACAGTTGTTAGCCGTAATCAAGATGTTTTGATCATACTGAGTGAAGGCGTTTTATTCATGATTAAAGACAGCGATGTCTATCCGGAAGATGCACCTGTATATTTTGTTTATAACATGTTTGGCACTTGCGAATGTTAAGCAGGTTATTTGCTTTATTTTAGTTAAAATTATGCTGTTTATATTGATAGAAATTGGCACAAAAAGTCAAAATAAAGATGCAACGTCAAGATAAATCATAGGTCATCTATATAATGATCAGGAAAGCGGTCCCGAAAATTATATGAATAAGCTGCTCATAGCGTGCTATTCAGGTTTTGATTTAAATCTGAGCGAAGTTGGCTTTTATATCACCTAGTTTTCGGGTGAGACGATGAGAAGGATGATGTGAATGCCAAAATTTGTTGTAATGAAACAAAGCTTTAATGCACCAGTAGATCTTATTTTTCATCTTTTTTCTAAACACCAAACCTTTAATACGGTTTTATGGCCCTTGCAATCAGTTGTGATTAAAACCGCTACGGATGATCATAATACAGATGGTGTGGGTTCAATACGAAAGATGGGCTTCGGTGTATTTAAACCGATTCAAGAACAAATCATGAAAAGTTTGCCCAATCAGATGATTGAATATCAAATGCTAAAAAATTGCTTATTCAGTTATCATTTGGGTCGGTTGGAGTTTGAAGAATTAGATGGGCGTACACATTTGACCTATACCATCTGGTTAGAGAGCAAAGTCCCATTGCTTACAGAAATAACCTTGATGAAGTTGAAGACATCGGCAAACCATGGGCTAAAGAAAATTGCAGCTAAAATTAACCAGTTTCAAATTAAAGCCTTATAGTGAAGTGAGCATCTAATAAAAATAGAATACAACATAAGTTTGATCAGGATAGGCTACAGTCACGGTAGGATCAGAAAATCAACAGATGTGGAGTGCTATTGTGTTCAAGGAGAAAGCAATGGATGTAATGGGTAAGACGATCATTATTACGGGGGCTTCAAGTGGAATCGGAGAAGAGGCTGCAATGCAACTGGCGCAAGCGGGAGCAACGGTTTGCCTGATTGCACGTCGTTTAGATGAGTTGCAACGCATTCAAAGCAATATTCAGGCACAAGGTGGACAAGTCTCCATTTACCCAGCAGATCTGACGGATGTAGAACAAGCGCAAAGCTGTATTGCTCAGATTTTAGCTGAACATCAAAAAATTGATGTTTTAGTCAATAACGCAGCGCGTTCGATTCGACGCCCGATTCTTGAATCACTTGATCGTCTGCATGACTATACCCGTACCATGCAGATTAATTATTTTGCCGCAGTGAATATGACACTACACCTATTACCTCATTTCTTGGCTAACGGTTCTGGGCATATTGTCAATATTTCGACCATGTCTACACAAGTGCCGATTCCCTTATTCTCGGCTTATTTGGCCAGTAAATCTGCATTAGAATCTTTCTCGCGTTCCTTGTCGATGGAACTGAAAGGCAAAGGCATTGATGTCAGTATTGTATATTTTCCAATGGTCAGAACACCGATGTCATCTAAGACAGCAATTTACAAACATATGAAAATGTTGGATACACCTGCCGCTGCAGGCTGGATTGTGAAAGCGATTCAAGAAAAATCCTATCGTGTTAGCAGTAAATCAGGTCTGGTTGCCAATGCGTTATTAAATACAGCACCGACATGGATGATGAATCTGTCACGTCCTTTATTTGATGCGATGGATAAGCGCTTAAAGAATAAATTAAAGACCGATCAGCCATCTTCATGAAGTCAGATTAAAATGAATGCTGGCTATAAAAAAGCAGCTTTGGCTGCTTTTTTATGCTCTAGATTTAATAAATAAATTTTGAGATTTTATCTGCACTCTGAATCACCGTTTCGGCAATTTCATTTCTAAAATAATGTTCATCATAACTGCCTAAAGGGCAACTCACTGATAACACTGCCGCCATTTTTTGGGTGGACTGTTTGAAAATTGGTGCAGCACAAGCCGCCATATCGTGATTGTAATGCCCCCAACTGACCATAGAGCGTTGAGTTTTGACAAAACTGAGGCGTTGTAACAGTTCTTTAAGATTTTTGGGTGTGAGTTCTGAGAATGTCTCCCATTGATTAAAGTTTTTATAGCGATCACGTATTTCTGTTTCACTAAGATCTGCCAGCATCATTTGCCCAATCACGGTGGCATGCGCAGGCCAACGCGTACCAAGACCAATGTTACTGGTAAAGGTACCATTGGATTGAATGTTGTTAATGAAAACAATATGGGTGCCTTCCAAAATGGATAAATGCACAGCCAGTTGAGTTTGATCACGCAGCTCTTTCATCAAGGGTGTGGCTAAATCCAATAAGGATTGTTTGGCCAAACTATTAAAGCCAAGTTCCATCACCTTTGAATCGAGTGCATAGGTTTTTTGTGAGGCTTTGCGTAAAAAGCCGCATGATTCCAGTGTATAGATCAGTCGAAAGGCACTGGAACGGTTGACATCCAGAACTTCGGCAATTTCAGTAATGGTCATTTCTTGGGTTTGTTGATTAAAGGCTTGCAGAATTGCCAAGCCACGCACTAAGCCAGGGACTAAATAGCGATCATCATTTTTTGTGAGTTCAGATTCTTGAGAGTCTGTTTCAATGCTTGAATTCATCAGTTTAATTTTCCTACAAAAAACGCAAATCATAAAAATTTAATTTTCTTAGGATTCCTATTCTAACTGCAAAGCATAAAGAAAAGATAGTTTTATATATAAAACAAAATTTCTCAAGCAAAACGTAAGATAATGTGTAATAAATATCAAATTTATGATTTTTAACGATTTATATTGTTTGACATAAAAAACAGCATAGGAGTATTCTTTATTAAAGTTTGTTATATCAAATATTGTTTTATATATAAAACAAATGAGGATGCAAGGATGAGTTGGATCTCAGTTTGTCAGCAAGACGACGTTACCGAAGATGAGCCGAAAGCTATCGAAGTCGACGGTAAGAAAATTGGCGTATTTTTCATTGATGACAATTATTTTGCCATTGAGAACGTTTGCCCACATGCTTTTGCCTTACTTACAGAGGGCTTTATTGAAGATCAGACCGTGGAATGCCCATTACATGAGGCCATTTTTGATATTCAAACCGGTGCGTTGAAAAGTGGACCAGGATGCCGTGATCTATGTACTTATCCAGTACGTGTTGAAGGGCAGGACGTTCAAATTCAACTATAAGTCTTATTTATAAGGATGGAATCTCATGGAAACATTTAATAAGAAGCTAGCGAACTGGATTCATGCCACGCCAGCGACTGAAGCAGGGATGAACAATATTCAGATACCAGGTCAAGCAGAGCTTCTGGTCTGGCAAACACGTTATAAAGTGCCAACGGCCTATGAACAGGATTTTGTTCAATATCTCATCAAAGCCTTTTCTACAGGCATCACAGAACTTACAGATTTAGTGCAGTCTTTAAATCAGCAAGGTTTTCGTTGCGAATCGGGTGAGCTGTGGACTTCTGAAACCTTCTCAGAAGAAATGCAACGTTTAGGTTATTAATTCAAGGAAGAATAGTGATGAACGCAGCAGTATCAGTGACACCGAGTGTAGAAGAATATTTGGATTTGGGTTTACGTGACCAATGGCATCCCGTGCTGGCAAGTTGGGAAGTGGCAGCCAATCCTGTCGGGATTACTCGTTTAGGCGAAAATATTGTGGTTTGGCGTGATGCAGAAGGTCAGGTTCATGCCTTAGAAGATCGCTGTCCGCATCGTGGCGCACGTCTCTCTTTGGGTTGGAATCTGGGTAATCGTGTGGCGTGTTGGTATCACGGTGTCGAAGTTCGCCATGATGGCGTGGTAGAAGATGTGCCTGCGGTGCATGATTGTCCAATGAAAGGCACTTCATGTGTCAAAAGCTATCCAGTGATTGAGCAGCATGGTGCCATTTTTATGTGGTTCGGCATTGATGCCAATGAAGCACCGAAGTCACTGGATTTTCCTGAACAACTGGCAAGTGAAGAGTGGAGTTCGTTCTTGTGTCAGGCGGACTGGAAAGTAAACCATCAGTACGCGATTGATAATGTGATGGATCCAATGCATGGCAGCTATTTGCATTGCACCTCACACTCAATGGCGGAAGGTGACCGTACTGCAGAAATGAAACACCGTTCGACGTCAAATGGTTTTATTTTTGAAAAAGAAGGCCAGGTCGGTGTGAATTTTGACTGGGTTGAATATGCCAATACCGGTGCAAGCTGGTTACGTCTCTCAATTCCGTATCGTAAGGATTTTGGCCCAGGTGGTGAGTTCTGGATTGTGGGTTATGCAACGCCAATTGATGCTAACAATACCCGTGTATTTTTCTGGCGCTGCCGTAAAGTCAGCGGCTGGCAACGCAATGTTTGGCGTTTCCTTTACCGTAACCATTTAGAAAAATTGCACTGGGATGTGTTGGAGCAAGATCGCATTATTTTAGAAAATCTTGCACCGAATGCCCGTCAACATGAATTTCTTTATCAGCATGATGTTGGTCTTTCTCGTTTACGCCGTTTAATGAAAAAAGAAGCGGAAAAACAGTTAAAGAAAATTGCAGCATTGAATACCTCAAATCGTATTGAAATGCAGGAACAAGTTCATGGTTAATGTCGCATTGTTGCAGGACAAAAAAGTCCTTGTCACAGGTGCGGCAAGAGGCTTGGGTCGAGACTTTGCACAGGCGATTGCGGAAGCAGGTGCGCATGTGGTGATGGCTGATATCTTGACTGATCTGGTGCAACAAGAAGCTGTTGCTTTGCAAGCACAAGGCTTAAAGGTTAATGCGGTAAGCATTGATCTGGCCAATGCAGAATCAATCCAGCAGGCAGTACAGCAAGCAGCTGAACGCATGGGCGGCATGGATGGTTTGGTGAATTGTGCGGCACTGGCAACCAATGTTGGCGGTAAAAGCATGATGGATTATGACGCTGACCTTTGGGATCGGGTCATGAACATCAATGTCAAAGGCACGTGGTTGGTGACCAAGGCATGTGTGCCTTATCTAAAGCTGTCTCAGGCTGGCAAGATCATTAATGTCGCTTCGGATACCGCTTTATGGGGCGCACCGAATTTGATGGCTTATGTGGCGAGTAAAGGGGCATTGACTGCGATGACGCGTTCCATGGCCAGAGAGCTTGGGCCATTCAATATCTGTATTAACACGCTATCACCGGGTTTAACCCTCGTTGAAGCAACAGAATATGTGCCGCAGGAACGTCATGATTTATACGTGAATGGGCGTGCGATTCAACGTCAGCAATTACCGCAGGATTTGAACGGAACAGCCCTTTATTTACTGTCAGAGTTGTCCTCATTCGTGACTGGACAAAATATTCCAGTAAATGGCGGTTTTGTCTTTAATTAAGGAGTCATCTCATGATTACAGGGATTGAGATTTTAAAGTTTGGCGTTGAAGACAGAGCTGCTTCGAATAAGTTTTTGGCAGATTTCGGTCTTAAGCAAAGTCAGTCAGATATCGAAGGGGCGGATCTTTATCAAACCCAAAATGGCAGCAAGATCTATTTATTTGATTGCGATGATCAGCGTTTACCTAAAGCCATTGAGTCAGGCTCAACGTTACGTGAAGTGACTTGGGGTTTAGATGATGCAGCACAGGATTTGGCAAATTTAGCATTAACACTAAATGATGTTGATGGCTATCAAGCCAGTGTTGATTTAGTGCAATGCATTGATCCGAATGGGATGACCATTCGTTTTCAAAAGAGCTTTACCCAAGAGTTACCTGCTTTACAGACAGAAGGCATTAACCAATACGGCAATGTACAACGTGTCAATGCAGCAAGTCCTGTGTATGAAAAAGGGCAACCGGTTGCGATTGGGCATGTGGTGTTTTTCACCCCAGATTTAGCAAAGACTGAAAATTTCTATCGTGAGAAACTTGGTTTCTTCTTATCAGATGCTTATCGCAATCGTGGTGCATTCTTACGCTGTCGCGGTAAAGGTTTCCACCACGACCTGTTCTTGCTTTCAGTGCCAAATAAACCTGCAGGACTCAATCATGTGGCATTCGTTGTGCGTGATATTCACGAGGTGATTGGTGGTGGATTGCACATGAACCGTTCTGATTGGTCAACCTTTATTGGTCCTGGACGTCATCCGATTTCTTCGGCTTATTTCTGGTATGTCAATTCACCGCTCGGTGGTGCGTTTGAGTATTACACCAATGATGATTACCTGACCGAAGAATGGCAGCCACGTATCGAAGAACATCGTCTGGAACTCTTTACAGAGTGGGCGATTGAAGGTGGTCTGGATGATCATACCCGTCGTCAAGTCAAACCTGCGTAACGCAATAGAGAGCAGGGAGAACACGCTATGGAAAGAATCGTAATTGTGGGTGCTGGGCAAGCCGCGGGTTGGGCGGTGAGTACCTTACGCCAAAATGGATATTCGGGTGAAATTCATGTGGTCTCCAATGAGGATCGAGTATTTTACGAACGTCCACCTTTATCCAAACAAGTATTGTCCAAAGAGGCTAGCTATGAAAGTTTGCATCTGTTTTCTTCAGAGCAAGTGCAGGACTTCAATATTCAGTGGCATAAACCTGAGCTAGCAACCCAAGTGGATCGCCAGCGCAAGCAGGTGGTTCTGGAAAGTGGTCAGGTTTTAGCCTATGACAAATTGTTGATCGCAACGGGTAGTCGAGCCCGTGTTCCTGTGAATACGTGGCAGTTTATTCCCAATGTGGTGACTTTACGTAATGTTCAGGATTGTGAGCGTTTATCTGAAATCTTGCAGCATTCGCAAAAGTTAGCGGTGATTGGCGGTGGCTGGATCGGGCTGGAAATTGCGGCGACGGCACGTAAACAAGGTAAAGAGGTACATATTTTTGAATATGGCGATCGTCTGTGTGCACGTAGTGTCAGTCCTGATGTTTCAGATTTCTTAAAACAAATGCATGAGCAGCAGGGTACTCAGATTCATTTAGACAGTAAAAATTTGCATTTGATTGAAGCCGGTCAGCAAAAAGTTGAAGTGGTGAATCATCCGAATGCAAGTGAGCTGTTTGATTGTGTGGTTGTAGGAGCTGGTGCGGATATTGCCAAAGAATTGGGCGTCAATGCGGGTTTGGACGTTAAAGATGGCATTGTGGTGAATGGTTTTGGTCAAACCTCAGATCAGGACATTTATGCCGCAGGTGATGTTGCGATTCATCCAAGCTTGGGCTATTGCATTCAGTCTTGGGCCAATGCGCAGAATCAGGCGATTGCTGCTGCAAAATCGATGTTGGGTATTGAAACCGAATATAGCGATATTCCATGGTTATGGTCAGACCAATATCACTTCAATATTCAGATCTTAGGCACCTATCAAGCTGAAAAAACTGCCCAGATCGTGGTTCGGAAAAGCGCGGATGATCAATGCAGTTATTTGTATCTGGATAATCAAAACCATTTTCTCAATATGATCGCCATCAATGATTCTAAACTGGTCAAACTGGCAAAGCGCTGGATGCAGTCGAATACCGTGTTAGACCCAAACTTATTAGCAGACCCAGAATTTAATGTGATGAAATTAAAACCGTAAACCATAGGAGCTGTTGATATTTCAACTATCTGTGAAAGACCAACAGCTCCTTGATCCGGTTCATGACTCAATCGAAGGAATGAAGTATGAGTAATGAAGAGAAAAGTGGATTAAAGCATTGGGTTCCTGCTTTTGTCCTGATGGTATGTGTCGTACTGGCATTCTTCGACAAAATTAGTATCGCAGTGTTATTTGCTGACCCGCACTTTCAGGGTGCGATGGGGATTGCAGAAGACAAGGCAAAACTCGGATGGTTGATGACCAGCTTCTTGCTGGCTTATGGCTTCTCTTCGGTGTTTTTGAGTTTCCTTGGTGATATTTTCAATCCGAAGAAAATGCTGTTTTGGAGCGTCGCATCATGGGGTTTGCTCATGTTTTGTATGGGTTTTACCACCAACTATACAGGCATGTTGATTTTACGAGTATTACTTGGTCTGGCTGAAGGACCCTTGTTTGCACTGGCCTACGCCATTGTGAAGCAAACCTATACAGATCGCCAGCAAGCACGTGCTTCGACCATGTTCTTATTAGGAACCCCGATTGGTGCATTCCTCGGTTTTCCAATTACCGCTGCGGTCTTAGCAAAGCATGATTGGCACACCACCTTCTTTGTAATGGCGGGTTTAACGGTGATCGCATTGCTTGCGATTGCATTCGGCTTGCGTAATTTACAACTCAAGAAAACCATTGAACTGGAATCGACCAGCAAACGTGTCAATTTCAAAGGCCATATTCATAACACCAAAGTGCTCTTACAGAACCGTGCGTTTTGGTTGGTGTGTATTTTCAATATTGCACTCATGACCTATCTCTGGGGTTTAAACAGCTGGGTGCCTTCTTATCTGATTCAGGACAAGGGCTTTAACCTGAAAGAGTTTGGGGTTTATTCAAGCTTTCCATTCATTGCCATGCTGATTGGCGAAGTGATTGGTGCATTCCTTTCGGACAAGTTAGGCCGCCGCGCTGTTCAGGTCTTCAGTGGTCTGTTGGTGGCAGGCATCTTTATGTATGTCATGGTGATTATGACTGATCCAATTCTGGTGATTGCAGCAATGTCTTTAAGCGCCATGGCTTGGGGCTTTGGGGTCGCCGCAGTATTCGCTTTACTTGCCCGTGTCACAACTGCCGATGTAGGTGCAACTGCGGGTGGAATTTTCAATGGAATGGGTAATTTTGCCAGCGCAATTGCGCCTGTTCTGATCGGTTACATCGTGATGCAAACCCACAGTTTTAATTTAGGAATTACCTTCTTGGCAGCCGTCGCTGTGATTGGATCGTTCTTCTTAGTTCCTTTATTAAAACGTTATTAATCAAAAGATTTATCGAAAACCTAGGAGTTAAAACATGACTACTCAACAATTCGAATCATGGACACAACCTGAAGGGACAAATTTACAAGATTGGTTGAATACCCGAATCGCACGTTTCGAAACACGTAAATATGATTTTGATGCTTTGAAATTCCAAGCGGACTACGACCCGAAATATCGCCGTGCACAAATGCGTTATATGGGGACTGGTGCAACAGGTGTGGTCAATGATGGCAATACAGTTCCAGCTGAAAACTTTACCTTCTCAACCATGGTATTACCTGCGCAGTGCGAAGGGCCTTTGCATATTCATCACGATGTTGAAGAAGTATTTTTCATGTTGCGTGGTGAGATTGATCTGTTTATTGAACATAACGGTGAAAAGTTCGAGACCCGACTGAAAGAGCGTGATCTGATTTCAATTCCACCAGGTATTTATCGCGGTCTGTTCAATCCGGGTCAGGAAGATGCCTTGATGTGTGTGATGTTAGGTGCAGGTAAACCGACTATTCCGAACTATCCACCTGAGCATCCGTTGTCGCAAATCAAACGTTAATTCGACAGATTAGAGCAAATACAAGGAAGGACATGATGACGCTGATCGAATCTTTAGTCAAATATCCAGTGAAAACCATTGCAGTGCATGGACAGGTGCAAGCCTATCGTGAGGCAGGCCAAGGTCAGCCGTTGATTTTATTGCATGGGATTAGTTCGGGTTCAGCTTCTTGGATCAATCAGCTAGAGACACTCAGTCAGCACTTTCATGTCATTGCTTGGGATGCACCCGGCTATGGCTTATCTGGCAACCTAGATACCGAACAGCCGAATGCAACTGATTATGCAGAACGTGTATTGGGCTTGATGGATGCGTTGAACATTTCAAAAGCCATATTGATTGGTCATTCATTGGGTGCCTTAAAAGCCAGTGCGTTTGCTCATCTTTATCCTGAACGGGTACAGACCTTAATCATTGCCAATGCAGCACAAGGCTATCAACGATCAGATGAAGAAACCAAAGCACAGGTCTATCAAAAGCGCCCGAATATGTTGAAAAGCTTAGGCAATGCTGGCATGGCTGCCAGCCGTGGACCGCATTTGATTTATAAACAAGACGCTCAGGCACTGGCTTTGGTCAGTGAGGTGATGGGGCAACTGACATTAGACGGTTTTACCCGAGCATCTTATTTGTTGGCCTATGACGAAATTCGAAATTATTTAACAGAACTTAGTGTTCCTTGTGTGGTGATTGCAGGTGACAAGGATGGCATTACGCCTGCGCAAGCAATCGAGGAATTAGCGGTAGAAATGCAATTGAGCCGATGTCATCTCATTACAGATGCCGGTCATCTAAGTTATGTCGATCAAGCTGAACAGTTTAACGACATTGTTTTATCGGCACATTAAGACTTAAACGAGAGATATGGATATGAGCTTCCAAGTTGAAGGAAAAGTAGCAGTTGTCACAGGTGGCTCGTCAGGTATTGGTTTGGCTGCCGTCGAAATTTTAGTTGCAGAGGGTGCCAAGGTGGCGTGGTGTGGTCGAGATGAGCAGCGTCTAGCTTCATCAAAACTGTATATTTTAGACAAATATCCGCATGCCAATATCTTCACCAGTATTTGCAATGTTTTGGATAAAGAAGATGTAAAACGTTTTGCACAACAGGTCAATCATAATCTGGGCAATGTCGACATGCTGATCAACAACGCAGGTCAGGGGCGTGTATCTAATTTTGAAAACACCCAAGATGAAGACTGGATGAAAGAAATTGAACTGAAGTATTTCAGTGTATTACATCCAGTACGTGCCTTTTTAAATGATTTAAAACATTCGGCCTGTGGCTCGATTACCAATGTGAACTCTTTGCTGGCACTGCAACCTGAACCGCACATGATTGCAACGTCATCTGCACGTGCAGCATTGCTGAATCTAACCCATTCACTGGCACATGAATTTACCCAATACGGTGTTCGGGTCAATTCGATCCTGTTGGGCATGGTGGAATCAGCACAGTGGAAACGCCGTTTTGAAACCCGTTCAGACCCAAATGCAACATGGGAACAGTGGACAGGCAATATTGCCAAAAACCGTGGCATTCCAATGCAACGTTTAGGTAAGCCAGAAGAACCCGCGCGAGCCTTGGTGTTTTTAGCATCGCCTTTGGCATCGTATACCACAGGTTCGACACTCGATGTCTCTGGTGGATTTAACAAACATTTATAAGGTGTTCACATGAAACAGTTGATGATGATTGGTTTTGGCGCGATGGCGGCAGAAGTGTATGCCCACATGCCACAAGACCTGCAACTTAAATGGATTGTGGTCCCTGCACGCAGTGTAGAAAAAGTACAGGCGCAGGTTGCGGCTGATGTGCAAGTGATTAGTTCAATCGAACAATGTCAGGGAACACCTGATTATGTGATTGAAGTGGCAGGACAGGCTGCGGTGAAAGAACACGCGCAAAAAGTCTTGGAAAAAGGCTGGACCATTGGCCTGATTTCAGTGGGGACTTTGGCGGATAACGAATTTTTAATTCAACTGAAAAAAACGGCAGAACAAAACGATGCGCATCTGCATTTATTGGCAGGTGCCATTGCTGGGATCGATGGGATCTCTGCGGCCAAAGAAGGTGGTTTAGAAAAGGTCACCTATAAGGGCTGTAAGAGTCCAAAAAGCTGGCGTGGTAGCTATGCGGAACAATTGGTTGACCTCGATCAGGTCAGCGAAGCAACAGTTTTTTTCCGTGGTACAGCCAGAGAAGCAGCCTTGAAGTTTCCAGCCAATGCCAATGTGGCAGCCACGATTGCACTGGCTGGGCTGGGCATGGATGACACCATGGTGGAACTGACGGTTGATCCGAGCATCAACAAAAACAAGCACACCATTGTGGCAGAAGGTGTATTCGGTGAAATGACCATTGAACTGGTCGGTGTGCCATTGGCGAGTAATCCAAAAACCTCAACCTTGGCTGCATTAAGTGTGATTCGCGCTTGCCGCAATAGTGTTGAAGCAATTCAGATTTAAAAGGATTTGATCATGGTAAAGGAAATTTATATCGCTGGTGAATGGCGATTAGGTAAAGGCGGGATGATTCAAAGTTTATTTCCAGCAGATCAATCGGTGAATGCTGAAATTTCAACGGCGAGTCTGGAAGATGTCAATGAAGCGATTGAAAAGGCAGATGCGGCTTGGCGTAAAGCCGAGTGGCGCAACAGCATGCCGCATGAACGTGCCCGTATTTTATATAAAGTGGCAGACATTATTGAAGCGCGTGTCGATGAGCTTTCAAAGTTGCAAACTCGTGATAATGGCAAGCCCTTGGCTGAAACCCGTGCCTTGACCATGAGTGCGGCAGCAACAGCGCGTTATGTAGCAGCAGCCTGCGAAACCTTGAATGATGAGTTGACCACGCAACGTGCCGCAGATTTCATGACCATGAGCGTGCATGAACCCGTGGGGGTAGTCGCTGCAATTACCCCGTGGAATTCACCGATTGCCAGTGAAGTACAGAAATTGGCACCAGCGCTTGCTGGCGGCAATGCCGTGATTCTAAAACCTGCGGAAGTCACTTCTTTGATCGCATTGGAACTCGCCAAAATCTTTGAAGAAGCGGGTTTACCGAAAGGTTTGCTTAGTGTCTTGGTTGGACGCGGTTCGGTGATTGGTGATGCAATCGTAAAGCATCCTTTGGTGCGTAAGATTTCATTTACGGGTGGAACCACCACGGGTCGTCATTTGGCACATTTAGCAGCCGATAAACTGATCACAACATCTTTGGAGCTTGGTGGAAAGTCTCCAACGATTGTTCTGCCAGATGCAGATATTGAACTAGCAGCCAAAGGTGTGGCTTACGGTATTTTCAGTTCAGCAGGACAAGCCTGTATTGCCGGTTCACGTTTGTTTGTACACAGCAGTATCTATGATCAATTCCTAAGCCGTCTGGTTGAAATCACCAAAGGCTTGCGCGTTGGGCATCCTGAAACCGCAGGTGTACATCTCGGTTCTTTGATTAATCCGAAACATTTGGCTTCTGTCGATGACTATGTACAGCTCGCGAAACAAGAAGGTGGGGAAGTCCTTGTGGGTGGTCATGCCTTAACCGAAGGTGAGTTGGCCAAAGGTAGTTATTACTTGCCAACCATCATTACAGGTTTAAGTAATTCAGCACAAACCTGTCAGGAAGAGATTTTTGGCCCTGTGCTGGTGGTGATGAAATATGACGATGAACAAGATTTGCTTGCACAAGCCAATGACAGTTGTTTTGGTCTTGCCGCAGGCATCTGGACTGAAAACTATCGCAAGGCATGGCAAATTGCGCGTGCATTAGAAGTCGGTACGGTCTGGATCAATACCTATAAGAAATTCTCGATTTCTGCGCCATTTGGCGGCTTTAAAGAAAGTGGTATCGGGCGTGAAAAAGGTCGTTTAGGCATTTTGTCTTACATGCAACAAAAAAGCATCTATATGGGATTAAGCGAGCAGCCAAATCCTTGGGCGAATTAATACATTCATGGAATGAACAGTTTTTGAGGAATATAGCAATGACAGAACGTGTAAATGTCGGCGAAGCCATCGCCCGTGTTTTAGAAGCACACCAAGTAGACAGTATCTATGGGGTGATCTCGATCCATAACTTACCGATTGCCGATGCAGTCGGTCGCCGTGAAAAAATTCGTTTTGTGGCGGCACGTGGTGAAGCGGGTGCGGTCACGATGGCAGATGGTCACTCACGCTTTAAAGGACTCGGTGTCGCTTTAACCAGTACGGGTGCGGGTGCAGGTAATGCAGTCGGTTCACTGATTGAAGCGATGAATGCAGGCAGTCCTGTATTGCATTTAACAGGGCAAGTTGAGCGTGAATATTTGGATCGTGATGCCAGCTTTATTCATGAAACCAAAGATCAGCTGACCTTCTTACGTGCATCGAGCAAAGCTGCATTTCGTATTACCAGCCCTGACAATGCGGTGGGTGTGATTCGTGAAGCGATTCGTGTAGCAACGACAGTACCAATGGGGCCAGTCAGTGTTGAGTTACCGATTGATGTGCAAGCAACAGAAATTGATTTGCCGCTGAACTTAGGGCCAGTAAAAGCCCTTGAATTGCCACAAGCTGAACAGATTGAAGTCGACTTAATTGTTGAAGAACTGAAAAAAGCCCAACGCCCCGTGTTCTGGATTGGTGGTGGAACGCTGAACAGTGTTGCGGAAGTTAAAGCCATCGCTGATCTCGGTATTCCTGTGGTGTCATCAACACATGCGCGTGGCGTATTGGCTGATGATCATCCACGTAGTTTAGGCGCATTCCATAACTCGGCTGGGGTTGAACAATTACTTAAAGAGGCTGATCTATTGGTGGTGGTGGGTTCACGCTTACGTAGTAATGAAACCAAAACCTATTCCGTGCAGTTCCCTGACAATATTATCCAGATTGATGCCAATCCCGTCGCACAACAGCGTAATTACAAGGTTCGTAACTTCATCTGTGGCGATGCCAAAGATGTGTTGCAACGCGTATTGACGGGCTTGCAAGGTATCTCAAAAGTCGATGTGGAATATGATGCAGCGGTGGTGAAGGCAAAACTGACCGCAATCGAGGCATTACGTACGCAACTGGATCAGTACGCGTTAATCTGTGATCACTTACGTGCTGCATTACCACAAGACGGTATTTTTGTACGAGACATCACCATGTCAGGCAGTACTTGGGGCAGTCGTTTATTCCCAGTGCAAGCACCGAATCAGAACATTCACTCTTTAGCAGGGGCTATTGGTTTGGGGCTGGCCACTGCGATTGGTGCGTCGATTGCCAATCCTGACAAGAAAGTGATTGGTTTGGTCGGTGATGGCGGTTTGATGCTAGGCATCGGCGAAATTGCAACCATGGCGCAAGAAAATACCAACATGGTGCTGATGATCATGAATGATGGTGGTTATGGTGTGATGCGTGGTATCCAGAAGAATTACTTCGGTGGTCGCCAGTATTTCAATGAGTTGCATACACCAGACTATAAGGTTCTAGGTGAAGCAATGGGCGTGAAGAGCTGGAAAGTGGGCAGTGCTGAGGAATTCAAGACGGTGATTCAAGAAGCCGTTGCTTTCCAAGGGCCAAGTGTGATTGAACTAGATATGCATTCAATTGGGCCATTGAACTTTGCCGGCCCACCACAGAAAAAATTGTATTAATCCCGCTGAGCATTGGCAGTTCGTGCTGATGTGAAGACCGTTTTATGGGCAAATTTTTTTGCCCATAAAACAATAAAAACTATGTTTTACAAGTAAAACAAAAACAAGGCCAACAGGATCGTTGGGATGAAAGCAAAGGAAGTAGATATGAAAAAGACATCAATGGTCGCGATGCTTGCTGCAATGTATTTGGGTATGACATCCCATGCTTTTGCGCAAAGCTCAGCCCTCGAATGGAAAAGTGAAGATGGAACGGATTCGGTAAAATTGGGTGGCGTGGTGCGTTTGAACCAACGCTATGAAAATTGGGAGGGACCTAATGGTGGTTTTGGTAAACTTTATTTTGATATTTTCAGGGTCGATCTGAAAGGCAAATTTGACGATGCCTATTTTAATGCCAGTTATTTATTTCAAGATCAAGAGAAACGCTCGATTGAGAAAGCTTATGTTGGCTATAATCTCAATGAAAATAATAGTATAGAAGCTGGTTTTGTCTATAAGCCATTCACCATCTATCCTTATCCGCAAAATGGCTGGACTTATCATATTCCATTTTTCTTGGGCTATGGCAATAACATTGCACCCGGTTTGAACTGGAATTTTCACAACAAGGATTGGGATGTAAAACTTGGCTATTATCCGCAAATGTTGGAGACCAGCCTACGTTACTCGCCTGAAAGTGCCACCTATGATGACCTAACGGACAATGCATTTCCCACTCAGAAAGCCTATCAAAATGAAAAACGCCATCAATTGAATACGCGTATTGTACGTAAGTTAGAAACCGAGTTTGGCAAGCAAGAATTTGGTCTATCAGGGGCAATCGCGCAATTGCATAATAAAACGACTGATAAAAATGGTCAGTATTATGCGGTCGGTTTGCACACCGACAATAATTACAAACGTTTTAATTTACAAAGCTCTGTGATTCATTACCAATATGATGCCAAAAATCCAGATGGGGTCAATAATGACATGATCTTGATGGGCAATAATGGCTTTACCCCTGCCTATTTCATTGCTTCCGAAGCAACAGTGGCCAGCTTAAACTTGGCTTATACCTTACCTGTACAGGATATGGGCAAACTTAAAGCCATTCGTTTCTATAATGATTATAGTTATATGGACAAGAAACGTGATGATTGGTCAGATTCACAAATGAACACGACAGGGATGATGTTTATTGCTTCGCCGTTTATGGTCTGGGCAGATTATACCTGGGGTAAAAACGCCAACATTATTGGTGGCGCATCCAATGCAACGGGGTTCACCTCAACGGTTTCTCCCTATAGTGATCAATGGCTATATCGTATCAATCTCAATATTGGCTTTAGTTTCTAAATTTTAAATCAAGACTTTTTGAAGGGGGGAGTCATGTCGATGATTCGCTCCTTTTGCTTTTAAGCGGCTTTTAGTTGAGATGGTTTTTCCGATATTCTGACGGGGTCTGATTTTCCCACTGTTTAAAGGCACGGCTAAAGGCACTTTGTTCAGCATAGCCGAGTAACAGTGCAATTTCAGTGAGTGACAATTCGGATTTGACCAAATAGCTTTTTGCCAGTTCTAAACGAATGCTTTTTACGAGATCACTATACTGCAGGTTATAACCGCTCAGCTTACGATAAAAGCTTCTTAACGACAGATTCATCTGTTTGGCAATATGCTCCGCCGAGGGTTCACCAATCTTGAGCATATTCACAATCATTCGCTGTAAATCTTTTAAGAAAGTATCAGGATTTGGAATGCTTTTGAGGAGTGCTTCTGCCTGTTGATCCAACAGTTTTTTAAGATGCGGATCATGACTTGGAACAGGAAGATAAAGAATTTCGAGTGGTAGCCATAATTTTAACACATCAGCATCAAAACTGACGGGGCAGCCATAGACCTGTGGGTAAGGTGTAGTATCCGCAGGCGCAATAGCCGAGAACTCAATCTTTAAGGGCTGAATACTTGGTCGATGTAAAATTTTTCGGATGGTACTCAATACGCCTGAAAGTAGAACCTCATTGGAAAGCTGAGAATTTTTATGTACCACGGGCGTCCAGCACATACAAAAACGATCTTCTTTCTGCACAATCGAAAATGAAGCAGAGTTTTGCAAAAGGGGTTGGAAATTCTTAAAACAATTCAAAAAGCTGAGTAGATTAGGGCTGGATAAGGCCAAGTAACCTAAAATATGAATATGGTGAGGTTCCGATAGTTCACCAATATAATGTCCCAAAACAGGTGTTGGGTGTTGCTGGTAGATTTCTTCGAGCAGATTCCACCATTTGTGTAATGGCATTCTTGGCTGATTGGCATACTGCTGCGCAAGTTCATTGAGCTGATGATTCGAAATATTTTGTTGTTGTAGATATTTGTCGATGAGTTCTAACAGCACCGATGGAATACTTGGAATTTCAGTCATAATTGCTCTACTAGTTTTCAAGTCAAATCCTTTAACCCAATTATAGATAAATCATCGTGGCGATAACGTTGTCGATCTACCGCTTTATCTTAGCCGATTCAATTCAAAGTTTTTGTATCATCAAGGGACAGAATCATGAGCTTTGATCTCAAAATCTCTCATTAATAATCAATAGAATAAGACATGATTTGAGTGTAGTTCATTCATTTGACTTTGATTATTTTAATCTGGCATTGACGGTCAAGTCTTTATTGGACAATCAAATTATTTTCCACAGATAGGTCTGTTTATAAATTTGTTGATTTATGAATGGGTTGAACTGACAAGATTTTTATATTTTGGAGTGGAAAATGTCAGATTTAAAGCAGGATGTGGTAGTAAATAATCATCAATTTGATGTAGTGATTATCGGGGCTGGTTTTTCTGGAATTGCCGCTGGGATTAAACTGAAACAGCAAAATATCAATAACTTTATTATGGTCGAAAAATCACATGAAGTGGGTGGTGTTTGGCGGGAAAATACCTATCCAGGTTGCGAGTGTGATGTGCCATCTTCGATTTATTCCTATTCATTCGCACCGAATCCAAACTGGAGTCATATTTTCGCGAAACAAAAAGAGATCCAGCAGTATATTCAAGATGTCAGCAAGCGCTTTAAGCTGGATCAGCATATTCTGTTTAATACCGAATTACAGCAAGCCTCATGGTCGCATGAGCAACAGTGTTGGCAAATTGAGACCAATCAAGGCATCTATCAGGCACGCTTTGTCTTTTTTGCGGTTGGTCCGTTGAGTGAGCCGACCATGCCGACTGTAAAAGGGTTAAATCGTTTTAAAGGTGAGGTCTTCCATTCCGCGCAATGGAATCATGCGGTTGATTTAAGTAATAAACGTGTCGCCGTGATTGGAACGGGGGCATCGGCGATACAGATTATTCCTGCGATTCAACCAATTGTGAAACAACTTTATGTGTTTCAACGCACCGCGCCATGGGTGATTCCAAAACCGAATCTGGTGCTGCATGATGCATCTAAAAACGTTCAGCAAAAAGTGCCATTTACCATGCACTCTCTACGCAAATTGACCAGCGTGTCTATGGATATGTTCAGTTCCAGTGTCAATCAACCAAAAACCTTGGAGGCTTTAGGTAAGGGGCTGATTCACTGGATGCACTATCAGATTCAAGATCCAGCATTACGAGAGAAAGTCAGACCAAAATTTACTTTGGGATGTAAGCGGATTTTATTTTCAAATACCTATTATCCTGCACTCGCTGCCCAAAATGTGGAGCTGATCGATCAAGGCGTGAAGGAAATCACCGCAAAAGGTATTCTAGTAGATGGTCAAGAAATTCCTTTGGACATCATTGTTTGGAGTACCGGTTTTGAGGTGGCAAAACCGCCGATTGCCAAACGGATTCTAACCAAAACAGGTGTGTTGTTAGATGATGTCTGGCAAAAAAATACAGTACAGGCCTATAAAGGCTGTGTGGTGAAAGATCTACCCAATGCCTTTATGTTGCTTGGTCCCAATAGTATTAGTTATAACTCCTTAATTAGTGCAGCTGAAAACCAGATTGATTATGCAGTGAAAGCCATACGGTTTGTCTTGGACAATCACTTAAGCAGTTTTGAAATCTCTACTTTTGCGGATGATCAATATAATCAAAAACTGCAAAATAAGTTGAATGGAACTGTGTTTAATCAAGGTGGCTGTGCCAGTTATTATTTGGATGCTCAGCAAGTGAATGTGGCGAATTATCCGTGGACGATGCAGTACATGAAAAAAGATATGACAGAATTCGATAGCTATAGTTATCGCTTTTATCGCTAAAACCGTAATTAAAAGCCTTATATAAATAAGGCTTTTTTATGTCTGTTTTTCTCGAAAATAAAAAAAAGGCACATCATGTGCCTAAAAGAGGAAGATTTTAGATATTAACTAGCGCGAAGTTTGGTTAAGGCTTTAACGGCAGGAGAGTGGTTTAACACCTGTAAGGCTTTGTTGGTATCACCTTCATAAAATGGGTGATAGCTGGGTTTAACCCAATGTCTTAAGCTAGAAATCATCGCGAAAAAACTGGGTACTTGTTTGCTACGGGCGTTTTCAATCGCTGTGTGCCTTAACGCCCGAATCAGTCCGTAGTTTTGATAAGGATGGGCATGCTGGTCTTGTTGCGCCAGTTTCTTAAAGCAATGATAAATGGCAAAGGTGAATAGTGGAGCAATAGCCAACATAATCGTTTGGCGTTGCAGATAGGCAAAGGCTTTGTTATTTTCGCCGCATAAATGCATATATAGATCGAACGCCACGCTGCGGTGTTCAACTTCTTCAGCCAGATGCCAAGTCATTAAATCCGCCATCATTTCATCAGCAGTTTTATTTTGCCATGGTTGGTCATCGAGACACCACGTGCCTAACATGGTGGTGAAGTGCTCAACCGCAGCAGCAATACCTACGCGAATGGTTAGCCAACGATATTCTAGATTTTTGGAAAGGGTTAAGCCAAATGGTGCTGTATTGATTTGTTTAAACATGCTGTCTAGAGAGAGAAGAAATTCATCAATCTCATAATCATAGTGGCGTAAATAGTCTTGAGCGACTTTATGAGCGGAGGCATGGTGCGCTTCTTGATGGACAAAACCTTTTACATCGGCACGTAGCTTTTCATCGCGGACATAAGGCAAGGCTTCATTAAAAGAACGGCACATCCAAAGTTCACCCACAGGTAAAATTAAATGAACTGCATTAATTAAATGAGTGGCAAAAGGATTGTCATAGATCCAATGCTCGGGCGTATGGCTAAAATCGAATTGCACACGGCGTTGCTCAAGATAGTGATTTTCCAGTCGTTGTTTAGGATGCATGGTGTTCTCCCTCATTCACGGCATTGATAAAATAATGGCTGAGTTGCTCGGCATTCTGGGCAGGAATCCAATGCGTGGCATCTAGATAGATTTCTTGATATTGACCCGTAAAAAACTGTTTATTCAGCTGTGCACTTTTTTTGCCAACCGCAATATCTTTATTGCCCCAAATAAATAGGGTGGGGACTTTTACCTTTTTAAAGCTGGAGCCAATAGGCGCCAAAGGCATACTGCGATACCAGTTAATGGCTGTGCCGATACGGTTTTCTTGAATGAAATGCTGCTGAAAATCTCTGATTTGTTCCGTATTCATCCCTGAATTTTTCAGCAATAACTGGCTCAGTGATTTGGCTCTTTTAAACAGCAATTCAGGAATCAAGGGCAGCTGGAAAAAGCCAATATAGTAGGAGGTGAAAATTTGCGTACTGCTGAGCATGGATTTTAAAAACGCACCTGTATGTGGTACTGAAACCAAAGTCAAATGTTTGACTAGATTGGGATATTGTTGGGCCAATTCACAGGCCACAATTGAACCCCAATCATGACCTATCACATAGACGGGTTGCCCTAATAAATCGATGAAAGTTTTGACATCGGCAACCAGTTCCGCAATTGCATACTGAAAACGACCCTTGGGAGAGGCTGCTAAGCTGTAGCCACGTTGTTCAATGGCAAAGGTTCGAAAGTTCTGCTGATTGAGAATGGTACTGGTGGCTTGCCAACTGTGTGCGGTTTCAGGAAAACCATGTAATAGAATGACAGGTTTACCATCGATTGGCCCCGAATCAATCACATTAAAAATCAGGTTATTACGACAATACTGGCTGTATCGTTTTTCTGTCTGTTTTGCCATGCTGACCTACTTATCAAAGATGTCTATTTCAATTGATAGTAATCAGCGCTATAGGCATAGTCTTGACAGTAGAGGATGGAATTTAACTTGTTGTGCCATGGCATATATTTTTGGCACATGCAGCATATGACTTGGCACTTAAAGACGGTTGATTGCAAGATTGAGCGGGTATTTCTGTTTAATCATTCGGCTTTGCTTTGTTCAAAGCGATGTTGCAGCACCGTGGTCATCTGCTGCAATAGAATTGCGACCAGTCCTTCTTTATCCCACGCATAGATGGAAACGGTCATGGCTTGTGCCTTACCCAAAGGTAAATATTCCCGTACCCGATGACCTGTGGTGGTGGCAACGGGCAAAAGTGATAAACCGAGACCTGTTTCAACCCCGACCAATACGCTGGCTAAACTGTTGCTGGTAAAGGCGATATAGCCATGTAGGCGGTTACGTTCAATCGCTTCAAACATTTCATCACGATAGAGCCCACCTTGTGGGAAGGTCACCAAGGGTAGTGGATCAGACCAATCCCCGCCATGATCGATACTTTCAAACCAAGCCATTTCTTCGGGGAAACTGGCATGATGGTCTGAACTGGCCGCTGTTTCTTTAACGATCACAATATCAAGTTGTGCATTGCGATAACGTTCCATCAAATCACGGCTGAGTCCAGCGGTCACATCCAGTCGAACAGTACGGTGTTGTTTGCTAAAAGCACTTAAAGCCAAAGCCATATCTGTATTCATAATATCTTCTGGTAAACCAATCCGAATGGGAATCGTACCTGAAGGATCACCCAAAACGGTTAGTGCTTCGTGTTGCAAGGCCAAAATCCGCCGTGCATAGCTAATCAGATATTCACCTGAATTGGTCAGTTGTAAGGGGCGCGAATTACGGTCAATCAAGCTCTTACCCACAGACTCTTCCAATCTAGCGAGTTGTTGGCTGATTGTGGATTGGGTCATATGCAAGCGCTCGGCAGCTAAGGTAAAGCTGCCTGCGTCAAAGATACTGACAAAGGCGCGGAGTAAACGTGGATCAAACATATCGAAATACTCAGAAAACCGAAGTTTGAAATGAGATTGAACTTTGTATTCATAATCTTAATGCATTTCATTAAATAATTTAATTTTTAAATAGCAATAAAGCTGATTATGCTAAACACAGATTCTATTTCTCACCTGTCAAACAAGGCTGATCCATGGAGGGTTCTATGCACAAATCATTTTTGTCTGTTGTATTTGCAATTGCATTGACTGCATGTAGCCACGCAACTTCGGGAGATGCTATGCAAGAAGAGGCCTTACATACGGCGGCTGCACAGAATAATGTGGTACAAATCCAGCAATTGCTCGCTCAAAATATTCAGATTGATGCACGTGATGCGTCAGGTTCGACCGCTTTAATGCTTGCAACACGTGCCAATAATCTCGATGCCGCACAAGCCTTGATTAATGCAGGTGCGGATGTCAATGCCAAAGATCAAATTCAGGACAGCCCTTATCTTTATGCAGGGGCACGTGGCTATTTAAAAATATTAAAGCTGACCTTACAGCATGGAGCCGATTTAAAAAGTACCAATCGCTATGGAGGCACTGCCTTGATTCCTGCGGCTGAACGAGGTCATGTCGATACCGTACGCACTTTAATTGAGGCAGGTGTTGATGTCGATCACATCAATAACTTGGGCTGGACCGCTTTATTAGAGGCGATCATTTTAGGTAATGGTAGTCAAGCTTATCAACAGATCGTTGATGTGTTGATTGCTGCTGGTGCTAACGTCAACATTCCTGATGCTGATGGGATTACAGCGCTTGAGCATGCCCATGCACGTGGTTATAGCACTATCGAAAAAGCTTTATTGCGTGCAGGCGCAAAAGCAACGTTATTGGAGCGTTAAAATGCAGCAGGATCATGATTTTCTGCGTCAGGCGATTGAACTGGCGTATCAAAATTGCGAGCAAGGTGGGCGACCATTTGCTGCAGTCTTGGTGAAAGATGGCCAAGTGATTGCATCAGGTGTAAATGAAATACTGAAAAGCAATGATCCAACAGCACACGCAGAACTTTTGGCGATACGCGCGGCAAGCCAACGATTAGGAACAGCTAGTTTGGATGGTTGTTCTGTATTCGCCAGTGGGCAGCCTTGCCCCATGTGTTTGGCAGCCATGCGCATGGCGGGAATTAATCGTGTGATTTATGCACACTCCAATGATGATGCTGAGGCATATGGCTTATCGACAGCAGCAATTTATGCGGATTTAGCAAAACCTTTTGCAGAGCAGTCTATGATGATTGGTTATGTTCCTCTAAGAATCGAAGCCAAGCCAAATTTGTATGGCTATTGGAAATCTATCTCATGATTGATATACGGTTAAAACCATGAGTGCGATCAAACATCGATCATTGTTGATCATCACCGTTGCTTTGGTTGGATTAAATCTTCGGCCATTTATGACCAGTGTCGGACCTGTTGCCAATCAGATTCGTGCGACTACGGGTTTGAGTCTGCAAGGGATTGCGCTATTAACCCTGGTACCAATGTTATTGATGGGACTGATCGCCTTCGTTGGTCCAGTTCTGCAAAACCTGTTTGGTGAACGTCGCGCGATTGTTGGCGCATTGGTCATGATTTGCGTGGGCTGCGGTTTACGCTTTTTTACTGTACATGGCTGGGCTTTGATCTTCACCGCTGCCGTAATAGGTTTTGGCGTTGCTATGATCCAAGCAGCTTTCCCAAGTCTGATTAAAAGAGAGTTCCATGAACATTTGAGTCCGATGATGGGGCTTTATTCAGCCACGCTAATGGGGGGGGGGGCGCTTGGGGCATTGCTTGCCCCAGTAGCGACAAACAGCAGTGGTGACTGGAAAATCGGGCTGGCTGTTTTTGTATTGCCTGCATTGCTGGCGTTGATCTTTGCAACGTGTGTTGTGACTCAGACAGCACAGCAGCATAAACAAATGCCTTCGGTGATGCGGTTGTTCAAGCAGCCAAGAACATGGTTGCTGATCTGCTGTTTTGGTTTAATCAATGGCGGCTATAGTTCGATTGTGGCTTGGCTTGCACCTGCTTTTCAAGCACACGGTTGGGCCGCAACGGCCAGTGGAAATCTGATGGCTGTGTTGACACTGAGTCAAGCAGGGGCAGCATTGCTGTTACCTTATTTATCTCGAAAACAGCGAGATCGTCGAATCTGGGTAGGATTAACTTTAATTTTGCAACTGATTGGCTTCACAGGCTTGGCTTTTTGGGCAGATGCTTTGCCTTATTTCTGGGCAATCACCGTAGGAGCAGGTTTAGGGGGATGCTTTGCTTTGTTGATGATTGTGGTGCTTGACCATTTACCTGATCCTGCACATGCGGGACAACTTTCAGCCTTGATGCAAGGTGGTGGATTTTTATTGGCTGCAATTGCACCTTGGTGGGTTGCGGTATTACATGATATGACTGGGACTTATGCTGCAGGATGGATCTGGCATTTAACGATGGTCGTGATTGTTGCGGTATTGATGCTTCGACTCAATCCAAAACATTATGATAAAGTGATGGCCTAAGCGTTTAATCAAAAATAAATCCATGAACATTGATTAAAATTACTTTTAAGGCCTGTTATGAATGAAATCCGTAGCTTAAAGTATAGCAAGAAGAAGCTTCGTGATTTGAGAAAACATGAGAAATCGAAGTCTTATTTTGATTGTAATGCTTTTTATATTGGGCTGTTCTCAAGCCAAGATGTCGTATAAGCACAGGTTTTTAGAGCAGGTCGAAACACTTACACCCGTTCCATATAAAGCATGCATGGTGAACTTTATTGACCAGAATTGGGAGAACGTTTGGAAGGACTATCATTTCAAAAAGAAAAGAGAACCTAAAGCACAGGCCGATATTGTTGAACTGATGATCATGCTAAATCTTGATCAATGTAAGCCATGATTAAATACTTTATTTTCAAGGCGAGATGTTGATGCTCTAAGCTGAGCATAGAAGATGATTTATGAAAAAAAATATAGCGATTACTTTTTTAATTCTTTTAACGTTGATTCAATTTCTCGTCATTTTGTATTTATGGAAATACCTTGCGACACCTAAAATTCATGTTTTGGAAAGACCTTTAAGCATCGCATCAAGTTTTGATAACTATTCAGACTACACCATTTTACCTGCAGGGACCGTGTTATATGATGATAGTGACGCATTGAATAGAAGAGTGATGGTGTATTTCAATTTACAAGGCGTTGATTTTAAGTTTATTGAACAAGATGCTGATATTCTCAAGCAGCCCAGTGAAGTCGCAGCGATTAGAGTGACTGAATTGGCAGACCTATTAAAATCTGTACCCTTAACCAAGAAAGATATTTATTTAATTATTCAATATGATGAAAGTTTGAGTGAGGCCGAACGTTTGTTGTACTTTAAACAATATCAGATTGATCGCAACAGCTTTGAATAGATCGGAAATGTTACTCAGCGAAAAAAGCTCAATTTAGTCCATTGTTAGGGCGTTAGTTAATGGGTTCAGTTAAAATTGAATCGATAAAACGCAACTGAAGGTTGCGTTTTTAGCACCGCTAAGTAAGGTGTAATACTCAAGCAGGAAAGTCTTTTATTGATTAATAAGCGACCTAAACGATTTTAATGTCGACATATTGCTGGATTAAATTGTCATCCAACATATGCACATAGTCCAAAAAGGCCACATTAAAACTGCCCACTGTTTGTGCATGGTCATAAGCCAATTTTCCAGCAATGGCAAAATGAATATGTGAGGCAAGTGCAGCAATGGTTGGACTGCTGACAGCATGATAGGCTGCAGTTAATGCACCTAAGGCGCAACCTGTTGCGGTAATTTTAGGTTGTAAAAAACAACCACCATTGACTTGAATCACAGCATCAAGCTGTTTCGAGACAATGAAGTCAGATTCACCTGAAATCGCAATACATTCAGTATGTTGTAACAGGCTCTTCGCCTGTGCATAAACCTCATGACTATTTAAAGTGCTATCCACGCCTTTAGACTGAATCTGGCTGCCTGCTAAAGTACTGATCTCAGAGGCATTACCACGAATGATACTCGGCTGGAACCTTAACAGTTGATCAACTATCTCACTGCGCCACTTTAACACTGCCCCATAACCAACTGGATCAAGTACCCACGGCACCTGATGTTGTTGGGCTGTTTGGGCCGAAATTAACATCGCTTCGGTTTGTTCGCTGGTTGGTGTTCCAATATTAATACTCAAGGCAGCACTAATTTTGGTGAACTCTTCGGCTTCGAAGGGATTATCAATCATGGCAGGTGAGGCACCTGCTGCAAGTAAAATATTTGCCACATAATTATTGGCAACACTATTGGTCATACATTGCACTAAAGGTGTTTGTTGTTGTAAGGCGCGCCAAGCATCAATGACTTGATCAATCAATTGTTGTTTGTGTGACATGACATATCCTGAATAAAGTCTTTATTAACGGGTGAAATAATGATCTTGATGCTTACATTGACGACAAATTAATGACACATAATCTGTGGCATCATAATCCACGATTAAGTCATTTGAACCGCAATACATGCAACGTTTAACTGAGTAAAAACTTAAACGCGGTTCTATTTTTCGCCAAGACTTCCAGACCGGCTGAATAAAAATACTCTCGTCATAACCTAAAAATTTAAACAGCAGGATTTCACTCATTTTGCTAAATGGAATCATGTAAGGTCTTGGTAATGTCGTGGTTTCCCAACGTTCGGTCAAAGCGCGTTCGCGATATTGTTCTAAAGTCTTTTTGAGCAAGCTGGTGTTGATAAATTTATCATTTTTTTGCTGCAATGCGTTCTGCTTATGCAGATATTCTAAAGCGGTTTGGATCAGGTAAAAAATCTGCCCCACAGCCAAACCTTCCATTAAACGGTAGCAAAAAGCTTGGAATGGTCGATTACCTGCAATTTGGATACCCCAAGTTCGACAATAGAACTGCATGAACTGCACAATTTCCTGATAGAGCACCAGATACAATGCGTCTTTGACTTCGTCTGTACTTTTAAACGGAATTCCTTGGCTTAGATTTTCATAAAACCAATGGCGTAATTGTTGGGCCACACTAAACAAGCTTGGATCTGAGTAACCATCCAGACGGACATTGAGATAATAATGCTCCGTTTCTAAGCCTGTATCTTGTGATTTAAGTATCCCTAATTTCAATAACTCTTGAACTAAATGATTCTGAAATAAATAGTTGGGTGTAAATTCTCGATATTTAATATTCTGCCAATGAATCAACTCATCATGTTGTACATCTTCCCGCGCATAGCTGTCCAGCAGGCTAAGCAAGAATAGTTTATGCAAAAAGCTCAGTTGATTCAGGCTGTAAATCACTTCATCTTTGACTTTGTATTTACGTTGTTCTTGTAAAATGGTCTGCTGGGTTTGTTTTTTTCGTTGCGCCGTACACTGAGCACAGTGACAATTTAGTTTGCTGTCACTTCTAAAAACGCGGTGCTGGCAATGGCTGCATTCGTGAAATTGAAATTCTTGGCTGTATTGTTCTGCCTCGACCCAGAACATTGAAGCGTGGCACAGCGGGCAATGGCTACTTTCATCTAACTGTTTTTGTAGAATCTGTAAATCCATTGAGATTAAACCTATGACCATTAAATAGGGGATTATACATGCTGTATCAGTAGAGTGATGCAAAGTTTATAGATAGATAAAAATTATGACTAAAATGAGACCTAATCTACTGAATTTTATATAAAAGATAAGCCTATAGCTTTGTAGTTTTTTAAACTATGCTAAATTCCTGCGCCAATGAGAATCATAACGTCAAATCAATTGGACAAAGCAAAAGCAGAGGGGAAAACATAAATAACCAGATATGGATGCAATGTATGCTCGGCCTAATGGCTTGTTTGAGCAGTATTTTAACCTATGCAAGCCTAATTGAAGGCTCTTGGCGCGGCATTATTAAAAGCAAAACAGGCAAGGTGTATAAAAGCAAAGCGCGTTTAACCGCGGATGCTAAACAATTACATATGCGAGACTATGTTGGAATTTCGGCTTTAGGTCGTACTGTAGTGTGGATTCGAACCGACAGTGCCAATCCATGATCATTTATTTTTAATTGTGTGAATTACTTAAAATTTTGTTTGATTTTAAGTAATTAAATATCCCTTGCTTGTGTTGACTGTTTCTGTACATTTGCATAAAAATGAAGTGATAGACGGATTTATTTTGCATTACGGAGCTTATTATGCAAAAACACACACTCATGAAAGGAATCATGGGCATTTCTTTGACTGTATTCGCGACATTCGGTTTTGCTTCTACACCTGAAGGATTTTGGAAAAGTATTGATGATCGTACCGGCGAGCAGCTTTCAATCGTAGAAATTAAGAAAAAACCAGATAATACCTATACGGGAACGATTGTGTATCGTTATCCTGTTCCAGGGGGTGGCAATGTCTTGACACATTGTGTGAAATGTCCTGAACCTTTTAAAAATAAGCCGATTCAGGGATTACAGATTGCATGGGGATTGAAAGAAGATCCGAAGAATCCAAATCAGTATATCGATGGTCGGGTACTTGAGCCTAAAACGGGCAATATTTATAAAGGTAAAGCACAACTGAGTGCAGATGGAAAGCGCTTACGTATGCGTGGTTATATGGGAATTTCAGCTCTTGGTCGTACCCAAGTCTGGATTCGTACTGATAGTGCGAATCCTTAACGCTATAAACTGCTTGTTAGTCAGCCTAAACGACCCGTTTAGGCTTTTTTTATTTGTACTAAAGAATGCATATATAGATGTCAGATTCAGCCATTAGATCAGTTATTTCTTATACAAATGAACGCTAGCGTACAGTGTAACTTGGGTAAAAGTGTGATAATTTCCGTGCATTAAACCTATAAAGATGAATAGGTTACTTTTTAAGACGGGGTTAATATGCTAAATCGTATGCTCATGAACGGAATCATGGGGCTCACTCTTGCTTGTGCAAGCGCAACAACTTTCGCTGCTTCGATTGAAGGCTACTGGAAAAGCATTGAAGAACGTACAGGTGAACAACTCTCAATCGTAGAAATCCGTAAAGGAAATGACGGCCGTTATCATGGGAAGATTGTTTATCGTTATCCAAACTCACATGGCATTGCCCTTACCAATTGCACCAAATGTGCAGCACCGAATACCAATAAACCGATTTTAGGCTTAGAGATTTTATCGGGCTTTAAAGAAGACCCAAACAAACCTGATTCATATATTGATGGTCGGGTTTTGGAACCGACTTCAGGCCGTGTCTATAAAGGTAAAGGTGTAGTGACTGGAGAAGGCAAACGTTTACGTATGCGTGGTTATATGGGCGTTTCAGCACTGGGCCGTACGGTCGTTTGGCTACGTACTGATAACGCAACACCATAATTAGATGTTTATAAAAAACCTCGAATTGGCTTCGAGGTTTTTTTTATGGTTAAAGTAAGTGATTAAACAGGGCATGGTAAGTTTTCGTCCTCCTGACCGATTTTTTTAGCTGCAATAAGCGCTTGTACTTTTTTACTTGGTAGCTTTTCTTTACCAAGTGCGTCATAGGTGTTCACGATATTGGTCACTTCTAAAGTTGTCAGTTCAATTCCCTCTGCTGTTAAAAAAACGGAAATTACATGATGATCCACGCCAGCTTTAGCAAGATCGTGGATCGCCTTGATATTTTCTAAACGATATAAGTGTGCTTTTAATTCCATCGTCTTTACCCTCATGTGTTTTATTGTATGACCTACATTGGCATATTAGGTTAAGCAATAACCGTGCACAAAATGTAAAACGCAGCAAAAAAATGTAAGTTGAGTGATAAAACCCATTTGGTTGTGTAGCATTTATTTAAGAATGGAAAACGATGTTGTAATTTTGTCTAAACGGCATGTGATTTGCTCAATAAATTTGAAAACCTGAAAACTAAACCCAATAAAATTCTTAAAACGGGTGTGTGACCCTAAAGACAGCTTTTGTAAGTTGGCGTATGATCGACTCATCAAGAGTCTTGCCAACAAGACCATCCGACATGATGAAAGATAAGGAATACTGATGAATATTGCGGCGCAACCTCCAGTACAAGCAGATCAAACCATTTATTTAAAAGACTATCAAAAGCCTTCTTTCTTGGTTGAATCGATCAATCTGGACATCCAAGTTTATGATGATCATACGCTTGTTGATTCTACGCTGGTGATGAAACGCCAAACGACTGGTGCTTTGGTGCTTTTGGGGCGTGATCTGGAATTAAAATCGATCCAACTCAATGGGCAACTCCTGAGTGCAGAGCAATATCTGTTAGATAGTGAACAATTGCTGATCGCTGATGCACCAGATCAGGTCATTCTACAAACTCAAGTGATCATTCATCCTGAATCGAATACGCAATTAGAAGGTTTATACAAGGCAGGTGATTTATTTGTCACTCAAAATGAACCTGAAGGTTTCCGTAAAATTACTTTTTATCCTGACCGTCCTGATGTATTGGCCGAATTTACCACACGTGTAGAAGCGGATAAGAAATATCCAGTACTGCTTGCAAACGGCAATTTATTGGAAACTGGAGAGGCTGGGGAAGGCCGTCATTTTGCAATTTGGCAAGACCCAACCAAAAAGCCAAGCTATTTATTTGCCTGTGTGATTGGTGATTTGGCGGTATTGAAGGATCGTTACACCACTTCGGAAGGTCGTGATGTTGCCTTAGAAATTTATGCAATTGAAAAAGATATTCCGAAATGTCATATCGCGATGGAGGCTCTAAAGCACTCAATGCGTTGGGACGAAGAACACTATGGTCGCCCGTATGATCTCGATAACTACATGATTGTCGCTGTCAGTCAATTCAACATGGGTGCGATGGAAAATAAAGGTTTAAATATCTTTAATACGTCTTGTGTGCTTGCCGATGAGGAATACACCACTGATGCTGCGATTATGCGAGTCCAGTCTGTCATTGCACATGAATATTTCCATAACTGGACCGGCAACCGAATTACCTGTCGAGACTGGTTCCAGTTGTGTTTAAAAGAAGGCTTAACGGTTTTCCGTGATCAGTCTTTCTCTGAAGATTTACAATCAGCAGCCGTACAACGGATTGATGATGTGGCGGTATTGAAATCGCATCAATTCCCTGAAGATGCAGGTCCATTATCACATCCACCTCGTCCAGACCACTTTGTCGAAATCAACAACTTCTATACCGCGACAGTGTATGAGAAGGGTGCTGAAATCAACCGCATGATGGCAACTCTATTAGGTAAAGAAAAATACCGTCAAGGCACAGATGAATATTTCCTACGCCATGATGGGCAAGCGGTCACAGTGGAAGACTGGGTGGCTGCATTAAGTGCAGGTTCGGGTGTTGATCTCTCTAATTTCCTGACGTGGTATAACCAACCTGGTACACCAAAGTTAGAAGCTAAAGGTGAATATGATGCTGCTGCACAGACGTATCGTTTAAGCTTCAAACAAAGCTTGAAAGCACATCCAAAATATCCAAACCTTAAAGCAGTACCAATTCCTGTGGCTCTGGCATTATTTAATGCCAATACAGGTGAACAATATACCTTGCACGGCACAGACCTGTTTGTGAATGAGGTCAAAGATGGCGTGTATTTATTTGATCAAGATGAAGTAACAATTGAATTTACAGGGGTGACTGAGCAACCTGTAGCTTCGTTATTACGTAATTTCTCGGCACCTGTGAATTTAGTCTTTGATTATTCTAATGATGATCTTGCCTTCTTGATTCAGCACGAAACCAATGGCTTTAACCAATGGCAAGCGACACAAACCTTATTGGAACGTATTCTTTTAGAAGACAATAAAGTGGATACCTATATTCAGGCAATTAAAAATACCTTGCCAGACTTAGTGAATAAAGATCCGTTATTGGCATCGCGCTTATTTGATGTACCAAGTGAAAACTATTTAGGCAGTCGTATTGATCAAGACTATGAGCCTGAATTGATTCGTGAGAAGCGTGAAGCTGTGCTGGATCGTTTAGCACGTGATTTAGGTTCATTCTGGAAAGAGACTTATTTGGCTTTAGATCCAGACCAGCAAAAAGAGTTTTCTTTGGCGATGGGCGTACGTTCATTAAAGAATATCACTCTGAATATGTTGGCGCGTCAAGGCGATGAATCTGTATTTGAGTTGGCTTATGCACAATACCAACAAACGGGCAATATGTCTGAGCGTTTAGGTGCATTACGTGTTTTGGTCTGGAATGACGCGCCCCAAGCACAAGCGGCACTTGCAGATTTCTATAACCGTTTTAAAGATGAAGCTTTATCTTTAGATCAATGGTTTAGTATTCAAGCATCGAACCCGTGTGCAACAGCAGAAACCATTGAATATCTGACCAAGCACGCCGATTATGATTTGGGAACACCGAACCGTATCCGTGCCGTAAGTGGCGGTTTGGCGGCAAATCCAGTCAATACGTGGAGCTTTGGTGTCGATCATTTCATTGGGTTGGCTGCTTATCTGGATGAGAAAAACCCAATCTTAGGTTCGCGTTTATTACAAGTGCTGTCACGCTGGTACACCTTGGCTGAACCACAACGTAGTCAGGTGCAACAAGCCCTTAAGGCATTGCAACCTAAAGTAAAATCGAAAAATGTAGCTGAGACATTGAACAGTTTACTCAGTATTTAATTGATTGATTGAATCAATAGGAAAAGGATGTCGTCAGACATCCTTTTTTATTTGACAATTAGTATTGTCAGAAATAGTATGGAAATCATTCGAATGTAACGGATGACTGCAATGGAAATAAAAACAATCACATTACCAACACGTCAAATTGAAGTTGAAGTGTATGCACCCACACAAAGCTCTGAAAAAACGCCTGCTATTTTATTGTTACATGAGTTATTCGGTATTCTCGATGTCTATCGTGAAGATGCCCAAGACTTGGCGGATCGGGGCTATTTGGTTTATGTACCTAATCTATTTAGTGGCGGTGCAGTTAAATATTGTATTCGTGCCATGGTGAGCAAAGCTGGCCGCATCAATGCTGCGGATAGTGAAGTTAATCAAGAAATTCATGTATTACTGGATGCTTTAAAGGCAGATCCTCGATCCAATGGTCGCTTAGGCATGTTAGGGCAGTGCTTAACAGGGGGCTATGTAATCCAGATGGCCAAGCGCGAAGATATGTTGGCACCTGTGGTTTATCATCATTCTTTAGGTATTCAAGGTGCTGGTGTACCGAAAAAAGAATCTCTGGATGAGGTTCGTATTTTACAAGGGCATTGGTCTACGGTTGATCCATTTTGCCCAGCGACCAAGCGTAATAAATTAATCCAGCAATTGGGTGATCGGGTGGAAGCCTATACTTATAATATGCCACATGGCTTCCGTAGCGTGAGCCGAGGATTGCCTGAAGCCCAAGTCGTGTGGCAGCGGACGCTTGATTTTTTTGAGCGAGAATTAAAACAAAACACAATATAAATCATTGGAAAAACAGCGTATTATTCAATTGAACTAAATTTCTACAATTAAAAAATGAGGGAAATATGTCTCATAAATATGAATATGCAGGCTTCTGGATACGTGTGGGTGCCGCCATTATTGATTCCATTATTGTGATTGTTGCCATGATTCCATTAACCATGATTTTTGGTGGTGGCAATACCACAGTTGCCTCTGATGGTTTTTCATCATTCCAATTTATGTCTACGGCAGATTGGATTTGGCAAATTCTCGCCGCAGTCTTTTATATTTTCTGTTGGATTAAATTTGCTGGTACACCAGGTAAGCGTCTGCTTCGATTAAAAGTGCTGGATGAAAAAACAGGTGAAAATGTGACTGTTGGACAGGCTATCATTCGTTATATTGGTTATATCCCAGCAACATTAGTATTTTTTATTGGTTTAATCTGGGTGGCATTTGATGCGAAGAAGCAAGGCTGGCACGACAAAATGGCAAAAACTGTAGTGGTAAGAGAGCTTTAATTTAGCGCGAAATTTTATCACGTAATAAAAAATTCATACGATAGGGCTTGTGAATCAATTCGCATGTCCTATAATGCCGTTGAGTTTATTCACGGAGATCCTAAATGGGAAGTTGTTCGAGGTTCGGGTTTAATAAGGGATTAAGCCAAAGCGAATACTGAGCAAGTGAGCTATTTAGGTCGGCTATCTTGCAATGAGATAGCTTTGCTAAAAATTATCTAAACCCTCCTATAAAATTTTGCTGTATCCACAAAATTTATTGTATTGACTGCATCCTGTTTAGTTTCTCACCTAAAATGGGGAGAAGCCTATGTTTTTTCACGCTTCCATTCAATGGCTTGCTATTGTTAACGTATTTATTTTATGTGGATTGTTGCTGACTCAAAAGAGTAAGGCAGGTCCACTCATCAACACCGATGATGTATCTATTACAGCGGCACAGCAGTGTCAGCTAGAAAGTACTTATAGCTATAACAAAGACGGCACTTGGTCTTATCAAGTCGTACCTGCCTGTAATCTCAATCAAAATTTAGAAGTATCTTTGGGCTATCACTCAAGTAAAGATCAAGATCAGATGCATGGCTTTTCGGTTCAAGCGAAAAGCATTTTAAAGCCAATGAAGAATGACTGGGGCGTTGCCAGTAGTTTACAGCTATCCCGTGATGATGTTGCTCATCATGGGGATTTAAACTGGTTTTTGAATGTTCCTGTCAGTTTTCAACTTTTAGATCAACGTTTAGCATTGGATACCAATCTCGGTTATCAACAGACTGATGAGCGCCTCGTTCGCTGGGGAATTGCTTCAACTTATACGCTGACCGAGCATGTCGGTGTAACACTTGAAACATATAATCAAGATCGCCAAGCGCCATTTTTCCAGACAGCGTTGCAATATAGTTTGATTCCCAATGTCCTTACTTTGGAAGCTTCTTTCGGCGATCGTCTACATCGTTTAAAACAACATTGGTTTGGACTCGGTTTAAGTTATACGCCTTCATCCTAATTGTTTCAAATCTAGTTAATCTGTCATTAAAAACATTGATAAGAATATAGGTGTAAGATGCAATTAAAGTTTTTACAAAATATTGATTTATCAAATATTGCTGACACCTTAGTCAGCCTGTCCGTTGCTTTTATTCTTGGTGCATTAATTGGCTTTGAACGTCAGTATCGACAACGCACGGCAGGGTTGAGAACCAATGTACTGGTGGCTGTTGGTGCTGCAATTTTTGTCGATATTGCGACCAATTTAACGGGTGCAGAAGGTGCAGTCCGCGTGATTGCCTATGTGGTTTCAGGGATCGGTTTCTTGGGTGCGGGTGTGATTATGCGCCAAGAAGGCAATATTCATGGTTTAAACACGGCAGCGACTCTCTGGTGCTCAGCCGCCGTGGGTGCTTCTGCGGGTTCAGATCTTATTATTGAAGCAATACTGGCAACGGCTTTTATCTTGGCAGCCAATACGCTGTTAAGACCGATTGTTCATGCCATTGATCGTCGTCCAATTGATGACGATACCGAGGTTTTACATGTCATCTATATTATTTGTGACCGTAGTCAGAGTAAGGTGGTGATGGATGAGTTGAATTTAACCTTGCAACACCATAATTATCCGGCCAAAGATATTGAAGTCACACCGTTTGGTGAAAAAGAGGTCGAGATTGAAGTCACTTTAATTGCTACTTCAATTGATGCAGAAGAAGCACAGCATATTACCAATCATCTGAATGCCATGCCGCAAATTCGACAGGCATTTTGGGATAAAAATACCATCAATTAAGCCTTAGAAATAGTTTCTATATCATGTGGTTGAGATAGATTGTCCCAAAAATGATATATAAAATGTCTATTGTTTCACATAAAATGACGCCAGCTTGATAACAATGAGAACAGTATGAGTTCAGAAGCACATTCAATCAGTTTAATTGCGCCAGTGGTCTTGCTTGCCGCTGCTGTAATTGCCGTTCCAATTTTTAAACGTATTGGCTTGGGTTCCGTCCTTGGTTATTTAATTGCAGGCCTGATTATTGGCCCATTTGGTTTTGCATTTTTTCATGATTCGGCTTCGATCTTACACATTGCAGAACTTGGGATTGTGATGTACCTGTTTGTGATTGGTCTGGAGATGCAGCCCTCACATTTATGGAGTTTAAGGCGTGAAATCTTTGGGCTAGGTACCTTGCAAATTGTTGCCTGTGCTTTGGCATTGACTGGCGTAGGTTTATTGTTTGGTTTTAGTTGGCAAGTTGCCTTTATCGGTGCTGCTGGTTTTGTCCTGACTTCCACGGCCATTGTGATGCAGTTGTTGGGAGATCGCGGTGATATCGCTCAACCTCAAGGGCAAAAGATTGTTGCCATTTTATTATTTGAAGATTTGCTGATTGTGCCTTTATTGGCAATTGTTGCTTTTATGGCGCCAAACCATGTGGTGGAAAGTACTTCGACACGCTTGGAAAGTATCGGAATTGGCTTGATTGCGATTGCAGGTCTTATTGCAGCAGGCTATTGGTTGCTGAATCCGTTATTTAGATTGCTTGCCGCGGCAAAAGCCCGAGAGGTGATGACGGCGGCAGCACTGCTGGTGGTTTTGGGTGCAGCCTTGTTAATGCAAGTCAGTGGTTTATCCATGGCGATGGGGGCTTTTTTGGCAGGGGTATTGTTATCTGAATCGACTTTTAGACATCAGATTGAAGCAGATATTGAACCTTTCCGTGGCTTATTACTGGGCTTGTTCTTCCTCGGTGTCGGGATGTCACTGGATTTATCGGTGGTTGCTCAGAATTGGCAACTGATTGTCAGCGGTGTTTTAGCGATGATGTTTGCTAAGGCCTTGATGATTTATATCGTTGCACGTGTCACCAAAAGCTCTCATACCGAGGCGCTTGACCGAGCTTTGCTGATGGCACAAGGTGGTGAATTTGCCTTTGTTCTGTTTGCCGCTGCATTGAGTGCGCAAGTCATTGATAATTCAGTCAAGTCGAATTTGACTGCGATTGTGGTGTTATCAATGGTGTTAACCCCGATTTTAGGCATTGTATTTAAACGTTTTACCGAAACCAAAGATCAGATCAATTTAGACAATGTCAATATTGCTGAAGGCTTGAGTGGCAGTGTACTGATGATTGGCTTTGGTCGTTTCGGTCAGGTGACCAGTCAACTGTTATTGGCAAGAGGAGTAGATGTCACCATTATTGATAATGACATCGACATGATTCAAAACGCGGAAAAGTTTGGTTTTAAAATCTATTATGGCGATGGCTGCCGTTTAGATATTTTGCATGCATCGGGTGCATCTTCAGCCCAAGCCATTGTGGTTTGTGTCGACAGTAAAGAAACCACCAATCGAATTGTTGAGTTGGTCACGCATGAATTTCCATTGGCTAAGCTGCTGGTTCGTTCTTATGACCGTGAACATTCGCTTTACTTAGTGAAGCATAAAGTGGATTATATGATTCGCGAAACCTTCGAATCTGCAATCAAATTTGGTGGCGTGATCTTGCAAGAATTAGGCGTTGATGAAGATGAAGTACAACGCATTACGGATGAAATTCGTGATCGTGATGATGAGCGTTTTGAAACAGAGATCGCTGCGGATGATGTCTATGCAGGTGTAGGTTTACAATATACCCATACGCATCCGCGTCCAACAGCGCCATTAATTCGTCCTAAAAAAGCAGCACGTATTTTAAATGATGAAGAAGCACAGAAAGATTTAGAGGAAAAGTAATCCGCAATGCTTTCCGTGCATGATTTGAATAAGCCCAACTAGGGCTTATTTTTTGCTTTAAATCTAAATAACACTAGTACGAAGATACCTAATAACAAACCCCAAAACGCTGAGCCAATACCCCAGAATTGGACACCTGAGGCACTACATAAAAAGGTGAGTAGCGCAGCTTCACGTTCTTCTACATTTGAAAAAGCAACGGCAATGTTGTGGCTGATCGTTGCAAATAGCGCAATTCCTGCAAGCGCCACAATAAAGATTTGCGGGAATGACATCAGTAGGCTGACCAATGTCGCTGCAAAGAGCCCCATTAAGATATAGAACAGACCACAGCTGATTCCGGCAATATAGCGTTTACTTGGATCGGGATGTACTTGATCATCTAGGCTTACCGCTGCACTAATTGCTGCTAAATTGATTGAGAAACAGCCGAAAGGCGCAAAAATAGTATGTGCGACACCTGTCCAACCCACCAACTGATTCACATGCGGGTGGTAGCCATAGCTTTTAATCATGGCAATCCCTGGCAAGTTTTGTGAAGTCATATTGATGACAAACAGTGGTAAAGCTAAGCCTAAGATGGCAGACCACGAAAATGAAGGTTGCATCCATACCGGTTGGGTCAGTGACCACGTGATTGATTGAAGTTTAAAGTCGATAAATAGTGGGCAGATTGCTGCGCCTAAAATCACCGTCAGTACAATGCTATAACGTGGAAATAAGCGTTTTGAAACCAAATAGATCACAAGCATACTGAGAATAAAGCCAAGATGGCTTTCTAAGCTGCTAAAAATTTGAATACCAAATTTTAATAAGATCCCTGCCAGCATGGCACAGGTCAGACTTTGTGGAATATGGGCCAATAGTTTTTGGAAGATTCCTGAAAAACCAACAATGGCAATGGCAATACCACAGACCAAGAAAGCACCAATCGCTTCATATAAATCATAATGCCCAGTCGAGGCAATGATCAATGCAATCCCTGGCGTCGACCATGCGGTGGCAACGGGATATTTATATTTCCAAGACAGGATCAAGCCCGAGAGACCAATGGCAAGTCCCAATGCCCAAAACCAAGAACTGATTTGAGCAGTATTGGCACCTAAAGATTGTGCGCCTTGAATGACGAGGATGGCGGAAACACTAATCCCGATTAAGAAAGTAATAAAGCCAGCAAAAACTGCTGGAATTGAAAAATCTTGGAGGAGACGTTGCATCTATGCATCTATACTTGTTTAAAATTTGTTGAAAAGTATATCGTTAATGCGACCTAAATCGTAGTTCTAAAGTGATTGAATAAATTGATCATTCGATCAAATTTATGCTTAGGTGAGCGTTGACGTTGCCAATCTTAAACCAAAACCAAAGAACAAGATTCCGACCACACAAATCCCAGTAGCTGCAATTTTATAATTATGTTTGAAAAAACTAGCCAGTTTAATCCCAGAGAAAATCAAAGCGGTTAAATAGCTAAAACTTACAATTTGCACAATCAATGCCAATACTAAAAAGCTTAATGCAGGATAGGCATAATCAGGTTCTACAAACTGCACAAAAAAAGACAGGAAAAACAGAATCGCTTTCGGATTCAGTAAGCTGATACTGAGTGCTGTACGGTAAGGATGAACTTGATCAAGTTTCGGTAAATCAGCTAGCTCGGCATGGTGAGGTGGCTTATTCCAAGTTTGATAAGCACCTTGTAATAATTTAAAACCTAAGTAGGCGAGATAACAAGCCCCTGTTAATTTGAGAATAATGAACAGAATCGGGAAGGCTTTGAGTAAGGATGCCGCACCTAATACCGTACACAGGATTAAAATAGAATCGCCTGTAAATACACCGCAAGCTGCCGCGTAACCAGTACGAATGCCATAACGAGAAGCTACGGACATGACATAGAGAGAGTTAGGGCCTGGTAATAACACAATTAAGATTGTACCAATAATATATGTGGTTAAATCTGTTATACCGAACACAGTGAACTCATTAAAAAACCGATTTTCGCTAATATAACAAAAATCGGTTTTTATTGGTGAAAAATCGACTAATTATGGTTTGATTTCAGCATCAATACCAAAAGACTGACGCAGCAATAAACTGAGTTGGTCACGTGCTTTGATAAAGCCATCAATACCCCCTTGCAGCAATTGAAAGGCCATCAAATCTTGCTCAAGTTCAGCTTTAAAACTCTCTTTGCTTTGTGCTGGACGTTCAATTTTTTCTGCGTGTTGAGCAAATTCGGCACTTAGTTGAGGTTCAACAAGCTGTTGGTCTTGTTCCAACTGAGCCAAAAGATTTGGGGCAATCGTAAGTAAGTCACAACCTGATAAACCAAGCACTTGTGCGGTACTACGGAAGCTTGCACCCATCACTTGGGTTGGAATGCCTTGCTGTTTGTAGTAGTTATAAATCTTTTTCACAGAAAGTACGCCAGGATCTTTGGCAATTGGATATTGCTCTACACCTTCAGCTTTTTTATACCAATCTAATATACGACCTACAAAAGGTGAGATCAGCGTGACGTTTGCATCAGCACAAGCCTGAGCTTGATGTAAACCAAACAACAAAGTGAGATTACATGGAATACCCTCAGCTTCGAGTACTTTTGCCGCTTGAATGCCTTCCCATGTGGACGCGATTTTAATCAGAATACGTGATTGCTCAATGCCGTAACCTCGATAGAGCTGAGAGAGCTCACGTGCTTTGGCAATTGTTGCTTCCGTGTTGTAAGAAAGAGAAGCATCGACTTCTGTAGAGACACGACCCTCGATCAATTTTAAAATTTCGACACCAAACTTCACAGTCAAAATATCAATGGTACGTTCAATCAGTTCATCACGTTGATAGCCTTCTTGCTTGGCTTGAGTATAAGCATCTTCTATCAGCTCGCGGCTTTCTGGTTGTTCAGCTGCAGCTGTGATGAGTGATGGATTGGTCGTTGCATCAAGTGGACGAAATTTTTCAATCGCTTCTAGATCACTACTATCGGCAACAACGGTGGTTAAATTTTTTAATTGGTGTAATGCATTCTGAGTCATTGATATCGCGTTCTTACATAAACAATATTATTGGTAACTTCTGTTATAACACAATCTGGATGAAAGCAAAGCCCCGCATTTGTTTGCAGAATTGTTCATCCTGTCTACACTTGTACTTATGTCTCATTTTTTTGACGTTGTTGTCGAATGTGGTCAATTAAGTATTTTGCAGCAAGCCCTAATTCACTTTCACGGCTCCATACTAGATCGACGTAGTATTCAAATTTTGGTGTGAAATCATACATTTCCAAAATCTTCAGTTTCTTTTTAAGTTCTGGATTTTCATTGAACATTTGTAAGGGGAGGACACCCCAACCTAAGTTGCGAATAATCATCATGCAAGCAGAATGATGATTGTCTGTGCGCCAATAGTCTTTAGAATAGAGCAACTCTGGCTTGATACTATGATCACGACTTGCGACTACAATTTGGCGTGTTTGTACGATTTGTTCAAAAGATACGTGATCCAGTTGTGCTAAAGAATGATTTTTAGCAATGACAGGAACAAGCGCTTCTCTTTTTAGTTCCACAAATTGTTCGCGGCTATCCAATTGTTCACGTTCAAACATCAATGCAAGTTGTGCAGATTGATCAAGTAACATCTGTAAAGCATCTTCTTGTGGGGCTGAAAAAATATTCATTTCAAGACTTGGAAAACGCTGCTCCAGCAAGGTGATATAGTCAGTCCAGTTGGTATACAGCAGCTCAGACACTACCACGATGTTGAGCGTCGACTCCAAACCAGTACTCAAGGCATGCGCATGCTGTTTCCATTGATTGATTTCAATCAATAATTGTTGCGTTTTCTCGTACAGGACGATGGCTTCTGCTGTTGGAATGGGTTCACGTCCGACGCGTTCAAACAGATTAAGATTGAGGTCAATTTCTAAATTGGCAATCGACATGCTTACTGCAGAGGGGACCTTGCCTAATTTACGGGCAGCAGCAGAGAAAGAGCCTGTTTCAATCACGGTTTGAAACATGATGAGTTGTTCTTGATTAATATTCATCTGTCAAAAATACTGAAAGAATCTGATTGGATTAATCAAAATTATAAAAATAAAATAGCCTCAATCCAAATAAAAGAGTGTTATGAAATGTTGATTTCCAAAAGAAGACTCATTCATGCAATTAGCTATGAAGTGATTTTATTGGTCATCATCGCAATTGCGTTAAGTTTTATTTTTAGTATGCCGCTTGAAGTCACGGGGATTCTGGGTACGATCATGGCGGTCATTTCAGTGTTCTGGAATATGATTTTTAACCATTTCTTTGAAAAAGTGGAACATAAATATCAGTGGGAAAGAACCATTCCAGTCCGCATTCTGCATGCAATTGGGTTTGAAGGTGGTTTGATGCTGGCTACTATTCCAATTATTGCATATATGATGAAAATGAGCTTTATCGAGGCCTTAATTCTCGATTTCGGTTTGACCATGTGTATTTTGGTTTATACATTTATCTTCCAGTGGTGTTATGACTTGGTAGAAGGTCGTTATTTCCCAAATGCAAAACTTGCTTCTTCATGATGATGAAACAAAAGCATTCTTCGGAATTTTCTGAAGAATGCTTTTTTATGGTTTTAGAAAAAATGGTTTGATTACAGTATTGATAAAGTCAGAACAATAAAGTTTATTTAATATTGTGTAAGAAAGTAGCAAACATAGTAAAAATAAATAGATATCACAATGCAAGATCGTAGGAGAATAACAATATGCCAAGTGTGCTGATCGAAGTCAGGCAGCAATATCCAGTTGAAGTTGAGCTAGAGATTATGGAAGCGGTGCATACTGCGCTTAGAGATGCGTTTAAAATCATGGCCAGTGATCGAAATGTGCGTTTAATTGTCCATGAAGCACATCGTTTTCAATGTCCGCCAGAAAAGGCAAAACCTGAATGTTATACCTTGATCAGTATTGATGCTTTTCTTGGACGTTCCTTAGATGCCAAGCGTCAGCTGTATAAATTGATTGTGCATAATCTTGAGCCGATAGGCATTCCCAAAGATCATGTGAAAATTATGCTTCGTGAACTGCCCTCGGAGAATTTTGGTGTTCGTGGTGGACAAGCAGCTTGTGATGTTAATTTAGGATTTAAGATTGATGTTTAGGACAAAGTTTAAAGAGGAAAGCTCGATCAGGGCTTTCTTTTATTTGAATATGAAAATAGCCTAAGTAATTTTAAAAGATGAGATAAATAAAAAGATGTTCAAATTAATTTTGCTTATTCTATTCATTGTTTGCCAAGTCAGCTATGCGGGCTATGATTTACATATTACAAAAAAAGAATTTTATTTTAATGAAGGGGAATGTATTACTCCTGCAGAATGGCACGCTTATATGATGCTAGATCCATCAGTAAAAAGTGATCTCCAGAATTCAGCACAAGACTTTCTGATTCTTATTGATAAGCAAGAAATTCCATTAATATATAGTCATGATTCTTGTAGTTTATCGATTAAAAATCCAAGTCCTGAAGTGATTAGGAAAATGATCGAGATTGCAAACAAACTGCATGCAACAGTACAAGGTGACGATGCTGAAATTTATATCACGCCGGAGGAAATAATTAGACGATAATTTATAAGAAGCTGAAGCTTAAATCAGTCGTAGAAAAACTCACACTCCTCAAAAAACATCATGCTAAAATAGGGTACTTATCTTTTTAGATTGCATGATTTTCTCTATGTTTCAACAAGAAATTTCTCAATTAAACTTACAACAATTCAAAGCGGGCGAAAAACGCTGGATTGGTTCCTTGTTAGGGTCATCCGCAGCACTATTATTCAAAGAAATTGCCTCACAAAGTTCAAACCTATATGTCATTGTTGCAAGGAATAATCAACATCTTGCTCAGCTTGAGAGCGAACTCGAATTTTATGGCATCAAGCCCATTATTTTCCCGGATTGGGAAATTTTGCCTTATGACCGTTTATCTCCGCATCAAGACATTGTTTCTGAGCGTTTGGCAATTTTATCGAATATGCCACAAAAAGGGATTTTACTGGTTTCAGCCAGCACTTTAGCGCAACGCGTTGCACCTTATTCGTGGGTTGTGGGCGAACACTTTGATATTAAAGTGGGGCAGAAACTAGACCTTGAAGCGCAAAAGAAACAATTGGTTCAAGCAGGTTATCGCTTAGTTGACACAGTTTATGATCACGGTGAGTTTGCAGTTCGCGGTAGCATCATGGATATTTTTGCATCTGGACAAGATCAACCGATTCGAATTGACTTATTTGATGATGAAATTGACAGCCTAAAATTCTTTGACCCAGAAACACAAAGAACCACCGAATCCTTAAAAAACTTTACTGTTTTACCTGCAAAAGAATTTCCTCTGAAAGAGGGGCGTTCGACTTTTAGAGACCGTTATGCAGAAAGCTTCCCAACTGCAAATCCGAAGAAAAATCCGATTTATCAGGATGTATTAGAAGGAATTGCAACCCCGGGTTTAGAGTTTTATTTGCCATTATTCTTTGATAAGAAGGTGATGGAAGCACAAAGTATGCTGACGACATACTTACCAAAGAATTGCGTTGTCATTACAAATAGTGAAATTGAAGATGATTTTGTTCACTTCTGGAAAGAAGTGATGCGTCGTTATGAAGATCGACGCCATAACATTGATCAACCGATTCTACCGCCAGAAGACTTATTTTTAATGCCCAACCATGTTTTACAGGCATTAAATCAATTCCCTCGAATTTTGGCTTCAGCTGAAGCTTTCGATGCTAAGGCGGGTGTACTCAACATCACTGCTGAACAGCCACCTAAATTGGCTGTTGATCCGAAAAAAGAACAACCTTTTGAAGCAGTAAAACATTATATCGACCAAGCCAAGCATCCTGTTTTATTGGTCGCTGAGAGTGCAGGCCGTCGAGAAACGCTAAAAGATGCGCTGCGTGGTGTGTTGGGTGAAATTCAAAATGTAGATAGTTTTGCTCAATTCCAAAAAGATAAGTTACAGGTTGCGATTACCAGTGCGCCACTGGATCGAGGATTGTTACTGAGTAATCAGTTGTCGGTGATTTCGGAAAATCAGCTTTATGAACACCGTGTGGTACAACGTCGCCGTAAACGCCAGCAAGAAGTATCTGAAGAGTTCTTGATCCGTAGTTTAACCGAGCTGAGTATTGGTGCACCTGTCGTACACATCGATCATGGTGTAGGGCGTTATGCGGGTCTGATTACCTTAGAAATCGACGAGCAGGATCATGAGTTCTTGCAGCTTGATTATGCAGATGGCGCGAAAGTCTACGTGCCTGTAACCAATTTGCATCTGATCAGCCGCTATAGTGGTGGCGATCCTGATTTAGCCCCATTGCATAAATTAGGTACAGATACATGGAGTAAAGCGAAGCGCAAAGCTTTGGAGCAAATCCATGATGTTGCCGCAGAGTTATTACATATTCAGGCTCGTCGTCAATCCAAACCTGGTTTTGCTTTTGAGCTCGATCATACCGGCTATATGCAATTCTCCAGTGGTTTTGCCTACGAAGAAACTTTGGACCAAGCCAACGCCATTGAAGCAACCCTCCATGATATGCAGCTTGCCAAACCGATGGACCGTTTGGTTTGTGGTGATGTGGGCTTTGGTAAAACTGAAGTGGCGATGCGTGCGGCCTTTGTTGCGGTACAAAATAACAAGCAAGTTGCAGTTCTTGTACCGACGACCTTGTTAGCACAGCAACATTATGAATCCTTTAAAGATCGTTTTGCCGATACTGCGGTACGAATTGAAGTATTGTCTCGTTTTGGCAGCAATAAGACCCACCTAAAAACTATTGAAGATTTGGCTGAAGGCAAAGTCGATATCGTGGTAGGAACGCATAAAATTCTGCAAGAAAACATCCAATTCAAGAATCTTGGACTCATGATTGTCGATGAAGAGCATCGTTTTGGTGTTCGTGACAAAGAACGGATCAAAGCCTTACGTGCCGATGTAGATATGTTGACCCTAACCGCGACCCCGATTCCACGTACCTTGAATATGGCATTTTCTGGGATGCGTGATCTCTCGATTATTGCAACACCACCCGCACGCCGTTTAGCCGTAAAAACTTTTGTACAAGAACATACGGATGATTCGGTCAAAGAAGCAATTCTGCGTGAGTTATTACGTGGTGGTCAGGTGTACCTATTGCATAATGAGGTAGATACCATTGAACGCGCCGCTGAAACCATTCGTCATTTAGTTCCAGAAGCACGAGTTGCGGTTGCGCACGGTCAAATGCGCGAACGCGAACTTGAGCAAGTAATGCAGCAGTTCTATCACAAAGAATATAACGTATTGGTCTGCTCAACCATTATTGAAACGGGTATTGATGTGCCGAACGCCAATACCATCATTATTGAGCGTGCGGATAAATTGGGTCTGGCGCAACTGCATCAATTGCGTGGTCGTGTTGGACGTTCGCATCATCAAGCCTATGCCTATTTATTGGTTCCATCGATCAAACACCTCAAAGGCGATGCCGAAAAGCGTTTAGATGCGATTCAACGTGCTTCCACTTTGGGGGCTGGCTTTATGCTGGCAACTGAAGACTTGGAGATTCGAGGCGCGGGTGAATTACTCGGTGAACAGCAAAGTGGTTCAATGCAGGCAATTGGTTATAGTCTGTATATGGAGATGCTCGAAAAAGCGACCAAAGCCATTCAAAAAGGCAAAACGCCTAATTTTGATGCGCCGTTGTCATTAACTGCTGAAATTAATTTACATATGCCAGCGCTGATCCCAGATGATTACTTGGGTGATGTCCATCAACGTTTGTTGTTCTATAAGCGTATCAGTAATACCGATAGCCAAGAGAAGCTCGACAATATCCGTATGGAGTTGATTGATCGTTTTGGTATTCCACCACAACCTGTGAAGCAATTGTTTAGTGTGCATCAGCTGCGCTTGCGTGCAGAGCAGTTGGGTATTACCAAAATTGATATTAACAGTAATGGGGGATATATCGAGTTTTCACCGGATACTCCTGTGCAGGCGATCAGCATAATCCAACTGATGCAGAAAAATCCAACCTATTACCGAATGGAAGGCGGTCAACGTTTGAAAGTCACGGTGCAATTGGCTGAATACGATAAGCGGATTCAGTTCATTGTAGATTTGCTGAACAAGCTATTGAGTGAGTTAAATTGAGGCTTTTAAGCATTTGATTTGCTGGTTAATTGAGCAAGTTGTGTTTTTTAGCAAATGCGATCCTGTTTTTGATCAGATGTTCATGCAATAAATGAGGAAAATCATTGTTATTTGTAATCAAACGGGTTACTAATAATATTCACATCAAAACTGATGTGATAGTATTGATCATCATTATTCTGCATCATTTATAAAGATATGTTTAGTTTGCATCCTCAACTTGCTCAAGATACATTTTTTGTAGGCGACTTCCCGCTTTCAACATGTCGTTTAATGAATGATATGCAATTTCCTTGGTTGATCCTGATTCCACGTGTTCCAGGCGTCACAGAATTATATGAATTAAGCCAAGCAGACCAAGAACAGTTTTTACGTGAATCAAGCTGGTTATCAAGCCAATTGTCACGTGTATTCCGTGCAGACAAGATGAATGTTGCCGCTTTAGGAAACGTTGTTCCTCAGCTTCATTTTCATCATGTAGTACGTTATCAAAACGATGTTGCATGGCCTAAGCCAGTATGGGGAACACCAGCTGTGCCTTATAGCAATGATGTACTTGCGCATATGCGTCAAACATTAATGTTGGCATTGCGTGGACAGGGTGATATGCCATTTGATTGGCGTATGGACTGATCCAGAAAAATAGAATAAATACAGTATTCTATAATAAGAAAAGGAGGATAGGGTGCCACTAGATAGGTTGATTGATAAAGAACCTAGACAGTTCGCTTATTTTCATCGTTTGATGGGATATTCGATTCTGTCACTTATTTTGGTAATTTATGCATTTACCTCAACCAGTGCTAGCTATCAACTCTACCTTCTTCCTTTATTATTCATTTATTTTTTGCTCTGTCCTCGTTTAGAAAAATGGCTGCAATATAAATTTGATAAAAAAATAGAAAAAAATGTTCTGTTTGCCAATGAGGCGGTGATCGTCGCATTGGTGCTTGCTGCAATACATTTGAGTCTTGTTCCGACCTTTACCATTTTATTTGCACTGCTCTATGTCGGATTGAATAACCGAATTTCTTTGCCTGTTTCCTGTTTGATCGGGCTGATAGGTGTCATTACATTCTACTTCAGTACCTACATCATTTTTGGTGCAGAAGAGTATTTTGAACCCACCAATCCAGAACTGACTGTTGTGAGCCTTTTAGGCTTAATGATGTTTATTGTGATTGGTAATTATTATCAGCATCGTCGTTTGAATATTTTGGGGCAGCAACGCCAGCACTATCATAATCAAATGACGCGTTATATTGCGTTCGCCAATCAGTTGAGCCGTTATGCGCCGTTACAGTTGTGGCAATCAATTATGCGCGGTGAGGCAGAGGCAAAAATTGAATATAAGCGTAAGAAATTAACCATTTTCTTTTCTGATATACAAGGTTTTACTGAGTTGTCAGAAACCCTCATTCCCGATGATTTAGCCTTCTTGCTGAATGATTATTTGAGTCATATGACTGAAATTGCCAAGCAGTATGAAGCAACCGTCGACAAGTTTATGGGCGATGCGATTCTTATTTTCTTTGGGGATCCAAACTCGCAGGGTGTCGAACAGGATGCAAAATCCTGTGTCGAAATGGCTATTGCGATGCGCCAGCAAATGAAATTGTTACGTGAACGCTGGAAGAAAATGGGTTATCCTGCTTTGCATATTCGTATGGGTATCAGTACGGGTTATTGCCACGTCGGTAACTACGGGGCTTCTCATCGTATGGCTTATACCATTGTTGGTCGTGACGTAAACTTGGCAGCCCGTTTGCAGTCTGCGGCTGAGGTTGATGAAATTCTGATTGCCGATGACACCCATCAGCTGATTAAAAATGAGTTTTTGTGTGTGCCGAAAGTACCTATTTATTTAAAAGGTATTCAAGGTCCTGTTAAAACCTGGCAGGTGATGGAGAAATTCACAGGCAAGAAATCAGATACACAAAAATGGTTTGATTTCGATTATAAAGGTTTCCATTTAGTTCTGAATTTAGAAGAAGTACAGAACTATGAATATCCTGAACTGGTCGAGATCTTGGAAAATATGGTTCAGCGTATTAAGACCCAGCAAAAAATTACCAATGCACAGGGTATTCCTAAATTGACTTTAGATGATGAAGTTCGATAATTAACCCCCATCTATTCTGTCAGTTCATTCTTAATGTATATGAATCTCATATAAATGATCAAATTCAGCAGCTAAAGATGCCAGTGTCGTGGCTTTGAGTTGTTGCGTCAGAATATTTTGTGCATCTTGTATTGCATGATTTAAAGCGGCATTCACCACTCGTTCAACTAAGCATTCTGGATTTTCTCGTTCATTGCCAATCGCAAAAATCGTTGGTTCACCCACGGCTTGATAAATATCCCACAGCGTAATTTTTTCTAAATCACCTGTTAACTGCCAACCACCACCTGCGCCTTTTTCTGAATGGACAAAACCTGCCTTTTTAAGACCTGACATGGTCCGTCTGACCACAACTGGATTAGTGGAAAGCATTTGTGCGATTTCATCAGAGGTAAAAGTCTTGTTTTGTCTTGCCATGTGAAGTAGCACATGAAGCATTCGTGAAAGTTTACTGTCTGTACGCATTGAATTTATAAAAATACAAAAAGGGATTACATTAAATGTAACATCAAAAGTTGCAAATTAAAATAAAAAGCATTAACGTAACTTTTAAAGTTACATTAAGGGTTGAACTTATGCAGTACGATGTTGCGATTATTGGTGGAAGTTATGCGGGTTTGTCAGCAGCGATGCCCTTGGTAAGAGCGCGTAAAAAAGTGGCAGTGATTGATGCTGGGCAAAGGCGGAATCGCTTTGCAGCGCATTCACATGGCTTTTTAACACAGGATGGGCGTAAAGCCAGTGAGATTGTGGATATTGCTAAGCAGCAGCTTTTAGCTTATCAGACGGTTGATTGGGAAGATGGTCAGGTGAAGCGTGTAGAAAAAGTTGAGGGTGGTTTTGCAATCTGTATTGATGGCACTCGTTCAATCACCGCAAAACGTTTGATCATTGCCGCAGGCATCACAGATCGGCTACCTGAAATTTCAGGTTTAGCTGAGCGTTGGGGGAAAAGCATTTTTCATTGCCCTTATTGTCATGGTTATGAGTTGGATCAAGGCAAGATCGGGATTATTGCCAGTTCTGAGCATGCGGCACATATGGCGATGATGTTGCCAGATTGGGGGGATACCACGCTGTTCTTAAATGATTATCCTATAGCCGAGGAATTGTTTGATCAATTAGCCACCCGAGGTGTCCGCGTAGAAAAACGGTTGATTCAAGAAATTATCGGGCATAGCGATGTGTTACTCGCAGATGGTTCTGTTATTCAGTTGGATGGTATTTTTGCAACCACAAAATGTAGCATCGCTCAGGACTGGATATTCAAGTTGGGTTGTGAGATTGAACAGAATGCGATGGGTGAGGCAATAAAGACCAATGCAATGAAAGAAACATCAGTGACAGGGATTTTTGCCTGCGGTGATGTTGCCCGTTTAGGCGGTTCAGTGCCTTTGGCTGTTGGAGATGGCACCATGGCTGGTGCTGCTGCACATCGATCTTTAATTTTCGCTTAGCAAATAAAAAGCTAGAGATTGACTCTAGCTTTTTATGTCTGAGAAAATCAGTTGAATTAATGATTTTCCGAAGCATGGTTGATGGTGTATTTAGGAATTTCAATTTCTAAATCTTCATCTACAATTTCAACTTGGCAAGACAGGCGAGAATCAGGCTCTAGGCCCCATGCACGGTCAAGCAAATCTGCTTCAACGTCATTCATTTCTTCAAGGCTGTCAAAGCCTTTACGCACAACCACGTGACAGGTCGTACATGCTGCTGACATGTCACAAGCATGTTCAATTTTAATGCCGTTTTTTAATAAACTTTGGCATAAATTGGCGTTATGTTCGACTTCAAATTCTGCACCTTCAGGGCAAATTTGTGCATGAGGAAGAACTTTAATACGTGGCATATTGATCACCTATACCTTTAGTTTGAGTTTGACCAATCTTCAAGTTTTGTACCTTTTAAGGCATGGTCAATATGTCGGTTCATACGCAATGCAGCAAAGGCATCACTATGAATTTTAAGTTGCTGAACAGCATGTTCAATTGCTGCAAGCTCATCGGTTTTCAGACGGGCTTTTAACGCTTCAGCGGCAAGAATTAAGTCGCGTGCCTGCTGCTGTGAGAGTAAATCCGTATCTGCTTTCAATGCTTGTTCGAGCGCTTCTAGCTCACGTTGCGCTTCGACTTTGGTTTCTTGCAAATGACGAAGGTGTTTGTCTTCTTCGGCATATTGAAAGCCTTCAACCAATAAACGCTCAGTATCCGCTGCAGATAAACCATAAGATGGTTTGATATCAATTTGTGCTTGAACACCAGAGGTGGTTTCTTTTGCAGAAACGGTGAGTAAACCATCCGCATCAACTTGGAAAGTCACTTCAATACGGGCTTGACCAGCAGTCATTGGTGGAATGCCATGTAACACAAAACGGCCCAATGAGCGGCAATGCTCAACTAAGTCACGTTCACCTTGCACTACATGAATCAACATGGCAGTTTGACCATCTTGATAGGTGGTAAATTCCTGACGGCGCGCCACAGGAATTGCGGTGTTTCGTGAAATCAAACGTTCAACCAGTCCACCCATGGTTTCTAGACCAAGAGAAAGTGGGGTCACATCAAGCAATAATGAACCATCTTGGCTATTACCAATCAACTGATTGGCAGTGATTGATGCGCCAATGGCAACCACTTCATCAGGGTTAATGGTGCATAATGGTTCACGTTGAAATAATTCACTCACCGCTTTCTGTACGGCATAAGAGCGCGTAGAACCACCGACAAGGACTACATGTTCGATTTCGTCGAGATCAAGCTTGGCATCACGTAATACACGTTTGCACACACTCATGGTTTTATCGAGTGCGACTTGAATAATTGCTTCAAAGGTTGGGCGATCTAAAGTGAGACGATCATCCAGTAATTTTAATTCGGCAGATTCGTGATCGGTTAAATATTCTTTGGCTTGACGTGCTGCCACAACAAAAACGGCATATTCTTCATCAGTTAAGGTTTCGATGTTGAGCTGTTTTTTAGCCCATTTTACGATTAAGCGATCAATGTCATCACCACCAAGGGCAGTGTGTCCGCCAGTCGCAAGAACTTCAAACACACCTTGTGAAAAACGTAAGATCGAGACGTCAAATGTACCGCCCCCTAGATCGTAAATCACATAGTTACGATCGGTGTTGAGATTGGTGTCTTGATCCAATCCATAAGCAACAGCCGCTGCTGTAGGTTCGTTCAATAAACGTAAAACATTCAAACCTGCAAGCTGTGCAGCATCACGTGTTGCTTGACGTTGTGCTTCGTCGAAATAGGCTGGAACGGTAATCACAGCACCATTCACAGGGTTGTTGAGGCTGGCTTCGGCACGGTCTTTTAACTGTTTTAAAATTTCTGCAGAAATTTCGACAGGTGTTTTACGACCAGCCGCAGTTTCAAATGCAGGCATTTCATTTTCTGCACCAACGAGTGTATATGGGTGCTGGAATTTGATATCTGCTTGTGAACGACCCATAAAGCGTTTTACTGAAACAACGGTATTTTTTGGATCAGTCAGCATAAAGGGTTTAGCTTCATAGCCAAACGTCGTTGCATCCTTTGCATAGTGAACAATAGATGGGAGTAATACTCGCTCTTTGTCATCTTGTAGAACTTTCGGTTTTCCCGATAGCACTGTCGCCACTAAAGAGTGGGTTGTCCCCAAGTCAATGCCAATCGCAATACGATGTTGATGCGGGGCAGTAGATTGACCAGGTTCAGCAATTTGCAAAAGTGCCATGCGTGCGGTATCCCTTGAAAATAATTGGTAACAGCGGATTAAAAATCATCATCGAGGTCGAAGCTTTCTTCTTCGTCCAGCATGCGATCTTCAGCTTTATCAATATCATTCATAACACGTTGAAAAAAACGTAACTTACGAACAGTATCACGTACTTCAGCCCAGTCTTCGTCAGTAAAATCAATTTTAAATTCGCGAACTAGACCATCGATCCATTGCTGAATTTCAACTTTTAAAGTGTGAAGTTGCTCTGTTGAGGTGGCTTCATCAAGTTGTTCGCGCATTTCGAGTGCAGATTGCAAAAATTCAAAATCGCTAATGGATTGGTCAAGATGGTGATCTTGTTTTTTTAAGGCAAGTAGATATGCCGCACGACTATCAACTTGTGAGAGTACTTTATACGCTTGGTTGATTTCGCTTGACTTGATCAAGGCCTGATCTTTGTCAGTGGCTTTATCTGGGTGATATTGCTGTTGCAAACTTAAAAACTGTTTTTTTAAAGCTGCTAAATCTATATCGAGTGCTTCGGGTAATTGGAACAACTCAAAATGATTCATGGGAGATGAATTCCGCTAGTGATAAATACGTTAAAACAGTGCGGAACACACTGTTTTGACGAAAAGAAAGAGGGTGTTTGCTTAGACGGTAAATGATTCACCGCAACCACATTCACCTTTTTGATTAGGGTTGCTAAATTCAAAACCTTCGTTTAAACCATTTTTGACATAGTCCATCTCTAAACCATCGAGATAAACTAGACTTTTGGGATCAACAAAAACTTTAACACCAAGTTGTTCAAAGACTTGATCATGTGTATCGACATCGTCGACAAACTCAAGTACATAAGCCAACCCAGAACAACCCGAAGTTTTCACACCAATACGAATCCCTTCACCCTTACCGCGGTTTTGCAGGTAATTGCTGATGTGAGTCGCAGCATTTTCAGTTAAATGGATCATGAAAACTCCAATGTTATTTCGGTCATCAATTAAGCTTTCGCTTTTTTACCGCGATAATCTTCAATCGCAGCTTTAATTGCATCTTCAGCTAAGACAGAGCAGTGTACTTTAACTGGTGGAAGTGCAAGCTCAGTCGCGATATCAATATTCTTGATTGATTGAGCCTCATCAAGCGTTTTACCTTTTAACCATTCGGTTACCAGTGAACTTGATGCAATTGCAGAACCACAGCCGTAAGTTTTGAAGCGAGCTTCTTCAATTACGCCATTGTCATCCACTTGAATTTGCAAACGCATTACGTCGCCACACGCTGGTGCACCGACCATACCTGTACCTACGTTTTCTGCATTTTTGTCTAAAACACCAACGTTACGTGGGTTTTCGTAATGATCAATTACTTTTTCGCTATAAGCCATGTCGCTTCTCCAAACCTCGGGGTCAGCCTAATATTAATATGAGGGTTAAAACACGTTTTTCAATGAAGTGCTCAATTGAGCACTCAGCAAATTAGTGTTCAGCCCATTCAACTGTTGAAAGGTCGATACCTTCTTTGTACATATCCCAAAGCGGAGAAAGTTCACGCAATTTCTCAACCGCAGCTTTGGTAATTGTCAACACATGGTCAATGTCCGCTTCAGTTGTGTATTTACCAAAACTGAAACGAATTGAACTGTGTGCCAACTCATCAGATAAACCTAAAGCACGTAAAACGTATGAAGGTTCTAAAGTTGCAGATGTACATGCTGAACCACTTGAAACAGCAACATCTTTCAGTGCCATCATTAGTGATTCACCTTCAACAAAGTTGAAGCTGACATTTAGATAGTTTGCAACGTTTTGCGTTGGGTGGCCATTCAAGAACACTTGTTCAAGGTCTTGTAAGCCATTCCAAAGTTTGTCGCGTAATTTACGAATGCGCTCTTGTTCTGCCTGCATGGTTTTGCCTGCAATTTCAAAAGCCTCACCCATACCAACAATTTGATGTGTCGCTAAAGTACCAGAACGCATGCCACGCTCATGACCACCACCGTGCATTTGTGCTTTTAAGCGAACACGTGGGCTACGGCGAACGAAAAGGGCGCCAATGCCTTTAGGACCATAAACTTTATGACCAGAGAAACTCATTAAGTCGACTTTCATGGTTGAAAGATCAATCTCAACTTTACCCGCAGCTTGTGCAGCATCGACATGGAAGAATGTCTTGTTGGCGCGTGTTAATTCACCAATCGCAGCAACGTCTGTCACTGTACCGATTTCGTTGTTTACCATCATCAGTGAAACAAGAATCGTGTCTGGACGTAAAGCTGCTTGAACCATTTCAGGGGTAATTAATCCTGTGCGTGGTTCAGGCTCTAAATATGTAATTTCAAAACCTTGTTCTTCAAGCTCACGGCAAGGGTCTAACACAGCTTTGTGTTCGATTTTACTTGTAATGATGTGTTTGCCTTTTGAACCGTAGAACTGAGCAATACCTTTTAATGCTAAGTTATCAGATTCTGTTGCGCCTGAAGTCCACACGATTTCACGTGGGTCAGCTTTGATTAGGTTTGCAACTTGCTCACGCGCATATTCGGCTTTTTCTTCTGCTTGCCAACCATAGGCATGTGAACGTGACGCAGGGTTACCAAAAGTTCCCTCGAACGTTAAACATTCCATCATACGTTCTGCAACTTCAGGCAGTACAGGAGTGGTTGCTGCGTAATCAAGATAAATTGGACGTTTCATGTCAGATACCTGTAACCGATAGAAGGGCTGAATCTAAACTTGGTGAATTTTGGCGTAGAGCAACGGTTTGAACGTTGTCACGCGCAATTAAATCAGCAAGGGTGATTTTTGCGAGATAATCGGCAATATGGTGGGAGAGTTCTTGCCATAAGTCGTGCGTTAAACACATTGCACCATTCTGGCAGTTGCCTTTATGGTCACAACGAGTCGCATCAACAGTTTCATTTACAGCTTCGATAATTTCTAGCACTGTGATTTCACTTGCATTGCGCGCAAGGTGATAGCCACCATTTGCACCGCGAACGCTTGAAACTAACCCATGTCGTTTAAGTTTTGCGAATAACTGTTCTAAATAAGCGACTGAGATGGATTGGCGTGCTGCTATTTCCGCAAGCGTGATCGTTTGTTCAGTTGGCTGCAAAGCTAAATCAAGTAGAGCAGTCACTGCGTAACGACCGCGAGTTGTAAGACGCATGATTCGGTACACATGGTTAGACTAGATGACTAAATTTTATGAATTCCGACTAAAATAGTCAAGTTTTAAATTGCCATTATCAGCGTGAAAAGTAAAATATATTGGAATTATTGTATCCACGTATTATAAACAAAAAAGGCGATGAAAATAAAGCTCAATACCGCAAAGCTGATATTGATCAAGCGCTGACGTTTTTGTAGGCGGTGAATACGATTTTGATATTGTTTTACTTCAACCAGCAAGGTATTGATTTCTGAGCGCTGCTGGTCAATTTTATCCAAAAGTGGGGCAATACGTTGCTGAGATGCAACTGCTTCAGCTTCGTCGTTAAATAAATTGAGCCATTGTTTCCAGTTTGCCAGAATACTAGAGAGTGTGAGATGTGGAACTAAATCTAAGAACTCTTCTGCAAGAACGGCATCACCGAGAATGCGCATATTGCTAATACTACGCTGATTGTTAAACACAAAAATCTTAATCAGATCGATGAGTGTGCTATTAATTTCCAAATCGATGTTTCGATCCAACGCTTTCATATCAAATAAAAGACCTTTTTCGGTAAATTGGATATAAAAGTCGAAGAACGGAATATAGCTATTGATGCGAATGGTGATTTTTTTGTCAATCAATTTTTTCGCGTGCAAGCGCAACCCTGCATCGTGCGTCAGCATGAAGGAGAAAAAAGTTTCTAAAACAATGATGACAATGTTTAGCAACAAATGGGGGTGTTTATGTCTTTGTTGCGTATCACTCATAGATCTCTTTTTCCTTACCAATAACGTTATGAAACAATAAAATCTGTAAACTTGAGCATCCGTACTCAAATTGTGAAAAATAATTTACATGACTTTATTGCTTTGTAGAACAGTTTTTTAAAACGATCAAGTCTTAACTTTGATATTATAAAAACATTTTTATGGTTAAATACGACATACTGTTTGTAAAGAGCTTAGGAGTAATAGTCAATGGATAACTCAAACATAGAAAATCCTAGTGAAGAAGCTGAAGTAAAAACTAAGCCAAAATCAAAGAGTTCTAAAAAATCTGCACTTGATTTCAAAAAATACACACAACAAATCTGGCTGGCTGGTTTGGGTGCTTTTTCACGTGCGGAAGAAGAAGGAAATAAATTGTTTGACTCGCTGGTCAAGGTCGGTGAGGAGCTTGAATCAAAAACAGTCGATTTTGCCGACAATACCGTAGTTAAGGTAACAGAGAAGGCTAAAGAGTCCGTAACAGATACCAAGGATAAGGTTGAAAAGATTCTGGATACAGGTGTCAATCATTCTTTGAATCGTATTGGCTTGGTTACCCCCAAGGATCTTCAACACATCGAGCAGCTCCTTGTTCAGCTCCATATCAAGGTCGATGCGTTGATCGAAGAAAACCATCAATTGAAGGCTAAATTGAATAAAAAGTAAAAAAAAGGCAGGTAACTCGTCTGTTTATGTCGTATTTCAGTATTTATTTTAATTAAAAGGTCTTTCTAGTATTGCGTTCTCCCCCAAAGCATTGCTATAAAGGCGTCATGGCCTTTTAAACTATAGCCTTGGATCTTAACAAACGATATTAAGAGGATATTTTTTATCATGAATAAATCAGAATTAATTGATGCGATTGCTGAAAAAGGGGGAGTGTCTAAATCGGATGCTGGTAAGGCACTCGATGCGACAATTGCATCAATCACTGAAGCACTTAAGAAAGGTGACACGGTTACTTTAGTTGGTTTCGGTACTTTCAGCGTGAAAGAACGTGCTGCTCGTACAGGTCGTAACCCTAAGACTGGTGAAGAGCTGCAAATCAAAGCAAGTAAAGTACCTAGCTTCAAAGCTGGTAAGGGTTTAAAAGATTCGGTTGCGTAATCTTTTTAAATCAATAAACGCACCATTTAGGGTGCGTTTTTTATTTATTGAATGAAAAAGTTAATTTGATCCTTATTCTGCATTCATTCGTCTTTGTTTTTCAGTTAAAATTGCCCCGAAATAAAATATTGGAATTCTTATGGAATCGTTTCGTACTCTCATTAAGGGTTGGCTTGGCAAAGTCCTGCTAGTTTTGTTTTTGACCCCTTTAGCACTTGTAGGTATTGAAGGATATTTTAGTGGTAGCAATAAAACAGACGTTGCGAAATCGGTAAACGGTCAAGATATTTCTAATAAAGAATTAGAAAGTGCAACCAAGAACTATAAAGACCAGTATTTGTCATTGGTCAAAGGTGACGAGTCCCTTTTAAATTTACCTGTCATTCAGGAAAAAGCATTGGATGCACTTGTTGCACGCAGTCTGTTACAGCAGCAAGCTGAAAAGCTGGGTATGACTTTAAGTGATGTACAACTTGAACAAATGTTGGCACAGCAACCAAGTTTCCAAGAAAATGGACAGTTTTCGCAAAAATTATATGAAAACTATTTACGTTCTGTTGGGATGACTAACCAAGCCTTAATCGCGAGTTTACGCCAAGACCATGCATTGAAGATGATTTCAACATCTTTGATGGATTATGCATTGGTGAGTAAATCGGATGTGCAACAGTTAGCTAATCTACAAACAGAACAACGTACCTTACATCTAGCAAGCATTAAGTTAGATGATTATAAAAAAGGCGTAACGGCATCGAATCAAGAAATTACGGATTACTACAACAAGCATAAAACTGAATTTAAGCAAGTTGCCAGTGTCGATGTTGATTATGTGGTGTTAACCCCAGCATTATTGCCTAAAGCAAATCTTGCGGTAACTGAAGCAGATTTACAGCAGGCTTATACGGCTTTTGTTGATGAGCAAAAGAAAGCGATTAAACCTCAGGTTAAGCATATTTTAATTACCACGGATGCACGTGATGACGCTGCGGCGCAGAAACTTGCCAATGAAGTCTATGCAAAAATTCAGGCAGGTATGAGCTTTGCTGATGCCGCTGCTCAATTCTCCGATGATCCAACCTCTAAGACCCAAGGTGGTTTAGTTGAGGCTTATGCGCCAGGTGCATTCTCGGCGGATTTTGATAATGCAGTCAATGCCTTGAAAAATGGTGAGATTTCAAAGCCTGTTAAAACGCAATACGGTTATCACATTATTGAAACAGAATCACCAATGTTGAAGCTGCCATCGTTTGAAGCTGAAAAAGCACGTTTGACTGCTGAGGTTGAAAAATCAAAAGCTGCGAATTTATTTAGCGATACGGTTAACAACCTTAATGAAATGGTAGTTGGTGGTGATTCTTTAGATGTCGTTGCACAAGAAGTGAAGGGTGCGCGTGTTGAATCTGTAAATGGTGTAACACTGACCACTGATAATCCATATTTAAGTGATTTAGGTGTAAAAGCAAAATTGTTTAATGATGATGTGAAGAACGGCGACCGTAATGCATCTTCAAATATTCAATTGGCGAATGGTGATACCATCTGGATTAAAGTTCGCAATTATCATGCAGCGGGTATTAAACCTTTGGATCAAGCAACTGCTGATGTGAAAGCAAAAGTGATCGAAGCGAAGGCTTATAAAGCTGCGCAAGCGAAAATTGCAACGATTCTTGCAGACTTTAAAACTCAACCTGCGGCACAAGTGGTTGCGAAATCTCAAGTCACTTTTGAAAATGCAGGGACATTTGCACGTTCACAAGGCTTGAAGCGTGCGATTGAGCGTGCTGCGTTTAGCATTCCTGCACCAAGCAAAGAAGGGTTGTGGTCTGCAACCACTGCGAAACTTCCAAATGAACTCGTGATTGTTGCTGTTTCAAATGTAAATAGCAGTGTTGCGAGCACATTACCTGCTGAGCAGTTGCAAGAGTTGAACAAGCTTTATCAACAGTTTCGCGGTCAGCAAGTTTTGGAAGATTATACCGAATACTTGAAGTCGCAAGCAAAGATCAAATAATTTTGTTCTAAGCATAAAAAAGCCAGTTTGTAAAAACTGGCTTTTTTATTGGCGACTGTAAATTACTTTTTCTGAATGAATTTGGCTTCTTCAGATTGTGGGTATTGACTGAGCAACTTACTTCTGTATTGATTTGCCAAGGCTGTATTTTTATCGACTTCTTTGGCAATACTATATAGTTGATAAACTGCACGCGATGCTTTGGCAGAATTTGGATAGCGTGTTGCGACAATATTATAGTTTTGCTTGGCTGCTTTGTAGTCAACAGGCTCAACGGCCAAGTAGAATTCAGCTAGCCAAAAATATGCATTGCCGACATAAATACCATTGGGGTGATTTTTAATGAAGTTTTGCATAGGTTGAATGGCTTTTTTGGCACCACCTTGCTTATAGGCATCAAGCGCAACGGTATAGGCTGCTTTTTCTAGCTCAATTTGATTGGTGGTATTACTTGTAGTCGCAGTGTTGGCTTGTGGTGGTTGCTCGGCAGTTGGTGCTTGTGGCTTCACAGAAGGTGTTTGTTGCTGTGTTGCGGGTGCTGTTGGTGCAATCACTGGAGCAGCAGCGGTATCCGTATTGCTTGCTCCGGCTACAGCACCATCTTGAGCTTCAGGGTTATCTTCTGGTGGATCAATTTTTTGAGATAAAAGCTCTAAGCGCTGATCAAGATCGGTATAGCGATTGGTTAGTTCTTTTTTTAACTGTTCAATTGCATTGTCATGTTCTTCAAGTTGACCACGTAACTTACGAATTTCTTCTTCAAGCTTCTGGTTTTTTTGCATGATTTCCCAGTTTAAACTTGGAGAGCCTGCAACAACATTATTGGCTTGTTGTTGACTTAAAGAGCGCGATTCAATTGGAACATTAGCATATAAGTGCGCACTACTGAGCAGGGCAATAAAAAGTACGGAATGCTTTTTTAGCATAAAAATTCATCCATAAGTTGAAATTAAAGCTGTGGTCGAACAAGTCTTCTCTTTTTACTTGCAACACACCAGATATAGATTTTTGATTTAGCCATTAAAACAGCAACTCATTTAAATGCAATAAGCATTTACAATCTTCAAGCACTTTTGCAGGAAATTACTGGGTTGTTGTTTAATGTTTGTTCATCTTGAAAGTAAATAGATAACAAATATATAGCAGTTGATGATGAATTAGGCAGTTGAATGCAAAACTCGCTGAAAAACAGCAACAAGGCTTGCAACTCGGGTAAAAATCTCTATACTTTGTCAGGCAATGGTAGCCCTGCTGGTAGCTTCGCAATTGTACTCTACGAACCCCGCCAGGACCGGAAGGTAGCAACGGTAGTAGAACTATGATGTGCCGAAGTCATGCTAGTAGGGCTGCCACCAGTTATTCTTCTTCGCTCGTTCGAGCAATCGCTTTCATAATTACCCCCATATCAAACCCACGATATTGTAAAAATCGAATCTGTTTTGCTTTGATTTTTTGGTCAGTTGCAACTTCTTGTCCAAATTTTTTCAGTTTGAGTTGATATGCTTGGTCAAGCCAATCGACGTCTTGCAGCTCTTCAGTAATTAGCTCCGCATCCAGTTGCTTTGCTTTTAATGCCTGTTTGATCCGTTGTAAACCTTTGCCTTTTCTGAGTTGACTTGCCAGCGTCAGTTCTGCCACGCGTTGGTCGCTCTGATAATTTTGTTGTGCTAATTCTTCGACCAGCTTTGTGACTTCCTCTGGGTTGATCGCATATTGATTGAGCTTGGTGATTAACTCAGCTTGAGAATAGTCACGACGCGTGAGCAGGGCAAAAGCATAAGAGCGTAATCTTGAGCCTGTGAGAGTTTTGGGTTTTTCGGTTTTTTCGGAATTAAACATGCTTTCCTCATTAAAGAAAAACGCCCCGAAGGGCGTTTCAGTTTAGCTTTCTAAGAAATCTGGTTCTTCTTCTTCAATATCTGTGTTTTCGGTAGGCTTGTTCTTGGTAAGCAATTGTTCACGAATCAGCTTCTCAATTTCTTGAGCCATTTGTGCATTCTCTTCAAAATGACGAATTACGTTATTTTTACCTTGGCCAATTTTATTGCCTTGATAAGAGTACCAAGCACCCGCTTTTTGTACGATATCTTGTTGAACTGCAAGATCAACCAATTCACCGAGTTGGTTAGTCCCTTTACCATACATGATCTGGAATACAGCTTCTTTGAACGGAGGCGCCATTTTATTTTTCACAACTTTAACGCGCGTTTCGTTACCTGTAATTTCGTCGCCTTCTTTTACTTGACCGATACGACGGATATCTAAGCGTACAGAAGCATAGAATTTAAGTGCGTTACCACCTGTTGTGGTTTCTGGGCTACCAAACATCACACCAATCTTCATACGGATTTGGTTAATGAAGATCACCATACAGTTCGAGCGTTTCGCATTACCTGTAATTTTACGCAGCGCCTGACTCATTAAGCGTGCTTGCAAGCCCATATGTGAGTCACCCATTTCGCCTTCAATTTCAGCTTTCGGGGTCAATGCGGCAACAGAGTCGACAACGATAAGATCAATTGCACCTGAACGCACTAACATATCGGCGATTTCGAGCGCTTGCTCACCATGGTCTGGTTGTGAAACCAAAAGGTTATCAATATCTACACCGAGCTTACGTGCGTATTCAGGGTCCAATGCATGTTCAGCATCGATAAAGGCACAGGTACCGCCATTTTTTTGACATTGAGCAATGGCCTGCAATGTCATGGTCGTTTTACCTGATGATTCAGGGCCGTAAATTTCAATGATACGGCCTTTAGGTAATCCGCCAATCCCTAATGCGATATCGAGTGTTAAAGAACCCGTAGAAACTGCTTCAACTGCTTGTACGGTATTATCGCCTAAGCGCATGACTGTATTTTTACCAAATTGTTTTTCAATCTGGCTCAATGCAGCTTGTAACGCCTTACTTTTATTATCATCCATCTCAAAACCTCAAAACTTTATTTCTTAACGACTAACCCAAGTGGATGTATTGAATCTCAACTTGTTGGGACTTGGGTATAGTGGCAGATTCTCATTGTTTATTCTACATCTGATCTGTGTCTATGCGACACAAGATGACGCATCCAAAATGAGAAAATATCCATCTCATCTATTCATCATGATAAGACCAGGATTGGACATTTTCTTGCTTAAAACGATTGATATCACGACGATCTTTTTTACTTGGTCGATGATCGGGTCGGGCTAGATTATGCAATTTTCGTTGTGATGCATGCAACTCTCTACGCGCAATACTTTCTGTTGTTTCTTCATAAAGTAACTGAGCTGCTGGAGCACCACCTCGGACGGCAGAAAGAGCCTTCACCACCACCGTTTTTTTCTCGAAACCTTGTTGAATGGTCAGTTCCATTCCAATCCGGACATCTCTAGAAACTTTAACCCGATCATTGTTGTGGTGAACTTTACCACCTTCAATCGCGGCCTTGGCAATCGAGCGTGTTTTAAAAAAACGAGCTGCCCAAAGCCATTTATCAATGCGCATGGCATCCATGCTGTCTGGTTCATGCTGTTTTGGCATCTGTTACCTGTTGGTTGGTTTCAAGATAATCAAAAAGTTCGGTTAAATGATCAAGGGTAGGGTACGGCAACTCAGTTGCGGCTCTTGCAGCTTTACTGCTGGAAGGCTGTAATATACTGAATAACTGTTGGATACCGAAGTCTTCTGCGCCTTTGAGTACAGCAACTGTGTCATCAATAAAGACCGCTTGTGCAGGGTCAAATGGATGTTGTTGCTGCAACTTTTGCCAGAATGCCACTTCTTCTTTGGCATGCCCGAGTTCTTCACTACTGATCATAAGTTCAAAGTAGGGGCTGAGTTCGACATTTTCAAGTTTAAGTTGTAGACCTGCACGATCAGCATTGGTCAATAGCCAACAACGATAGCCATGTGCATTCAACTGTTGCAAGAGCTGATGACAGCCAGTTCGTGCACGTATTTTTTCACGATGCTCGTACTGCAGTTGCAACACATCAACACCTACTTTAGCCGTCCAGTGCGCCGAAGAATACCAAGATAGTGTATGCTTATGTTGTTGGTAGAATTGAAATAGTGTTTGCTGGCTTTGCTCAAGTGTACATTGGTGAACTTGGGCGTGTCGTTCAGGCAGACAATGATTCCAGATAAAATCATCAAAGGCTAAATCGAGTAATGTACCGTCCATGTCAAACATGGCAATCGGTTGCTGCTGTAAATCTGAATATGACATAAGGTTGGTCTATGTTTATTAAAACGCTTGCTCCCCAAGATCAGTTAATCTCTCAACTTGTTCCGATCATGGCGCAGGCTAGTCAAATATTGCTGGAAGAATACCAAAGTTATTGTGCTGGGTGCGAGTTTAATATTCAGGAAAAAAGTGATGATTCGCCTGTCACACAAGCTGATTTAAAGGTAAATCACTTTTTATTAAAGCACTTAGCCACAGTTACACCACAATTACCTGTGTTATCAGAAGAAAGTGATTATTCTGCCCGAGCGGCATGGCAACGCTGTTGGATGTTGGATCCACTGGATGGAACTAAAGAGTTTATCCATGAGCGTGATGAATTTACGATTAATCTTAGTTTGATTGAGGATCACCAAACCACGTTCGCGATTATTGCGGTGCCGTGTGAGCAGGTGATGTACATCGGACATACCTCGCAATTACCGTATAAATATAGTTTTAGCCGTCAAGAATGGTTCCAATATCAGCTTGAAGATCATGATTTTGCTGCACCGTTGCAAATTGGTTTGAGTCATAACAGTAAAAATCCAAAGTATAAAAACTTTATTGAGCCAATTTTACAGAGTCGTCAGGTAGAGCGTCGTGAAGCAGGCAGTGCTTATAAGTTTTGTATGATGCTGGAAGGGGAAATTGATATTTATCCTCGTTTCCATCCAACTTCGGAGTGGGATACGAGTTCAGGTCAAGCCCTGCTTGAAAGTATTGGTGGTGGTTTGATGACTTTGGATGAAAAACCTTTTATTTATAATCAGCGTGAAACGGTTTTAAATGGTGGCTTTATCGCTTATCGAGATCAGCATTGCAAAAATATTGCATATGATGCGTTAAGTCGGTCTGGCATTTTAGATTGAGACTTATCTGGCTCATGCTATAGTGGGTTAAATTAAAGCTTGTATGTGAATATGACTCTGCATTTATTGCCTAAAAGCATGTTTGAAGCCATTGATTTACTTCCTGATGCTTCTACCCCTGTAACTTTGTTTACGCGTCACTCTTTGCGTGAATTGGTCAATGGACAAGGTTTGGCTGGTTATGATCTTCAGTTAACTGAACAAGGTCGTGAGCTGGCCTATGCTTGGGGGCAATATTTAATCCAGAATACCGATCGGGCGATTCAACATTGTATTTCTAGCCCGATTCAGCGTTGTGTTGATACGGCAGCTTTAATGATTGAAGGTGCCGATGAAACGCGCAAAGCCGTCAATACGCATCAAATTGAAATTGTTGAGCAACGTCTATTGGTCGAACCCGGCAGCTTTGTTTTGGATATCCAGCAGGCAGCGCCTTATTTCCGTAAACAGGGTGCGCTAGGGTTTATCAATAGTTTTGTGAATAATGCCTTACCAGGAATGAAGCATCCGATCACTGGTGTATTTGATGTCTTAGAGCTGCTTTATCATACCCATCCGACCCAACAGGGTGGTTTAAGTTTGGCGGTGAGTCATGACACCATTCTTGCAGCAATCGTTGCGGTGATCTCTGGTAAAAATCAAATTGAACAAACAGATTGGCCAGAGATGATGGAAGGCTTATTTGTATGGTTTGAAGGTGATGATTTTGCGGAAAGTCAATTAAAATGGATCTGGCGTGGTGAGCGGCAAGCCTTAGAAATAAAGCAGTTTTTGAATCGCTAGTTCGATCGATCATAGCAATGTTGCTTTGAAATATTAAAATAAAATCACATAGTGACTCGGCTGAGACATAGAGTGAGATTGCTGTTGATCTGAACCCAAACCGATCATTTGGATTCAAATATCAACATGATTGGATTAAAGTCTGATTAACCGCATTTTCCAATTTTTTGCCCTTCGATATGACTGAGCTTTGCTTGCAGCTTGGTTGAAGCTGAGCAGTGAATATTGCCTGAAATAATCGACTTATCTAAACTCAATGTTGTTGCAGCTTGTGCAATATCTATGTCACCACTGACACTTGAGTTAATTAATCTAATTGCTTTTGCTTGCTTAGCTTGAATGCTGCCTTGGATAGAAGAGCGATTTAAAATTAAACTGCCACCTTTCGCAACATTTACATCACCTTCAATTGTTGAGTGTGCAATGTGCACCTGCGGGAACGCTGAGATCACTGATCGTGTTGTTCTCGATGGTATTTGTGCAGCTTGTAGCAAAACTTAGACTACTGCATGAAAAAAGTGTTACTGCGATGATGAGCTTCCCATTCTTGTTCATTTGGCTCTCCAATTTTTGTAGATTGATTATTGCTCAAAACTTAAATTTAAATGAATTCTAACTGGATACAATAGGTGGTTTGAGTGAGGGAAATGTGGTGCTGGTGGGTGAGTTGTGTTTAATTTAGAAATGTAAATAAAATTGAATTGGGTTAAAAGTGTAATAAATCCAGCATTTCTTGTTTTTGCGATAAATTAATTTCCCTTCTTGTTGGTTAAGTTGTTAATATATATAACTATATGATTTATATTAATTTTAACTATTTAACGTAATTTGTCATTAACGATAATTTATCAAATTTTTCTTGGGGAAGTGTGATGCAATTGCAACTTAAGCATTTAACGGTCTGCTTACTGTCGATTATGATGGTTGCTTGTGGTGGTGGTGGTTCAGATCATTCGGGCGCCACAACCAATACTGAACCACCAAGCAATAATAATGTTGCTGGTGGCGGTAGCAGCATAATACCTGGTGAAGGCAGCAATGAATTACCAGGTGATGGAACATCCGAAACGCCTGACCAAGGTGAAGAAGAAACACCTTCGATTCCACCAGTGGGAGAAAAGTATCCAGAGCCACAAAGGGACATTATTGATGAGGCCGTTTTAGGCTTTTATGATTACGATAAGCTTGGATTGCCACGTCTACTGCGTAATGACTTAAATGGCAGTTTTGCTGCGATGCTACAATTTGCACAAAGTCATGTAGTGAATCCTAAAAATAATGAAAAAGATTCAATGCCGCGCTTAACCACAGAAAAAGATGCCTTGTTATTGGTGACACCACTTGCGGAAATGGGTGACCTACAGAAATTACAAGTTGAGATCTATCAAGGTAATCAACTGCTCAGAACGGTTAAATTAAAAGAACCATCAAGAATTGCAGCTTCTGATCAGTCCAATACGGATGGCCGTCCGCCTGTGAGCTACTCGAAAAGAGCGTGGACAGTTGCCTTAAAATGGAGTGAGATCCGAGCAGGTCTACATCTTCGCGTAGTTGATCCACTGAATAATCGTAGTGGTGATTTAACTGCGAACAATATTGATTTAGCCGCACCGGGTGAATTGGTATTGCAAAATATCCGTCTAGGCCTATTGACCGACCCACCGAAATCTACAGGTCATTATATGCTGCTCGAGCCTGCAAAGGCGGGTACGGATTATTTCCAGACCATTCCTGCGGCACGCATGATTGTCGCTAAATATGATGACTTGAAACTGAATAAAGTTATGGTGGCAAGCGGTGTCATTTATGATGCGGTGAGTGCTACGACAGGTGATGTATATACTGGTGATATGCGTGAAGATACGGCCAAATCGACTTTTGGTGTAGGAATCAACTTGGCCAATGTTGGTGCGACCAGTGCATCTATGCTAGACCAAGTTCAACCAATGGTGTTTGACGAGGTGGCGAAAGTCGATAGACCACTTGCTCAGAGCGTGGTAGCACATTATGCCCGTGGTAAATATAGCAACGGTGAGGCAACTCATGGCTTAAGTGGTGGTAATGGCATGTTGACGCTGATTGATTCTGTGGGCAATGAATTTAGCCATGAGATTGGGCATCACTATGGGCTTGGGCATTATCCTGGCGCTGCGGGTACAAATATGTTTTGGGCGGCACATCATGCGGATAGTGGTTGGGGCTATATTGCCTTTAGAAATAAAATGCGTAGTAACCTCAATTGGACCACCACCAATTTAGGCGATGGCGCCAATGGCGTACCGAACTTCTTAAATAAATATGCCTATGGTTGGGATGCGATGTCGGGTGGTGCAACTACAAGTAGTATCTCTAAATATACCCATTACACTGGTTATAGTACTTATTCAAGAATCCAACCTGCATTTGATCGTTATGTGTGGGATGCCAGTTCACCAACAGGCTATAAAAAATGGAATGCAACAACACGGGTGATGGAGGTTGCACAGCCTAAGACCCCAGACTCGGGCAATGTTTGGTATAACCGTACTGATGGTAATTACTTGAAACCTAAAATGTTTGGTGTACCAGTCTATACAATCTTGGGTGGATATGATCCAGAGGCGCAGATTGGCTTGGTTTATCCTGCCGCCAAAGGGAACTGGGGTAATGTATTTGATTTACCACAAGCCAATCCGAATGCAGCAACAGCAAGTTGTTGGCTGAATGTGCAGTTTGCCAGTACGAGTCAAAATATTGCTTTGGCGCCGCAGCGTATGGGTGCTAAAAGCAATGCCAATAAATTTCATGTCAACTTTGCACAAAGTGAGGCACCACAGCAAGTCAATCTATATTGTAAAAAGGCCAATCAGGCGGCAGTATTATTGTCGAGTATGTCGATACCTGCCAATACCACTGTCCTAGCGCCAGCAGTTGAGATTGGTAAAGAGGCTGAATATTCAGCTCTGAGAACAATAGAACTGCCACAGTTAGAACAGGCTTTGCTAGAGAATAAAGATAAGGCAGTTGTCAATCTTTCGCCTGAATCTAAGTTGTTGTTTGATTCATACCGAACTTTTAAAGATCAACTATCACCTGATGCACAAAATGAAATGGTGCGTTATACCCAGCAGCAAATTAAGCTTTATCGACTCAATCGTTGGATCAATGTCTATCGTTCGGATTTAAATAATTTAAACACCGATGCAGTGAAAGCATTTCAGAGCTTTGTCGAAAAACTAGCGCTTAAAGGCGATCTGAATATTGTATCGAGTACCAGTCTATTGAATCGGAACAACTGCCTCAAAGCTGAAACGTTAGCAAATGGTCAGCTCAATGCATTTATCAGTGGCCCGATAGGTTGTGTGGGGGATGATTCTGAGAAGTGGGTCTATGATGCCTTGGGTAAAATTCATAACAAGCAATATATTGATCAATGTTTAACGACGACTGCAGGCAATGTGATTAATCTGATGCCGTGTAGTGGCGTGAGTAGTCAGGTTTGGGGAATTGATGTGACTGAACAAGCGATTAAGCAGTCAAATCAGTGCTTTGATTTGGAGGGTGGTTATTTAAGCAATAATCGTGCACGCTTAATTCGTTATCGATGTACCAGTGGGGCAAATCAAAAATGGATGATCCCTGTGGTAAATAACAGCTTGATCCTTGCTGGATTGTCTGCAAAGAATTTACCTCTTGCAATCAAGGTGCTGGCTGTTAGCCCTTAATTGCTTAACAAGTTTATTTAAATTTCATAAATCAATGATATGAAGTTCTGTGGGGCTTCATATTTTTTTATCCAGAATATAATTTTTGGAAAGTTAAAAAAATAATAAAAGTGCACTTTTAAAATGTAGAAATTTTCGTCATGATAGGCTTATAAAAAGAGAAACTTGACACATAATTGGATAAAAAGATGTTATCAAACACGATTTATTTATGGGAGCCTGAAATTTTTACAGGTAAGGTTCCTGCAGAAGATGATTCACATCAAGTTGCCTTTGAATTGCATCAACAATATCGTCATATTTCTAATCATGGCAGAACTTTGCATGCGTGGTTGGACTTATTTAGCAACAAGATTTGTGATCCACAGTACCAATCTTATTTTTCTGAACAAACGCAGCAATGGGTGCAGGGGATTAAGAGCAAGTTTGCTCAAGGATTGTATGCCAGTGTGCAAGTCGATATTTTGGAAAATGAGGCACAAAATGATGCGGTCTATCGAGTCTTTTATGAGGCCGCACATGAAACAGGAATTGGCTTCTATGAGTCGAATTATAATGTCTGGGCCATAGGGGAGTTACAATCTCCTGAAAATGCGGTGTCCAATATGTTGCAGCCTTATTTACTCGAGCCTTTGCAAGTCAAACAGCTTGAGTTTGCTCCTGAAGTTGAGCCTGCTGTATTGGTGAGCGATTTTCAGATGCCACGGAATATGCCTGAAGCAGAACAATTAATTAGCCAGTGGTTTGAACAACAAAAGGATACGCAGTATCTTAAGCTTGATGTCTTTAATGTTGCGCATGATTTTATTTCGAATTGGGGCAACATTGGCCGACCTGAGTTGGCATTGGATACAGGTTATCGTTGCTTTTTGCTGACCCAAAAGCAGTTGGGGGTTTTTTATCAAATCAAGATGGTGCTTAGAAAGTTAACAGTTAGTCCAATGCTGTCTTTTGCGATGGATTTTACCGATCGGTTTATTCCTGAGCAGTTGCAAGAGCAGTTGTCTGAACGTTTGATTTTTCGCCTACGTTCAATGGATATCCATAAAAATACAGGACAGAAAAATAATAGTGAACTTTGTTTTGCATTGACGGGACGTTGGGATTCGCAGGCTGATATTCAGGATTTTTTCAAAAATTTAGATGCTTATATTGATTTTATCTTTACAAATCTAGGCCAAGGTCGACTAGAGGTGTTGCAGGCGTGGGCCTATGGCGAGATGCCGGCAGATTTTAAAATTGATCTGGATTTTCGTTTTGAGTTGATGATGATTGCATTAAGCCAAGATCTCGCATATTTAAAACAACGCTATCAATACCATAAGGCCGTATTGATGCAGAATAACGCACGGGCCAGTGATTTGGGTTTATTGGAAGAAAGCTATAAGTTCTGTCAGAAATTGATCAAGATTGTGATTGAGGCGGGTACAGGTTTACAGCCCTATATTCCAAAATAAAGACAATAAAAAAGCCCGAAAAATTCGGGCTTTTTTATATGCTTCAAATTAGTTAGCTAATGCTTTAACTTGAGCGTTTAAGCGGCTCTTATGACGAGCAGCTTTATTTTTGTGGATGATGCCTTTATCAGCCATACGGTCGATAACTGGAACAGCAGTTTTATAAGCTTCTGTAGCAGTAGCATAATCACCAGCAGCGATCGCGTTTACAGTACGTTTGATGTAAGTACGAACCATTGAACGCAAGCTTGCGTTGTGTTTACGTGCTTTAACGTTTTGACGAGCACGTTTTTTAGCTTGAGCAGAGTTTGCCACTCGTGCACTCCTTGAAAATAAGTTGGTCTGGGCGGGCTGAAGTTAAAACCAAAATAACATTGGCAACATTCACCAGCCCGTAAACAAGTGCCATATTTTGAGGAAACTAAGCCCCGAAGTCAAGCCTTGTGATACTTTTAAGTACATTTTACAGGTGATAATCGTGCAAGAAAACGTTACATTAGGTTTATTCATGGCTTAGAGCGAATAAAAATGAAAATAGGTGAGAAAAAAGCAATTATCATTGGTGCGACAGGATTGGTCGGTCAGGCGCTTGTAGATGAGTTACAGCATTCTGATGACTTCAGTGAAATTACCGTGGTCGTAAGAAAAAAATCAGATACATTAAAAGCTTATAGTAAGGTCACTCAGCTTGTTTTAGAAGATTTTCTGCTGCTGAATGATGAAGATGTCAGTCGCTATACCCATGCATTTAGTTGCTTGGGAAGCACCATAAAACAGGCGGGATCGAAAGAGGCCTTCTATGCAATTGATTATGAAATCAATGCTCATTTTGCAGATTTGGTTCAGGATAAAAATATTCATTTATTGGTGGTTAGTGCGTTGGGAGCGAACGCTAATTCACCAGTTTTTTATAATAAAGTGAAAGGTGAACTGGAAAATTACCTGAAAAGTCTGTCAATTTATAAGCTATCGATCTTCCAGCCTTCACTTTTAATTGGAAAACGCAGTGATGTTCGCTTGTTAGAAGATCTGGCACAGACAGCATTTAAGTTGGTCGAAAAAGCGTGGACCAGACCGTTTAAACTTAAACCTGTATCGGCAGAGCAATTGGCGCATACTATGTTGCTTGCGGCACTAACGCAGACAGCTGCATTCAAACGCTATGACAATTTAAGTATACAACAAAGCAAATAATGGAGAATTTCAGTGACAACGATCCCTTTTGTAACTTGTGATTTATTAGATGATAACCCTGAAAAAGATTTGCAAGTGGTCACACCATCCTTAGATGGCAAGTTTTTTAAAAGCTATGGAGCACGTAAAACTTTTGGTGGGCAAGTCGTCACTGTAAAGTGTTTTGAAGATAACTCCCGTGTAAAAGAGCTGTTGGCAACCGATGGTACAGGCAAGGTCTTAGTTGTTGATGGTGGCGCTTCAATGCGTTGTGCCTTGATGGGTGATTTAATTGCGGAGTCGGCGGTTAAGCATCATTGGAATGGTGTGGTGATTTATGGCTGTGTGCGTGATGTCGATGCCATTGCAGAACTTGATTTGGGTGTGCATGCATTGGCTGCGATTCCACAAAAAAGTAATCGTAAAGGCATAGGTGAAGTGGATATCACGTTGTATTTTGGCGGTGTAACCATCAATTCTGGCGATTATATCTATGCAGATAATAATGGCATTGTGATTGCAAAAGAAAAACTAACTGACTGTTAAAGGATAACCCGATGCTAAAAATGGTGAGCCACCAATTCAAGGTTTTACAATCTGTATGTGCAACGCTGATTGAAGGTGGGCGAGGTGTCTCTGGTACACCATTTCCCAATCAACCTGCAAAAGCACTTAAGCTCTATGAGTTTGAAGGTTCTCCATTTTGTCGCCGTGTCCGTGAAGTGATCACTTTGTTGAATTTGGATGTGGAGATTTATCCATGCCCAAAAGGTGGTCAAAAATATCGCCACATCGTGAAAGCTCAAGGTGGGAAAAGGCAGTTTCCATTCTTGATTGATGAAAATACGGGTGATCAGTTGTATGAGTCACAGCAGATTATTCATCATCTGTTTAAGTATTATGGGAAAACGGGTCAAACACCGAAAAAGTTTAGTCATTATCCAAAACTTCCTTATGTCTCTGCGTTGGCGACCGTGGCGAATGCAGCGCGTGGTGTGTGGATTAATCCACAGATTGTTGAGCGTCCAGCGCCAGCTCAACTATTAGAACTTTGGAGCTTTGAGGCAAGTCCTTATACACGTTTGGTGCGTGAAGTTTTGACTGAGTTGGAATTGCCATACATTCTGCATAATGTGCCGAAAGAGCGATGGCAGGATATGGGGCCTGCAATTTTGCGTTTAAAACCAGGCCAATATATTCCGTTGCCTAATGGTAAGCGTGAAAAGATTGTTGAACTGATGGGCCGTGATATTCAAGTTCCGTATTTGATTGATCCCAATACCGGCGTGAAAATGTTTGAGTCGGCTAAAATTGTGGAATACCTCAAAAAACAGTACGGCCAATAAATTGCGAGAAAGCATCTTTTAGAAGATGCTTTTTTTATAGGTGCAGTCAGCGGTTGCTTCAATGGATGATTTAGCGGTTTAATAGGCTCGAAAATCGCTATATGATCAATCCGAAAATGTTAAGCCAATTAAGCAACCTATTTAAAAGTTCCAAAGCAACGCCTGAGCAATTATTTTTGCAAGAACATGCTTTGAGCTTTGATGCTGAACAAGGGCCGATTCTGAATGGTATCGTCTTAAATGAGCTAGGCTTTCGTTTGGAATATTTTTCAAACCGAAAATTAGACCGGTTTGATGATTTAGAAAAGCTGTTTCGAATCGCACCGCAAATCAATGAAAAGATTGATTTGGAATTATACTCTCAGCGTTTTGTTGAGCGATTGGGGAATACGGAGGAAAATCTTAAAGAACTTAAGCAAGCGATTAAAGTTTTAAATGATTATTATGTGAAGTTTAAACGGGCAAGATAAGTCCTAGATTACAGACAAGACGGATGGATCATATGAAAAGATCGCTCAGTTGTTTGTCATTTTGTATTTGATTGAAAGTTAATACGAGAATAATTGAAATTCAATTTATAATTCAAAACATCGAGTGAATATCTGTTCGATATTTCTCTTGAAATTCTATATTTCAATTTATAAAGATAATGATTTAGGGTCGATAAATGGCGCATCGTATTTATTTATATAATGTTGATCACGATAAACAAAATACTTATTCGGGATATTTAGGCGAGTGGAATTATGAAATTCCACAGCTGTTACTTCCTCTATTTTTTATACAGCCAACACGCAAAGGGCATTTACTTTACTTTGATCGTTTGGGGGGTATTGCTTATTTACAACGGTTCTATGATTTGTTGAATGCAACCTATCAATTGGATGGTCAAGCTGATTTTGTTGAGGCTCAGCAGACGATGTTTGAGCTCTTGCAAAACTTACCTTATGAACAGTTTGAAATGGATGCAACTGATGTTTTTAACATGAATGAGGACAGCCATCGTCAACAAGCTCAGGACTGGCTAGAGGAAATAGTAGAAAAAAAATTCTTGTATGACCAAGCGATCACATTAAGGGATTTATCTGTTTTAAATCCGATATTGGCCAGAAGTGGTTATGAAAGCTTTCTTGAGATTTTACAGACAGATTGGATTCAGTGGGGGCTTGGTTATTGGGAAGCATGGCTTTACCGAGACGCAACCGAAAGTTTTGAAAAAAACGGTCTGTGGGGGTTAAAGAATCGTAAAGGAGAGACGGTTGTTACACCACAATTTAGTCAGATTTCAGCATTTAATCAGGACGGAATTGCCGTATTTACCTGCAATGAAAAAAAGGGTTACATCAATCATTACGGGAAGATTTTAGTTGAAGCTCAATTTTCTGAAGCCTATGAAAGTTTCCAAATTGAAGAACAAAATTATGCCGTAGTACATCCACAACACGCGCCTGAGCGGCAAGGGGTCATTTGTCTCGATAACGGGGAATGGAAGATCCCAGCTTGTTATGATGCTATTGAGCAACTACTTTATTCTGATACTTTTAATATTCTACATCAGGCTAAATATCAACTTTTTAATCTTCAGCATCAACTGGTTATTACAGAATCTTCGGGTAGTCCCTTTGAGCAACATTATTTAAATGAACAGCACAAGCTTTATTCTTATGAGCTAGTAGGAACAACAAAGAGACGGTATTTTCTGAGCGATGGAACTTACTTAGGCGAGTTTCTTGAAGATGTACTACAACCACTCAGTCATGGTTATTTATGGATTAATCCGAATAAGTTTCAACGCAAGATCTCGATATTAAAACCGAATGCTGAATTACTGATTGATGAGGTCGATCAACTCAAAGATTGGTCTGCCTATGGCTATACCAGCTTTGCTTATCGAAAACAAAAGAAATGGTATGTATATCAAACTGAAACCCATGAGTTTTTGCTGCAACAGGGAGTGGATAAACTAATAGAAGGTAATTATCTAAATGATCTTAATGATATTTACCCATTTGAAGATGCTGGGAAATATGGATTGTTTGATGCAGCTCAGCAAAAATGGTTAATTCCTCTTTCTCATCAGTTTGAACGTATAGAGCATGTCAGTCATGGTTTCTTTCAGTGTGTGGCGGCAACTGGACGCTCTTATTATGATGCTCAGACAAAGTATTTAAGTGAACATTTTGATTACATTGCGCCTGCGATTCTCCGTTATGACCTTGGATTAGGGCAATTGACATTATTTAAAGGGTTGGAATTATTCTTTATTAATCAGCAACGCCAACTGGAAAAAGCAGAACCAGATCAAGTCGGTCAATTTTATTTGCAGCGTTTTAATTTCCAAGCTAAGGATTTCAAATTTTTCGAGCAATTTTATTTACGCTGGAAGACTGCCCAAGGCGATATTTATTTTGACCAACTCAAAGCCAAGACTTTGTTGAAAATAGCCCAATCTTTTGAAGAACATGATGATATTGCCCAAGCCATACAATATTATCAGGCTGCTGTAGATCAGGGTGATTGTGAGAGTATGGTGGCATTAGGCCTGATGTATGATAACGGTGAAAGCGTCGAGCAAGATTATACGCGAGCGTTGAACTATTATCAGCAAGCAGCGCATCTGGGCAATGCTTGGGGATGGAATAATTTAGGCTGCATGTATCTGAAAGGGCATGGTGTAGATCAGAATATTCAACAAGCCATTGACTGTTTTAAACAGAGTATACAGTTAGGAAATGGCCAAGCCTGCAAAAATTTAGCAGGACTGTATTATGATGGTGTTGAGGTTGAACAAGATCTTGAAGCCGCGCAAGACTATTACCAACGTGCCGAGAAACAATTGTATTTCTGTGGGGAGCAACTCGCTGATCTTTATTATAGAAAGGCGGCCTATGACCAACTGGCTAAATTGATCAAACGAGATAAAACTGATGCTTATACTGCAATCTATTATGGGTTGATGTATGAGGCAGGACATCAGTTTAAACAGAATATTAAAAAGGCAATTCAGTATTTTGAAAAAGCATTAGATTATGCTGATTATCATTATGTATTGAAGCAGTTGCTTTTTTATTATGGAGAGTCAGAGCAATTTAAAAATCCTGCAAAGTATAAGCATTGGAAAAATTATATTGACAGCAATGAAATACAATTGAGCTAATTGTGTCCTGATTCAATAGGGTATGATCATCATAGGAATACCAGAAATAAAAAAGCTGAATCAAATGATTCAGCTTTTTTATGGGCAGATGAACAATTATTTTTCAATAATCGCTGTTACACCTTGACCACCAGCAGCACAGATCGAAACAAGAATACGACCTGAACCTTTTTCATTTAAGATTTTCGCAGCAGTCGCGATGATACGACCACCTGTAGCAGCGAATGGGTGACCTGCAGCTAAAGAAGAACCTTTAATGTTCAGCTTGTTACGATCAATTGAACCTAAAGGTGCATCTAGGCCTAAACGCTCTTTACAGAATTTCTCGTCTTCCCATGCTTTCAAGGTAGAAAGAACTTGTGATGCAAATGCTTCGTGGATTTCATAGTAGTCGAAATCTTGAAGTTTAAGACCAGCACGCTCAAGCATACGTGGAACTGCATAAGCAGGCGCCATCAATAAGCCTTCTTTCTTACCAACAAAATCAACCGCAGCAGTTTCAGAGAAAGTTAGGTAAGCAAGGACTTCGTGACCATTTGCTTTCGCCCATTCTTCAGACGCTAAAAGTACACATGACGCACCATCAGTCAATGGGGTAGAGTTACCCGCTGTCATGGTTGCAGCTTCGCCTTTACCAAATGCAGGTTTTAATTTTGCTAATTTCTCAGCTGTAGAGTCAGCACGTAAGTTGTTGTCACGGCTTAAACCCAAGAATGGCGTGATTAAGTCATCGAAGAAACCTTCTTCGTATGCTTTTGCCATTTTTTGGTGAGAAGAAGCAGCAAGAATATCTTGCTCTTCACGTGGAATACCCCATTCAAGCGCAGTGATTGCTTGATGGTCACCCATTGATAAACCTGTACGTGGTTCACCATTCTTAGGTGCATCCATAAGATCTTTTACATTGATTTTCGCTAACGCTTTTAAGCGGTCTTTACCAGTTTTAGCAATGTTAAGTTCAAGTAGAGCTTTACGTAAGCCATCACCGAAAGCGATTGGTGCGTCAGAAGTCGTGTCAACACCACCAGCAACACCCACTTCGATTTGACCTAAAGCGATTTTGTTTGCAACGAGGAATGCTGCTTGTAAACCAGTACCACATGCTTGTTGAATATCATATGCAGGTGTTTCTGGTGCAAGTTGCGTATTTAAAACACATTCACGTGTCATGTTGAAATCACGGCTGTGCTTTAATACTGCACCCGCAACCACTTCACCTAGGCGTTGACCTTGTAGGTTGAAGCGCTCAACCAAACCGTTTAACGCAGCTGTAAACATGTCGATGTTAGAAGCTGTGAAATAAGCGCCGTTAGAGCGAGCGAAAGGAATACGGTTACCGCCGATAATGGCAACACGGCGCACAGTGTTTTGGCTCATGGTTTTATCCTGTTGAACAGAAGGTTTGGTTGTTTTAGCTGTAGCTGCTTTGGTCGTTGTAGACGCAGCAGCACTTTTTGTCGTACTCGCACTACGTGTTGTAGAGCGAGCACGCGTTGTTTTTGGTGTCGTCGTTGCCGCTTTCGGAGTTGTGCTTGCAGTTTTACGTGAAGTTGAAGCTGCTTTTGATGTATTTGACACAGTCTCTTGAGCGGAAGTCTCGACTGCTGGATTTTCTTGAGTTGTTTTGCTCATAAGGCTTTTCCAAGCATAATTGCGATATTCTTGCTACAAACATACCATATTTCCGATAGTGCTGTATTGACTAGAATGACGCTTGAGACCACATTCAGGTCAAGACATCTAGACATGAACTCAAGTATGATTTGCTATGAGTCAATCAGACATTGATTTCATGCCATATCCCAACATGATTCATGTGTTTGTAACAAATTCATTTGTATGAGAGATAATAACCATGACTGATCAGTACCAAGCATTTACACAATCACCTTTAGGTAAGTTTGTCGTAAAAAACCTAGGTTTACCATCACCAGTAGCACTAGATCGTTTTGAAAGTGCTCAACCAGTTGTAAATGGTGCAGTATTGCTTGGCGCAGCACCATCTAGTACGATTTCTGCTGCGATTGCTCAAGTTTTGAGTAATATTCATGCAGATAGCTATGTCGGTAATAATGTTGAATTACAACAAACGGCTGCAAAGGTCGGTTTAAATCTTCGTCCTCTTAATGCCGATGACAAAGAATCTAAATTTAAAGCGGTTGTATTTGATGCATCTGGTATTCAAGATTCAGAACAATTAAAAGCGTTATACGACTTCTTCAATCCAATCGCGCGTCAAATCTCAAGTTCAGGCCGTGTGATCGTGATTGGTACCACACCTGAAACTGCCAAAACAGTCAAACAAGCGATTGCACAACGTGCACTTGAAGGCTTTATCAAGTCGGTTGGTAAAGAATTCAAAAAAGGTATTACTGCACAAGTGGTTTATGTAGACCAAGGCGCAGAAGCAAACCTTGAATCGACTTTACGGTTCTTGATTTCACCGCGTTCTGCCTATGTCTCTGGTCAAGTGATCCGTGTGTCTAAAGCAGATGTGGTTGATTTAGATTGGGCGAAGCCACTTGCGGGTAAAACAGCATTAGTGACTGGTGCGAGTCGTGGTATTGGTGAAGCGATTGCGCATGTATTGGCGCGTGATGGTGCGCATGTTATTTGTTTAGATGTTCCGCAACAACAAGCCGATCTTGAGCGTGTTGCTGGTTCAATTGGTGGTTCAGTATTGGCAATCGATATCACTGCTGCCGATGCAGGTGAGAAAATCAAAACTGCTGCTGCAAAACAAGGCGGTTTAGACGTGATCGTGCATAATGCAGGGATTACCCGTGACAAAACTTTGGCAAATATGAAGCCAGAGCTTTGGGATCTTGTAATTAACATTAACCTGTCTGCAATCGAGCGTGTTAACGATTACTTACTCTCTCATGATGGTTTAAATGCAAATGGTCGTATCGTTTGTGTATCATCAATCAGTGGTATCGCAGGTAACCTTGGTCAAACTAACTATGCTGTGTCAAAAGCAGGTGTCATTGGTTTGGTTAAATTTACTGCGCCGACATTGAAGAATGGGATTACCATTAATGCGGTTGCACCAGGTTTTATCGAAACACAAATGACTGCCGCGATTCCATTCGCGATTCGTGAAGCAGGTCGTCGTATGAACTCGATGAACCAAGGTGGTTTACCTGTAGATGTGGCTGAAGCAATTGCTTGGTATGCATCAACAGGTTCAACTGGTGTGACTGGTAACGTTGTTCGTGTCTGCGGTCAAAGCTTGTTAGGTGCGTAAGAACTTAAAGCTATAAAATCTCCCCTAACCCCTCTTTAAAAAGAGGGGAATTCCTGAAAATTAAAACCTGTATAATTTGTGGAAGCTCCCTCCTTTATAAAAGGAGGGTTGGGGAGGATTCCTAAAATATTGAAAGGTTTATTATGAATACACGTCATTTTAGTCAGTTGCCAAAACCTTATTTAGCTTATCCAAAAGTCATTCAAGGTCTGATTTTTAAAAAGCCAAAGGGCGAAAAGGTATTGCCACAGGTTGAATATGTGGTGGATACACTTAAAATTGATGCCAAGCATTTAGAAAGCTATAACGAGATTTGTGGTTTTAAAAATGATGGTTTCGTGCCAGCAATCTATTTGGCAGTTTTGTCGCAAAGTCTGCAAATGCACATGATGACCAGTGAAGCATTTCCATTCCCAATCTTAGGATTGGTGCATATTCGTAACCAAATCAAGCAAACTCGAAAAATTGCTGTGAATGAGCAAATCACTTTATCGTGCAAGTTTGGCGAGCTAAAACCACATGACAAAGGTTTGCAGTTTGATTTCATCACGACTGCAAAAGTCGGTGGTGAAGTGGTGATGGAAAGTTTAACCACTTATTTATCACGCCAAAAAACAGAGAAAAAAGCGACTGAAAAAGCCAAAGAAGTGAAAGAACCTGCTTACCAGCCCCAAGCAGAATGGAATATTTCTGAAAATACAGGCCGTCGTTATGCCGTGATTTCGGGTGACTTTAACTTGATTCATATCCATGCTGTGACTGCAAAAGCGTTTGGCTTTAAACAGGCGATTGCACATGGGATGTGGAGTAAAGCTAAAGCTTTGGCAAGTATTGAGTTGCCAGCGGCTTATGAGGCCGATGTTTGGTTCAAGTTACCGATGTTCTTACCTTCTACAGTAGAGTTTTTAACTGCAGCTGAGCCAAAACAGACCGACTTCTTAATTCGTAATGTGAAATCGAAAAAGCCACATGTTGCGGGTACAGTAAAAGCCCTTTAATACCATCATCTAGTGCAAATGATCCCTGTTGTTCACAACAGGGAGATTATAAAAAACATAAATATCATAAGGAATTGAGCTGTGATTAAAGAAATACTATTTGCCGATACGCACCATTATCATGGCAGTGTTGATGAACGCTTTATTGATTTAGCAAGCCAATTTAGTCGCTTGCAAGATGCGCGTAGCCAGCAAGGTGGTGCGGCATTGGTGGTGTATTTCCAAGGTCAAAAAGTGGTTGATATTTTCACAGGTAAGAAATCTCAACAAGAAGATTGGCAATCCGATACTTTAGCGATGTGCTACTCAACCGGAAAAGGTATTCTGGCAACACTTGCCCATATATTGGTCAGTGAAGGGGTGCTGGATTATGAACAGCCGATTGCCTATTACTGGCCTGAGTTTGCTCAGAATGGCAAAGCCAATATTACGCTACGTCATGTCCTGTCTCATCAAAGTGGTCTATTTGATATTCGCAATAGCATTGAAACTGCAACAGAAATGCTGGACTGGTCACATATGTTGGAGGTTATGGCAGCAGCGACACCACGTTTTGCAGCAGGACAAAGTTTTGCTTATCAGCCTTTGACCTATGGTTGGATTTTGGGTGGTGTGATCGAGAAAGCAGCTAAACAACCCTTAAGTTGGCTAATGCAACGTTATCTGGTGCAACCGCTTGAGCTGGATGGTGCGTATTTTGGTACACCAGCTTCAGAATTGGGTCGAGTGGCTCGTTTATTGGAAAAACCAAAAGCACCATCAACAAGTGCGCCACAAAGCAAGAAAAACAATGCCCCACGTAAAGCATCTTTATCAGAAAGATTATTAGAGCTTTCAGGTCAAAACCCACAAGATTTTCAGGATGCCATGATCCCTAAAGGCATGCGCAATTTTAGTTTCTACAGTGATGAAGGATTGCAAGCTGTCATTCCTGCGGCCAATGGCGTATTTACTGCGGATAGTTTGGCAAAAGTCTATGCCATGCTGGCCAATCAAGGACAATGGCAAGGGCAGCAACTGATTCGTCCAGAGGTATTTAAGCAACTTAGTACCGTACAAAGTAAAGCGCGTGATCGCGTAATGCCGATTCCAATGCATTGGCGTTTGGGATATCACCGCATTCTCACCATGGGCAAACGTGCGCCACATGGCTTTGGACATGTGGGCTTTAATGGTTCAGGTGCGTGGTGTGATTATGATCGTGAACTAAGTTTTGCTTATACGCATAACTTTAACGTAACCTCGGCAACAGGGGATTATCGTCTATGGGGCTTGAGCCAAGAAACGCTACGCTGTGCAGATGAACGATTAACAGGTCGCAAAGGCTGGTTCTAATTGGACTTTGCTTGATAGGGCGGAATATGATAAATCACGGCATCATATTTCTTTTCAGTTTTATGTGCAGCAACTGTTCCACCTAAAAATTCAGCCAGTTTACGGCTCGGCTGATTTTCGATGGCAACAGGATATAAGAAATATTGCGCGGAGAGATGCAAAGAAGCCCATTTGAATACTTCAAACAAGGCTTCTTTAGCAAAGCCTTGTTGATGGTAATCTTCTCGAATCCATAATCCTAATTCGGGTGTTGGGTTATCTAAATGATGTACGCCAATTAAGCCAATAAAGACCTGATCTTGTTTATTCCGTAACACAAAATGGCGATCTGTATGGTTGGTTTCGGCGATCAGCCATGTTTGCCCAATCTGTTCGAGTTCAGTAAAGCTCTGCGCAGGTTCCCATGCCATATAACGTGTTAAAGTTGTTGTTACACAAGGATAGATGTCAATCAGATCATCCATTTTAAATCGGTATAAATCGAGTCTTGATGTGTGTAGTGCTGGTTGCATCATTTATTACTCATTTTACTTTTTAAATAGTTCGGCTTGAATAATGGCTTCGGTATGACGCTTAAAATCAGTCTCATTCAACCCCAGCAAACCTAATTTATAAATACCTTCAAGACCGCAAACAAATGCAATGAGCCGCCATGCAATGTCATGGCTATTCGTATCAAATTGAAACTCGCCGTGTGCTTGGCCTTCATCAATCATACGGACAATGGAGTGGTGCCAATCCTGCATGGCGATATTATAAGCCAGTTTGATTTCTTGATCTTGGTCGATTAAAACTTCTGCTTCGTTCCAAAGGCGTAAATAGGGTTGGATTTGTTCAATATTCTCACACCCAAGAAATAATGAGAGACGTTGTAGGTAATTGGCAGTCTGGACCTGATTTTCAATTTCGTCCAATTGCTGCATCAGTTTAATGAAAGCTTCAGCTTTGAGATGTGAGCTAGAGGCAAAGTGATGATGTACTTGCCCTGTTGAGGTTTGGGCTTCAGTGGCGATACGGCGAACCGTCATCGCAGAAAAACCTTCGTTTAAGGCAACCTGCATGGCGGCTTGCAAAATCATTTCACGGCGTTGTTCACGGTTCAAATAAGCCATTCTTTCTCTAGCACCTATCAGCATATACAAATCAGAAACAAACTCACTTAAATCCAAAAGTTGGACAAGTGTTCAATTTTGGTTATAATAACGCCAATTTGAACAGTTGTCCAATTTAGAGGCATTTATGTCACGCAAGTGGTTAATTCTTGCAATTGTTGTATTGATCTATATTCCTGTCGCGATTGATGCAACCATTTTACACGTGGCGACACCTACTTTAAGCGAGTCGCTTTCTTCTTCAGCCAATGAGCTGCTATGGATTATTGATATTTATTCATTGGTCATGGCCGGGCTGATTTTACCGATGGGTGCCTTAGGTGATCGTATCGGTTATAAACGTCTCATGATCATTGGTGCGGTGTTATTTGGTCTTGCCTCATTGGCAGCCGCATTCTCACCAACAGCATTGGTATTGATTGCTTCGCGTGCTTTATTGGCGGTAGGTGGAGCAATGATTCTGCCTGCAACCTTATCGGCAGTTCGCAATACCTTTCTGGATGAAAAACAACGCAACTTTGCTTTAGGGATCTGGGCAACAGTCGGTGGCGGTGGTGCAGCTTTTGGTCCCTTACTCGGTGGCTTTTTGCTTGAGCATTTCCACTGGGGCTCAGTCTTCCTGATTAATGTGCCTATCATGATCACCGTGGTGGTATTGGCAGCATTTTTGATTCCAAAACAAACAGGTCAGCCAAAACAGAATCTCAATTTGTTACAAGCATTGGTCTTAGTGATCGCCATCCTGAGTATGATCTATGCAGTGAAATCGGTGATGCATGGCTTTACTGTGTGGTCGATTTTAATTTTTGCCGTTGGTTTTAGTTTGTTGGTTGGCTTTATTCGTCAGCAGTTAACATCAAAATCACCAATGATTGATATTCAATTGTTCAAACACCCCGTTATTGCGACTGGTGTGGTCATGGCAATTGTATCAATGATGGCTTTGGTAGGATTTGAGCTGTTGGTTTCGCAAGAGCTGCAATTTGTGTATCAGCTTTCGCCATTGGCTGCTGGGGCATTTATTTTACCGTTCATGATTGCGATTAGTTTAGGTGGTCCAATTGCCAGTCTGTTGGTGAACCGTTTTGGTCTACGTTCTGTGGCTTCACTGGGTATGCTGATGAGTGCGATCAGTCTGTGGGGCTTGGCCAATACCGACTTTATGCAAGCACAAATCCACGCATGGGCATGGATGGTGTTATTAGGTTTGAGTGTGGAAATTGCCTTACTTTCTTCAACTTCAGCAATTATGTCCTCTGTTCCACCAAGTAAAGCGACAGCTGCGGGTGCGATTGAAGGGATGGCATATGAGTTAGGTGCAGGTTTGGGCATTGCATTTTTTGGTCTGATGCTCTCATGGTTCTATGCCAACTCGATTGTGATTCCAAGTGATGTACCGAATAACATGCTGCAACAGGCGAGTAGTTCAATTGGAGAGGCGATTCAAGCGGCGAAACAATTACAGCCAACGCTTGCTGAACATTTGATTCAAGCAGCGAAACAGGCTTTTAGCCAATCGCATCGTTCCGTATTGAATGTGGCTGCATTATTGTTCTTGATTCTGTCGATTTTTATTTGGTTTGCTTTACCAAAAAGAGTCACCGTGGTTGAGGAATAATGATTGACCCTGATCTAAATTAAGTTTAGGTCAGGGTGTTTGTTAAGGCGCACTTATTCCAAACTGACGTAAGATCTTACACAGTTGAATCATGGGTAAGCCCATCAAGGTGGTTTGATCATCACCAACCATTTTTTCAAATAAGCTAATCCCCAAGCTTTCACATTTAAAGCTGCCCGCACAATGCAAGGGTTGATCAATTGCAATATAACGCTCAATTTCAGCCAATGTCAGCTGACGAAATTTGACTTGGTAATGCTCAACCAGTGTGGTTTCAAAGCCAGATTGCAAATGTTGAACACTGAGTGCGGTACTAAAAAATACGGTTTGACTCGAATTGGCTTGTAATTGCTGAATAGCATTTTCAAGGCTTAAAGGTTTACCAATAAAATCATAGGGGGCATGTTCACGCCAAGCCACTTGGTCTGAACCAATCACAATCGCATCAGGATGTTGTTGCGCAATGACACGGGCTTTTTCATAGGCCAGTCGCTTGGCTAAATCATCGGCATGTACTTCACCATCTGCTGACTCATCAATATCAGGTGAAATACAGCGATAATCGAGCCTTAAACGATCCATCAGATCTTTACGGGTTTGACTGCTTGAAGCCAAAATTAGTTCAGGTTGGTACATTAGACCGCGTATTCCACAAGAATATTCAAAGGAACATAATGTAGAACGGCATTGTGGCAAGCATTCAATTTAATCGGTGGCGCTTGTCCCGCCTGATAAGCCTCAACCCAACGGGTCACACAGATACACCAGAAATCACCTGGTTTAAGCCCTGGAAAGCCCACTTCAGGTAAGGGGGTGATCAGGTCATTGCCGACTTTTTGTGAGAAATTTAAAAACTCAGAAGTCATTTGCGCGCACATGGTGTGCTGACCAAGATCGGAGACCGCCGTGTGACAAAAACCATTACGAAAATACCCTGTGATTGGGTCATAACAACAGCTGGCTAAAGGTTCGCCAAGGACGTTTAAACGATTAATTTTAGGATCTGGATGAATAGACATAATAATATAAAAATTTAGTGATCCCGATTATCATAATCAAATCTGAAGCTTTCGGCAGCTTTTCTGCAAAAAAACTCACCTTTATTTCAGAGAATCATTTAAAATTACGCCGTTTTTAAAATCAACTAGAGAGCCATCCATGAATTTTCAGCGCATGACTGATCTTGATTTAGCAGGTAAACGTGTCCTTATTCGTGAAGACTTAAACGTTCCTGTAAAAAATGGGGAAATTACCAGTGATGCACGTTTACGTGCAGCATTGCCTACAATTAAAGCGGCTTTAGAAAAAGGCGCGGCAGTGATGGTATTTTCTCATTTGGGTCGTCCTGTAGAAGGTGAGCCAAAGCCAGAACAATCACTTGCACCTGTAGCTGCTTATTTAAGTAAAGCATTAGGTCAAGATGTAAAATTATTCACAGATTATTTAGATGGCGTTGAAGTTGCTGCGGGTCAAGTGGTTTTACTTGAAAACGTTCGTTTCAACCATGGTGAAAAGAAAAATAACCAAGAACTTGCAAAAAAATATGCAGCTTTATGTGATGTATTCGTGATGGATGCATTTGGTACGGCGCATCGTGCAGAAGCTTCAACTGAAGGCGCAGCACGTTTTGCACCAATTGCAGCAGCAGGTCCTTTATTGGCTGCTGAGCTAGATGCACTTGGTCGTGCAATGCAAACCCCAGAAAAACCAATGGTTGCGATTGTTGCAGGTTCTAAAGTATCAACTAAACTTGACGTCTTAAATTCATTGTCTAGCATCTGTGATCAACTCATTGTTGGTGGTGGTATTGCCAATACTTTCCTTGCAGCAGCAGGTTATAACGTTGGTAAATCACTCTATGAAGCTGATTTGGTCGAAACGGCAAAACAAATTGCTGCAAAAGTAAGTGTTCCATTGCCAACAGATGTTGTGGTTGCTGATGCAAGCCAAATCAACTTTGAAGACTTCTTGGGTTCATTGGCAAACGCTCAAGCTGTGGTGAAAAACGTTGCTGATGTAACTGATACCGATATGATCTTGGATGTTGGTCCTGAAACTGCCAAAGCATTTGCAGAGATCTTAAAAACGTCAAAAACCATTCTTTGGAATGGCCCAGTGGGTGTATTTGAGGTAGATCAATTCGGTGAAGGGACTAAAACACTTTCATTGGCAATTGCTGAATCTGCTGGTTTCTCAATTGCGGGTGGTGGTGATACGCTTGCTGCGATTGATAAATATCAAGTTGCTGATCAAATTGGTTATATCTCAACAGGTGGTGGTGCATTCTTGGAGTTCGTAGAAGGCAAAACTTTACCTGCTGTTGCAGTTCTTCTTGAGCGTGCATAATCAAGTTTCAATGAATTGATTAGTCAAAAGATATTTCAAAAAGAGTCGATGTTTATCGGCTCTTTTTACTTTTGTACAACGTTGTCGTCATCAAAATGTCATATATCTGAAATATGCTTGTCATAAGTTAACCAAGTAACTGTGGAAAGCCGTGATGAAATTTAAATTAACCCTTGCCGCTCTTATTATTGCTCCAATTATGCTGACTGCATGTGCAAAGAAAGAAGAAGTGAAAAATGCTGAACAGCAAGATCAAGCAGCTTCTGCTGTAACAACACAAACGACTCCAGAGCAACAAGCTGCAATTGATGCGATTGATAAACCGAATTTAGATGAAAACAATACTGATGTTGCAGAGCAAGGTGCAGCATCTGAAGTCGCTGCGAGCGAAGCGCACTAAGTGACAAAGCACAAAAAAGCTGATGTATCTACATCGGCTTTTTTGTGTTTACGCGTTGGCTTTACAGTAGAAAGTCAAGGTCGTTTGATAATCATCATCTTTTGCTAAAGAGGCATTTTTACCAGTAATCGTACCAATTACGCCTGCTGCTGCCTCAACCATTTTACCTGTTTGTTCATCGACAACACCTTTTAATACCCCTTGGTATGCAGTTTTTTCATCTACAACGACTGGGGAGGTGTTACGGGTACAGGTTTTCTGAGCAGCAGTAACTGCATTATTTTTCGCAATTAAGCTGGTTTTACCAATACCAGTCACTTCATATTGATTATTTTCTTTCTGGATCGCCAATGTGTTAGTTGGTGTTGATGCACACGCTGTTAAACCAAGGGTTAAACCACCCAGTAAACTCATGATGAAAGTTTTTTTCATGTTTTTCTCAAGTTGCTGTTTAATTGTATTATTTGAACACAGAAATTCTGAGCGCTTTTGCAGGTTCTGTACAGTTTATGCAGGGACTCTGTTAATTTTTTCAGATGAATGATGGATTTAGCATTAATAGTATTTTCAATTTAGCTACCAAAATCCATAAATACACTTGATACAAGCACGAAGAAAGCATAGTGGAAATCATTCAGATTATGCTAATCTAGCGCCATCCTTGTGTTAGTTAGATTCATTTCAATGACGGACTCAAATATAGAGACAATTCATCAAAATATTCATCAACGTCAATCTATTGGACAACTTATTGAGCCAGCGCCAAATACAGAACAACTCGAAAAAGCAGTGCAGGCAGCACTGACTGCGCCTGATCATCATCGTTTGAAACCAACCCGTTTCGTGATTATTACACCTGAACAGCGTGCGGCTTTTGGTGAGCATTTAGCTAAAGCTTTGGCTGACTTGGGTGAAGTTGATCCAGCGCAGCTTGATCGAGTTAAACAGCATCCTTTCCGTGCACCATTATTGGTTTTAGCTTTAACAACGATTCAAGATCATCCTAAGGTTCCGCATTTTGAACAGATCTTAAGTACGGGTGCGGCAATTCAAAACTTCTTGCTGTCATTACAAGCACAAGGTTTTGCAACAATGTGGCGTTCTGGTGCTGTGGTTGAATCGAATTGGCTAAAACAGCAGTTAGGTTTGAAACAACAGGATTTAATTTCAGGGATTATTTATATTGGTACGGCAGCTAAAGCGATTGCACCAAGAGCAGAAATAAGTAGCCAAGATTTTGTAAAAGAATGGCAAGCGAGCTAAGCTTTTTCAGCCATTTATTAAAGAAAGAAATTCGTTTCAGGATAAAAAATGTCAGAGTTAAATTTTAGCGATTTGGTCGAGCCAGTTGCCGTAGATCAGAAAACAGCATTAAGAATTACCGTCTTAGGTGGTGGTAGTTTTGGTACGGCCATGGCAAATTTAGCGACCAGAAATGGCTGCGATACCATGATTTGGATTCGTGACGCTGCTGTTGCCGAAGAAATTAATCAAACGCATATCAATAAACGTTATTTACCTGATTATCCATTGGAACAGGGGTTACGTGCGGTTGCCGATTTAGAGCTTGCTGTGCGTGATCGTGACATTATTCTGGTTGCGATTCCAAGTCATTCATTCCGTGATGTATTAAAACAAATTGCACCGTTTATTAGCTCACAAGCAGTCGTTTCATTGACTAAAGGGATTGAAGCAAAAACCTTTAGTTTTATGAGTGATATCATTCGCACTGAATTACCAGAAGTGCCTTATGGGGTACTATCAGGTCCAAACCTTGCCAAAGAAATCATGGCAGGCATGCCATCTGGGACGGTGATTGCCAGTGAGTCGGAGTTAGTCCGTTATGCCGTTCAACACGCGCTGCACAGTGCATTATTCCGCGTATTTGGTAGTGATGATGTACATGGTGTTGAATTGGGTGGTGCATTAAAAAATATTTATGCAGTTGCCATGGGTATGGGCGGTGCGTATAAGATTGGTGAAAATACCAAGAGCATGATTTTGACCCGTGCTTTGGCAGAAATGAGCCGTTTTGCGGTGAAGCAGGGGGCTAATCCTTTGACTTTCCTCGGTCTGTCTGGTGTCGGTGATTTATTTGCCACCTGTAACAGCCCACTAAGTCGTAATTATCAAATTGGTTTTGCGTTAGGCTCTGGGAAAACCCTAGATCAAGCGACCAAAGAGCTTGGTCAGACGGCAGAAGGGATTAATACCATTGTTCAGGTGCGAACCAAAGCCGAAGAACTGGATGTGTATATGCCGATTACCAATGCATTGTATGATGTGATTTTTGAAGGTGCACCGCCAATGACCATTGCATTGTCTTTGATGAAAAATGGGCATCGCAGTGATGTGGAATTTGTTTTACCGCATCAAGAAGTCTAATCAAAAAACTGTCATCAATCTTGGTTATGATATAGGAATAAAAAATAAGGTCGTTTTATGCAGTTAACTTTAGTTCGTCACGGTGAAGCATCTCCAGCTATTAATGGAAATGATATGCAGCGTCCATTAACAGTGCGTGGACATCAACAAGCTGAGCAAACAGGACACTTCTTAATGGATGTGATTCAACCTGAAATCTTTGTGGTGAGTCCTCTATTACGTGCTCAGGAAACTTTGGCTCACATCAAAGCACATTTTCACGGTATTCCTGTGCTAATTTGCGATAAGATTAAACCCGATGATGATGCCAAAGATGCAATCGAATGGTTGTCAAAATTACCCTATGAGTCAATTGCAGTGGTTTGTCATATGAATGTTGTGGCGCATATTGCAGAACAATTGACTCATGAAAATTTTAATCCATTTGCATTGGCCGAAGCACGTATTTATGATCAAGCGGTGATTGCGAATGGCTTATCGACGCAAAAGAATCGTTTTACACCAACATTATAATTTTATCTATCCTCAATAGGATAAGGGTACTGAACACCGATGCTGTATTTATGGATGCCCGAAACCAATGGAACATGGTATTGGTCGGCAGGGGAAAATTGGTTGCAGGCACAAAGTCTTGAACAGTTGATTCAGGACTTGCAAGAGCATCATGGAAAAGAGGCTGTGGTTTATTTTCCAAGCCGAAATGCACAATTATTACAACAACCTATGACCAAAGTGCATTACAAACAATTGGGACAGGAAGGTGTTAAATACCTCTTGGAAGAGTTTGTGACCCTGCCAATTGATCAAATGAAAGTGGTTCATCATTTTCAAAATGATCAGCTTAACATCTTGGGTGTCGCACAATATTCGATTGAAACATGGCAACATGCACTCAGTCTTTTGCCGATCCAGATAACAGCATTCTTACCTGACTTTTTGATTGCACCTGAGCCAGAGCAGGATCAAGTAGTACTGCTCAATCTTTATGATCATTTATTGGTGAGAGAAAATGTCTGGTCAGGAAACTCGGTGGATGACCTCGCCTTATATCTTGAGTTTCAAACTGCAGAAACACAATATAAATTTGCGAATTTAAATGTAGGGCAGTTAGAAAGTTTGGCGACGGCATCGAGCAAAGATCAGCGTACTGAATTCAGTTATCAATTCGCGCCGTTATTAAGACCGAAACAGCATCCTTTTAATGTTTTACCCAAAGCAAAAAATGCAGAAACGCAATGGTCAGGTTATTGGAAGGCTGCTGCAGTCGTATTATTGGCCGTGATTATCGTACAACTGGGGTATGACGCTCTACGTTGGTCAAAGCTGAAAAAAGTGGCTGATCAAACTGCAACTCAAGCGATTGAGCAATATAAAGCTTGGTTTGGTGAAAATATACGAGTGACTGAGCAAAACCTGAAAAGCTCGTTTGAAGCGCAACTGCGGATGAGTCAGTTAGGTGATACACAAGCACTTTCATTATTAAGCCGTGTCGGTCCAATCTTGATGCAAAAACAAATTGTTGCGCAACAGGTGAGTTATGATGCTTCGACTTTGGCAATGTCACTTAAAGCAAAATCTGCAGACGATTTACAAGGATTAACGCAACAATTAAACCAACAGGGTTTCCAAGCCGAGCTCGGTAATGTGCAGGCGGATAGTGTTGGGGCGATCGGGGTGGTGAAAGTAAAATAATGAAAGCATTTACTCGATTACAAAACAGCTTCGATCAGAAAGTTGAAGCATTAAATGAATATCTACAAAGTTTATCTGTTCGAGAACGGGTAATGGTAATTTTTACCACAATTTTTGTGATTGTTGCTGTCATTGGCTTTTCTTTGTGGCAAATGCATGCCTTGGCAGATAAGCAACAGAAGCGTTTAAACGATTTAAAAGATATTACCGTGTGGATGCAGAGTAATGCGGCGACCATGAAACCTGCTGGCGATTCAGGTTTAACTGTAGCGGATAAAATTCAACGTACTGCACAACAACAAGGTTTGGCTGTGTCTTCGCAACAAAATGGAGAACAAATCCAGCTGGTGGCTGAACATCAAAACTATGCGGTATTGGCTAACTTTTTGATGCAACTGTCACAAGCAGGCATCAGTATTCAAAAAATGGATATGGTGTCTAATAATAATCAGATTAAATTAACGGCAACAGTACAATAGTATTTATCTGTGTTTTGGTTATGCGCTAAATTTTTAGTTGATCATTTTAGATGTCTGATATTAATGTTTGAGTTGGGGCGATTGATTTTATCAAATTGACGCCCTTTTTTATTTTAATTGTTGAATTATTTTGTTTTTAATTATTTTTTTATTTTTATTTTTCTTAATTGTTTTTCGTTAAAACAAACCTAATGAATAAGCAATATTAATTGCTTTTGAGCGACTGTCTACAGAAAGTTTTCCATAAATATTACGCAAGTGAGATTCAATGGTGTAACGTGATAATCTAAGTGAGTTTGCAATATCTTGATTATTTAAGCCTTGTGTTACAAGTTCTAAAATTTCTAACTCTCTAGCAGAAAGAGTTTCCGTCATATTTGATCTTGTAGGTGAGGGTTTAATTTCTGTTGATAAAATCATTTGAATTAAAAAGGGATCGATTGGTAGTCCCCCTTTTAAAATTTGTTTAATCGACATTAGCACTTCGAAATCATCACGCTCTTTAAGCAGGTAACCTGTTGCACCAGCTTGTATTGCCTTTAAAACAGCCTCTTTCGTGTTCAATGCTGAGATAACTAAAATTGGAATAGTGGTGTTCTTTTGTCTTAATTTTTTTATTAATTTCGTTCCATCTCCATCGGATAAACTTAAATTGACTAATGCAAAAGAGATATTTTGATTTTGTGCAATTAATAAGGAGTGATGGAGGCTTTCTGAAAAAATCAAATCATTATTTTTATAATTAAGCTCTGTTAATATGTTTTTTAATCGTTTTTTAATTATTTTATCGTCTTCAGCAATTAATACCGGTGCAGACGGTATAAAACTGGAAGCGTGTGTCTCTAAGGAGTTTTCTATTGCCCTTGCTTGTGAGATCATAATATTTTCTTTTTTTAAAAATAATTATGATTATAAGCGTGAAATATTTATTTTCTATCATTATTGTTAAATAATTTTAAGTGTTTAGATTCTTTAAATAGTTTTTAAAAAATATCTTTATAATTTTAGAATTAGGCCTAATTAATATTAAGCCTGTTTTGAATATGACCGTCATATGCTTATTAGCAGATTTTAGCGACTGTTGCACTCTAAAGCGGCTGATCATTTACATAGAGCATAATTTTGAGACCAGTTGGAACGCCCCATGTGGTACAAGCATCACCACAGACACATTAACTGGCACTTACGGGAGTACTAAGTAATAGCGATACTTACACAAACATTTCCAAAGATAGGAAAGTCAAAGCATACATCTCCATGGCGATAAGAAGTATGGATACATGCGCTGGGGCCTAATGCCGCTACATTTGTACTACGCAGTTGGTTTTGTACTGACTCAATCGTATTCGTTGATTTAATAGCAGATCATTGTTATTTATCGCTACCTTCACCATTAAAGCCAACTTTTGTATAGTCTGGTACTACTTGTAGGGCACATTGACATCCGCTCAAGATTTTTACTTCCTTTAATATTTATAAAAGTGATCGCTCATACTTAGATGGTTTTTCCAAAATTCGCCCCATTTTTTGTGGTTTCTGGTGTCCACAACAAATCCTAATGCGACCAGATGAGATCGCATTAAGATTGAAAATCGATGTCTTTAAATTGTTTTATTGGCGAGAAGGGTAGATACCTTCTAAACTGATGATGTAGTACAAAGCCAAATAAGGATTGGTAATATCAACAGGTTGGTTAGCCCCTGTGAATGATGTGGTTTGTTGTGGTAGGGAGACTTGAGCTGTTCCAGCGACTGTCTTCATATTCACCAATGAGTTTGTACTTTGAGTAAAAGTGTCATATACACTCCCTGTACTTGAATCATTGGCATTTGCCCAAACAGCATTGCTTGGATCACTGCTGCTTCCACCGAGTCCGCTTGCTTGTGGTGTTAAGGATACTGTCGAATTAATATTTTGAGCTGCAATAAGGTGATTATGTGCAGGCAAATTATTGAGGGTTAGAGTCGTGGTTTGACTACCAGCTGTTTGGCCAATTTGAAAATTACTATTTACTCCAAGTGCGAAACGACCACCTAGGTTTGGTAGGGCGAAATTGCTCACCCCATTCCCCCCATAAGTCGTACCTAATAAGCTAAATAGCGCTTGATTTTGAGCAATTGGTAATAGTTGTCCATTACATGCAGCCCATCCTCTTGGGACGAAGTTGTATGGAACGAGTATAATTTCACCAAGATATGGGTCGGCGCTCATATTTCTCCCCTTTTAGTTTTTAAGACATGTTGTTGATGTTTTTGTAGTTTTAATTTAATGGCATTCTTCTAGGGTGAATATCCCCAAAACATCGTATTTTATTTGAATGCACTTATATTTTCGGTTGATTGATTTTCTGTAGCTGTAGATCGTTTCTATGCTTAGATTTAATCGTAGTGAAATGTCTGTACTACAAAGATCTTGAGCTAAGAGCTGAGCAATAGTGTGTTCTCTTGGTGAGAGGGTAGTTAGAAATTCAGAATAGTAGGGGGAAAACTGAATTAAACTGGCGCGATGGTGGATATTAAGCTTTTGATAAATATTTTCTTGATGCGTGGTAACGGTTCGTTCACTGATATGAATTTTTTTCGCTATTTCTTTAATACGATAGCCATGTACCAACATTTAAAAAAATCTGGCATTCGCGTTTGCTTAATTGACTTGTAGTTTCCATTTTGAATCCTTTTTATCTATCGTTGTTAAAAAAAAGTTGCTCCGTAGCGTTGAGTTATTAAAGATAAATTAAGATGTTTTGACATCATTGAAATTTGTTATTTAGACGATTTTTTTGAAGTTTTTTTAATTTTTCTACCAAATTTCAATGATTCATTTGTGCGAAAAATGTTCTCTAATTTATGTGGTTATATTCACAAAATGAAGGGAATAATATGAATACTATCTTTAAAAAAATTTGGAGTAGATCTCTAGGGTGTGTGGTTGTTGTTTCTGAAAATGCAACCAGTGAACATAAAACAAGTCGAATAGGTCATGTAAGAAAAGATTCTCAAACTTTCAAAAATGATAAACCTCAAGAAACATTGCGCTTAAAACCAATTGTTATTGCTCTAGGGGTTTGCATATCAACGTTAATAACTCAGCAGGTTTTTGCGGAACAAGTGATCACATGTGGCGCAAAAGGTGCAAATACTAATCCAGGGATTGCTGCTACAACGCACGGAAATTCTATTGTGAGTCAGCAATATTGGGGAGCCATCAATTGTTATAACAATTCACCAATTTCTGACGACAAAATAGTAAATGATGATTTTGATGTCACAGTCAATGCCGATACGCTAAAAGTTGGAGCAGGAGGTATTACTTCTAAAGGTTCTTTAAGTGGATCGGCGGGTAACGGAACGATTTCTTTTAATAATAATAAAATTACAAATTTAACAAATGGAACGTCTGCAAATGATGCGGTTAACTTCGGGCAATTAAATTCGCTAGCAAGTGTTTTTGGAGGAGGCGCTGGTTTTAATAATGGCGTTTTTTCAGGACCAACATATACGATTCAAGGGTCTAATTATAGCAATATTGGGAGTGCTTTTACTGCAGTCAATACGAAGTTGACTAGTTTACAAAGTCAGATTGATGCAATACCGACTGGGGCTGGTGCAGATGGTAAAAGTGCTTATGAATTAGCAGTCGCTGGTGGATATGTCGGTACCCAAAGCCAATGGCTAACCTCACTTAAAGGCGATAAGGGAGATAAAGGTGACAAGGGTGATAAAGGAGATGTCGGAGCTCAAGGTGCACAGGGTGTAAAAGGTGATACTGGTGCTACAGGAGCACAAGGTGTCCAAGGAGACAAAGGTGACAAAGGAGATGTCGGAGCTCAAGGTGCACAGGGTGTAAAAGGCGATACTGGTGCTACAGGGGCGCAGGGTGTAAAAGGTGATACTGGTGCAACAGGAGCACAAGGTGATAAAGGTGATAAAGGTGATAAAGGGGATGTCGGAGTTCAAGGTGCACAGGGTGTAAAAGGCGATACTGGTGCTACAGGGGCGCAAGGTGTCCAAGGAGATAAAGGCGATAAGGGTGATAAAGGAGATATCGGAGCGGCAGGTGCTCAAGGCGCACAGGGCGTAAAAGGTGATACTGGTGCTACAGGAGCACAAGGTGTCCAAGGAGACAAAGGCGATAAGGGTGATAAAGGAGATATCGGAGCGACAGGAGCTCAAGGTGCACAGGGTGTAAAAGG